>JANXCX010000019.1 GCA_025059535.1 Bacteroidia bacterium
CTTGCGTCGGCTGGGGGTTGCCTAAAGGGACGCTCTTACCGTCCCATTTCACCCTTACCCTGGAAAGGGCGGTATAATTTCTGTGGCCCTATCCGTCTGAAGGCCTTGCGGCGCTTCAGCCTCTCCTTGCGGAGAGCAGCCTGCTCCCAGACGCCCGGACTTTCCTCTGGAGAAACCTCCAGCGCAGGAGCCCCCATCCCCTACCGCTCGGCAAAATTTAGGTCCAAAATACGAAACTCGGCGCGCCGATTCGCCTGCTCGTCCGCATCCGACAGCTCAGGGTAAATAAGCGGCTGCGACTCCCCATACCCTATCCAAGACAAACGCTTAGGATTTATACCCTTTTTCGTAAGATACTCCACCACGGCTTTAGCCCGATTATTGGAAAGGCGAATGTTATACTCTTCGCTTCCATTCGTATCCGTATGCGCACCAATGAGAATGCGCAGGCCTGGATTACGCTCCATAAGGAGGGCCAGCCGATCCAGCTCCGCCGCCGCATCCGGGCGGATCTCATACTTGTCAAAATCAAAATAGATGTTTTGAAGCACGACAGGCCGAGCAATCTCTATGCGATCCAAGAAAATGTCAATATCAGCTTCTAAATCCATAGACTTTGTGGCGTCCTTCGTGGAGACCGAGACTTCATTGGCTAAATACTCGGGGGCATTTCCGATAAGCGTATAGTCTCGGCCGGCCTGAAGGGTAAAGCGGTAGGTCGCACTTTGATCGGTATTGAAGGTGTCCAAGGGGATAAGCTTATCGCCCTGTACCTCGTACAGCGTAACGGTAGCAAACGGGATGGGCAGCTTCGTACTCCCATCACGTACGGTACCATGTACGGCCAGCTCTATCTTCACCCGCGGAATGCGACGCACATAGTAGAGGTCATCCCGGCCTTTTCCCCCCGGCCGATTAGAGGCCACGATTCCGAGGGAATCCTGCTTGATCCATATCAGCGAGAAATCATCATAAGAGGAATTGAGCGGTGGGCCTAGATTTACGGGAGGCTCCCAGGTAGAAAATTGGCCTTGGGTCCGAAACACATCGTAGCCCCCTAGGCCCGGATGTCCATCGGAGGCAAAGTAAAGGGTTTTCCCATCCTGACCTACGTAGGGGTAGATTTCGTTGAAAGGGGTATTGATGACCTTACCTGCGTGGACGGGCGCGCTCCACTCATTGCCTATCTTGCGGCTGTACCAGATATCCGTACCGCCCATACCGCCTTCCCGGTCGGAAATAAAGTACATCACATTTCCATCAGGGGTAAGCGTAGGCTGCGCATCGTAAGTGGGCACCAGCTTCTTTTTCCCGCGAGAATTCACTACTATTTCCCGCTGACCAGAGAGTACTTCCATTTTTTCAAATGGTCCCCATTCGCGCTTCTGGGGATCAAAGGTGCTTTTGTAGATTCCACAGCCCCAGTACTTATGGGTAGTGCCTTGGCCGCAGATGGTATAGTACATCGTAAGGCCTCCTGGGGCGATTACGGCACTGCCATCATTGGCGCGTGTGTTGATTTTGCGGCCGAGGTTTTGGGGGCCTGAGACGGAATCGCCCTTGATACGGGCTACCCACAGGTCAGAATAAGCGCTCTCCCCATATTCCCCAAACCTACCCGCACTCTGCCCGCCTGCCCTGTGACTGGTAAAAATGAGGAACGAATCGCCTTTGACTACGAAAAGGGCCGGCGCATACTCCGCTTCTTTGGTATTAGCGCCGCGCAGAAGTACCAGCTCGTAGTCCGGCTGCTGAGCTAAAAGCCTCTGGGCCAGCCGACACCCCTCCAGCTCAATTTCCCCCTGCTTGCGCAGGATATCCTTAGCCTTATGCCGCTCCAGAAACCGTTCCAAGGAAACTATAGCTTCGGCATACCGACCCACTTTCTTCTGGGCCATGCCTAAGTCTAAATATATGGTGTCATTGCTTAGGCTATCTATCGCCAGCGCCTTTTTATAGGCTTCTATAGCATTTTCAGTGTAGTTTGTGTACCAATAACAGCGTCCCAGGCGATAAGCCGCATAGAAATTCTGGGGGTCTTGGGAAAGTACTTGCTTGAAGAGCTCGGCTGCCCGTTCGGGGTTACGATTTACATAATATTCCCGCTCAGCTTCGGCCAGTAGGGCGCGCACTTTAGCCGACTGGGCCCACAGAAAGCCCCCCAGCAGAAGAGCCCTCAGAATAGCTCCTCGTCCCATGCCCGCACAAATATACGCGTATCTTTGCCTTATGTGGGAAACGGCCCAGGTACGACAAGGTTTTTTAGACTTTTTTGCCCAAAAGGGTCATCGCATCGTACCCTCAGCGCCTTTAGTGAATCGCACCGATCCTACGCTCTTTTTCGTAAATGCTGGGATGAACCCTTTCAAAGAAGTCTTTTTAGGGTTTGCCCCGCCGCCAGCCCCGCGTGTAGCGGATACGCAGAAGTGCCTGCGCGTTTCTGGCAAGCATAATGACTTAGAAGAAGTAGGCCACGACACCTACCACCACACCTTCTTTGAGATGCTGGGAAATTGGTCCTTTGGGGACTACTTCAAGGCAGAGGCCATCGCCTGGGCCTGGGAACTTCTTACCCAGGTGTATGGGATTCCCGCTGAAAGGCTGTACGTTACGGTATTCGGAGGGGATGAGGCGTGGGGCTTACCCGCTGATACCGAGAGTTATGAGCTCTGGCAGCGCTTCGTGCCGGCTGAGCGCATCCGTTTCTTCGGCCGAAAGGATAACTTCTGGGAAATGGGCGATACAGGCCCCTGCGGCCCCTGCACAGAAATCCACATAGACCTACGCGCCGACCCTACCTCCTTAGCCACTCCTCTCCTCAATACCGGAAATGCTGAAGTAATAGAGCTCTGGAATCTCGTATTTATCCAGTACAACCGCCGAATGGATGGCAGCCTGGAACCCCTGCCGCTCAAAAGCGTAGATACGGGCATGGGTTTGGAACGGCTCGCCATGGTCCTCCAAGGCAAGAAATCCACCTATGATATTGACCTTTTTCAGGCGCTTCGCGCCGAGGTAGAGCGTCGTACCCAAAAGGCCTACGGAAAAGACCACTGGACCGATGTGGCGATCCGCGTAGTGTGCGACCACGTGCGGGCGCTAGCGTTTGCCATAGCGGATGGTCAGCTACCTTCTAATGTAGGTGCGGGATACGTTCTACGTCGGCTGCTGCGGCGCGCCGTCCGGTACGCCCACCAGTACTTAGGCTACCATGAACCGCTACTCTACCAGCTCGTGCCTACCCTAGCCCAGCTTTATGCCGAGCCATTCCCCGAACTGCCCGCCCAACAAACCACTATAGCCGAAATCCTCCACGGCGAAGAGGAGAGCTTCCTGCGTACGCTGGGCCGGGGTATGGCACGCTTAGAAGGCTATTTGGCTCAGAATCCTCAGGCCCGCCAGATTCCTGGAAGCGTGGCCTTTGAGCTCTACGATACCTATGGCTTCCCGCTGGATCTGACGCAGGTAATTGCCCGCGAGCGGGGGCTCCAAGTGGATACCGAAGGGTTTGAGGCGGCTTTAGCTCAGCAAAAAAACCGCAGCCGTCAGGCTACCCAGAAGGCCTTTGGGGATTGGATTGAGATTCATGATGCGGAAGCGCCGCCGCGCTTTGTAGGGTACGACTTTCACGAAGTGCGCACGGTCATCCTACGCCTACGCCGCGTCCAAACTAAGGATGAACTCCTCTATCACGTGGTGCTGGCGGAGACTCCTTTCTACCCCGGCGGAGGCGGCCAAGTCTGTGACACCGGCTACCTTCAACAGGGCAACCAAGTGCTACGCGTACTGGAGGCCTACAAAGAGCAGGATACGGTTATCCATGTACTTAAGGAGCCCCCACGCCACCCTGAAGGCGAATGGCTGGCCGGCATAGACTCCGCCCGGCGCGAACAAATCGCGGTGCATCACACCGCTACCCACCTGCTACATGCGGCGCTGCGCGAAATTTTAGGCCCCCATGCTAGGCAGAATGGCTCCTACGTAGGCCCTGACCGCTTGCGCTTTGACTTCACTCATCCCAAAAAACTCTCCCCCAGTGAAATTCGGGATATAGAAGCTCTGGTAAATGAGAAAGTAGCGGCGGCTCTGCCGCGCCGAGAATACCGCGACATTCCCTATGATGAGGCCATTCAGAAAGGCGCGGTAGCCCTTTTCGGCGAAAAGTATGGCGAACGGGTGCGTATGATTGAATTCGGGGGCAAATTCTCCCGCGAGCTGTGCGGCGGTACCCACGTGGATAATACGCTAAGATTGCGCTTCTTCAAAATTCTCAGCGAGTCAGCTATAGCGGCAGGGGTACGCCGTATAGAGGCCCTAGCTGGCGAAGCCTACCTTCAATGGGTAGAAAGCCGCCTGCAGGAGTTAGAGCAGGTTAGCCAGCGGCTCAAAAGCGCTGGCAGCTTGGTCAAAAGCGTGGAAAAACTCCTGGAGGAGCGAGAGGCCCTATTACAGCAGCAGGCGCAATGGATAGACCTTCTGGCCCGGCGGATTGTAGCCCAGGCAGCTCCTGAAGGGCCCCTCGTAGAAGAGGTGCGCCTACCTAAGGGGGTTTCCCTGCGGGATTTAGCCTTAGCCTGCCAGCGCCACGACCCCCGACGCACCTTCGTCCTAGCTACCCCAGAAAACGGCGGCTATAACATAGCCATCGCTGCGCCAGAGGCAGCCAAAACCCTACTCCATCAAGTCCTAGAAAGAATGGGCGGACGCGGAGGCGGACAGGATAAACTCGCCCTAGGGTATATTCCTAACCCTGAACCGCCCCTGCCCCGGCTGGCTAAACTACTTCTTGAACCTACGGAATAAGCCCCTAGCCGCTCATTACCCACTCTTGTCCCGCCGTCAAGAGGGCACTAGCCTGAGCAGCTGTCTCGGCTTCCGTGTAGATTCGTAGAAGTGGTTCCGTACCCGAAGCCCGAAACATTATGGCTGACCCATCGGCCAGATGAAGCTTAAAGCCATCGGTGGTATCTATCCGCTCCACCGAGCGGCCCGCAAAGCGGTCGGGCGGATTTTGCGCCAGTCGTCTTAGCGCCTCCTGCTTGCGCGCCTCAGGCAAATGCCAATCCAACCGATCAACGGCAAAAGGACCTACTACCTCATGAATCTCTTCTATGAGTGCCGTCAGCGCCTTCCCCGTTTCATAGAGCATCTGCAAAATAAGCAAGGCCGCATAGGTGCCATCCCGCTCTGGCAGGTGAGAAGGAAGCGCTATGCCCCCCGATTCCTCAGCCCCTAAAAGCGTATCCCCGGCTTCTTGCATCCGTTCGGCAATGTACTTGAATCCCACAGGGGTAATCTCCACTGGCAGGCCTTGCTTGCGCGCATACTCACCGACCCGCGTAGCGCAGCTGAGGCTTAGGATTACTCGGCCTTTCATACCCCGATAGCGCACAAGATAATGCAGCACTAGCAGGATAATATGATGCGCATCAATGTAAGTCCCTTTTGGGCCCATCATGCCAATGCGGTCTGCATCGCCATCCAATACAAAACCAAAATCTAAATTCTTTTCCCGAATGAATTGAGCGAAATCGCCTAAATTCTTTGGAATAGGTTCGGGATTTACACCGCCGAAGCTTGGATTGTACGAGCAGCGAAAGGCATATACCGAAGGAAGGAGCTTAGGAAAGATGCGCTGGCCGGCCCCATGCATGGCATCAAACCCTATACGATAGGGTAGGCTTGCTAGCGCTTTGAGATCAAAACGGTTCTTGATATAATTCTGGTAAAGGGCTTCCATATCGTAAATCTCTATCTGGCGCTCGCGGAGGTAGTCTTCCCAGGCTTCAGGCACTTCTACCGGCTCGGGAGGAATAAAAGCCTCTATTTCTTGCAGAAGTGAAACGGGGGCCGGGCCGCCATAGGAAGCCTTCAACTTATAGCCTAAATAGGAGGGAGGATTGTGAGAGGCGGTAAGTACAATACCTAGGTGGGTTTGATGCTGCACGGTGGTCAGGGAGACCATAGGGGTGGAAACGAAGGTGGGGCTGAGATATACTTTTATGCCATGGGAGGCTAACTGCTGGGCTGCGGCTTCGGCAAACTCGCTGGCCATAAACCGGCAGTCATAGCCTAAGGCGACTTTAGGGGCGTTATACCGCTGGCGAAGCCAGCGGGCTGTACCTTCTACCACACGGCTGAGGTTGGCAAAGGTAAAATCGCGCGCAATGATAGCCCGCCAGCCATCTGTGCCAAAGCGAATGGGCTTCATGCGGCAAAGTTAGGCGCAAAGCTCTGGTAGAGTGTATGGATATCTGCTAGAAGGCGCAGGTGGCTATAGCGCTGGCGGATATAGGCTTGGCTGGCTTGGGCTTGCTGGCGGGCCTGCGGGAGGTGCTGCAAAAACGCCAGCAGGCTCTCCGCCAAAGGCTCAGTGAGCAACCATCCCCACTTTCCCTCTTCTAGTAAATCGGGTATACCCCCTACGGGCGTAGCCGCTACTGGCGTACCACAGGCTAAAGCCTCTATAAGGCTGACAGGCGTCCCTTCATTATCCGAGGTAAGCACTACGGCATCTAGCGCCCGCAAAACTTCGGGAATATCCCAACGCAATCCCACCCAGACAAGAAGATCCCGAAGGCCGAGGCTGTCTCCCAAGGCTTCCCATGCGGCACGCTGAGGGCCCTCACCCACTAATACCAGCCGAAAAGGCGGGGCTTGGGCCCGAATCGCCCTCAGCGCTTCAAAAAGCCTATCCAGCCGCTTGATAGGCACGAGGCGGCCTATCCACCCTAAAAGAATCTCATTTTCGGTGCGCTGCCAGAGTCGGCGCAAACGGGCCACACGCGCTGCATCGTAGTTATCCAGCCGCTCCAGTTCAAAGCCCAAGGGAATTACCACAACCTTTTCGGGTGGGGCGATCTGAAAGCGCTCCACGATGTCGCGACGCTGCCGCTCGCTAATAACGATGATCCGATGAGTAAGGCTAGCAAGGAAACGCTCCACCAGCCGATACACCCAGGACCACCCAGGGGAAAAATAGCCCTCAAATGAGTGGCCGTGATAGGTGTGGATACGCACGGGCACACCCACCAGCCAAGCCGCCAGACGACCTAATGCCCCGGCCTTAGCCGTATGCGTGTGGAGGATGTGAGGGCGCCAGCGACGCATGGTCCGCCACAACCACAGAAAGGCGCTCACATCCTTCAGCCAGCTGGGTTTGCGTTGGAGGGACGGCAGAAATTCCACCGCCACGCCATAGGCAGCTATCCAGGGGGTAGCTCTACTTTCGCCTAAGGGTTCCTGCCCAGCGATAAGACGCGTCTCATAAGGCCCCCATTCAGCTAAGTCGCGCGTAAGAAGGAGCACCTGGTGCGCTGGTCCACCTACATTCAAGCGTGTTACTAGGCGTAAAACGCGTATTTTAGTCATTGCTCTCGGCGAAGCGAAAATGCAAAAACTGGGGTTTTTGAATATTTGGGTGCTTTTAGCCCACCCTGTTGGGGGTGATACTTTACGCCCCACTAATCCGCGCTTAGCGGCATGGCTGAGTGGCCTTTTACCTGGCGCCGGCCAGTTATATAACGGCTCTATATGGAAAGCGCCGATTGTATGGGCTTATCTAGGAGTTACAGGCTTTCTGGCCTATCAGGCGCATCAACAGTACCTCTATTACCGTCAGGCCTATCGCCATAGCCTAATGGGTCAGGCTTCCTCCCCTACCCTTATGCCCGAAAATCTCCGCTTCCTTCGGGAAAGCTACCGACGAGATAGGGATGTGTATATAGTGCTTTTCCTTTTAGGCTACATAAGCCAAATAGGGGATGCCTATGTTGAAGCGCACCTGAAAGGCTTCCGCATTTATGCTAGGCTTCGGCCAGACGCTATACAACTGGCTCTCGGATGGAGATAGGTGGGCGACGTGGCTTACCCTCCTCTCTCATCCTATTGTGTTAGAAGTCGTATGGATTTCCTACTACAGCCGCTGGCATCCAGGGTGGATAATAACGAGTTTAGCCCTTCTGGTAGGCTTAGGGGGTTTTTTTCATTATCAACTCCATCGCTATCCTGAGCAGTGGGATATCTTGGCTCTCCTAAAATCCCCTCGGCGATTCCTTCTTCTATGGCATACATTTGTCATTTTCCTACTGTGGGGCGCCGCTACCCCTATTCTCTTACACCTTTGGCTGGGCTTCTTTTTATGGATGAGTCTATCCGCTTTGATTCTCCACTGGTTTACTGAGTATTCCTTTCATACCTACGGCTGGGGGGGCCTGACAGGCTTCTTTAGCTGGTATCTTTTTACCTACCCTTTTACCACTATGCTTTGGCTTGTGGGTACGCTGGGGGTAGCGTATCTGCGCTACACTACCCGAAGCCACTTGCTGAGGGAAGTAGTCTTGGGTGCGGCGGCGGGGCTAGGCAGCGCTTGGCTTTATCAGCTTGCCCAAAGCCTTACTTAGGCGCGCGCAGGAGCCAAATCCCTGCTATAGTGAAAAAAAGCAGGTTAGGTAGCCACACCCCTAACCATGCCCAGCCTGTAATACCCCCTAAGGCACTTTTGGCAATCACTAGGAGAAAGACATAGATAAAGGCCAGTACCAGACCTAGGCCGATTTGCCAGGCTACACCCCCGCGCCGCTTGCGCGAGGCAGAGGCAAATCCTAGCGCCGTCAGTCCCAAAGAGGCTAAAGGAATAGCTATCCGCTCATGTAGTTCCATCTCCAAAAGATCGGCGATGTCGCCCCCCACATACCGCTGGCGCTGATACTCCGCCCATAGCTCCTCCAGCGTCATCGTGCGCGCATAGAGGTCCGACCGAATAATATCCTCGGGCGTCAGCGGTAAAAGCGTATCCATTTGCGCTATAAAGCGTGGCGGCTTACCCGCCGCAAAGTACCACACCTGAAAAAATCGCCACCGCCCCGTCTCGCGCAGCCATTGCACCTCCTGCGCCACATAGCGGTGCCGCAGATATCGGCCTCTCAAGGTCTCCAAATGCGCCTCCTGCCCCACCCAGTCAAACCGATCAAAAGCCCGCACGAAAAAATAGTCCTCATGCGAGAGCTTTATATGCACTTGACGCTGATCAAAGTAAAGGCGATTCTTGATGTACTTGTATTCAAATTCCTCTATGCGCCGAACATTCTGCGGAATGACATAGAGCTGGAGGGCGGAGCTTGCCAAACTAAATAGGAAAGCTAAGGCTAGATAAGGCCAAAGAATCCGCCAGAAACTCACCCCACTAGCTAAAAGCGCTACAATCTCCGAACGCTGAGCCAAACGCCCCGTAAAAAAAAGTACCGATAGAAAAATCATAAGGGGTGAAAGAAGATTGGCGTAAAAAGGGATGAGATTCCGGTAATACCGCAGAAGGGCCGAAAAAGGCACCTGTCGGGCTATAAAATCATCTATTTTCTCCGCCACATCAATAGCAATCAGGACTACTACAAGGAGGAGGAGGCTCCCTAAAAAGCTTACCAGAAAGTGGCGCAGGATGTAGCGGTCTAGCCGTTTCATGACTGGGCGGCAAGCTGGCGCAGTTCTTGGAGCTTGAGAAGGGCTTCTATGGGGGTGAGCGTATTCAGGTCCAACTCTAAAAGGTGCTTACGGAGCTGGCTTTCTTTATCGGGCAGCGAGGAAAAGAGCGTATCGCTGGTGGCTGAGGCCGAAGCGGACTGGCGCTGGAGGTACTCCAGCAGCTCAGTGGCCCGCCGAATCACCGCTGGCGGTATCCCTGCCATTTCGGCCACAGTCAGGCCAAAACTGCGCCGCATAGCGCCTCGACGCAATTGATGCAGAAAAATCAGCTTATTCCCCCGTTGCTCTACCGCAAGGTGATAGTTAGCCAAGCGGGGCAGGGCGGCCTCAAGTTGGGTCAGCTCGTGGTAGTGCGTGGCAAAAAGGGTCCAAGGCCGGCGATTAGGCATATTGTGGAGATACTCTAAAAGGGCCCATGCAATCGCAAGGCCGTCATAGGTGCTTGTCCCACGACCGATCTCATCAAGGACTATAAAGCTTCGGTCGGTGGCCTGATGCAGAATCTGGGCGGCCTCCTGCATCTCCACAAGGAAGGTACTTTCGCCCGCCGCTAAATTATCCGAAGCCCCTATGCGTGTGAGGATCTGATCAACGGGATGAATCTCTGCCCGCTCCGCTGGCACAAAGCTACCGATTTGGGCCAGAAGGATTATTAGCGCATTCTGGCGCATGTAGGCTGACTTGCCGGCCATATTAGGGCCCGTAATGAGCAAAATTTTAGTCTCCGGCGTAAGGTGAAGGTCATTAGGTTGGTAAGGTTGATGAGGGGGTAAAAAGCGTTCAATTACGGGATGGCGCCCTTGACGAATCGTAATGACCGGCTTATCGGTAAATACAGGGCGCGTATAGCGGTACTTATGGGCTACTTCCGCTAGCGCCAGACTTACATCTACCTCGGCGGCCCAGTGGGCGATTCGTCGCAGAAGGGGTATGTAGGGCTTGAGCGTTTGGAGCAGCTGGGCATACAGCAGCGGTTCGCGTTCGGCCAGGATTTCTTCGGCGGAGGCGATTTCGGCGCTAAGGCGGTCCAGTTCTGGGCTGGAGAAGCGAGCCACCCCCTGAGCTAATTGCTGACGGAGGCGATATTCGGGGGGTACCTTAGCTAAGTGGCTCGCGGTGATATGAAATACATACCCAAGCTGGCGGTTGAGTTGAATTTTGAGGTTAGGAATTCCCAGCCGCTCGCGCTCGCGCGCTGCGAGCGCCTGGATAGCCTCTTCGGCGTGGGTGCGCAGGTAACGCGCGCGATCCAGGGCCTCATCTATACCTTCAGCGATTACGGTACCCTCGCCAGGCCTTTCCCCCGTATAAGGTGGAGTAGGCTCTAAGCGCAGATATTTTGCGATAATCTGCTCCACCTGCTCAAGCGCCTCAAGGAGCTCTTTGGAAAGATGGAATATAGGTGGCAGGCTGTCATGAAGGTCTTTGACCGCCTTGAGGCCGAAGTAGAGGTGAGCCAGCTCGCGCGGGGTAGCTTTAGCCGTAGAGAGGCGCGCCAGGCGCCGTTCCAAATCCCCTACTCCTCGCAGAAAGGCTTTCCATTTTGCCTGATGCTCTATCAGTTTATATAGCGCCTCCACCTGATCAAGGCGATTCTCCAAAGTGGGCACATCGGTAAGAGGCAAGCTAAGGCGGGCACGCAAAAGGCGCGTCCCACTAGCCGTAACCGTGCACCGCAGAACATCTAAAAGCGTTTTGCCGCCGGCCTGCAAAGGGGTCAGAATTTCCAAATGCCGCAGCGTACTAGCAGGGAGAATAGCGGTTTTATCCACGGGTATCAAGCGCGGAAAATCCAGATGGGGAAGCTGAGTAAAGCGCATATCTTGGAGATACTTCAAAAAGGCTGCATAGGCCCCGCCTATATGCGTATCTTCTAAGAAAACGGCCTTTGGTGGGGCTGTATAGCCATAAATCGCCCGAAAAAGCTCAGGCAAAAGGGCTTTATCAAAATACCACTCGGGCAGAGGCTCTAGACGCGCACTGCCAGTGTAAAGCGTTTTCAAGAGAGGCTCTTGGTCAGGATATACTAAGACTTCCTTAGGGGCGAAAGCCGATAAAAGCCCTGCTAGCTGAGCTAGTTTGCCCTTATAGTAAAGCACACGGCCAGAGGCCGCCACATCCGCTAAAAAAAGTACAGCCTCCTCTGGCTGATAGGCCCAGAAAGTGGCCATATAGAGGGTACTCGTGAGCTCTTCCTCGCTGGGCCAGTACGTAGCGGCAGTGGCTATCTGAGTAATTTCCCGCCGAACGATGCGACGAGCCTTTTTGGGGTCCTCTACTTGCTCGCAGATCGCTACGCGGTAGCCCGCCGCCACCAGCTGAGGTAAATAGGTATCCAACGCCCGCACTGGAAAGCCCGCCAGCAGTACATCGCCCGCCTTTCCGTTATTGCGTCGCGTCAGATTAAGCCCCAAAAGAGCGGACACAAGCTGCGCATCTTCTTCAAAGGTTTCGTAGAAATCCCCCACCTGAAAGAGTAAAATAGCCCCTGGCTGCTGCGCCTTAAGCGCGTAGTACTGCTGCATCAGCTCGGTAGACTCAGACATGCGGCATGTCCTTTAGTAAGGCCTCCATGAGACGTTTAATATTTTGGGCTTCCCGATTGAGCTGGAACCAGCGCTCGCGCGGGCGATTGCTAAGTTCATCATACGAAATTCGGGGAAAGTAAAGCGTTGAGTGTAGGCTCAACCTATGAATGCGCGTAATTCGTAAGGGTAGATTAAGCACAGGGTTTTTCATCAATGGTCGCACATAGGAAGGTTGCCAGCGGGCCACAAGTGGCCAAAGCCAACTGGGCACATAAAAGTCTTTACCCCACTCCTCAGAACCACGATGGACCGTAACAAGTATTGGCGCATTTGCCGCTATAGCTAACTCCACAAACTTAGGCGAGCGAAAAGGACGAATCTCATAGACATCACCCAGGACGCAATTGTCTCCTTCTGGGAATATAGCTATATCAGATACTTCTGTTTCTTTAAATGCCTCAATAACTTTAGAGAAGTGAGGAGGCTCATGGCTTTCAAAGATGGTCTTCAGTATCCATCGGGTGGGGCCAAAACGATAGAGGGATCGGTGAAAGACGCCTAAGGCGCGGCGCTGCTTACCGCCTGCTTCTAAAGCTACTTTAAGCATACCTAGGATAGCTGGGATCCAGCCCAAGGAGCCCGCATGACTTATTGCATGGACTATTTTGGGATATTTGGCTAACACTTCCTTAAGCGGAGGGGTACTTCGGAAAAGAATATCATCAAAAATTAGCGGATACAGCCACCGTACGCGGGCATAAAGGGTGGACAGGGGCAGGGCTACTCCTACGCTTGCCTTCATAGGGAAAAGATACAAAAAAAGGGTAGAGGCCTATACCTCTACCCCTGTGCTGTAGTTTGTACAGGAGTGTATTTACTCGGTTACACTCGTCTGGTGGAGGGTGAGGGCCCGCTGAGCAAGGCCATCACGCAAGGCTACATACCCTTCGGCTCCAGGCTCCAAGGCCACGGCTTGCTGATAGGCATTCCACGCATAGCCGAAAAGGCCATTTTGTTCGTAGAAGGCGCCTAAAATGGCTTGCCCGACGGCTGTATTCAGATCCACACTACGGCGCAGATTTTCTTCTTCTTTCTTGAGAGCGGCGGCCCGCTCAGCAGGCAATACCCGTAGGCACAGGCCCGTAGAGCGCAGGCTGGCATGGCGGCGCGTACTTACCCGCCAGTAGTAACAGGCTCCAGGCTTTAGCTTTTGTTCTAGATTGATTTCCACACTCGTCTGATCAGCTGAGGCTTCTTGGGTATGAATCACTTGGGCGGCTTCATCCAATATTTCTACGATATAGCCTTCGGAGCCGGGCACGCGATCCCAGTGAAGCTGGACTCGATCCGCATAGAAAAGGCTCTGAGCCGGTACGCGTGGGGTGGGCGCCATGGTAGAACGGGTCACAGCGCCTAGCGTTTTACCCGAGGCGCGTCCCCCACTTGAAGCCACCGCCTGACTTATTACATAGCCGGTATAGCGGGAGACGTAGGGGTTATCGTCGGCGGCAGGACCCCGCTGCGCCAGCAACTCGGCAAGAGTATAGGTGCCACTTTGACGCAGCTCGCGCGTTTTATTACCCGGGAAGACAAGCGCTACATAAGACTGAGGGCCTAGGCGGATCTTCTGCTGTTCCGTTAGCTTCATGCCTGTAACCGCTTTAGCCCATACGCCCCCTTGCTCTACTTGTACATCACCCCGCGTGGCGAGAATGGTAATATTCTGGGCATACCCAGACAGGATGGTCAGCCCTGCAACAAGGGCTAGAGTTTGGCGTACGATGTAGCTCATAAGGAGAATTGCAGCAAAATTTATGCCAAGCGGCCTCCCCATCCAATCTCCACTTCCCCTGCTAAAAGTACCCCCCATAGGTAAGGTTCTATGGTAAGCCACCAGCCCTTTATCGCTAGGAGTAGAGTGAGCTCTATGCCGCCCCAAATTAGGAGGCCCTGCAGCACGCGCACCCCTACCCACCGTAGCCTTACCCTGTCTAAATACCTACTCAACAGGCTAATCAACCCATAGGCCAAAACCAAAAGAGCCTCTGACCACCCTACTGACAACTGCAGGTATTGCCATCTATGCACGAGCATGCTAGCTATGTTAGCATGTATAACTACGCCATACATGTCTGGAAAACTGGGCTGCAGAAAGGTTAGGCCCAAGGGCGTGAAAAAAATATCTTCCATAGAAAGGCGTATGGGATCTGAGAAGCCCATAAGAACCGCTTTACCCTTGATCCAGGGTAAGGCCAAACTGTCACGCAGAACTTCTTCGCCGCTTATGGAGTAGAAGTGATCAAGGTTGCCGCGAAACCGGATAGGCTGGATGCCCCGCCAGGCGCTCAGCTCACGATAAAGGCCTGGATCCAAGGCCAGGGCTAGGCGTAGGCCTAAGGAATAATGCGTGTCCCTCCCTGCCACGGTGTAAGGCAGAAATTCTCGCACGATGCGAGGTGCATAGGCTTCTTGAAGGATAAGGTTAGCGTAGGCTGTTTCTACGCACCGAAGAAAAGGGGCCGCACTTACCGCACGCGGGGCTGCTTTCTCTACTTGAGGCGTATCTTCTAAGCTACTTACTAGGCATACAGGTATCCGCACCGCTACGCTACACAAAGCCGTTTCCCAGGCCCGGTCGATTTCGGGAGAGCCTAAAAAGGAAAATACGGCGTCTATACCTATAAAGCGCGGCTGGTATTCCGCCAAACGGAGGAGTAAACGGGCTAGGTCGGCCCTATCCAAACGCGCAATATCTACAATTACAATTTGGGTGTCTGGTTCAGCAGGGGGTAGCCGCTTATAGACTAGATCATGAATCCGCCATCCCCACATAGAGGGCGGAAAGAGATAGTGTAGTAAGAAAGCCCCGCCACTTATTAGACCCAGTCGACTTAGCCATCCTACCAGCGCCTTAGCCTTCATGCCAGCGCCTGCTTATAGCGCCGTATCGTCTCACCTATACCAAAGTATAAGGCATCGGCGATAAGCGCATGGCCAATAGAAACTTCCACCAGGTTTGGCAAGTGTACCCGAAGGAAGCGCAGGTTTTGCAGGTTGAGGTCATGACCTGCGTGTAGGCGCAGGCCTAATTCCTGAGCCTTTTGAGCTGACTGGTGGTAGGGCGCAATCGCTCGGTCGGGATCTTCCCGAAAAGCTCTGGCATAAGGCCCCGTAAAAAGCTCTATGCAGTCGGCTCCAATCTCAGCCGCTGCCTCTACCTGAGCAGGCTCTGGATTGATAAAGAGGCTGACGCGTACGCCCCACTCGTGCAAGCGTTCTATGATAGGGGCTAAAAAGCCCCGGTGAGTCTCTACTTCCCAGCCGTGGTCCGAGGTAACGGCGTTAGGCGGATCGGGCACTAGCGTAACTTGAGCCGGCCGCGCCTTCTCTACAAGCGCGAGGAATTCGGCTGAGGGGAAACCCTCTACATTTAGTTCTATGCCGATGGCATCGCGAAGGGTCAGTACATCAGTATAGCGAATGTGTCGCTGATCGGGGCGCGGGTGCACCGTAATTCCATCCGCTCCAGCCCGCTCACATACCTGGGCAAAAACCACAATGTCTGGAATATTACCAGGGCGGGAATTGCGCAAAAGAGCCACTTTGTTTATATTTACGCTTAGGCGGGTCATTCAGGCACGTCAATAAAATCCAGAGGATAATCCACCACTACTTTCCACGGGAGGCCAGCGGCGGGAAGGCGCTCCAAAAGCGGCTCGGGGGGCAGCTGTTCTACATTCCAGACGCCGGGACGCTTCCACAGGCCCGAAATCATAAGCTCAGCGGCTATGGCCGGCGGCACCCCAGCCGTATAGGCAATGGCTTGCGAACCGCAGTCTTGATAAGCCCACTCATGCCGAATATTAGTATAAATATAGGCCGTGCGCGGCTTACCCTGGTAAATCCCGCGCAATTGCACCCCAATAGATACCCATCCCTTATAGTCAGGGGCCAGGGAAGCCGGGTCAGGCAGAAGTTTCTGCAGAAACTTTATGGGAACTACCGGATGACCCTCATAATCAATAGGGTCTATACGCGTAAGGCCTACATTCATAAAGGCCTTCAAATGCATGAGGTAAGATTCGCTAAAAGTCATCCAGAAGCGCGCTCGGCGAATTGTGGGAAAGTGCTTGACTAGGGATTCCAGCTCTTCGTGGAATATCAGATAGGCCTTACGAACCCCTATCTCAGGAAAACGCACCTCCTGCGAAATAGAGAGGGGAGGCACTTCTACAAGCCGACCATCTTCATAATAGCGGCCAGGCTGGGTTATTTCCCGAAGGTTAATTTCTAAGTTGAAGTTAGTGGCGAAGGGACGCCCATGCGAACCGGCATTACAGTCCACGATATCCAGATAGTGAATCTCATCAAAGAGGTGTTTAGCGGCATAGGCTACAAAGGCGTTAGTGACTCCCGGGTCAAATCCAATTCCCAGAACAGCCATGAGGCCTGCTTGGGCGTAGCGTTCGTGATAGGCCCACTGGTATCGGTACTCATAGAGGGGCGTTTCGGGAGGCTCATAGGAAGCCGTATCCAAGTAATGTACCCCTGCCTCTAAACAGGCATCCATAAGCGGAAGATCCTGATAAGGAAGGGCTAGGTTTAGGAGAAGTTCGGGTTTATACTTTCGCAGGAGAGCTACGGTAGCGGCAGTATTGTCTGCGTCAAGGGCTTCGGGGATGATGCGCGCTTGAGGGTAGCGCTCAGCCAGGCGCTGGCACTTGCTGAAGGTGCGGCTAGCTACGACAATTTCCGGGAAGAGGTCTGGGCGACGGGCCAGCTTGCAGACGGTCACTTGCGCTACAGCCCCTGCGCCGACCACCACGATTCGTGCCATACTGCAAAGGTACAATCCTACTGCGCCCACTGACGGATTGGCAGGATGGCAAAGGGATTGCTTATATTTGCGCTATGACCTGGAGTAGCCTCAGAACCTTCATCCTTTTAGCTACCCTCACCCTGCTACTGGTGGTAGTGGGAAAGGCAGTAGGTGGGGCTGCTGGCATGACCATAGCCCTGATTATAGCGGCTTTCATGAATCTAGGGGCGTATCTCTTTGGTCATAAGCTTATTCTCTGGCAATATCGGGCTCAACCGCTTCCGGAGCGAGAGTACGGTTGGCTTTATGAGATGACCCGGCGGTTAGCTCAGCGCGCTGGTCTACCGATGCCTAAGCTTTACCTGATTCCAGAGATGCAGCCGAATGCCTTTGCCACCGGGCCTTCACCAGCGCAAGGCATAGTAGCCTTTACGGCCGGCCTTCTCCAAACTATGACGCCTCAAGAAGTAGAGGGCGTCCTGGCGCACGAATTAGCCCACATCAAGAATCGGGATATGCTTACGATGACCGTAGCGGCTACCATCGTAGGCGCCATTACTTGGCTTGTGGATATGCTGCGCTGGTCGGTCTTTTTCCGTAGTGCGCGCGATCGGGAGGAGGACAATGGGCTGGGGCTAATTGTGGCCATCGTAGTAGGGATTGTTGCCAGCCTCGCGGCTACCCTTATTCAGCTTGCCATATCTCGTACGCGCGAGTATGAGGCGGATCGGACGGCCGCTGAGCTGGTTGGTAGCCCAGATGGCCTAATTAGCGCCCTGAGCAAGTTAGATAGCTACACGCGGGCAGTGCCCATGGAGCAGGCTACTACCGCTACGGCCCATCTTTTTATTGCCAATCCTTTAGCGGGAGCTGGCGATTTTCTTTTGGAGCTTTTCAGTACCCACCCACCTATTCCGAAGCGGATAGCCCGACTAAGCCAGCTTCGCCAAAAGCGTGCTTCCTACCGACTTGCCTGAAAAGGCGGAGGAGCATCGCCCGCCTCGCTTCCGACCCTTGCTTCCTTTCGGACCTGGGGGATTGGGAAGGAGTACGTCGTGCCCTCCGCACCCCAAAGATAAGCCTATTTGGTGAAATCCAAATCGCGTTACCGTTTTCATCCCCGTGACCTGCGCTTCCGTCAGCTTCCCTTTTGGCGGAAAATTCGCTGGGGCTGGCTGACGCTTTTCCTCCTGGCCTTTGTGGCGGGGGCAGCGGGGGCAGCCTATCTAGCCTCTTATTGGTGGCCTTCCCCCCTTTTACGCCAGGCGCGCCGCCGCGAAGCGGAGGCTCAAGCCCAGCTTCAGAAACTTCAAGCCGACCTTCATGAGCTCCGCTCCCTTACCAGCCGTATAGAATCCCTCCACCAAGCCATATACCA
Source organism: Bacteroidia bacterium (assembly GCA_025059535.1). Classification (GTDB taxonomy): domain Bacteria; phylum Bacteroidota; class Bacteroidia; order SpSt-205; family SpSt-205; genus SpSt-205. The sequence continues at coordinate 18,206 of JANXCX010000019.1, forward strand.
AGAGCTTGTTCCTCAAGCCGAAACGACCCTCACCTCCCCTTCTACCTTGAGACGGGAAGCCTTGAGTTATCCTTTAGCCGAGGATACGCTCACCCTTTATCTGAATCGCGCCGAGGCCCTTATGCGTAGCCTTATCAGAGCCGAGCCGATACTTTATAGCCCCGAGCTTCGCTCCACCCTCCTGCCGCGCAGCCTTCCTTGCACCTGCCGCGAGATCGGCGCAGGTTTTGGCTGGGTACTGCATCCACTTCTAGGACAGCCCTATCAACATGCCGGTATAGATCTGCTTATGGGGGAAGGGGAAGTCGTACGAGCCACCGCTGAAGGCCTCGTAGCCCGAATCCAAAACCTCTACCCCAGCGAGGGCTACCAAGTAGTGATTCAACATACCCCAGCGCTGGCTACCTACTATTACCCCCTTCAGCCTCGCGTGGAGGTAGGACAATGGGTAGCCCCTGGCACGCCTATAGGCACGGTAGTACGTCTTACCTTGAGCCGTATGCCTTTCCTACACTATGAAGTGCGCGTAAATGGAGAAAGCGTAAATCCCCTCGACTACCTCTGGGGCGAATTTTCCGTGGAGGAACGGGGGCACTTTCAAAAGGCGTTTCAGCAACCCACTTATGGCCTCCACTAAGCGGTATTATACGCTGCGGGAAGCAGCCGACTCGCTCCGCGTGCCTATTCATCAGCTGCGCCGCTGGGTTCGGACCTTCTTAGACCTTCGTGCCAGTCGTCCGCTACGCATACCAGCGGAAAAGCTGAGCTTTCTTCAGCAGGTGCGCACGGCCGTATATGAACACCGACTGCACGGACAGGCCTTGCGAAATTTCTTAAAGCAGTCCCCTCCGCTTCCGCCCAGCTGGGATTGGGAAACTTACCTTACCGAAATCCTAAACGAACTTACGGCCCTAGAAAGGCTCCTTCAGCCTCCTCAAGGGGATTTATAGACCCAGGCATCGGGTACTTCTTTCTTAATGGCTTTGAGCCGGCTCTGTACTTCTTTAGGGTCTGAGCTACTGAATATGCTGAGGCGCACCCAGCCAGGCTTGTTACTAGGCAGGAATTCTACCTTGTAGGTAGGCCTGAAACGGGCGGCATTCGCTTCGGCTTCAGCCTGGCTAGGATAGGAGCCTACGATGAGGTAGTAGCGGGCGCCTGCGGGCGCAGGCTTAGGTGGAGAGGGAGGAGGAGAAGCAGGCTCAGGCGGAGGCGGCGGCAAAGGCTTCGCCCCTGAAGCTGACTCGGATTTAGGAGAAGGGGAGACAGAAGCCGAAGAAGGAGATTTAGAGGGCGCAACCGACTCCCTTTTGGGCTGCGCCGCAGAGGGGAGGTGTTCTATCCTAACCTCCTTAATGCCTTTCTCTCTAATTTCCACAGGCCCTCGGGGAGCAGGGCGTTTAGTCAAGAGCCAAACCGCCCCAACTAGGAGAAGCGCAAGGCCGACAGTGCCTGCTAAAATCAATACGAGCCCGCGTCGCCGCGGAGGAACTTCTCCAACCGGCTGGATCTCTCGTTCTTCTTCTACTACTTGAGCCCGGGGGGATTCAGGCTGAGGAGGCAAAACGGCTTTGGTTTTCTTGGCCTTTTCTTTTTTGGCCACCTTTGGCGTGGTAGAGGGTTCAACTTGAGGGAGCGGAGGGCCCACACCCACGGCACCTGCCCTTAGAGAAACCTCATAAAGCTCGGCCGTTACTGGCGGCACTGGCCCTTCTTCCAACGGTTCTAGTCTGTAAAGGCCACCTACGCGCTTGAGTTTGCCTATACGCCATAGGTCCAGCTCAGGGGAAGCTTTGAGGTAAGCGGCGGTCAGCCGGCCTATCTCACGTAATAGCTCTGCAGCCTCGCTTTCTTCTATACCGAAGTAATCGCGCAGAAAAGCCACGGTTTCCGCTTGGTAGCGCAGGCCCGGTTCGTACTTGAGGAAAGGCCGTGGCGGGCTTACCACCCCCGTCTTAGGATCCACCTGAGATTTTTCTACATGCCATACGAAGCTCCCTAGTCCCGGCAGGGAAAAGCGTGGAAGCTCAGCCGCCAAAAAGCTCACATAGGCCTGAAAATCTATGCGCACGCTCATGATTATCCGATCTTTAGCCAGATTCCCAACCGTATATCCAGGGGCCGCTCTCTATACCCATACCACCGATAGAAGCGGCGGTTGAGGAGGTTGTTCATTTCTACAAAGAAACTTAGCATGGGCAGAAAACGCAAGTGCGCTTCCCACGAAATATCCACAAAGGGTGGAGCCGCTAGGGTATCGCTAAGGGGGCGTGCGCCAATGGCATACATGCGAAGAGCAAAATAAAACTTTTCCACCCAGTTATATCCCATCCGTGCGGTAATCTCCCAGTTGGGGATGCTATAATAAGTCCATCCGCGCGGCAGGAGCCAATGGCGATAGGCGGCGCGCAGCTCCGCATGCGGCCCCATTGGCAAAGGGATATACTGGAAAGCCAAAATTCCACCCACGCTATGCAGATAGGGCAAACCGCGCAAGGTAAAGTAGTAGGTATTAGGTAGGAAGACTAAAGCCCCCTGTTGGAAACGGTATTCAGCGGCTAGGCGGTAGTCCCAACCTGTACCTTGACCTTGGCTTCCGATTTCAGCTTGGGTCCACTGCCGCAAGAGGGGTAGAGGTTCGGCCTGCCGACGCACATATGGATTGAGCTCCGTGGCCCCGAAGTAGGTAAGCGGTATAAGGTCGGCTTCGGCTTGGAAGTAAGGGCGAAAAAGGGGCGAGAAACCCCTATACAGCGCCAGCAGCTGAGGCCCTCCTAAAAAGCGCAAACGGCTATCGCGCCCTAAGCCTAAAAGTAGGCCTAACCGAAGCTGCCAAGTTTTAGTTTCCTGATAAAGGAGGGCACCAGTTTTGAGGAGGAAGCGCTGACCTTCACTGAAAGCTTCAGCGGTGCAGCGCAGCCGACCGAGAGAAGATAGCTCTAAGTAGGGAGATTCGGCGCTGAGGCGTACTTGCCACTCGGGAATGCCTTGGCGGAAGTCCAGCCGGCGCGTGGTAAGGCGGAGCCACCCCCAACTTGTATCACGCGCATTGACGGTCAGCTCCTGCCGCCAAAAATGCCCCCGCAGCGTATCAGGTATGCGCCGCCCCTCTTCCAGAGCCAGCCAGCCTTCCGCTAAAGGCGCATAGAAGAAAAACTTCTCGTAGCTGCCCCTATATCGTACTTCAAAGGCCTGGCGTGCCGAGTAGCGTCCCCACCAGCCTTGGAGAGTAGTAGTACCCCATCGGGCTGCCGTTACATGACCTAGGGGGGTGGAATGGTGCTGGAAGGCTAAGCCGCCATCGCGCGCTAAGTCGCGCGTATGGCCCCAGCTTACCTGCACCTGCTGGGTAAAAAATCGCCCTAAGCTATATCTGAAATGCAGGGGCGCTAGCTTAGTCCAGGTGGGCCGGGTGGGGGCGTGCGGCGGCACTAAAATAGGCCGGCTAAGCGGAGCCTCTTGCCACGAGGGCGACTCCAAACGCCAAGCCGGCGCAGCCAGCTCAGGTAGTGGAGGAAAAGGCCGCTCCACCAGCTCCAAGACTTCTATCCGTTCATTCTCTACCATAAACGAGTCGCGCAGACCCGCCCAGCTCTGAGTCCAACCTAACCCAAACGCCCCCCAAAGACCTATACCCCCTCCAAAGGCATGTAGAAGGATTTTGTAGGTTTGCGGCATGGCCATCTTAGTGGATGCACACACAAAGGTAGTGGTACAAGGTATAACTGGCCGCGAAGGCTCCTTTCACGCTCAGCAAATGCTGGAATATGGCACGCGCGTAGTAGCCGGCGTAACCCCCGGCAAAGGCGGCCAAACTCATCTCGGCGTGCCCGTCTTCAACACGGTCCAGGAAGCCGTAGAAGCCACAGGAGCCGATACCTCCATTATTTTTGTACCTGCCCCAAGCGCGGCCGACGCTATCTTAGAAGCCGCGGCCAGCGGCATACGCCTTATCGTCGCTATAACCGATGGGGTTCCAGTGCGCGACATGCTGCGCGTAAAGCATATCCTACGATATGAATATCCCCATGTGCGCCTCATAGGGCCTAACTGCCCTGGCGTAATAACCCCTGGGCAGTGTAAAGTGGGAATCATGCCCGGCTTTATTCATCGGCCTGGGTCCATCGGCGTAGTAAGCCGCTCGGGTACGCTAACCTATGAGGCCGTGCATCAGATTTCCCAAGTGGGCTTGGGCCAATCCACCTGCGTGGGAATCGGCGGCGACCCTATCATCGGCACGCGCCATGTAGAAATAATTCAGCTTTTCATGGAGGATCCTCAGACCGAAGCCATCGTGATGATCGGCGAAATAGGTGGCACCGACGAGGAGATTGCGGGGGAATGGATACAGCGACACGGCACGAAGCCTGTAGTGGCTTTCATTGCAGGTCAGACAGCGCCCCCAGGGCGCCGTATGGGCCATGCAGGGGCTATTATCACAGGCGGCAAAGGAAGCGCCAAGGATAAAATGGAATCCTTAGCCCGGTGTGGCATCCATATTGTGGAAAGCCCCGCTGATATCGGCCGGACTGTCGCCCGCGTCTTAGGCAAAGCCGCCTAATCTCTCTTCACCTATTCCTCTGGCCTCTGGGCCAGCCCTCCGCACCTCCCTTAGAGTTGATAGCGCACTTGGATAAGGCCGTCTAAAATGCGCCGATAGGTCTTCTCACCGGGCGGCCGGAAAAGATTTTGACCTAAACGCAGCCAGAGCGTCCAGGCCCGACTGAGCCGCACGCGTAGGAGCGCATACACTCGCTGGCCCTCCCCATAGTAGCCGGGGATATAAAAGGTTGTAGGCGGCATGGCCTCATATGTATAAATCCGTGCTTCATAACTGGTAGTGCGATAGAGCACCCATCGCAGGCTAAGGCTCCAGCGGAAATTCGGCTGCCAGCGCACATCCTGATACAAGAGGAGGCCTTGACTGGTACTTTCGCGCTGGTAGCCGCTCAGCTCCAAACGCGCCTGATAGCGGAAAAAGGGGCTCAACTCATATATCCCATGCAGGCGCACATAGGCTCGCTGATGCGGAATAAGCACGGGCAGAGGCGTTGAGAAGGTATCGCTTCGGTAATTGTAGGGCTTGGTCTCATAGCGCACGCGCGCATAAAGGTGGAGGCGCCGGCGAAGGGTATAGCTTACCTGAAGAAATCCTTCATGACCGGCTGTGGGGCTACTGGCCCTATAGCGATACCAGAGGAAGCGGTATGCATCCTGAAAGGCCGCAATTTCCCAGCGCGGCGTAGGCCGCACGCGCAGCCCGATATACAGGCCGGCTTCGTTTTCGGGTGCAAAAGGCCGCTCGGCGAAGGTATAGCCCCACAGAGAGTGATAATTGGGGTCAAAGTGGCGCACCTGTAGGGCTAGGTCGGCGCGGCGATGCACCGCCACCAGTACGGAAGCCGTAAGCGCTTTACCCCCAGAACGGCTTTGCGCTACCTCACCGAAAAAATTGAGGTTGGCCCACGTGGCATCCCAGTAAAGGCTACCTATGAGATTTTCTGCCCCCGCAAAGCCAAAAAATCGGTAGGGTGGGCCAGTATTCAGGGCCAAGGGTGGGGTGAAGCGCTCGTAAAGGAGGGTGAGCCCTGCGCGCTGCCAGCCTTGCTGCCAATGCAGTACACCGCCTAGCGCCTCCTGCCGCAGCTGCTGGCGCCGCGCCATTTCGCTACGGGTGCGATGAAGGCCCCCTGTCCAAAGCGTACGGGCTTCCGCTAGCACCTCCGCCACAGTATCTTCCACTACCGTCGCATCATAGAAGCGCCGCGAAACCATTGCGGTAAGCTCCCATTGGGGCGAAAACAGATAGGTTAGGGCGGCCCCTCGCCAAAACTGATACTCATTCACCGAGGAGTAGGGCAAAAGGCCATAATGGGGTTGCTTGAGAGTGAGGATGGGATCACCGCCCTTACCAAAGCCCAGCCCACGCGCAAAGACGAGCCCCTGCCCCACCTGGAGGACATAATCGCCTAGGAGGGCTCGGCGCAGCGGCCCCAGTCGGCCCACGGCTATATGCCCACTGACGAAATCATACCCATAGTAGCGCTGCGAAGCTGTCCATCGGAGCGGCTCGTAGGCATCCTTTTCGGCGATGAGGGCTACGGAGAGGTAGGGCAACGCTTGAAACCACAGGCGCTGGTAAAGGCGGTAAGGATCGCCTAAAGCGCGCGGCAGGCGTTCCTCTTGCCAGCGCCCCCCTGCATTAGTAAAGACGATAGTGCGCTGGAGGCGCTGAATCCAAGTAAAGCGTTGGGCCGCTTTTATCTGGGTCCAGGTAGGCCACTGAGGAAGCCCTGAGCCTATATCCGTCTCAGCCGCAGGCCGAACTTGTATATAGGGCCTGAGCGTCTCAAATACCGCCTCTGTAAAGCCGGGTATGGCTTGTAGCTCATAGATGGAGAGGAGGGGGCCATAGCGCTTCTGATGCGCGCGCAGCGCTTGGAGAAGCTGCGGCGTCATCCCCGGCAGGGCCAGCAGCTCCTCATCCGAAGCCGTATTCAAATCCAGCGGCCGGCTTACCCGCTCTTGCAGAAGGTCAGCCCACTGGGTCCAATCTATGCCTTCGGGGGCCTGCTCGGCTTGATCCTCCAGTTGCAATTCCCAGCGCCCTCCATCCAGCGTATCGGGTAGGATTTGCCCCAGCGCTATACCTAAAGCCAGCCCCCAGCGCCAGCCTACCATAGCCCTACCAAGCCTAGCATCGGTAAAATAGGCAGCTGGTTATAGCGGCGCGCCGTGATGCGATCTATATAGAAAAGGTTAGGCCGGTTGTAAGCGTTGAGGAGCGTGGCATCCAGCTCTAAGAGAAAGGTGCGGCCCACTTGCCACCGCCTTCTTAGGGCTAAGTCTAGCCGATGGTAGGTAGGCAGCCGTGCCGCATTATAGTCTGGGCTGAGGAGGACAGCCAGGGTGCCTTGTTGGATAGGATAGGGGGCCTGGCTACCTTCCCATAGGAAAAGTTTTTCAAAAAAGCCCAGCGTCTGGGTGAAAGGGAGGCCCGAGCCGAAGGTCCAGCGTAAGGAAAACTCCCAGCGGCGCTCGCGCAGGCGGCGCGTGGCCACCGCCGGCCCCCACGTATAAGTAGCGAGGGCATTTACCGTGTGGCGCCTATCCCACAACGGGAAATACCATAGGGTAAAGTCGGTGCGGCGATTGTACTGCAGGCTGTAGGTCAGGTAGAGGCTCCAGGGCCCGCGCGCATATCGCCCTGTTACATCGGCGCCCCACGCATAGCCAACCTCTGTAAGGAAGCTAGGGTCCTCAGGGAAAACGCGCGCACGGTTGATAATAGTGAGTTGGGTGAAGCGCTTGTACCACCCTTCTACACTGACGAGCCCGCCAGCGCCCAGCTGATACTCCACCCCGCCGGCCAGATGATAGGCTTCTTGGAGTGGGTGGGGAAGCTGACGATTAGCCGGAAGCTCAGGCGCTGTGAGAAACCCCTGAAAGAGAATCACTACGTCCCGGTCGGAAACCGCCGCCACCCAATTTTGCGCGTAGCGGCCGGCCGCCGCCTGAAAGCTCCACCCCGCCCCATTATACTTGAAACGCAGGCGCGGCTCTATAGAGAGATAGCTGTAGTTATTGTAAAAGTGCAGGCGCAGGCTAGGCTCTAAAACAGCGCGGGTATTTATGCGTAGCTCGCCGCTCTCGCTCCAGCGTATGGACCGAAAGAGCTTCTGGTACTTTACCCACACGGCTAGCTCGGTATTGCTCTGGCGCTGCTGCGTAATAAAGCCTAAGGTGTTAGTGAAGAGAAAGTCCGTGCTAAAGCCGCGCACTTCTACGCTGTAAGCCAGCTCATCCGCGCCCAAAAGGTAGGAGAAGGTGAAGCCGCCGTTGAAGCCGCCAATCTCGCTATAGCGCGGCCGAAATTCCAGCGGTACGCGGAAGGTATTACTAAATTGGCTATAGGCCAGCTGGCCTAAAATGCGTACGCGCGTGCCTTGGGGTAGATTCGTAAAGTTGAGGCCTATTCCGGTCTGGCGCCAATCGTTGCGGCCATTGGCCCCGAGGTCGGTACGGTCCGTCTGATGAAAGCCCCATAGGCTGAGCTGGTCGGGGCCTCGGCCAAAGGTTACTTTTCCATACCAGTCCTGAAAGCTGAAAGGGAGTGAGTCGTTTAGGTAGGGGTAGAGGCGCGGCGCCGCCGACTGAATGTAGCCTTGTCGCGCGGCAAAAAGCCAAGAGCTATTTAGGCGGCGCAGTAGCGGGCCCTCCAAAATGCTCCCCCCTACAAAAGGCGTTACATAGAGCTTCCCGCCAAAGCGGTCAAAATCCCCCGGCCGCGTGCGCATATCTATGACGGAGGAAATCCGCCCCCCATACTCGGCCCCAAACCCGGCCGAATACACATTTACCTGCCGTAAAATTTCGGGGTCTATCACGCTAAAGAGGGCCAAGGTGTGAAAGGGGTTATATACGATCGTCCCATCCAGCAGGGTAAGGTTCTGAATGGGCGTGCCGCCGCGGATATACAGCTGCCCGCCTTGATCGCCCGTAAATACCACCCCAGGAAGCACCTGCAGGTACTGGGCGATATCCGGGGCGCCTACGCTGGGCAATTGGAGGATTTGGCGCGGGCTGATCGGCGTAACGGCCACCGTAACGCGCCCGGGGTCTATGCGGACAGGGGAGAGGCTTTCTATTATTTCCACGGCTTCCAATTCCACGCCGCGGAAGGTAGCCCGTAGCTTGAGCGTAACTACAGGGCGGCGGGCCGAAAGCTCCACCTCCTGCCAGAGCGTATCCATGCCCAGGAAAGTTACCCGCAGCCTATACCGCCCATACGGCACGCCTGCAAGGGAAAAAAGCCCCTCGGCATTGGTCAGCGTGCCCTTCTGGGAGGGAAAAAGCACTACTTGAGCCCCTACCACAGGCTCACCCGTACTATCCACTACGGCGCCGCGCACGAGCCCTTGCGCCCAGAGAAGACCAAGTAGGCTTAGGAGAGCTGCCAACCGCCCCACCCTGCAAAAGTAGTCCGCTACCTCCTAAATCTAACAGGAGGTTTGAATCCAACCTTTTCGTACCTTCGGGGCTTGAGTTAGTAAAAACCTACTACAAAAGGCATATGGAATGGCTGCAGAAGGTGTTGAGCTGGCTGGGCTTAGGAAATGGGAAGACGGCTGAGCGCCAGCAGCTGGAGAAGAAAGTAAGCCGTTTTCCGCAGATTAGCCGATGGGTGGTGGATCCGACGCATACCACCGTGGGCTTCCGAGTGATGCATATGGGTTTAGTGGAGGTGCGTGGGCGCTTCCGCCGCTATACGGCGGAAGTTAAGGGCTCTTCGCCCGCCTTTACTGACCTCCAGATATACGCCCAGATAGAGGTAGCCAGTATAGACACGGATCTCCCGGCGCGCGACACTCACCTGCGGTCGGCGGATTTCTTTGATGCCGAGCGCTATCCCCATATGACCTTCCGTAGTACCGCCGTGCGGTGGCGCCCCCTACGCCGGTTTATTCTGGAAGGGGAACTCACCATCAAAGGTATAACCCGGCCTATACAGCTGGAAGGGGAGCTCAAAGGGCTTGTCCTTTCTGACATTGTAGGCCATCCGCGCGCCAGCTTCGCCCTGCGCGGGGAGCTAGACCGCCGCCAATGGGGCCTTACCTGGCACATGGAGACCCAGGATGGAAGCATTGTGGTGGATAATAGGGTAATTTTAGAGATAGAAGCCGAAATCACCACCCCGGAGGGCATGGAGGCCCTACGGCAAGCACTGGCCCAGATGGGTCTTCAGATTTAGGCGGGCATGGCCCTCTTTGGTTTAGGGACGACGCTAAAGGCGCCCTTTCCGGGCGTGCGCTACGACCCAGCGACAGGTAAGATTCTAAGCCGAAATGAGGCATGGGAGACTCTTTCCCCCGAAGCCCAAGCCCAAGCGCTCAGCTTGCCCTCCTGGGATTTTCTCCGCGAAAACGGCCGCATATGGGTCAAGCACCTTCTGCCCTCTGAGAACGGCATAGAAACCTTTTTCCTCCTGCCAGCCGAGGGCTATTACGAAGCCCTTCAGCGATTGGAGAAGGTAGAGGGCGAGGCGCACTTCCTGCGGGAGCAGCTGCACGCCTTCGTGCAGAATGTGCCCCTTCCCCTTTTCGTTGTGGAGGAGAAGCTGCTGGAGGGGGGAGAGGGCCGCATTATTTTCGCCAATAAGCTCCTTTTAGACCTTCTGGGGCTACCTTTGGCACGTCTTTACCAAGGGCTACAGCTAAAGGATATTTTAGGCCCTGCCGAATCTATGGGACGGGCCCTTCTAAGCCAAGCGCTAACAGCCCGTCAGCCTGTACAGGATACGCTCATCCGTCCTACCGAAAGCGGCGAGCGCTACTGGATCCTACGGGCCTTTCCCTTTCAAAGCAGCAGCCTCACAGGGATCATGGTGGGGATAGTGGACATTACGCACGAAAAGGAGCAGGAGCGGGCGCTAGCCGAGGCTTACCAGGAACTTCAGGTACAGGCCGAAGAGCTTAAGCAGCAGCAGGAAGAGCTTTTAGTTCTGAACGAAGCTTTAGAGGAGGCGCGCCGCGAGTCTGAAGCCCGACGTAAGGAACTGGAAGAATCGCTCATAGCGGCGCAGCGCTACCAACGCACCCTGCTCTTACGCACCCGTTTGCTTTACGAGGTGTGGGGCTATGAACGCGTTGCTGTTACGGCGCGCCCCCATGCGTATGTAGGCGGCGATTTCCTTATTGTTCGCCGACGGGAGCCCTACCTGTATGTAGGCATAGGGGATGCTACAGGCCATGGGAGCAGTGGTGCCCTTCTGGCGGCTACGGTTCAGGCCCTTATTCATGAAGCGCTTTTGCTGCTTCCCAGTCCAGCGGCGCTGCACCAGACCTTAGAAGAGGTGCGTCGCGAACTAGCCGAAATCTTGGAGGTAAATTTAGGCCAGCAGATTTCTACCGATGGGGCGGAGGTGGGGTTAGTGGCGCTTCCCCTCCACCCCAGCCCAGAGACGCCCCTCTACCTAGCCACGGCGGGCCGTGCCGTGTACCTTCTTACGCCCGAAGGGCACCTTCAAGAATTCATCCAAGGCAAACGTGCCCTAGGCTGGTCTATGAGCGGCTGGGAAGTAGAGCCTTATACCACCCAGGCGCTTCCCTATCCAGCTGGGGCCACGCTCTTCCTTTTCTCCGATGGCCTTACCGACCAGCTCAATCCTCAGGGCAAACGCCTGGGCAAAAAGCTCTTTCTCCATTGGCTGGAAGGCTCGCAGGCGGCTGGACCCGATCCCCGAGCCAAAACCCGCTTTATCCTCCAGCAGTGGAATCAGTGGAAAGGGGAAGATACCCCACAAACCGATGACCTCTTGCTTTTAGCCCTTCAGCTGTAGGAAAAAGCGGGAATTTTCTTACCTTCACGAGCATGAGAGGTAGGGGGGGTGTTCTCTTGGCCTTAACTGGTGCAATATGGGCGCAGGATCGCTCACCCGTCTGGTTCGGCGTACGCGGGGGTATGAACTGGGGCCAGTATCGGAATGTGCCTACGGATGAACCACCCTCACGCTCCTACTGGGGTGGAGGGTTCCATGGAGGTATAGGGGTGCAGCAGAGCTTGGGCGCACGCACGCCCTGGGCTATCCAAGGCGAGCTTACTCTCACCCAGCGGCGCTCAACCGACCGCAACCTCCTCTATGACTATCGCTATACCCTTTGGGGCATAGACTTCACTGTCTTGGGTGTATGGCGATGGCTACGAAAATTTGAAGGGTTCTTTTTAGAATTTGGGCCTACTTCTACGCTTTTGCTGGCGGGCCGCTACTGGCAGCGAAATAACCTCACAGGGCAAACGCAGACGCGTCGCGTGGAATTTGGCCGCGGTGAGCGGCGCGATGTGCGGCGCGGGGAAATTGCGCTCAACGCTGGACTAGGCGCGGGCTATCCCGTCGGCCCAGGCTATCTTGTATTCGGCTTACGCTTCTGGCATGGCCTCAATAACCTGGCTGGCGGCGCCTATAAGAGCTGGCACAATTATGGGGTACTCACCACCCTCACCTATTGGTATGACCCCCAAGCCCGAGACAAATAGTACCCTTTCCCTTGACGCGCTACAGGGCCAGGTAGAGCGTTGGATTACGGAGATAGGTGGCGGCTACTACTCCATCCTGACTAATGCGCTTCTCCTCATGGAAGAGGTTGGGGAGCTTGCGCGCCTGCTGGCGCGCCACTACGGGGATCAGTCTTTCAAACCTGGGGAGGACTCCTCGCCTCAGGCGTTGGCCGATGAGTTTGCCGATATCCTTTTTGTCTTAGCCTGCCTGGCTAATCAGACCGGCGTAGACCTAGCTCAGGCTTTCCAGGAGAAGCTGGCGCGCAAAAATGTACGCCTTCGCCCCAAGCCAGCGGGGAATTCGTCTTAGGGGCTGCGCCGCTGGCGGCTGTAAGCGAGTAGCCCACTGATACCTAAATACCCCAGAAGTAGAGCGACAAGAGCCATAGAGAGGGAGAAGCGGCTTAGAATTAGCCCGCCAGCACTGGCCCAAAGAAGCAGCGGTAGGAGGTTCTGACGGGTTTTTAGCGAGAGGCAAGGCCAGCGGCTAATCATACTGAGGCTGATTCCCAGTATAAGGCTATTCCATACAATGGGGTGGAGCCAGATCCCGCTCGGCCGGCTGAGGAGCCAAGCCGCCCAAAATAGCCCTTGCGCTGGGGTAGGCAAGCCTTCAAAGAAAGCGGTACTTTTAGTCGGGAAGGCATTGAAGCGGGCAAGGCGCCAAGCCGCCGCTAAAGGCAGGATAAAAGGCATTAGGATCATAGTAAAGCGCGCTTCGGCCGCATAGGTTAGCTCAGGCAGCCAAGGACGCAGGTAGTTATAGAGCGCAAAGGCTGGGGCTACGCCGAAGGTGGCAAGATCGGCCAGGGCGTCCAGCTCTTTACCTAAGGGCGACTCCGCTCGCAGCTGCCGCGCTACAAAGCCATCCAGCCAATCCAGCAGTAGGGCGCCCCCGATTAGAAGAGCAAATCCCAGCCACTCTCGCTCATAGCTTAGGGCTATAGCGGCGCTTCCGCAAGCCAAATTACCCAGAGTGAGCAGATTCGGCAGAATAAAGCGCATGCGCCAGAATGTAGGCTTCTACCGCAGGTGGTACGAGGTACCGGATGGATTTACCTTGGCGTCGATAGTGGCGTATTTGCGTGGCCGAAAGCTCAATAAGTGGCGCCTGGGCAAAAAACTGGAGCCGAGACGCCGTCGGCAGCGCCTTTTCAGACGTGCCGCGCCGAGGATATACCCAAATCTCCCAATCGGCCAGTATAGTCTCACCCTCTTTCCAAGTAGGGAGAGCCGCCGCCGCATCCGCCCCTAAAAGAAGTATCCACTGCCAATCTGGCTGGGCTGATTGCAGGTAGCGTAGCGTGTGAATCGTATAGGAGGGCTGCGGTAAAGCCATTTCTACCGCTGAAACCTGCAGGGCGGCTTCATCCGCTACCGCCGCACGTGCCATGGCTAAACGATGCTGGACCGGCACCAGTTCCTCAAGGCGCTTATGGGGATTGTGAGGCGAGACTACCAGCCATAGCTGGTCTAAGTCCGTTTCGTTGAGCCAGTAGCGCGCCACAATCAAATGGCCCCAGTGAAGCGGATTAAAGGAACCGAAAAGCAGACCTACTTTCATGGGCTTGATTGCAAGAGGGGGCCTATCCGTTCTACCGCTGTTTCCAGCTGGTCGTTGTAAAGCACGAAGTCAAACTGAGGCAGAAAGGCGATTTCTTGTTCGGCGCGCGCCAGCCGTTCTTCTAATTCGCCAAGGGAAGCGATACCCCGCTGCAAAAGGCGCTGCCGTAGCACCGCCAAAGAAGGCGGTAGAATAAAGAGGGCATGGGCGCCTTCACCCAGAAAGTGCCGAAGCGCAAGCGTGCCGCGTACGTCCTTGATAAAAAGGGGTATTTTTCCTAGTCCTTTTAGCCGCTCTAGCTCTCGGCGCAGCGTACCGTAGCGATGCCCACCGAAAAGCTCCTCCCACTCAATGAATTCCCCCTGCCGGATATAAGCCTCAAACGCCTCTGAGGAAAGGAAGTAGTAGTCGCGATCAGGTACTTCACCCGGCCGCGGGGGACGCGTGGTAGCGGAAATAGAAAAAGCAAATTGCGGGTAGCGCTCAAGGATTAGGCGGGCCAAAGTAGTTTTCCCCGAACCGCTAGGGCCAGTAAGGAGCAGGGCTTTCACACCACACAAACTTACTTTGTAGGGTGCAAAGGCCGCGCTTTGGCTGGCTTTCAGCCACCTTCTTAGTGATAGCGAATATGATAGGAACGGGAATTTACACGACTACGGGGTTTATCGTGGCGGAGCTGCCGGCAGGGTGGGGAGTAATCCTATTGTGGCTCTTAGGGGGTATAACGGCGCTTGGAGGGGCTTTAGCTTATGCTGAGCTGGCTCGGCGTCACCCGCGTTCGGGCGGAGAGTACCACTTTCTAGGCCTACTCTATCACCCTTTTGTAGGCTACTTAGCGGGGCTGGTATCGCTGGTAGCGGGCTTCGGGGCGCCCATAGCGGCTTCGGCCTATACCTTCGGGGCCTACTTACCCCTACCCCTTTCGGAGACCCAACGCAAGCTAGCTGCCTTAGGCGTAATTGGAGGCCTTACCGCTGTCCACCTCTTAGGTTTGAGTAGAGGCGCCCGCATCCAGAACGTATTCGTGCTTTTCAAAATCGCCCTGCTTCTGGCTCTGATTGGCGGCGGCCTTACTCAGGGAAAGAGCACCGAGCCCTTTACTTGGCCAATGCTTTCAGGGCCTACCTTAGGCAAAGCAGCCGTCGCTCTGATTTTTATTAGCTTTGCTTATTCTGGCTGGAACGCCGCCGCTTATATTATGAGTGAAGTGCCAGAGGCTGCACGCATAGTCCCACGGGCTATTCTCAGTGGCACGCTTTTGGTAACGGTGTTGTACCTCGCTTTCAATTGGGCCTTGCTGAGCCATGTGCCCTTGAAAGAACTGGCCGGGCAAGCCGCTGTGGGTCGCCTCTTAGCCCTTAAGATTTGGGGACCGGTGGGAGAACAGATTTTCGGGTGGGGCATAAGCTTAACGATGCTTTCCTCCATGAGCGCCATGCTGATGATAGCGCCACGCGTAGCCAGCGTAATGGGCGAAGATTATCCGCGCCTGCGCTACTTAGCACGCCGCAATCGCTTCGGCGCCCCTGTACCTGCCCTTCTCTTAGTGGGCGCCTTAGCGGTTTTTTTTCTCTTCTCGGCTACTTTTGACATGATACTGAACTACATCGGATTTACGCTCTCGCTCTCTGCGGGCTTGACGGTAGCCGGTCTTTTTTGGCGCTACCGGCGCGAGAAGCAGCTTCCTTGGGCTTTAGGCCTGACTTTCCTTGTCCTTACGGCCTGGATCGTGGGGAATAACTTTTGGAGCCGACCTTTAGAGAGTTTGGGCGGCCTTTTGACCGTAGGAGCCGTAGGAAGTACCTATCTTTGGCTTCGCCGATGAAAGGTAGGATGGGCATTATAGGGTTATGGCTTCTTTGGGGCTGTCAGCCTCCCTCCCCTCCACCAGCGGAAAGAGCCGCCGACACCCTCGTAGTTACTCCCAAGACCTCTTTACCTCTTGCGCGGCCCCAACCCGATTCTTTTTGGACGGATCTGGCTCGCCTCTTGGGTGGGCTACCGCCCCAAGACTCGGCAAAGTGGGCCGTGGTTCTCCGAGACACTAGCTGGCAGCTCTACGCCCGGCGCCTCCAATATCTATGGGAGCAACGGCAGAAATCCCTCTACGACTCCCTTGCCGTTTGGGCGGCGCGCGAGCTAGAACCCTACCACACCTGGAAAGGGCGGATATTCTATCCCTTCAGCGGGGCCGATTGGCCTACGGTGTACACCGTCTATCCCCAAGGAAGCACCTATATCCTATTTGGTTTAGAACAGGAGGGTGATCCGCACTATTTGCGTACCCTCCCACCTCGGGAAATTCCACCCCACCTCCAGGGGCCTTATGGCGCTCTAGCCGACCTTCTCCGCCTCACCTTCTTCAAAACCAAGGACATGCAGACCCAACTGGCCCACGGAAAGCTACGTGGCCTACTGCCGGTGTTTTTAGCCCTTTTTGCGCGGACCGGCCATGCGATTTATAAAGTAGAGCACATAATTCTCCGAGAAGGGGGGCAAATAGATACGCTGGCGGCCTCCCAGAAAAAGCCGCCGCAATCCTGTTGGGACAATCCTATCACGGGGCTTCGGTTTCAGGTAGGCCGTTCGCCAGAGGCACTCCAGGAAGTGATTTACTTCAGCCTCAATGCGGCCAATGCTGGCCTCAAAACTCAAACTGGAAGTTATGCATTTTTGAGCCGCTTGGCCCCGTGTGTAACCCTTATCAAGTCGGCCTCTTATCTACTCTTTAGTCCTGAATTCAGTGAGATGCGTCGGCTCATTCTTACGCAGAGCGTGGGCATCCTTCAAGAGGATACGGGCATACCATATCGGTTCTTTGACACTACGGCCTGGCGGATAGCCCTATACGGAAGCTACACCCAACCCATACCTCTCTTCCGTTCAAAGTACCAGCAAGATTTGTGGGAAGCTTATCGTCGCCTGCCCGTAAAGCCGCTGCCCTTCGGGATAGGGTATCACATTTATCCAGCGCAGAGTAATCTTTTGTGGGCCGTGCGACGTGACCCTATGGCGGCGCTTCCTCCACTCCCCGAGGATGTGCCGCCACCTCATAGGCGTATGCCTACTCAGCTAAGCCCATCTCTACTGCCAACTGATACTACGCCACGCTTACCCACCCCCCCTCCTGCCGCCGATAGCTTAGGAGGTGACTCTACCGCAGCTCCTTCCAGCGGTTCCGAATAAAATCCTGAAATATAAAAATCCCTATTTTCTGTGGATGCACGTAGTAGGCGCGTCCTTTGTTGATTTCAGTAAAGCGCTGCACAAATTGCTGAAGGTAGCTGTCCTTGGCTATCATGAAGGTAGTGATAGGGATGCGATGGCGGCGGGCCTTCTCCGCCATCTCTAGGGTCTTATTGACGATTTTGGGATCTAGACCGAAGCTATTGCGGTAAAAGCGATTGCCTTCCCGTATGCAGGTAGGTTTGCCGTCGGTGATGAGAAAAATTTGCTTGTTCTCTACCTTAGTGCGCAGAAGCACGCTGATAGCCAGTTCAATCGCTTCGCGCGTATTAGTGTGGTAGGGTCCTGCTTGGAGGAAAGGGAGTTTATCTAGCTCTACGCGCCACGCATAGTCGCCAAAGGCCCCCACGAAGAGGAGGTCGCGCGGGTAGCGCCGCCGAATCAGTTCCGCCAAGGCCATCGCTACCTTCTTAGCGGGCGTAATCCGATCCTCCCCATACAGGACCATGGAGTGCGAGGCATCTATGAGTACAAAGGTGGCCGTTCGGGTCTTTTGCTCCGTCTGGATAATCGCAATATCCTGCGGCTCTAAAGAGAAGTCTTCTATGCCATGGTGCAGGTAGGCGTTATTGAGGGTTTCCGTAAGGTGGAGATTTTCTAAGCGGTCGCCAAATTCGTAAGGGCGCGTCTCAAAGCTGAGATCATCGCCAGGGCCTGGCTTAGGCAGGGGGTGATCCCCCTGCGCGCCCGAACGAAGCGAGGAAAAAATCTCCTCCAAGCTGCGCTGACGAATCTCCGCCTGCGCCTTTATGGAAGGGGTGAGGATGGTACCCTGCGCCGAGGGGCTGTCCGTTATGTAGCCTTTTTCCCGAAGGTCGCGCAGGAAGTCGCCCATCGTATAGGAAGAGTCCGTAAGCCCATGCCGCTTATCAAAGTAAGCCAGCCAGCGCAAAGCTTCATGCACATTACCGCCCGTCTTCATGAGAAGTTCTAAGAAGACCGAGAGGAGCCGATTGAAGTTCTTGGCCCGGCTATCGGGCGGCAACGGCGCATGAAAAAGAATGTACCGCATAGAAAACAAAATACAATTTTTTAGCTACAAGCGCAAGGAGGGACTCAGCGCAGGTAAGGATCGGGGGTCAGATGTGCGCGTATAAATTCCCGTTGGAGCTGAGCGATGGCTGTGAGGGGGATTTTAGCTGGGCACTCTACAGCACAGGCGCCCGTATTACTACAGTGGCCGAAGCCTTCGGCGTCCATTTGCTGGACCATTCGGCGGACGCGCTGGCGTCGCTCGGGCTGCCCCTGTGGCAGAAGGGCTAAATGCGCCACTTTAGCCGCCGTGAAGAGCATAGCTGAGGCATTCTTACACGCCGCTACACAGGCACCGCAGCCGATGCAGGTGGCATAGTCAAAAGCACGGTCCGCCACCGGCTTAGGGATAGGGATGGCATTGGCATCGGGCGCACTACCTGCATTTACCGAGATATACCCACCTTTCTGAATGATGCGGTCCAGAGCTGAGCGATCTACCACTAAATCTTTTATAACCGGGAAGGGCTTAGCGCGAAAGGGTTCTACCGTGATAGTGGAGCCATCTTCAAAATGGCGCATGTAAAGGCGACAGGTGGTGATATTAGGGAGGGGACCATGCGCACGGCCATTAATGAAAAGGCCGCATGAACCGCAGATGCCCTCACGACAGTCATGGTCAAACGCCACGGGGTCTTTCCCCTCTTTGATTAGGCGCTCATTGAGCACATCCAGCATTTCCAGGAAGGAAGCATCTGGGGAAATGCCATCCACTTCATAGGTTTCAAAGTGTCCAGGGGCCTGGGCATTCTTTTGCCGCCAAATTCGCAGGGTAAAGCGCATAGGCTGAGCTTATTTGTAGCTTCGGATAGTAGGTTTTACAAATTCAAAGGTGAGGGGTTCTTTGTGAAGGGCGGGCGGCTCATTTTCCCCGCGCCATTCCCATGCGGCGACGTAGGCGTAGTCCTTATCGTTGCGCAGGGGCTCGCCTTCCTCAGTCTGGTACTCCTCCCGCAGGTGGCAGCCACAGGACTCTTCCCGATGGTAGGCGTCTATTATCATAAGTTCGCCCAGTTCCAAGAAGTCGGCTACCCGTAGAGCCTTTTCTAAGACCTGATTGAATTCGGCGCCCGTCCCAGGTACCTTTACCTCTTTCCAGAAGCGCTCACGCAGGACTCGTATTTGCTCATAGGCCTGCCGTAGGCCGGAGGCGTTGCGCGCTAGACCGCAGTAGTCCCACAGTATTTTACCCAGATTGCGGTGAAATTCATCTACGGTGTACTTACCTTGGATATCCAGAAGTTTCGTGATACGGGCCCGGGTCTCTTTCTCCGCTTGGGCGAAGGCGGAGGTGTCCGTAGACAGCTTGACAAAGAGCTGCGTAGCTAAGTAATCCCCAATTGTATAGGGCAAGATAAAGTAGCCATCAGCTAAGCCTTGCATGAGCGCACTGGCGCCCAGCCGATTGGCCCCATGATCGGAGAAATTCGCCTCACCGATGGCATACAGCCCCTCTATATTCGTCATGAGGTTATAATCCACCCATAAACCGCCCATGGTGTAGTGGACCGCCGGATAGATGCGCATGGGCGTTTCCCAGGGACTTTCACCGGTGATTTCTTCATACATCTCAAAGAGATTGCCGTAACGCTGGTAGATTACCTCACGGCCTAGGCGGCGGATAGCGTCGGAGAAGTCCAGATAAACGGCCCGGCCAGTAGGGCCTACGCCATACCCCATGTCGCAGACTTTTTTAGCCGCTCGGGAGGCGATGTCGCGCGGCACGAGGTTGCCGTAAGAGGGATACCACTCCTCTAAGTAGTACCAGCGTTCGGACTCGGGGATATCATTGGGGTGGCGCTTATCGCCTGGCGTGCGCGGCACCCAGACGCGCCCATCGTTACGCAGGCTTTCGCTCATAAGGGTGAGCTTGGACTGATACTCGCCTGATTGGGGAATGCAGGTAGGGTGGATTTGGACGAAGCTGGGATTACCAAAGTAAGCGCCGCGCTTATAGGCCCGCCAGATAGCCGTAGCATTAGACATTTTGGCGTTAGTGGAGAGGTAGTAGGCGTTACCATAGCCCCCCGTGGCTAAGACGACGGCATGAGCGGCTACGCGATGGAGCTCGCCTGTAATCAGATTGCGTACAATAATGCCCCGAGCCCGTCCATCTTCTACGACTATATCCAGCACCTCGTGATTGTAGAAGACTTGGGCATTGCCTAGCTCTACTTGCCTTTGTAAGGCGGCGTAAGCCCCTAAGAGGAGCTGCTGACCCGTCTGGCCACGCGCATAGAAGGTACGCATGAGCTGCGCCCCCCCAAACGAGCGCGTATCCAGATAGCCACCGTATTCACGCGCAAAAGGCACGCCCTGGGCCACACAGTGGTCTATAATCTGGACGCTAACCTCCGCAAGCCGATAGACGTTGGACTCACGTGCCCGAAAGTCGCCGCCCTTAATGGTATCATAAAAGAGGCGCCAGATGCTATCGCCATCGTTACGGTAGTTTTTAGCGGCATTGATACCGCCCTGGGCGGCGATGCTATGGGCCCGACGCGGGGAATTGTGATACACAAATACCTTCACGCGATAGCCAAGCTCGCCTAAGGTAGCCGCGGCAGAAGCCCCGGCCAGCCCAGCCCCTACTACGACTATCTCCAGCTTTCGCTTATTATGCGGCGCTACTAGACGCAGGCTATCTTTATGACGCGTCCAGCGCTTCTCCAAATCACCCGATGGACAGCGGTTATTTAGGATGGGCTCACCTTCCCGCCAGCTTAGGTCCGCCGTCCGAACAGGTGCTGGTATGGTCAGCGTCTCCGCCATAGGTAGGCCAATTTATAGAGTACGCAACAGAAAGTAAAGCGGGATGATTGCAAAACCAAGGGGAATGACAAAGGCAAAGGCTGCGCCCGCCCACCGAACCGCCCGTTCAATCCGCCTATTTAGAATAAGCCCTAAAGTCTGAAAGCTACTGTAAAAGCCATGCGCTAAATGAAAGGCCAGAAACACCATGCTCAGCACATAAAAGGCGCTATAGTAGGGATTTTCAAAAGCCGCTACGCAGAGCTCGTACATGGTATAAGGCGAGCCCAAAAGCCTATGCTCCACAAAGAAATGCCGCAAATGCACTATGAGAAAAACCAGCACTACAATGGCGCTAAGGCGCATCGTACGGGAGAAAATATTCGTATTGGCCTCGGCGCGATTGAGGCTATAGCGGATAGGCCGAGCCGCCCGTTCCCGAAAGATAAAGTAGAGCCCTTGGTAAATATGCAGGACAAAGCCTAAGAAGAGGAGAATTTCCAGTACGCGAATGAGGGGGTTAGTGCTCATAAATTCGGCGTAGGCGTTGAAGGCTGCGCCGCCATCGCTGCGCAGCAGGAGCAGATTGCCCGCCAGATGTACCACTAAAAAGCTCATTAGGAAGATGCCCGTAGCTGCCATGACGACCTTGCGTCCTACGGACGTGTGCAGCCAGCTCGTGGCCGAAGGAGATACCGCTTCCATACCCAAATAAGTTGTACAAAAATAGGGGAATTAGTATTCCCAAATGGTTTTGAGGTGGCTCAGGAAGGCAAGGGCGGCGGTTTCGGCGCGCAGCCGTAAGCGGCCCAGGCTAACTCCTTGCACCTTCTTTTGGCGTAGGTAAGCTAGCTCGTCGGCGGTGAAGTCGCCTTCGGGGCCTACTACCCATAAGGTAGGTTGAGGCGTAGGGGCCAGCATCGTGCGCAGGGTAGAGGTGGCGCCAATTTCGCCCATAAGCCGTTGCGAGTAGCTTTCCCAAGGCACAGACTCCCAGTTTTCCGAAACCTCTATCTGCGGGAGCCAGCTGCGTAGGTTTTGGGTCAGAGCGGCTATGGCTACGCGCACAAGGCGCGCTTTATTGACCCCTCGGCGGAGGCTGCGCGCCATAGGAAGGAAGTAAAGCGCCGTAGCCCCCAACTCCACGGCTTTTTCTACTAGCCATTCCATGCGCATCGGCTGCTTAAGCACGGCAGCTACTAAAGCTATGGGGGCCGGTGGTTCGCCGGGACGCTCCAGTACTTCTTCTACCTCACACTCGGCTTCCGCGGGGCGGATGGCCGTAACCAGGGCTTGCCCTATAAGACCTTTGCCATTAGTGATCCAGAGCCTTTCCCCTACCCTATGGCGCTGCACGCGAATCGCCTGATGATAGGCTGTCCCCCTTAGATACACTTTTCCTGTCCCAAAAAAGTCCGGGAGGTACAGCCCATGCACGGCTGTCGGGGCGACTGGACTCGAACCAGCGACCTCAGCGTCCCGAACGCTGCGCGCTACCAGCTGCGCTACGCCCCGCGTGGCGAGAGCGGGACTCGAACCCGCGACCTCAGGGTTATGAATCCTGCGCTCTGACCAGCTGAGCTATCTCGCCTTTAGGCAAAAATACGACTAAAGCACCTTCTGGCTAACGACGCTCGTAGGGTCAGCCGCCAGCGTACGCCGAATCGCATCCAAAAGCCCATTTACAAAACCCGGACTGCGCGGCGTGCCATAAGCCTTTGCAATCTCTATCCACTCATTCAGTGTCACACGCAGGGGAATGTCCGGAAAATGCGTAAGCTCGTAGGTCCCACAGAGCAGAATGCATTTATCCACTAAGAAAAGCCGGTCCCAGGTCCAGCCCCGTAGGTGGTCCTCAATAAGCTGACGTAACTTAGGCAGCTCGCGCGTTACACCAAAGAAAAGCTCTTTGA
The DNA here is from genome assembly GCA_025059535.1 of Bacteroidia bacterium. Classification (GTDB taxonomy): domain Bacteria; phylum Bacteroidota; class Bacteroidia; order SpSt-205; family SpSt-205; genus SpSt-205. The sequence goes on from JANXCX010000019.1 coordinate 40,766, forward strand.
GAAAGGTAGCATTATGCGGGGCCTCTACCTGAGCGGCCGCATACATTTCCTCTAAAAGGTGGGCAAATACCTCTTCCGGCGGGGACTCACTCACCAAATAGGCGTAAATAGCCTGCATTACGCGTGCGCGGATGCGATGCCGCGGCACAATCAGAGGAGCTCCCCCTTCGCCCATGGGGGTTTCGCCTTCTACAGCTCGGAATTCAGACATAGGCTAGAAGTAGAAGAAAATTTACAAGGAAATCCTGAAACAGGTCGCGTACGCAGGGCCGCCATGGTCTGAATGCGCTCTTCCGCTAGCTGCATGGCCGCCTGGTGGGGCGTTAGGCCCCGCTGCTCCGCCACCGCAAAAACTTTTAGCGTAGCCTCGTAGATGTAGGCCGTACGGGCCAAAGCCCGCTTGCGGCTATACCCCTCCAGCTCCGTATAGACATTAATAAGACCGCCCGCATTGATAAGAAAATCCGGCGCATACAAAATCCCCTTCTGGACCAGAAGAAGGCTGTCGCGCTCCTCCTCTTCCAGCTGATTATTAGCCGAGCCGGCTATTACGGCGCACTGGAGGGCTGAAATAGTGTGCGGATTTAGGATACCCCCGCGCGCACAAGGGGAAAAAATATCCACGGGAATGGCATACCAATTTTCAGGGGAAACTGGTTGTACGCCGAATTTGCGTTGCGCTTCTTCCAGTTGGCGGGCGGAGAGGTCGGTCGCATATAGCACAGCCCCTTCCTTATGCAGCAGCTCCACTAAGGCCCAGCCTACCTTGCCTAAGCCTTGGACAAGTATTTTGAGGCCTTGGAGGGACTCCGTGCCGGTGAGCTTTTTCCAGGAGGCCTTCATGGCTAGGTACACGCCGTAAGCGGTTACGGGTGAGGGATCGCCGCTGCCGCCCATCTCCTCGGGCAACCCCGTAACATAAGGGGTCTCCATACGCACGTACTCCATGTCCTTTACGGAGACGCCCATGTCTTCGGCCGTGATGTATAGCCCATTGAGGCTATTTACGAATTGGCCAAAGCGCCGCAGAAGGGCTTCAGACTTAGTCCGTAGAGGATCTCCGATAATTACGGCTTTTCCTCCGCCCAGATTGAGGCCGCTGATGGCGGCTTTGTAGGTCATTCCGCGCGCCAGCCGTAGGACATCCTCTAAGGCTTCGGCTTCCGAGGCATAGGGCCAAAAACGCACCCCTCCTAAGGCAGGGCCTAGCGTAGTATCGTGAATAGCAATAATAGAACGCAACCCAACGGCTGCATCATGGCAAAAAACCACCTGCTGATGCCCCAGCGCGGCAATCCGCTCAAAGCAATTCATGCCGAGAGGGGGGTTAGAGCCTGGGCTGCTACTAACTCTGACTCGGAGAAGAAGAAGGCTATTTCGCGGCGGGCGTTTTCAGGACTGTCGGAGCCATGGACCGCATTCCGTTCCACGCTTTGCCCAAAAAGCGCGCGCAAGGTGCCAGGCGCCGCCTGCGCTGGGTCGGTAGCGCCCATGAGCGCCCGGTAATGCAGTACCGCATTCTCCTTTTCTAAAACAAAGGCAATCACAGGGCCCGAGGTCATAAACTGAACAAGGTCTTCAAAGAAAGGCCGGCTGCGATGGACGGCGTAAAAAGCCTCGGCCTGAGCTCGCGTGAGATACACCATACGCAGCGCCACAATCCGAAAGCCCGCCTGAATAATCCTATCCAGAATTTTCCCCACATGTCCCGCCGCTATAGCATCAGGCTTGATAAGGCCCAAAGTGCGCTCCACATAACTCATGCCCTGCAAAGCTACGCGTTTCCCGGCTGGATTTTTTAGGTTTGTGGTTGTGGGAAAGATTGTAGATATTCGGGCGCGGGAGATTTTAGATTCGCGGGGAACGCCTACGGTAGAGGCTGAGGTGCATTTAGCTACAGGGGAGGTGGGCCGGGCGGCGGTGCCTGCCGGCGCCTCACGCGGCAGCCATGAAGCCGTAGAATTGCGGGATGCCGAGGCACCGCGCTTCGCTGGCAAAGGCGTCCGAAAAGCCCTCCAGCAGATTGCGGCACACATAAAGCCAGCTCTTCTTCATTGGGATGCTTTAGACCAGCGTGGGATTGACCAGCGGCTGATTGAGCTGGATGGCACACCTAATAAGGCCCGCCTGGGAGCTAACGCAATTTTAGCCGTTTCGTTAGCCGTGGCGCGCGCGGCGGCCCAAAGGGTTGGCCTGCCTCTTTATCGCTATTTGGGTGGCCTCCAGGCCTACCGCCTCCCTGTACCACTCCTGAATATCCTCAATGGCGGCAAACATGCCGACAATCCGCTGGATATTCAGGAGTTTATGATTGTACCTTTAGGAGCTTCTACTTTCCGAGAAGCGCTGGAATGGGCCGCCGCCGTCTCCGCTGCCCTCAAAGCCTGCCTCAAAGCACGCGGCCTCTCCATGAATGTGGGGGATGAGGGCGGCTTCGCCCCAGCCCTCCGGGACAATACCGAAGCCTTAGACCTCCTCCTGGAAGCCATAACGCAAGCGGGCTTCCAGCCTGGGACGCAAATCGCCCTGGCCCTAGATGTGGCGGCTACCGAATGGTACGACCCCGCTACGCATACCTACCAGCGCTTCAAATCCACGCAGGAAAGGCTTTCCACTAGCCAAATGATTGACTGGTGGGAAAGCTGGAGCCGCCAGTACCCCCTTTTTTCCTTAGAAGATCCGCTGGCGGAAGAAGACTGGGAGGGCTGGCAGGAACTTACCCGCCGCTTAGGCCACCGAGTGCAACTCGTAGGCGATGATCTTTTCGTTACCCATCCCCTTCGGTTTCAGACGGGGGTGCAGAAAGGCCTCGCCAACGCCATCCTCGTAAAGCCGAACCAGGTCGGCACGCTTACCGAAACGCTGGAGGTGATCGCCCTAGCCCAGCGGGCCGGCTACCGCTACATCATTAGCCACCGCAGCGGGGAGACCGAAGACACGTTTATCGCCGATTTGGCGGTAGCCACAAACGCCAACCAGATCAAGACAGGCGCTTTGGCCCGTACAGACCGCACGGCGAAGTATAACCAGCTGCTCCGAATAGAGGAGGATTTGGGCATCTTTGCGCGCTATGGGCTTTAGGCGGTGGTTACGCTATGGACGAAGCCCTTACCTCTGGATCACGCTTTTAGGTGCAGTATGGATAGGCTTTCTGGATAATTACAGCTGGTGGCAGCAGTGGCGGCTCGCCCGCCGGCTGGCCGCTATGGAAGCCCAGCTTAGCTTCTACGAACAGGCCATTCGTCAGCTGCGCCAAGAAGAGGCAGCTTTAGAACGGGATACCTACCTTCAAGAGTGGTATGCGCGCCAGCACTATTGGGTCAAGCGCCCCACCGAGCGACTAATTATCCTTACCCCTAAGCGATGAAGGTGGCTATTGGATGGCTCTGGGCCCTCTGGCGCCAACGGGCATATGAGCGCTTCGTAGGCCAAGAGATCGCTCACCAGCGAGCCGTTCTCGGTTACCTCCTGCGGCGCGGAAGTAAAACAGCCTTTGGGCGCGCCCACCACCTAAACGAGGTCCATAATTACGAGGAGTTTCGGCAGGCCGTACCTCTCTACACATACGAGCAGCTTTGGGAAAAGTACCTGGTTCGCAGCTGGGCGGGGGAGCCCGATGTTACCTGGCCAGGCGTGCCGCGCTACTTTGCCAAAACCTCTGGTACTACGGCTGGCGCCAAGTACCTTCCCCTCACCGCCGAAAGCATACCCCATCATATTCGCGGGGCCAGAGATGTACTCCTTTTATACTTAGCTCGGCGTAAGGATAGTCGCTTTGTTACGCGCAAGTGGCTTTTCCTTTCAGGCAGTCCTGCCTTAGAGCAGAATCCGGCGGGAATTCGGTATGGGCGCCTCTCGGGTATCGTCCATCACTGGGTGCCAGGCTACCTTCTGCGGAACCGCTTACCCAGCTGGTCCGTCAATTGCCTGGAAGACTGGCCGAAAAAGGTAGAGGCGGTCTTGCAGGAAGCCCGTCGCCAGGACCTAGGCCTACTTTCCGGGATTCCGCCTTGGATTGAGCAGATGCTTCAGCGGGCTGAGCAGCTTTTCGGCCAGCCGGTCAAAGCCCTATGGCCCAACCTCCAGGTATATGTGCATGGGGGGGTGGACTTTCGCCTCTACGAGAAGCGACTTCAGGACCTTATGCCTGGGGTGGATTTTTTAGAGACCTTCCCAGCTTCCGAAGGCTTTTTCGCCTTTCAGGATACTCCCGACCGCGAGGAGGGGCTCAGGCTCCTCACCGATAATGGGATATTCTACGAGTTTGTGCCGCTGGAAAAGGCCCTTCTACCCAATCCCCCCCGTCTCCCGCTGTGGGAAGTAGAAGTGGGGAAGTCCTACGCCATGATTATCTCTACCAACGCGGGCCTGTGGGCCTATGACTTAGGCGATGTGGTGCGCTTCACTTCCCTTCGGCCCTACCGCGTGCAGGTAGTAGGGCGCGTGAAGAATCACCTCAGCGCCTTTGGAGAACATGTGATTGAAGCGGAGGTGGAGGCGGCGCTGCAGGCGGCCCTCCAAGCCACAGGCGCCGCCGTACAAGAATATACCGTAGGCCCTTACTTAGGGCCTGGACAGCCCTGCCACGAGTGGCTTTTAGAAGTGCAAACGCCACCAAAGGATTGGGGGGCCTTCATAGAGATACTAGACCGCACGCTGCGCCAGCTCAACCCCTACTACGAGGACCTACGCCGGGGGGAAATCTTAGGCGCGCCGCGCGTGTATGTCCTCCCAATTGGCGCCGGCTATAGCTGGATGGAAAAAGAGGGCCGCTTAGGTGGGCAAAATAAGTTTCCCCATTTGCGCAGCGACCGTCGGCTTTTAGAGGCCCTTCTCCCCCAAGCTACGCCCATCCATGCGGCAACCTGATGCTCGTTAGCCTTCTTCTGAATCTCGTACTTACCGACACTATCGCTGACCGGCTTATCTACACGGTGCAATTCTATCGGGGCGAAAACACGCTGAGCTTTCCCTTCCTGGGACTTCGGGAGGAGAATTTTCTCTCGCTGGAGTTTGATTGGCTGGGCGAGGGGGCGCCGCGGGATTTTTGGGTTCGGGTGCAGCTTTGTAGCCCGGATTGGCAGCCCTCCCCCCTACCCCTTACTGAGTATTGGAATGGTCCCCTTACGGAACGCATCACGGAGGTTCTCCCGGCAATAGGCACGCGCGTGGCCTATGTACATTACCGCTACCTTCTGCGCAATCGCTTCCTACGCAGCGGCCTGTACGTCTTAGAGGTATATGCCGATGAAGGGGGGACTATTTTAGCCCTGCGCCGTCGCTTTTATGTAGTAGAGAATCTCGTCCGAATTACCCTCGATCCTGACGCGCAGGTGGTAACGGGAGCCCGCCAGCAGCTTCAGAGCTTGGCCTTCTCTATATACCCGGCTGGTCTTCAATCCTTACAAGCCTATCAGGAGTTTAGCTGTATGATTTTACAGAATGGGCGTTGGGACAATGCGCGCCGCGGCCTCAAGCCTACTTTCGTCCATAGCGATCGTTTGGAGTACCGTTTCCAGCCTGGCTTAGACCTACCAGCTGGGGTGGAGTTTCGGCTCTTAGATATCCGTTCGGTGACGCGCCGACGCAGCTTTCAAGTAGAGCGTACGCTATGGAGTGATAGCGGGATCGTGGTGCGCTTGATGGCGGAGCGTCCCCGCGCTGGCCTAGCCTATACGCGCCAGATAGACCTCAACGGGCGCTTCTTCATCCAGCTTCAGGATGGAGGCCTGGATACGGCGCGCCAGTGGCTGGGACGCGACGCGCTAAGCGCCCAGCAGGCCGATTACTTCTGGGTAGAATTTCGGCTAGAAGCCAGCGTGCCCTACGAAAAACCCCTCTATGTCGTAGGGAGCTTTATGGGGTGGAGCCCAGACCCACGCTTCCAACTTAAGTATGATGCGCTGCAAGGCGAGTATAGGGTGCGGATTCCGCTAAAGCAAGGCGTGTATGACTACCTGTATGCGCTGTGGGACGAAAGCCAAAGGGCCTTCAACGCCGAGCCCATAGAAGGTAGCTACTTTGAAGCCGAAAATGCCTATGCTATCTTGGCCGTCTATAAAGGTTTCACGGACCGAGAAGCCCGCATAGTGGGGCACCGCTGGGTCAGCTCATACGAACGCTGATGCCCCCTCCCCACTGGGCTAAGCTAAAAGCTGCCTTACTTCAGATGGGTGGGCGCTATGGGGGGCTTCTTTACGCACTCTTAGCCGTGGGGGCTAGTCTTCAAGCCTATTGGCTCGGGCCTAAGCCTAACTCCTCCTACACCCACTACAATAACTTCCTCATCTTCCGACAGGCGTACTTCCACCTCTGCGCTGGTCAGGACTTGTATAGGCCTTATCCGGCTGAGCACTGGGACCTTTTCAAGTACAGCCCTACTTTTCCCCTGCTAATGGCCCCCTTAGCCTATCTTCCCGATTGGCTTGGGCTAGTGGGATGGAACCTGCTAAATGCCCTCGTCCTTTTCTGGGGTGTGCGCTACCTGCCCTTAGCTCCGTCCTTACAGACCGCGATTCTCCTTTTTAGCGCCTTAGAACTGCTTACGGCACTCCAAAATGCCCAAAGTAATGCCCTTATAGCGGGCCTACTTCTTCTTGGTTTTGGCGCCTATGAGCGCGGTCAGTTTTTCTGGGGCAGTTTCCCAATAGCTCTGACAGGGTATATAAAACTCTTTGGCTTAGGCGGCTACCTAGTAGGGCTTTTCTACCCTGCGCGCTTGAGGATAGCGCTGTATGGGCTGTTTTGGGGGGCTTTATTGGGGATTTTGCCCTTAGGCGTAGTGTCCCCAGCGCAGTTAGGCGCCTTGTATGCAAGCTGGGGGCGCCTCCTGGCTCAGGATTATGCCGAATCAATAGGCCTTTCGGTCGCTGGCTGGCTTTATAGCTGGTTCGGGGAAATTCTCCCTAAATCCCACCTCACCCTAATAGGCAGCCTAGCGCTTCTGCTTCCCCTTTTACGCTGGCAGCTCTATGCCACTCGGGCCTTCCGCTGCCTTTTCCTGGCGTATTTCCTTCTCTGGAGCGTCCTCTTCAACCACAAGGCTGAATCGCCTACGTACGTGATCGCCGTCGTGGGGGTGAGCTTGTGGTATTTCGGCCGGCCACGCGCTAGCTTAGATACAGCGCTTTTGATTGGGGTTTTTGTCTTTGCCTCCCTCTCCCCTACCGACCTCTTTCCTAAGGTCCTACGTGAAAGCTTTGTTAAGCCCTACTACCTCAAGCCCTTCTCCTGTCTCCTTGTATGGCTGCGTTTAGGAGGCGAGCTTCTATGGGCTAAAAGGGCTTTCTTTGAGGAGGATGGGCCGAGAGCTCGTGCTAGAGCGGCTGGATGAGCTTATTGAGCGTTTGGAGCTGGTGGCGGATGCGCCTTTTCGGGTGCGGGCCTATCAGCGTCTGCGAGAGATACTGACGGCCCTGCCCGAGGAAAGTTGGACCTCCGATGCAGCGCTAGCCCGCGCGCTACAAAACAGGCCCGGCATAGGCGAGGGGCTGCGACGACTGGCCTTAGAGCTCTATTTAGAAGGCACGAGCGGCGTACTGGAAGCGCTGCGGCAGGAAGTACCCGAAAGCCTTCTGGAACTACGGCGCCTACCCGGCCTAGGGCCCAAGCGGATTAAGCAGCTTTGGAAGGAAGCCCGGATTACTTCGGTAGATGGGCTTGCCCAGGCGCTGCGCCGGGGTACCCTCGCCAAGCTCAAGGGCTGGACCCCAGCTTTGATTAGCCGCTTAGAGGCGGCCGTCGCTTGGTATCAGAGCCAGCGGGACCTCCTGCTGTACTACGAGGCCTGCAAGGTATGGGAAAAAGCTACCGAAACGCTAACCCAACAGAAAATCCGCATAGCCGCCGTAGGCGAACTGCGACGGGCCTTACCCTTAGTGCGTCGCGTGGAAGGGATAGTGGAGCTCAGTCAGGCGGAAGTCTTGAGCCGGCTTGGCTGGCAGGCCCACGAAGGCGCCTGGCACCACCCCACTCTGCCCGTAACGCTCTATGCCGTCTCACCTGAACGCTGGGGTGAGGCCCTGCTCTTCTATACAGGTCCCGAAGCTTTCTGGAACGCCCTCGCCCCCCACCTAGCTACACTTAGCACCCTCACGTCGGAGGAGGCAATTTTTGCCCAGCTCGGCCTACCCCGCATACTCCCCGCCTGGCGCGACTGGGCCGATATCCTGGAGCTTGCGGCCGAAGGACGCTTGCCCGAACCCATAGAGCCCAGCGACATTCGGGGCAGCCTACATGTACATACCACTTTTTCTGATGGTAGCGCTACCCCTGAAGCTCTGGCTGAAAAGGCGCGCCAGTACGGCTGGAAGTGGCTCGGCATTGCCGACCACAGCCAAAGGGCCTACTATGCCAAAGGCCTTCCACCCGAGCGCCTAAACGAGCAGATAGCCTACCTCGCGCACCTCAACGCCAGCTTCCAAGGCACCTTTTACCTCCTTTGTGGCGTAGAGGCAGACATTCTGCCAGATGGCACGCTGGATTATGGACCCGATGTATGGCCCAAACTGGATTACATCGTAGCTTCGGTGCACGAGAAGCTCACAATGACGCGGGAGGAAGCCACAGCTCGGCTAGCCCGAGCGCTGGACAACCCCTACGTGCGCGTGCTAGGGCATTGGACAGGCCGCCTCCTGCGCAATAGGCCCGGCTACCCCTTAGATGAAGCCTACATATTGGACCTCTGCGCCCAGAAGGGCATAGCCATAGAATTCAACGCCAATCCCTACCGCATGGAAATAGATTGGGTATGGGTGCGCCGGGCGGCCGAAAAAGGCGTGCGAATCGTCCTCACTACCGATGCGCATAGCGTAGATGAACTGGATTACTGGCGCCAGGGGCTAGCGGTGCTTCAGAAAGGCCTCTTACCCAAAAGCCTACTCCTCAATACCTCCGAAGCGCCCCCTTTCCTCCACATGGAATAGGTATCTTCGCTCCATGGCGGCGCCTCCGCTTTCCCGAAAGCGTCTTCTTTTGAGTGCGGGGGTAGGCTTTACAGGGGTGTATTTACTCGTAGCGGTACTGGCCTATTTTGTTAGCTACCCGCTAGATCTGCCAGCGATAGAGGGCGCACCATCCCCCACGCCCCTAAACAATCCCACTGGCTGGCTAGGGGCCAAAATAGCACATCTTTTAGTGTATAGGGGGTTTGGATGGATAGGTATTCTTTTTCCCATCGCACTGATTTATGCGGCTTTGGCTTGGGTTCAAGGGAAGCCCATCCGGGTAAAGGTACTCGGCTGGGGCATAGCGGCCCTTTATGCCCTCTCTACTTTCGGCGGCTGGCTGGTGCGAATGGGCTGGGTGGAAGACCTTATCTGGTGCGGCAGCGTCGGAGCCGGTCTGACGGCCTGGCTAAGTCTATACATAGGCCCCGTAGGAGTCGGGCTTACTTGGGGTCTGCTAGTCGGCTTAGCGCTTTATCGCCTATGGAGCGCCTATAAACCTTGGGCGGCTGCGTCTCCACCTTCTGAAATCCCTGCCCCCACCTCCCCACCAGCACCTGCCGAGGAAAGCTGGTATTATGAAGTTATTCAGGAGTCGCCTCCTGTATGTGCCGCTGAGGGTATCTCTGCCACGACCTCAGCCTCTAGCTCCGATAGCCCCAAAGCCCCCTCAGCCACCGCTGCCGCCGCTCCTTCTTTAGAAATTTCCCTACCTTCTCCTTCGCCAGAAGCCGCCTCAGCCTCGGAAGGCTTTCATATAGAACGGATAGAAATGGAGGAAGCAGCCGCAATGCCCCCCTCTGTTGAGTCTGCCTCCCCCAAGCTGCCCCTAAAGCTAGTGCCTATGCCTCCGTTTGCCGAACCTTCTTCTCCGCCCCCCAAACCTCTCTGGGGCGAGAAAGCGGCGCTTCCACCTTTAGATCTCCTGACTGGACCTACCACGGCACAGCCACCGCCTATCACACCAGCCGAACTAGAAGCCTATAAGGAACAGATTGTACGCACGCTCCAAGAGCATGGAATTCCGCTTAGTCGCATCTCGGCCACCGTAGGGCCTACCGTAACGCTTTACGAAGTAGTACCCGCTCCTGGCATACGAATCAGCAAAATCAAAAGCCTAGAGGAGGATATTGCGCTCAGCCTAGCGGCCTTAGGAATTCGGATTATTGCGCCTATACCGGGCAAGGGTACGATTGGGATTGAAGTGCCCCATGCCAATCCACAAGTAGTGGCTTTGGCTGAGCTTTTAGCGGCTCCGGCCTATCAGCAGAGCGCGGCGCGATTGCCTTTAGCGCTGGGCAAAACGATCACCGGGGAGGCTTTCGTGCGCGACCTTACGCAAATGCCTCACCTCCTTATAGCCGGCGCCACGGGCCAAGGAAAATCCGTAGCCCTAAACTGCATGATCTTAGCTTTACTTTTCCGCTGCACCCCTGCCGAAGTGCGCCTCGTGTTGATTGACCCCAAAAAGGTAGAGATGAGCGTCTATCAAGGTCTAGAGGGGCATTACCTGGCCGAGATACCCGGTTTGCCAGAGCCTATTATTACGGATGTACGGTTTGCCCTACCGGCGCTGCAGAGCTTAGTTTTAGAAATGGAGATGCGGTACGAGCTTCTGCGAGAGCTTCAGGTGCGGAACCTTGTAGAGTATAATCAGCGCTGCCTTGCAGGCAAAGCCCCTGAGGGGCATAAACCCCTCCCCTATATCGTTGTGATAATAGACGAGCTGGCGGATCTTATGATGACAGCCGGGAAAGAGGTGGAGGCGCCTATTTGCCGCCTAGCGCAGCTGGCTCGCGCGGTCGGCCTCCACCTTATTGTGGCTACCCAACGCCCCTCTGTAAATGTCATTACCGGCCTTATCAAGGCTAACTTCCCGGTGCGGATTTCTTTCCGGGTAGCCTCACGCGTGGACTCGCGCGTGATACTGGATATGGATGGGGCCGAACGGCTTATCGGGCGGGGGGATATGCTTTTTGCTATGGGTACGGAGGTCCTTCGGCTTCAGAGCGGGTATGTAAGCACGGCGGAGATTGAGCGCGTGATAGGATATATTGCGCAGCAGCCGCCTGCGGAACCTTATGTTTTACCTGAGCCGCCTGCGCCAGATAAGGGTGAAAGCGAAGAGGAGGTACTGACCGAGCGCGATCCGCTCTTTTATGAGGCGGCGCGTCTAGTGGTGCGTACGCAGCAGGGTTCTACCTCGCTCCTTCAGCGACGGCTTGGCATAGGGTACAACCGCGCCGGCCGGCTTATGGAGCAGTTAGAGAAAGCTGGGATTGTGGGGCCAGCCCGCGGGAGCAAGCCGCGCGAGGTGCTGGTGCCCGATGAAACCCACTTAGGCGCGCTGCTGGGGTGAGGTAGGGCTTTTTGCCGTATATTTGTGCTAGCGGTGGTGATGTAGCTCAGTAGGTAGAGCACCAGACTGAAAATCTGGGGGTCGGCGGTTCGATTCCGCCCGTCACCACAAGTGCGCTTACTGGGGCTGGGGGTAGGTGGGCTTGTAGCGGCGCAAGTAATAGTGGGAGGCGTTACTGAGCAAAGTGCCCGTCTCTTTATTTGGGATACCATAGCAGAAGTGGCTCTGGGTTCGGAGCCTCCTCAGCGCCACTACGCTCCCAGCCCCCCCCTCCGCTTAGAACTGGCCAATCTCAGGCCCTCCACACGCTACACCTATACCGTACGCCTCTCCCAGGGCGATTCGGTGCAAGGAGCCTTCTACACGCCTCCGCTTCAGCCTCTACGGGTGGCCTTTATTTCGTGTAATCAGCTTGGGCGTCAGAACAAGCGCCAGAAAGGCATATACCAGCAAATAGCCAAGGTCCAACCGCACCTAATCATCCATTTAGGCGACTGGGGCTACCCCGACACCACTGAACCCAACTTTCCCCCAGGCACGCGATTTTTCCCCTACCGCTGGGAAAATTTAGTTCAGCTCTATGCGGCGCGCTATAACGATCCTCACCTCCAGCCTCTTCTGCGGACAGCGGGATGGGCCTACCTATACGATGACCACGACTATGTGGCCGATAATACAGGCAAAAATTATCGCGCCCAGTACCGCACGCTGAGCCTCCCTGTAGGAGATTATCCTTTTGATCCGCGCTACCGCCAGCATGCTATGGAGGCCTACCGGCAGTTTTTCCCCCATTATCCGCTTGCTGCACCCGAAGAGGCCCTCTTCCAGAGCTTTCGTTGGGGCGAGGTAGAGTTTTTCTTTTTAGATACGCGCAGTGCCCGCACAGGCACTATGCGCGCCTTTGAGCTAGGGGAGCTAGGTCGGTATTACTTTCGCCCGAAACCCGAAATCACGCTTTTGGGCAGCCAGCAGCGGGATTGGCTTTTAGAGGGGCTGCGCCGTAGCACGGCTAAATGGAAAATTATCCTCTCTGGCGTAACCTATAATCGCAATCTCCGTCTCTTTATTGAGCAGGCCCTTACCCTGCCTAATCAGGAGTTTCGTTACCTTGGCGGCCTTTATAGAATGCCGGCTATCTTCATAGCGGGCTATATAGCTGATAGTTGGGGCGGCTACCCGGCTGATCAGGATTCGCTCTTAGCTTGGTGCTGGCGGCATGGCATTCGCGGCGTTGTAATTATAAGCGGTGACACCCATGTAGCTACGATGGAGGATGGAACGATGGGCGGGTTTCCTGAGCTTATGACAGGAAGCATAGGTGAAGTTTATAAGAGAAGCTATAAGTTAGCTAAAAAGCTACGCATAGATATTTTCAATCGGGGTGGTCAAGGTCTTACCACAAAGGCCTTTCGTCCCGCCTTCGGCCTGGCCGAGTTTTATTCCGACTCGGCAAACTTTCAAATTATAGACGCCAAAGGGCAGGTAGTGGCGCGTATGACCTGTTATGCGCAGGATTTGCCTTTGCCTCCCGCGCTCTGGAGCCGGCTGACGGCGCCTAACGGTGGCCTTATTTTCTATTTAGAGCCTATTGGCCCCCGAAGCTACAAGCTCAAGTGGTACTTACCGGGCGAGCTACCCAGCCAATTAACTTTTTGCCTTTATAATGCCCAAGGTGAAAAGGTTTGGGAGGCTCCTACGCGTCCTGGTACTTATTGGCGGGCGCAGAAGGTCTTGGAGCTACCAGCCGTTCTGCCAGGCACCTATTTTTTGCGGGCTGAATCGGGCGGAAGCTATTATGGCCAGCGTCTGCATCTTCCTTGATTTGTGTATCTTTGCGGCCACATGAACCTTTCCGAAGCGGAACTGAAGCAGCTATACGAAGCCTACTCACCCCCACGCATTCAGCATGCCTTAGTCAAAGGGAAAATTATAGCCGTAGACGAGCACGAGGTACTGGTTTCTATAGGGCATAAGGCGGAGGGACGCATCCCGCGCTCGGAATGGGGGCCCGATGAGCCACCGCCCACCGTGGGCCAAGAAATAGAGGTTTATGTAGAAAATTTAGAGGCTCGGCAAAGTGGCCTTAAGGTCTCGCGGCGCTTGGCCCACTCGCTGCGCACGTGGGAGCTTATCAAAGAAGCCCTGCAAAACAATACCCCGATTGAAGGCGTGATTCGGCGGCGCACGAAAGGGGGATTTGTGGTAGATATTAGCGGCATAGAGGCTTTTCTTCCGGGGTCGCAGGTGGACCTCAAGCCCCTGCGCGCCTCCGACTCCTATGATGAGCTGCTGGGCAAACGCATGCGCTTCAAAGTCGTCAAAATAAACCCCGCTCAGTACAACGTGGTGGTATCGCATAAGGCCCTTCTGGAAGAAGAGCTGGCCCGCCAGAAAGAGCGCATCCTCAACGCCTTAGAGCGTGGCCAAATCTTAGAAGGCACCGTGAAGAATGTAGCGTCTTTTGGCATTTTTGTGGACCTTGGGGGCGTAATGGACGGTCTCGTGCATGTAACGGACCTTTCCTGGGGCCGCGTTTCACACCCCGAGGAGCTGTACAAGCCCGGGGACAAAGTGCGCGTGGTCGTATTAGATCACGACGCGGAGACCCGCCGCGTCACCCTAGGCATCAAGCAGCTTACCCCTAACCCTTGGGAAGTCTTACCCGAATGGCTCAAAGTCGGCGCAGTGGTAGAGGGCACCATTATAGCGATTGCCGACTACGGCCTGACGGTAGAGATTATACCAGGTATAGAAGGACTTATCCCCGTATTTGAGCTCTCTTGGTCCTCCATGCCTACTGATATCCAGAAGAATTACAAGGTAGGCAGCAAAATCCAGGCTAAAGTGATAGAACTCGACCCGGCCAGCCACCACCTTACCCTCAGCGTAAAGCAGCTTTCACCAGACCCTTGGACCCACGCGGCCGAGAAATATCCCGTCGGCTCTACGCACAAAGGTATCGTCAAAAACTATACCGCTCTAGGCGCCTTTGTAGAACTGGAGCCGGGCGTGGAGGGCTTTATTAATGTGCGTGACCTTTCGTGGATTCGTCGCGTGCGGCATCCTTCCGAAATCCTTCAGCGCGGTCAAGAAATAGAGGTCGTTGTACTGGAGATAGACCCTTCTACGAAACGGCTGCGTCTCGGTTATAAACAGCTCTCCGAGGATCCATGGGAAATGATTCGCACGGTGTTTGAGCCTGAGTCGGTCCATGAAGGCGTAATAGCCCGCATCACCGAGGCTGGGGCCCAGGTAGAGCTGGCCTTCGGGGTGGAGGGCTTCTGTCCTACGCATTATCTGCGCAGCGCTACGGGCGAAATGCCTAAGGAAGGCGAAAGTCGGCTCTTCAAGGTCGTAGAACTGGATGAGCAAAACCGAACGATCATTCTAGCCCATCAGGCGGGCCCACGGGTAGCGCGTAAAGGCCGCAAGAAAGGGGAAGGTACCGCTGAACCTTCCGTAGAGCCGCGCACGCGCGCCGTAGCGCGCCAGAAACTGGGAGATCTGGAAGCGATCGCCCAGCTGCGCGCCCTTTTTGAAAACCAATCCGGTAACTAAAGGGCTGTTAGCTCAGTTGGTTTAGAGCGCTGCTTTGACAGGGCAGAGGTCGGAGGTTCGAATCCTCCACAGCCCACTTCATGGCACCGCAGCGGTGCCTTTTCCTATTGGGATTTACCCTGCTTTATGCGCAATCACCCTTAGCACTGGCCGACTCTCTTTTTCACGCTGGCCAGTATCCCGAAGCCCTAAGCTCCTATCAGGCCTTAGCTTTCTCTAGTGAAATGCCTGATTCCACGCGGCTCAGGGCGCTGATAGGCTTAGCCCGCACTTATCTTACGCTGCATCAGCCCCGTTCCGCTGCGCCCTGGCTAGCGCAGGCCGAGTCGTTAGCTTCTAGCCGCTTGGATACCCCCGCCCTGGCCAGCTGCCTTACACTGCGCGGCTTTGCGGCCTTTCTCCGTCAGCAGCTAAGTACAGCCGAGAGCCTTTTTACCTCCGTGCGGGCCTTAGGGTTTTCCAGAACGACTGAAAGCTATCTGAATGCCACGCTTTTCCTAGCCCGCCTGCGCCTTGCCCAAAGCGCCTTTGCTTCAGCTGAAATGCTCTTGGAAGAAGCCCTTACCCTGACCCAGGCACACGGCAACTTGAACCTATACGCCCAATCCTTATCCCTCCAGGCCCAACTCTGTCTCTTACGCGGCCAGTACCTTTTAGCAGAAAAGTACCTTCAAACCGCCCTAAGCCTTCCCACGCTTTCCAAGCCCACCCAACTCAACCTTCTAAATACGCTCGGTGCTGTCTATCTCCATCGGGGCGAGCTCCTTAGGGCTGAGGAGATATTCCAGCAACTCATCCAGACCATAGAAACGACTTGGCCCGCTCAACCCTCTCGCCTAGCGGCCTACTACAATATGGCGATTATCCTTGACCAGCAGGGCCGCTACGGCGAAGCCGAGAAGTATTACCGGAAAGCTCTGGCTCTCCTTCTCCAACAAGGCGATACCTAGAGCCCCTTTTACCATCAGGTGCGCAGCGGCTTAGCGGTGCTTTACCGCCATCAGCAGCGCTACGCCGAGGCCGAGTCGCTTTTAAAAGTGAGTGCGGCCTACTTCCTCGCTACGCAGGGCGCAAAAAGCCTAGCCTATCTCACCGCCCTACACAACTTAGCCATACTGTATGACGCAAAGGGCGCCAGTACCGAGGCTAAAGCGCTCTATGAAGAAACCCTTGCCCAGCGCCGCACCGTTCTAGGCGAAACGCACCCCGAGTATCTCAGTACCCTTCTAAATTTCAGTCTATTTTTGACCGACATAAAAGCCTATGCCCAGGCAGAAAGCCTTCTTACTTCCCTGTGTGCTACCCTCTCGGCTCTCTCGCCTACTCCCTACTGGCTTTTAGATAAGGCCTACTTCAACTTGGCTGTGCTTTATAGCAAGCAGGAGGCCCACGTCCGCGCCGACTCCCTCTGGCCTTTAGTCCTAACCCGCGCCTTTGAACGGCTGCGAAAAGAATTTCTTCCTTTACCGCTCTACGCCCGCCAGCAATTTTTGGAAAATGTATTAGAAGAAATTTTTTTCCACTTTCAGGCACAGCTGAGTCGTCGGGAAACTTTGCCGCCGGCCATATTAGAGCTGGGCTATCGGGCCGCTCGTAGTTTCAAGGGTATTCTCCTTACCTCCACGGAAGGCATGCGCTATCTGCTAGAGACCCGTCGTGATACCACGCTTCTAAAAGCCTATCAGACCTGGAAAGCCCTCCATGAGAGCCGCTTTTTCCTTCTTACTCAGGGGCGCTACGAAGAGGCTGACTCGCTTAGGGAACAGGTGGAGCGGCTTGAAAGCACGCTGCTGCGCCAGCTGCCAGATTTGGCTTCGTTTCTCCCTGATATGGCTAAAGAACCGCTCTTTCCCCCTCTGCGCTCGGGAGAAGCGGCCATAGAAGTAGTTCGGATCCCCTTTGATACGGTGGTAGCCTATGTGCATTATCTGCTAGTGCGCGAGGGGCGCCGAAAAGCCCTCAAACGCTGGGTACGATGGCTTACCCCTCAGCAGGAGACTACCCTTGAGCAAATTTTTGAGCTCTACCGCACCTTGGGCAGTCCACCCTCCGAACGCCCCTACGAACTCCTTTGGGCACCTATAGAAAAGCTCCTTCCTAAGCGCCTCCGTAAGCTCTATTTCGCTCCCGATGGGCTGTACTACAAGGTGAATGTGGCTTGCCTTTATGATAGCCGAGCGCGAGCCTTTGTAGGCGATAAGTATCTTGTTCAGTATGTGGCTACTACTCGCCGCCTGCTTCGGCCGAAGCCTCGCCTCGCTTCTGCGAAACCGCTGGTTCTAGGCAATCCCGCTTTTGCCACGAAAGGGGAAGGCAGAAATAGGCGTTTGCAGGAAATCTTAGGCGAAGTACCCGCCTTGCCAGCGGCGGAGACTGAGGTCCGACTCATTGCAAACCTTCTAGGCGTTACGCCGCTGATTGGGCCTGCGGCTACGGAAGAGGTGGTCAAAAAAGCCAAACATCCCGCTATCCTTCACCTAGCCACGCATGGCTACTTTATACCGATTGGGGAAAAGGGGCAGGCAGGGCTTCTACTAGCCCCAAGCCCCGGAGAAGATGGGTATCTTACGACCGAAGAGGCTTCCCTCCTGGCTCTGCAAGGTACTCACCTAGTGGTGCTTTCCGCCTGTGAGACCGCCTTGGGCATTGTTAAGGGAGAGGGGCTTTATGGGCTTCAGCGTGCGTTCCTAGAGGCGGGAGCGCAGCAGGTGATTGCCACCCTATGGCCCGTGGAAGATGCCGCTACGCAGGCTCTTATGACGGCGCTTTATAGGCGGCTTGGGCGCTTGCCTGGGCGCTGGAAACATGCCACCACTATCCTACACCGCACCCTACGCCACTTCCGTCAGCAGTATCCTCACCCCTACCACTGGGGCGCTTTCGTATGCATGCAGTAGGGTAGTCTAGCCTGGACTTAAGGCGAGGAGTCTAATTTTGAGGCCCATGTGGGTGATTAGGGGGGTACTTATTCTGGGGTTTGTTTGGGCGCAGGAACTTTTACTACGGCGGGCCCCACGGGCTAAAACCCCGCCTCCAACTACTTCTACCGAGCAGGTGCGGTGGCTCAAAGGGCGTGTAGTAGATGCCCAGCGAAACGAACCACTGGTAGGCGCCTACGTGCGCATTCCAGGCACCGTACTTGGCGCCGTTACGGATGCCCAGGGGGAATTTCGCATTCCTACCACCCTCCAAGACCCTGTTACCATAGAAGTCTCCTATGTAGGCTATCAGACCCAGCAGGCTACCCTACGGCCCCAAGCCGAATCAGCCAAACCTGAGCTTATCCGCCTCAGTGAGACCTCCGTGCTTACGCAAGAAGTAGTTATCGCCGCCTCACGTATAGAAGAACGGTTCTTAGAGTCACCTGTTCAGATTCTCCCGCTCTCGCGCCTTTCTATTCAGACGAGTCCGGCCCTTTTTTCTGCACAAACGGCTAGTTTTCTGCCTGGAGTAGAAGTTATACATACCAGCCTTACCTTTCCTGTAGTAAATGCCCGCGGCTTCACTAGTACCCAGAATGGACGTTTTATCCAGCGCGTGGATGGTGTAGAGCGGCTTTCAGTAGCCCTTAGCGTACCTGTGTGGCTCTTTACAGGCCCAGCGGATATTGATGTAGCAAATACTGAGGTAGTGGTCGGGCCAGCTTCTTCGCTCTATGGTCCTAATGCTTTTAATGGCGCCATGCTGACTACGCTTAAGACCCCTTTTGCCTATCCCGGCTTGTCGGTTCAAGCTCGCCTAGGGCTAAACTATATAGACCAGGGGCCTAAGCCTCTCTACGATTTACAGCTGCGCTACGCCACGGTATGGAAGAATCGGCTAGGCCTCAAAGTAGTACTGCAGGGCCTACAGGCGCAGGATTGGATAGCTAAGGATACTACCGATCGGGGCTTCTACGAGGGCGCTCAGGCCCCGTATGACCAACCCGGCTCAGCTAACCCCGGCTACGTTCCCATAAATGGATATGGATACGAGGCGCGCCTTCTGGTTTCTGGGTTTCCGCTTGCCAGTGGGAATAGGGCTCCTTCCTTTTACCTCAGCCGCACGGGGTATATGGAAAACGAGCTGATTAGTCCTCATACCTACGCGCTCAAGTTTTACGGAGAAGCCACCTACCGCTTGTCTGATCAGATTCAGGCCAAAGTAGGCTATCACTTTGCCCAAGGCCAGACTATCTTCCAGACGCACCTGAGGTACCTTCTCAAAGACTTTGCCTATCACCTGGGGTATGGGGAGCTTAGCTCGGCTACGGGTTTTGTACGACTCTATCATATTCGGGAGCTTGGAGGGCGTACAACGGCCCTGAACCTCCTGGGAGCTAACCTCCTAAATCACCTCAAGCCGCATCGGAACTGGTTCGTACAATACCTGCTAGCGTATGGAGGGTATTTAGACCAGTTTATTTCACCCGAGGATCGGATGGCTTTTGTGGCGCACTACGGCAGGCCCGTACCTACTGAGGGGGATCACGCAGCAGCACGACAGCTAGCCGATAGCGATACGCGCTTTATAGGTCAGCTTAGCAGCGTAAGTTTTTTGCCTGCAATTTTTTCGGCGAGTTGGGAGGGGTTGGCTCGCCCTAGCCCCAACGACCCACTCGTAAAGCGCCTGGCCGACTCGCTCTCAGGGGTGCCTGTAACAAAAGGGGGGGCCCAACTCGTTAGCCGGTCTGGCATCTACCATGCGGAAGCCCAACAAGAATTTACCCTGCCGGGTGCTGTGCAGTTTATCCTTGGGGGCAGTTTCCGACTATTTGAGCTAAACTCAGAGGGTACAGTATTTATAGATAGCAGTGGACGACCTGCATACAACTGGGAAGCTGGAGCTTACGGCCAGCTGCGCCGCAGTTTCCTTGAGAGCCGGCTTACCCTGACGATGGGACTTCGCTACGACTACCGACAGTACCTTGTTGGAGTTTTTACGCCGCGGCTGGCCGCAAGCTATCGCCTAGACAAGAAAGGCCAGCATATCCTTCGGACGGCTTATCAGACAGGCTTCCGTAATCCCGTCATAGATGCTCTTTTTATTCGTCTCCAGGCCGATGTCTTGATAATCGGGGCTCTGCCCCAGATAAATCGGCAATATGGTATCGCTGGGCGGAATAATTATACGGAGGCTTCGGTACGGGCCTATCGGGAAGCCCGAGCCCGCGGCGCTTCCCCCGAAGAAGCCGCACGCCTGCTTGTCTCACTTCCCATAGACGGTCTGCGTCCTGAACGCCTCCAAAGCGTAGAGATAGGTAGTCGCCATCTCTTTTGGCGTGACCGGATTCTGATAGACCTTACCTACGCCTATCAGCGCTACCGTGACTTTCATGGAAACGCTATCCTCTATGGCCCAGTAGATCCTCAGGCTACCCTTTCGCCGCAAGATGTGGAGAATAACCGCCTTTCGGGTCCTTATAGCCTCTACTATAATGTTCCGGGAACGCCTCAAGCCCATTTTCTCACCTTGAGCTTACAGTACCGCCTCCATCGGTATCTCCTTCTTACAACTAACTACAATTACGCCCAAGCTTCAGGCTTAGAAGAAGCCAGGCGCCTAGCGCCTGGCCTCGTCGTCTTCTTCAATACACCTCTCCACCGTATAAACACAGGTCTTATCCTTCAAGGCGCTGGACGCTGGAATGCTCAAATCTGGCACCAATGGGTGCCTGCTTACCAGTATGGGCGTATTACCTACGCTCGCGTAGTGCCTACTTACAATCTGCTCCATGCCCAGATAAGCTACCGGCTGCCTCGCTGGCACAGCGAAATACGCCTGGGTGCGCAAAATCTCCTCAACTTCTATCATATAGAAACAGCAGGGGGGCCATCCATAGGCGGCCTGTACTATATTCAATATGCCTTTGACCCCTTAAGCCTGTAGGACGGCTCAAAAAATGAATGTCTCCCCTTAGCGGTTCCGACTCGCCTTTCTAGGCTCGCAAGCTAAGGGCGCAGAAGCCGCTGATACCATTCCTGGTCTCGCAGTACTGCCTGCGCTAAATGCACGGTAGAGTCGTGATTAGTTACAAAGTCGTATTCACCTCGCAAACCCAAGCCATGATAGGCGCGCAGCTGACCTATAAGAAGGCGAAGGGCCTCTTTGTGCTTCAAGAGCTGCTCACGACGATAGGCTTGAAGGGCCAGCTCCAGTTCTCTAAGTTTCTCGCGCAAAGGGGCAACCTCGCCCAATCGCCCATAAAGTTCTCTAAGGAGGCTCTCGGCCTCCTGACCGTACGCCTGAGGATAGGCGCGCAAAGAGTCCAAAAGCGCCTCTATCATAGCGTCCGAGGGAACTTCGGCGCGCAGCCGAAGGGAGTCGCGCCGAATGGCATCCCGCCGATGAGCCAAAAAGTAGAAAAAGTAAGGCTCTAGGCGCTCGCGCAGGCGCAGGCTAAGGTATATCGGCGCCTCTAAGTCTGGCGTAATCCCATTTCCTTCCCGTACCGGCCGACCACTGCGGGTGCGGAATACGCGCGAAGCGGTTGGCTCACCCGGAAGCCGAATACTACGCCCTGAGGGAATGTAATAGCGGGAGACAGTGATTTTCATTTGCGTATTTTCCACAAGCGGCCGCACTACTTGGACTAGGCCTTTACCAAAGGAATTTTTGCCAATTATCACGGCTCGGTCTAGGTCCTGCAGCGTACCAGCCACAATCTCCGACGCACTGGCGCTACTCTCATCTATCAGCACCGCTAAGGGCAGCGTAGGCTCAAAAGGATGCTGCTGGGCGTAATATTTCTGGTTAGCCTCGCTCATGCGGCCGCGCGTTTCTAAGAGCAGTTCTCCTTTGGGCAGGAAGAGGTTGAGAATTTCCAGCGCTTCGCTGAGTAGGCCGCCGGGATTACCGCGTAAATCTAGGATGAGGCCCTTTAGAGGAGCTTGGGCTTTGAGGGCAATAAGCTTCTGCCGCAGGGCTTCTGCACACCCGCGCGTAAATTGCGTCAGGGCTATATATCCTATCCCATCGGGTAGGAGAGTAGCGTAGGGTATGGCTTCGGTTTCCAGCTCTGCTCGAACTAACTGGAGCTCTTCTACCTTTTGGGTAGTGGGGTGCATGACTTTGACCCGTACGGTCGTGCGTGGCATGCCGCGTAGAAGCTGTTGTACCTGCTCCAGCAGAAGGTTACTCACGGCTTTGTTTTCTACCTCTACTAAAAGGTCGCCTGGCTCTATACCAGCCTTCTCCGCAGGACTGCCGGGTAGAACTCTACGGCATATGACTTTGCCTTCCAGTGGCATAAGCACCAGGCCCACCCCCGCATACTGCCCGCTCTGCTCAAGCTGCGCCTGCGTTACTTCCGTAGCACTATAGTAGTTGGTATAGGGATCCAGCTTAGAAAGCATCGCTTCAATAGCATGATTGGTAAGGAAGTCCAGGTCAGGGGCTTCCACATAGTTCTGCGCTAGCTCCTGAAGCACGCGTCCATAGATTTCTATGTTGCGTCCTAGGCGGTAAAGGGGATCTTGCCACGCCAGCAGGAGTACTCCAAAAAGGAGAAGACAAGCGAGGAGGCCTTTAGCCTTCATAGCTTTTCAAAATACGCATAAAAATGGATACCTTTGGGGTATGCGCTGGGTAAGCCTTTTCGGAGCAGGCCTTCTTTTAGGGCAGACGCCCTTAGATGCCGAGCGTTGGAGTCAGAGTCAGCCGCAGGGTTCGGCTCGAGCGCTCGGTATGGGAGGGGCCTTTGCCGCCCTCGGAGGCGACCCCGCCAACTTCATCAGTAATCCGGCTGGGCTGGGTCTTTTCGTACGCAGTGGCGTTTGGCTCACGCCGGCCTTAACCGTACCCACCACGACTACTACCTACCTCGGTGAGGCTAAAGATGGCACCACCGCCTTAGGGATTAGCCAAGGCGCTGTAATCCTTCATACCTGGGGAAAGAACCAGAATATCCACGGTAGCTTCGGCCTAGGTTACGATCGGGAGGGCTACTTCACCCAAAACAGCCTAGCTAAAGGCTTCAATAGGCGTAATTCCTATACGCAATTTTTAGCCGAGCTGGCAGAGGGTACGCCCGATACGCTCTTAATTAACTTAGGGCCGCCTGCTTTAGCCTATGCCAATTACTTCCAACTCACCCCCGGCGTCTTTCGCGGTATCCTGGACCCCTTAGGTAATAATCGCTACCGAGGCGTATTTAACGAGGGGAATGTCCTTCAAGAGATAGCTACAGAGGAAACGGGCCGCATGGGCACCTGGAGCCTCGGCGGCGCCCTCTCCTACCAGAATGTAGTCTTTGTAGGAGCCTCTCTGCTCATACGAACCCTCCGCTACAGTAAGCTTTTCCGCCTGCGCGAGATAGACACCGAAAACCGCTATGATGGTAGTAGGCAAACTACTCCCGCCGATGAAGTAGTTTTTCGAGAGAAATATACCTCAGACGGCAGTGGGATAGGGCTTTCTTTAGGCGTGCTTGTAGAACCCCTACCTTACTTGCGCGCCGGGGTGAGTTTTATCACAGGTTCTCGCCTTACCATACGAGATGAGACAAATGGCGACTCGGAATTCGCGTTGGACGATGGACGCCGGCAGACCGTTAGCTATCAAGAACCCTTTCAATTTGAATACACCTACATTTATCCCTATCGCCTCTGCGGCGGGGTTGCTTTCATCGTTCCGGGCAAAGGCGCCCTAAGTATAGAAGGGGACTTCTTAGACTATCGCACCACGGGCTTCGCCTCTGGGCAATACAGCTACGATCGGGAGAAAGAAGAGATTCGGCGCACCTTTAGCACGGCCTTCAATATTCGGGCTGGGTTAGAATGGCTTATTACGACGCAGTTGGCGCTGCGCGCAGGATATGCGTATTATAGCCCCGTCCAGAATGCCGAAGGACGCCAGTACTATGCGGACTACACCCAGCCACGCAACCTCACTACTTTAGCCACACAGCGGCAATTCTTTAGCCTAGGCGCGGGGTACAGCATGGGGTCGTTCTCTATCGACATAGCCTATCAGTACAGCTTGGGGGCCATGAAGTATCTGCCCTATGCTTTGCGTGATCCCGCCTATGCTCCGGCCCCAATAGTAGTTATCCGACGGCAAATGCACGCCGTCTTTATCACGGTAGGGGTGCGATTTTAGGCGCCTATGCGCATTTTAGTTACGGGGGCGGGCGGGCAAATCGGCTTAGCGCTCGTACCAGCTTTGCAAGCCCAAGGGCATGAGGTTTTGGCTACCGACATTCAGCCCCTTGCCTTCTCAGGCCCTACGCAGTGCTTGGATGTTACGAATGTCCCCGCTGTACGCGCCCTTTTAGAAAGCTGGCGGCCCGACGCGGTTTATCACTTAGCCGCATTTCTGTCAGCCCGTTCGGAGAAAGAGCCGCGGGCCGGCTGGCGCCTCAATTTTGAAGCCTTTTGGGAACTTTTGGAAGCCTGCGTGACGTATGGAGTAAAACAGGTTTTTTGGGCCAGTTCTATTGCCGCCTTCGGACCGCATACCCCCCGCCACCATACGCCCCAGTATGCCCCTATGGACCCCATTGGGCTGTACGGCATCGCCAAACTCACCGCCGAACGGCTGAGCGAGTATTTTTTCCTACATTATAGTTTAGACGTGCGTAGCCTACGCTTTCCGGGTGTAGTCGGGCCTGGTCATCTCCCCCAGGGCGGTACAACCGACTTTGCTGTACATATGTTTTATGCCGCTAAAAAGGAAAAGCGCTACTGCTGCTATCTTTTGCCGCATACCCGCCTGCCCATGATCTACCTATCGGACGCTATCCGGGCTATCTTAGAGCTTATGGAGGCGCCAGCGGAGCGCCTTACGGTGCGTAGCGCTTATAACATCCAAGGCTTAAGCTTCTCGCCTGCCGAACTGGTGGCCCATATTCAGCGCCGCGTTCCCGATTTCGTATGCACCTACGAGCCGGATTTTCGGCAGCGCTTGGCCGAAAGCTGGCCAGAAAGTCTGGATGACTCCTACGCCCGTCGCGAGTGGGGATGGCAACCCCACTACGACCTCCCTGCATTGGTAGAAAGTATGTGGCAAGCCCTTGAACCCCTCTCGTGAGAGAAGTGTCCTTAGCAAGCTATATAGATTATACCCTTTTACGGCCAGGGTGTACGCTGGCGGAGATTCGGACGCTTTGTACCACGGCGGTGGAGAAAGGCTACAAGGCCGTATGCGTGCCTCCTTATTTCGTGGCCGAGGCGCGCCGCTGGGTAGAAGAAAAGGGCCCCCGTGTAGTAACGGTAGTAGGCTTTCCCCACGGCATGCACCTTACCGAAGTCAAGCTTATGGAAGCCCGACTGGCCCTGCAGATGGGCGCTCAAGAATTAGATATGGTAATCAACCTAGCCGCCTACTTCTCGGGTGAAGCCGCCTACGTGCAAGCCGAACTTCGCCAACTAGCCGAGCTTACCCATCAGCACCAGGGTCTTCTTAAGGCTATCCTAGAGACGGCGCTGCTCACACCCAAGCAGATTGAGGAGCTGGGCCAGTGGTGTGCCGAAGCGGGGGTAGATTTTGTCAAGACTTCCACGGGCTTTGCGGCTAAAGGGGCTGAACTCGCTACGGTCCGCCTCTTGCGCGCCGTGCTTCCGCCCACTGTAAAAGTCAAAGCTTCAGGTGGCATTCGCACCCCCGAGGCCGCCTGGGCCTTTATAGAAGCAGGCGCCGAACGTATAGGCACCTCCACAGCCCTATGAAAGTCTGGCTAAGCGCCCTCCTAACCCTTGGCTGGAGCCAGCAGCCGTGGGATACCTTCCGCCCTAAATATCGGCCTGTCCCCCTATCCTCCACGGAAGTACCCCGACTAGGCGAGCCTCGCCCCTTTGAAGTGCGCTGGCAAACCTCCCCTGCTCTCCAGAACCTCTACGATAAAGTCCTTCACCTCAACCGCACGGCCTCTACCTTACCCGGCTATCGCATCCAAGTCAGTACCACGCCGTCCCGTAAAATCGCCGACTCTCTACGCTTTTTCCTTCTAGAAAACTATCCGCAGCATAGCGTGTATATGCTCTACGAGCCGCCTAACTATAAGCTGCGCGTGGGCGATTTCTTAGACCGCCGCGAGGCCGAGGAGTGGCTGGAGCATTACCGAAAGGATTTCTCGGGGGCGTTTGTCGTACCCGATAAGGTGCTGCCTCCATGAAGCGAATCACCGCTGCTCTTTTCCTACTGGGCTTTTTGGGCCTACTTACAGCTCCTCTGACCTACTTGCTATTTATAGAGCCGCGTGCGCGCCAGACCGCCCACCTAGCCCAAGATAAGCTGGATAAGCTGCGCCAGGTAGAGCGCAAGGCCTGGTATATGGTGGTGCAAAATACGCCTCCAGCCGAAAATCTCATCCTACCCCTGCTGGAGGTAGAGGAGGCCCGTACCCTTCTACCACTTCTCCAAAGGCTTCAGGAGGGTATAGCCACCCAACAGGATCAGCAACAGCTCTTTGAGGACTTGGAAAAAGTAGAGCAGGCGCTGCGGCATAAACGCAGTGTGGCGGAAGATACCTATCGCCACTCGGCGCTACTCTGGCTGTGGGGGCTACCCTTTTTGGGCGGGGTTTTAGTGGCGGCAGGGCTGGTGCTGGCCTATCGCCTCCAGCAGGAGCGCCTAAGGCCCTACAAGGCTACTACCGAGGTACTTACCGCCTGGCGCCAAGGGGATTGGCAGAGCTCTATCCCCCCTCAAGCCGCCGAACGCGAAACCCTCCGCCTTCTTCAAAACCTCTGGCGAGCCACCGAAAGCACCGTAGAAGCCCTCATTGAAAACAAGCCGGCCTCTACGCTCCCAATTCCCTCTGAACCCCATCCCTTAGCCCAGCAGCTTCATACCCTTCAGAAGGTGCTTCAAGCGCGCCAAGCCGCTCAGGCCGAATGGGTGCTTACCGTCCAAAGTCTGGCCGAATTCAGCGAAATCCTCAAAGAATCGCAGACTATTTCTCAGCTGGCTGAGCGAACGATTACGCTGCTGTGTAAGCGGCTAAACGCCCATATGGGCGCCATTTTTGTGCGTCAAGGGGAGGAGCTGGTACTTACAGGCACGTATGCGTACGATTTCTCGCAGGGAGGCCATCGCCGCTTCCGTATAGGGGAGGGCTTTGTAGGGCAGGCGGCTATGGAAAAACGCCTGCTTCGCATCAGCCCCGTACCGCCCGCCTACATTCGGCTACGCTCTGGCTTAGGCGAAGCCGTGCCCCAAATCATTCTTCTGAGCCCCCTTCTTTTCCAAGAAGAAGCCCATGGCGTAGTGGAGCTGGCCTCCCTGGAGGGCTTCCCACCCGCCGTAGAGGAATTTCTCCAAAAATTCAGCGAACACGTAGGGGCTGCCTTAGCCAATTTCATTTCTCGGGAGCAGCTGGCTGCCCTTCTTACTGCCGAACAGAGCCTCCGAAAGACCTTAGAGGAAAAGCAGGCTGAACTGCTGCGCAGCGCTGAGCTCATGGAAGAAGCTCAACAGAAACTTCTAGAGTCCCAAGCTCAGCTGTCCAGCCAAATCTTAGCTATTCGGCAAGCCGCCTTAGTGGCGGAATTAGACCAAGGGGGCGCCTTTACTTATGCCAATGAGACTTTTCTTAGCGCTACAGGCTATCCCTTCAGCGAGCTTAGGGGTAAGCCTTTCTGGGCTTTAGTTCAGGATCCTACCTTAGCCGAGGCCCTCAAGGAGGCCATAACCCAACAGGCTATTTGGCAAGGCAGCCTCCCGCTCCAAACTACCTTTGGCCAGACGCTCTGGCTCCAAGCTACATTCGCCCCGCTCCAAGGGGGGGCCATCAGCGGCTACTTAGGGATTTTCTTTGATATTACTCGTCAGAAGCGGCAGGAAGAGGAGCTGCGGGAAATGCTTACGCAGACCTTAGCACAGGAGGAGCGCCTGCGCGAGGCCAACCAGCGGCTCCAAACCCTCAATGAGGAGCTTCTACGCACCCAGACCGAACTCAAAGGCCAAATCGCTGCCGTTGGAAATGCCGCCATCGTCTCCGAAACGGATCTTCAGGGCCGCATCATCCGCGTCAATGACCTCTTCCTTCAAATCTACGGCTACCGGCGGGAGGAGGTGTTAGGGCAGAATCACCGCATCCTAAAGTCAGGGCATCAGCCTGATACGCTCTTTGAAGAGATGTGGCGCACCATTTCGCAAGGCAAAGTTTGGCGCGGCGAGGTGCGTAACCGCTCCAGCACCGGCGAGTACTACTGGATTCTCCTCACTATTACCCCCGTCATAGGGCCTGAGCAGAAAGTGCTCAAGTATATTGGCGTAGGCTTTGACATTACGGCTCAGAAGCGTCAGGAGGAGGAGCTGCGCGCGGCCTTAGAACTCTCTCAGGCGCAGCAGCGCGAACTACGGCTTTATACCCAGCAGCTTCAGGCCGCCCAAGAGGAAATGCAGCGCACCCAAATAGAGCTGCGTGGCCAAATCAACGCCGTCAATAACGCCGCTATCGTAGCGGAGACCGACCCGAAAGGCCGCATTACCTTCGTCAATGAGGCCTTCTGCGCCATCTCGGGCTATACCCGGGAAGAACTGCTGGGCCAAACGCACGCCCTCTTACGATCAGATCAGCACGACAACGCCTTTTTCCAAAACCTCTGGCAAACCCTACTAGAAAAGCGGGTCTGGAGCGGAATTTTCTGTAATCGCCGAAAGGATGGTAGCCTTTACTGGATAAAATCCACTATCACGCCCGTAGTAGATACGCGGGGGCGGCTCATCAAGTTTATTGCGGTAAGCTTTGACCTCACGCCGCAGATCCAGCAGGAGCAGCAGCTGCGGGCTTATGCCGAGGAGCTGCGGCAGGCCCAGGCCGAACTGCGCGGCCAGATTCAGGCCGTGGGCAACGCCGCCTATCTCATGGAAACCGACCCTGAGGGCCACCTTATCTACGCTAATGCCGCTGCCTTAGAGGCCTGGGAGTACAAATGGGAGGAGGTGCGCGGCCAAAACCTGCGCTTCCTCAATAGCGGGCACCATCCGCCCGAATTCTGGCAAGAGATGTGGGAAAAGCTCCGCCAAGGCAGTGTCTGGCAGGCCGAAGTCCTCAATAAGTCCCGCTCAGGCCGCCTCTTCTGGGAGCTTCTTACCATCACCCCCATCTTTGATGCCGAAGGTCGCCTCTTCAAGTATATCGGCGTAGCCTTTGACATTACGGCGCAGAAAAGGCAGGCCGAACGCATCCGCAGCCTACTCCAAGAAGCCCAGGAAAACGAGCGCTCCCTCAAGGCATATGCCAAACAGCTGGAGGATATCCAGACCCAGCTCTTAGCCACGCAGCTGGAGCTGTCAGGGCGCATCCAGGCGCTCAATAATGCCGCCCTTGTCTTAGAAGCCAATGCTGAAGGTCGCCTTGCCTTCGCTAACGAAGAAGCCATGTACCTCTTAGGCTTCACCCCTGAAGAGCTTTTAGGCCAACCGCAGGAAAGTCTTTTCCTGGCTTCCCACCCTTCTCGGCTCTTAGAACGGCTACGGGAGCGCTTGGAAGCGGGCTTCGTCTGGCGGGCCGAAGTCCTGACTAAAACTAAACGCGGTGAGCCCCTCTGGCTACATCTAACGATTACCCCCGTATGCGACGCCGAAGGAAAGCCATATAAGTACATCGGCGTGGGCTTTGACATTACCCGTCAGAAGGTACAGGCGCAGCGCCTACGGGAGACCCTAAAGGCCTTGGAGCAGCGGTCCTCAGGCCTCTCCGCGCTCCCCGAAACTATACCCTGGTTCGTCACAAATAAGGAAGGCCTCTTACAGGCCGCTAGTCCAGGATTAGCCCATCTGTTAGGATATTCGCCAGAACAGCTTATAGGCCAGCCGGCCCGGCTCTTTCGCAGTCCTCTCACACCTAACCACACCTTTCTCTCTCTCTGGGCCACTATCAGCCGAGGCAAGCCTTGGAGCGGCTTTCTCTATAACCGCCTGGCTTCTGGGGCCGATGAGCTCTTCTTCCTAGCGGTTTTCCCTCAGACCGATGCCTATTTAGCCCTTCTGCTACCCGCACGCGAAGCCTGTGATACCCTTAGGGCCGAGTGGCTACGCAATTACGCCCCGCTGGAGCTCCTCAAGGACTATGAACTCCTCCTACAAGCCAAAGACTATGAGATTTACGAGCTGCGGCGCATTATAGAAGAGCTTCAGGCGCAGCGCCTATGAAGCGGCGGGTCTTCCTCATTATTTGGGATGGGTGGGGCTTAGCGGAGGATCCCACGTTGAGCGCCATTGATGCAGCTCATACGCCTTTTTATGACAGGATTCGCCAGAGGTATCCTTTTGTCGCATTAGAGGCTTCGGGGGAAGCGGTCGGCCTACCGGCTGGACAAATGGGCAACTCCGAGGTAGGCCATCTCCACATAGGTGCAGGCTTCGTAGTCTGGCAAGACCTCCTGCGCATCCAGAAAGCCTTTGAAGACGGGAAAGCTGAAAAGCTACCAGCCTTTCAGGCGCTTATTCGCTACTTGCGCCAAACGGGTCGGCCTCTCCACCTTATAGGGCTTGTCTCGGAAGGGGGCGTCCATAGTGCGCTCTCCCATCTTCTCTTACTCCTTCGGGCCCTCAAGCAGGCTGAGGTATCTAACCCTATATACCTTCACGCCTTTACGGATGGTCGCGATACACCCCCAAAAAGCGCCGAAGCCTACCTGGCCACCCTTACCGCCGCCCTAAAAGAACTTCCAAATGCCCATTTAGCCTCCCTTATAGGGCGGTATTATGCGATGGATCGGGATCGCCGCTGGGAGCGCACCCGCCGGGCCTACCGCCTTCTACGCTATGGCGAGGGCCTGCAGGCCACCGATTGGCGCCAGGCTCTCCAGGCCCAGTACCAGCGGGGTATCACCGACGAGTTCTTAGAGCCTATCTGGCTGGAAGGCGCGCAGCCCATTCAACCCGAGGAAGCCGTCTTCTTCTTCAACTTTCGCAATGACCGTCCCCGTCAGCTTGTTCAGGCCCTTTATACGGGCGAGATTCCTGAGTCGCAAACGGGCCGAGCCCCTGTACCCATGCCGCCCGATTTGGTAGCGCTACCGCTATTTTTTGTAACCCTTACCGAGTATGATCCAGCCTTTACGGCGCGCGGGGTACATTATTTTTTTGGCAAGACTACTATAGACCAACCTTTAGGGGCAGTCATCGCCGCCGCTGGCCTTACCCAAATCCGCATCGCCGAGACCGAAAAGTACCCCCACGTAACCTACTTCCTCAATGGTGGCCAAGAGGCCGCCTTTCCTGGGGAGCAGCGGATTTTGGTCCCTTCCCCCAAGGTGCCTACCTACGACCTCAAACCTGAAATGAGCGCCTACGAGGTGCGGGATGCGCTCCTACCCCACTTGCACGAAGGAAAGGCAGATTTTATCTGCCTGAATTTCGCCAATCCCGACATGGTCGGCCATACAGGCGTCTGGGAAGCCGCCGTACGCGCCTGCGAGGTTGTAGATAGCTGCACCCAGACCTTGGTAGAAGTAGCCCTACACCAGGGGTATGTAGTACTGCTGATTGCTGATCACGGAAATGCCGATCGCATGCGTAATCCAGATGGCACGCCGCACACGGCCCATACTACCGCCCTGGTGCCCTGTTGCTTAATTTCCCCCCAGCCTTTACCTTATCGGCTCAGAGGGGGGATTTTACCTCAGGTAGCCCCTACTGTACTAGAGCTCCTTGGCCTGCCTATTCCCCAGATGATGCTACCGCCTCTCGTGGAAGCCTCAGCCGACTGACCGCCTAAAGGCCCTCTGGCTAGCCTAGCTAACGCTCTCCGCTACCCTATGCTGGAGTCCTTCGCCAAAAAGCTGCCGAAGGTAAGAATTGAGAAATACACCCTCTGGGTCGTACTGCTGGCGCAGGGCAAAGAATTCCCCAAGCCTAGGGTACACCCGCTCCAAGTAGGACCAAGTAGCCGTGTGCATTTTACCCCAGTGAGGCCTACCTTCATAGGCCTGGAAAATAGCCTCTAAACCCCTAAAATACTCGGTGTGCGGCATTCGGTGATACATATGCACGGCGATAAATACCCTATCCCCCCCATACGCTGGACTGAGCGGAATTTCATCGCCCTTAACGTAGCGGTACTCTATGGGGAAACTCACGGCGGGTTGATGGCGTTCTATCCAGCGGCGGATTTCGCGCAGTACTTCAGGCCCAGCCTCTGCAGGCACACTATATTCCATTTCTCGGAAGCGCACCAGCCTAGCCGTAGCAAAAACCCGATAGGCCCTATCTATCCATACGCCTTCGCCCATATTCCGCCCAGCAAACTGGCACAGCTCAGGGCAGCGGTTCGGGAAATATTGCGCCAGCTTGTTGAGCACCCAAAAAGCGGCATTTTCCCATAGAAAATCTCTAATCCAGCGCCCTCCTAAACTCCTACGGGCCTCTACTGGACTGAGCTCTGTAAGCTTCACGCCTGCCCAGTCGCTATACGGAAACCAGAAAAACTCAAAATGGCGGTACTGCTGGAGGTACTCGGCTGATTTTTCCAGCACTGCCTCCAGGGGTTCCACGCGCGTCAGAAGGCGGAGGTAGTAGCGGGGTTCTACGCTTAGCGTAACCTGCGTAATCACGCCGAGAAGCCCTAGCGAAACCTGCAGCGCCCGAAAAAGGTCAGGCGACTCGGTAGGATACACATCCTGGAGGCGCCCCCTTCCGTCTATGAATCGGTAATGTACGACCTGCGTGGCCAGGATACCAAATCCCTTGCCGGTGCCATGCGTACCCGTGCTGAAAGCCCCCGCCACACTCTGGCGATCAATGTCTCCCTGATTGCGGAGGGAAAATCCCGTTTCCCAGAGCTGCGGAAGTAGCCGGTATAACCGCGAGCCTGCCCAAACCGTAACCGTATGAGCGGTAGGAGATAGAGAAATGATGCCTTGAAGGCGATCCAAGGAGAGGAGGAAGTCGGGGGTTTCTATCAGCGGCGTCCAAGAATGGCCTGCCCCTACGACGCGAAGCGTGCGCCGCTGCTCCACTGCCTGACCAATCAGCCGCCTAATCGCCTCCTCATCCGAAGGCTGCGCATAGAAAGCGGGGGAAAACGCTACCGTACGCCCCCAGTTTCGGTATCGCATACATCAAATTTAAGTGAAGCGCCAAGCTCCCTGAGTACCTCCCAGTAAGTGGGAAAAGATTTAGCCACGCAATCTGCGCCTACAATCCCGATGGGATGAGGCAGGCGAGCCGCTAAGAGGCTAAGCGCCATAGATATCCGATGATCGCCCCAGGCCGAGAAGAGGAGCGGCTGCTTAGGTAAAGAAGCCGTAGGAAAGACGCATAAAGTCTCGCTGTCCCACTCAAGCCTAGCGCCTACTTTCGTTAGCTCAGCGGCTAGCGCCTCCAAGCGAGGCGACTCTTTATAGGGCAGCGTATAAATACCCCGAAATTGAGAAGGTCCTTCGGCAAAAGCGGCCACCACCGCAAGTACTAAGAGCGCATCTGGGCAGTTTTCTACACTTAGGTTCATCGGCGGCACGGGGCCTTCCGTACTTTCCACCCAGAGGCCTTCTGCTTCCCATCGCCACTGGTAAGGCAGAGGAAGGGCGAGGAAAAGCTGACTTTCGGGCTGAAGGCTGGAGGAGCGCAAAGGTAGCCATCCCTGAAAGGCCCCCAAAGCCGCCCACCCAAAAAAGTATCCCCCAGCACTCCAGTCAGCCTCTCCTACAAACTCTAATTCCGCCGGCTTAGTTGCAGGCTGTAAGGTCCATCGCCGGTTATCTTCCTGCCATACCCAGCCATAAGCCGCTACAAGCTGGCGGGTAGCTTCAGCATAAGCAGGGGTAGCTAAGCGGCGGCTTTCTAGTTCTATCGTGGCGCCTTCTGGCAGCCAGGGCGCAGCCAAGAAGAGAGCCGAAAGAAACTGGCTGGAAAGGGAGGCCTCTAAGCTAAAGTACTTTGGCCGCAGGTCGGGCTTCCCGCTAATCCGAAGCGGAAATGTCTCAGACAGCGTAAAGCCCGCTTGCCGCAGAGCTGAGAGAAGCGGCGCTATGGGCCGGCGCGCTAAACTAGGCGCTACCGCCACCTCCGCCTGCAGGGGGAGGTGCGCCAGCCACGGCACTAGAAACCTTAAGGTAGTTCCACCCTCCCCTAAGTATAGGCTCACCGCCTTAGGAAAGCTAGCCGGCGGAATAAAGGCCCAGACTTCTCCTTCCAAATAGATCGTATAGCCTACTTTCGCCAGGGCCTCCAGAAAGTACTGACTGTCTAGACCTTCCGAGACACCCCTCAAACGGAAGGGCTGCAGTGTATGGGCCCCTAGGCCAAGCTGCCGATTGGTAAGGCTCTTGCTATAAGGAAGGGCTACGCGTCCAGCTAACCGCCGTACGGGCTCTAGCCAGAGGGTGCGCATTAGGTAGCCGTGTAGGCCCGCATAACCCGATAGAGGGCCTCGGGCTCTATCGCTTCTATCCGGACCTGCCCGGGGGCGACCAGAAGAGGGAGATAGAGCCGGCCTGCCCTTATTTTCTTATCCTGGCGTAGAAGGGTTTCCCAGAGGCGCCGGCTAAAAGGCGGCATCGGCCTGAGCAGCGCTTCTTCCCGAAACTTAGTCCATACCTCGGCTAGAAGGCTTTCGGGAAGTAAGCCGCGCTGACAGCTAAGGCTAAGCTCCTGAATAAGGCCTAAGGCTACGGCCTCCCCGTGCCGAAGCGGTTCCCCTGCCTTTTGGGCTAAGCTCTCAATCAAATGACCTGCTGTATGGCCTAAATTGAGGGCAAAGCGCGC
Organism: Bacteroidia bacterium; assembly: GCA_025059535.1. Lineage (GTDB taxonomy): Bacteria > Bacteroidota > Bacteroidia > SpSt-205 > SpSt-205 > SpSt-205. The sequence goes on from JANXCX010000019.1 coordinate 75,263, forward strand.
CCCTTCCCGCTCATACGGGTCCTTCTCAACCCAGCGCAACTTGACCCGAATAAGGCGGTCTAAAAGCGCAAGGTCAGGCGGCTTGCTGAAGGGGGCTGCCTGCACGGCTTGCCATAATTCTGCGCTATCCAGCAGGGCCTGCTTGACCGCCTCGGCCCAGCCGGCACGCAGATCTCGCAAAGGCAGGGTTTGGAGAAACCCTGGCCATACCCACACTTCCGCTGCCGGCGCATAGACGCCAATAAGGTTCTTACCGCCCCGAAAGTTTAGGCCCGTTTTACCCCCATAAGCCGCATCAATTTGCGCCACTAAGGTAGTGGGTAGGCTGATATAGGGTAGGCCGCGCTTCCACACTGCGGCACAGAAGCCGCCCAGATCTAATAGACTACCGCCCCCAATAAGCAGCACCTGCTGCCCCCTATCTACGCCATACTGCCAGAACTTTTTCCAAACCCATCGGGCTTTAGGCAGCGATTTGAGGGCCTCCTCACCTCCTAAGGTAAAAATGGGTAGCTCTCCGCTCAACTCATCTATAAGGCCTTTCCAGTGGGTGTAGGCTCCCCCATCAACCAGAACGAGGACGAGCGCCCTGGCTTTCGTAGCGGCCAGCTGGATTAACTCCGCCGCCTCAGCTACCAGCTCAATGCGCGTGCTGCTCCTTATACTTGCGGATGGCTTCGGTAAGCTGCGGCACTACTTGGAAGGCATCCCCCACTATCCCGTAGTCCGCTACCTTGAAGAAGGGGGCCTCCGGGTCATTATTGATTACGACGATATTTTTAGAGGAGGCCACGCCCGCTAAGTGCTGGATCGCCCCCGAAATACCGATAGCGATATACAGGTTGGGGGAAATCTGAATACCGGTTTGGCCTACGTGTTCGTGGTGGGGCCGCCAGCCTACATCGGCTACGGGCTTAGAGCAGGCTGTAGCCGCCCCTAGAGCTTTAGCCAGCTCTTCTATCATGCCCCAGTTTTCGGGCCCTTTTAGCCCCCGCCCAGCCGAAACCACAATTTCGGCTTCAGTCAGCGGTACTTTGTCGGTGGCTACCTTCTCTATGCCTACCGATTTGAGCCGTAGGTCTTCTGGCAAAGGCGTATAGGCCAGTTCCTCCTCAGTAGGCACGCGCGGATTTTTTGCAGGGACTATTGAATTGGACTTCAGGGTAGCGATAACGGGGAGATGATCCGTAGCGATCCACTCTATAGCCTTATTGGAATAGGCAATCCGACGGGCTCGGAGCGTGCTACCCTCGCGTTGGGGGGGTTGGGTGATTCCCGACAAAAGAGCCCCATCCGCCCATACTGCAACGAAAGGCGCTATAGCGCGTCCATCATACGTTTGGGGAAGGAGCAGGTAGGAGAATTGGCGTTCCCGCATCAGTTGGGCTAAAGCCCGCGCATAGGCGCTATTTACGAGCGGCTCTAACTGAGGCCCCTTGAGGCGAATAACTCTATCTGCCCCATATTCGCCCAGGCTTGCCGTAAGATTAGGCGGGAAATCCGCTCCCAACGCTATGGCTACCACAGGTAGATTTTCGGAATCGGCCCACTGCCGAGCCGCCGTCAAAACCTCCAGCGTCGGCTTCTTTAGCCGACCCTCAGAAATTTCTACCCAAACCGCTACCGCACTCATATAAGCCCCTTATTTGCCAGTTCCTGGACTAGTTCCTGTATATTCTCGGGGTCAATCTTCTTGAAGGTGCCTTTGGGGGGTGGCGGCTCATGCCTAAGCGTGCGCACGCGCGGAGCTACAGAAACCGGTGGCACCACTTGAAAGGGCTTAGTTTTAGCCTGCATAATCCCGCGTACATTGGGGATACGCCATTCGGCCAGACCTTTCTGGGCACTTAGTACCAAAGGCAAAGCACAGCTAAGGCGTTCCTTTCCACCCGTAATCTCACGCGTCAGGTGAGCTTGGCCGTCTTGAATCTCTATGCTAGTGGCATAGGAGACAAAGGGTAGATTTAGGAGGGCAGCCACCATCCCTGGCACTTGCGCCCCATTGTAGTCAATAGATTCTTTGCCAAAAAGGATAAGGTCAAAACCCTTATCCTTCGCATAAGCGGCTATCTGATGGGCTACAAAGAAGGCATCCACGGGCTCGGCGTCTATGCGCACCGCCTCATCCAGTCCTAAGGCCAGCGCCTTCCGCAGGTTGGCATCCACGCTGTCCGTAGATTGGGCGCCATTCTTGCCTACAGCCAGAACGGTTACCTTTACGCCATTAGGATTTTTCTCTTTGAGCTCCGCCGCGCGCGCCAGCGCAAAGTCATCATAGGGGTTTATAATAAAGGTTATCCCTGTGCGATCTAAGGCTTTACCATCGGCCGTAAACTGGATGCGTGCCGTGGTATCGGGCACATGGCTAATGCAGCAGAGAATCTTCATCGCCTACAAAAAAACAAAAACTTCGTGGAGTCTTATTCTTTCCAATCCATTCTGGCCACCTGCTTGGGCTCGCAAGAAGGCTAAATCTGAAGGCAGGGCCTCAAAGACCTAAGGCGCTGGTTTCTGTCGGCGCACCCACCCCCACAACCTAATCTCACCCCATATACGTTCTACATGCAGTAGCCTAAAGTCCTCAGCTAAAATCCTTTGCAGTTGGCCTTTGGGTAGAAGCTTATTGTATCCATATTCCAGCCACCAGAGCGTATCCGTCCTCTCAATAAAGCAGACTGGAAGATCGGCGTAGTAGGTGGCTCCTATTATACGGTAGCGGTGATAAAGTTCATGGAAGATAGCTTCCAGGGGTAGCAAGCCAGAGTGCTGCCAGCTGCGATCCAAATAGTAAGCCGCATCTAGGACATACCAGCGGGGTGAAATAAGGAGGGGTTGGTGGTCTGGCTTAGCTGAGATTTTGCGGAAGAGGATGGATTGAAAAGGGGCTTGGCCAGGCGGGAGCGGATTCCAACTGAGACTCCATGCCAAAAGAAGCGCAAAGGCGGCGATAAACCGCCCCCATGAAGGCAATGCCATGATACTCAGGGCTATAACCCAGTAATAGGCCATAGCGGCCGGCATAAGATAGCGGGGCTCCCAAATCCTAACGAAATGACCGATAAGCCATATTCCAATAAAAATCCCCAAAAAACCTAAATAAGCCGTAAAGTCAGCCAGACTCGTGCGCCCACTCTGATGCTTAGCCAATAAGCCAGTTCCTATAAGGAGGAGCGCCATGACCGTAGGTACGGGCTGATTGGAAAAGCGCCAGAGGGCATTGTATAGCCCTTCCCAATCGGACTTAGGCGCAAAGCTAGTCGTCGGATAAAGGACCAGGCGCTCCACAAACACAACCCCTGTCAGTCCTACGCCTACACTCAGCAAAAGTAGAAGGCGACCTAACCCACGGCGATAAGGGCGCCCCAAAATCAGCAGCATTCCTATCTGAGCCACTGTTACGGTTAGGCCCATGTAATGCGTATAGTACAGCGCCAGCAGCGTAAGAGTCCAGGGAATAAAGTACTTTCTCTCTGCTAGCCACCGCAGGAAAAAGTAGTAGGCGAAGGGCGTGAGGGCGGCCAGCAAGGCGTAAGCGCGCAGTTCGCGCCCTACGGACTGCCCAAAGTCGGAAAAGATCCAAAGAAAGGTGGCAATTAGGCCAGCGGCTCTACCGCCCGTATAGCTACCTAGTACAAAGAGCCCTACAGCACCTAAGCTACTGGCTAAAGCGGCCAACCCCCGCAGGGCCCCCACCTCATCTCCCACGAGCAAGCGCCAAAAATGGAGAAGAATCTCCCACAGCGGGGGGTTATTGCCTTCATACAGACGGACAAAAATCTGAGCCGGGGTATAATGGGCCATGACCCAGCTGAAAATCTCATCATCCCACAAGGGGGCTTTACCTATGCCATAGAGACGTACGCCCAGGGCCAGAGCAAAAATGCCTATTACAAGTACCCAATACACGCCTTCAAAATAGCCTATTTTTGCTCAAGTGGGTCTACGGCTCTACTGGGTAGTAGGCGAACTATCAGGGGAGCAGCACGCGGTAAGGGTAATTCAAGCGCTCCATCGCTACCGTCCCGACTGGGCTATGCGTGGGTTAGGCGGTAACCTTATGCAGCAGGTTGGCGTAAGCCTACTGGCGCACTGGCAGGACTATGCCGTAGTGGGCTTTGTTGAGGTAGTCCGTAAGCTGCCCCACTTCATTCGGCTCATGCAGAAGATAAAAAAGGACATACTTGCCTGGCGCCCTGACCGAGTTATCCTAGTGGATTATCCGGGTTTCAATTTGCGTTTGGCCCAGTGGCTAGGCCGTCAGGGAATTCCGATCACCTACTTTATTCCTCCTCAGCTATGGGCTTGGGCGCCGGGGCGGGTGCGTCGCCTGCGCCAACCTGATACTCAGATTCTCTGCATTTTGCCCTTTGAGCCAAAGTTTTATGCATCCTATGGGCTGAAAGCGCTCTATGTAGGCCACCCTTTGGTAACAGCTTTGAAAGACACTACGCCTTATTCGCATCCGAGGCCGTATATTGCCCTTCTACCGGGCAGTCGTGCCCATGAGGTACGCCACATGCTCCCCGTAATGGCTCAACTGCCCTCCTACTTCCCTGAATTTGACTTTCTGGTTTCCCGCGTCTCTCACTTGCCCCGCGAGCTTTACGAACGCCTAGCGCCAGGCCTGACGCTTGTGGAGGTGAGCGCGCCAGCCTTCCTTATGGGGGCTACAGCGGCCGTCATCACTTCGGGCACGGCTACCTTAGAGGCGGCTCTGGTAGGCACGCCCGCCGTAATTGGTTATAAGGGCAACCCGCTCTCCTACCACATCGCCCGACGGCTAGTACGCGTGCACTTCATCGGGCTGCCCAATCTCATCTTAAATGAGGCGGTATTTCCCGAGCTTATCCAAAAGGAATTTACACCCGAAAAGGTAGCGACTGCACTACGCACGGTTCTGAGTCAGCGAACAGCTATCCAGGCAAAACTAGCCGAGCTTCCACGCCTTTTAGGGGAACAAGATGCCGCTACGCAAGCCGCCGAAGCTATCCTGCAGGCCTTCAGCGCCAAAGGAAAAACAGGCTAAAGCGCAGGGTATTCTGGAGAGGATGATTCTGAATAAAGGAAGTAAGATAGGCCACATCTAACCCCAGCTGCCGAAAGTTTAGCCCTGCGCCTATAGTGAAAAAGCGCCGATTCCCCTTGAGCGGGTCCTCATAGAAGAAGCCGCCGCGGACCTTGAAGAGCCGATTGTAATCGTACTCTAGGCCGAGGCTCCAGTAGATTTCGGAAAGCTCTTCTCGCCAGCCTTTAGGCGCATCCCCAAAGCTCTTGAAGATGCCTTCTAAGAGGGGCACTTGCGTTGCGCCCCCCGCCGACGGCACGAGGAGCTTATTGAAGTCATTGGCAAAGGTCAAGCTGTTAAAATCATCTAGCTTGAGGGAAAAGGAATAGCCCACCCGCAGATTCCCTGGCAGGAAGTCGCGCAGGCCTGAGGCGGTATAGGCCATTTTAGCCCCAATATTAGACACCTGCAACCCCGCACGCGCCGTAACAGGCAAGGGCTTCGGTTTAGTTTTCAAGGTAAAGTCTTTCTGGTAGAAGAGCCCAAAATCCCCGGCTACCGAACGGCCGGGTTGGGTGGTAAGGCCGCCTACACTCGTAGCGCCCGTAAGGTTACTCTGCACATACTTAAGGGCTACCCCTATAGAAAGGTTACTCGTAATGATATGGCTATAGCCTGTAGTGATGGCGAATTCATTTGCGTCGTACTCGCCCGTCTTGATGCCAGCGTTATCGGTAAATTCTATCTTACCTAAGGAAAAGAAGGTAAGGGAAGCGGCCACGGCCCCCGCCTTCTCGCTAATATTCCAGTAGAAGGGCACATACAGGTGATTGATATCGCCGATGCCTAAGGCACGCAGCCAAGGGGTATAGCTAAAACTTACCCCACCGCGCTCGCGGGCAAGGGCAAGCGCCCCTACATTCCAATGGAGGCTATATACGGTAGGAGCTAAAGCTACGCCTGTCTCAGCCATGCCCCCACTGCGCGCATCGGGGCAGATTAGGAGAAAGGGTACAGCGGTAGTTATGGCGCGAATCTGGCCCGATGGCGTTGATTGCGCTTGGCCCCATACTCCCACCGGGAGTAGGGCCAAACAACCCCACACACAAAACCGCATAAGAGAGCCTCTTTCCGCACAAAAGTACGCATTTGCGTTGTATTTTTGCCTTTGGAGAGATGCCGGAGTGGTCGAACGGGCCTGACTTGAAATCAGGTAGCCCGCTGAGCGGGCTCGGGGGTTCGAATCCCTCTCTCTCCGCATGACGACTTTGGAGCAGTTTATCATCACTCGTCAGCAAGAGCGCGAGGGGAGCGGCGCCTTCTCCAAAATCCTGCGCGACTTAGGTCTAGCGGGAAAACTCCTCAGCTTCTATCTGCGGCGTGCCTCGCTAAGTGGCCTTCTGGGCGAGCTCGGCCTTACCAACATCCAAGGGGAAAGTGTCCAGAAGCTAGACCATCTGGCCAATACCCTCCTTATTCGGCTGCTCTCTCAAAACCCCCATGTAGCAGGTCTCGCCTCCGAAGAAGAAGAACATATCCTACCCGCCAATCCCGAGGGTAAGTATGTCGTGCTTTTAGATCCCCTGGATGGCTCTTCCAACATAGATACAGGGGTACCTGTAGGCACGATTTTCTCTATCTATCGTCGGATTTCCCCTTTAGGCACCCCTTGTAGCGAAGCCGACTTTCTCCAAGGCGGGCGAGCTCAAGTAGCCGCTGGCTACATTCTCTATGGCACCAGTACCCTGCTCTTTTATACCACAGGCGAAGGCGTACATGGCTTTACCTTAGAGCCAGCCGCAGGGGAATTCTTCCTAACCTACCCGCACGTAGAAATGCCCCCTAAAAGTACCTACTACTCCTTCAACGATAATCAGCTGCACGAATGGGAGCCAAGCCTCCAGCGGTATGTAGCGGATCTCCATACCCGCAATCGTACCAGCGCTAAGCCCCAATCCCTGCGCTACGTAGGTTCCCTCGTAGCTGATTTCCACCGAAACCTCCTCAAAGGCGGCCTTTTTATGTACCCGGGTACGGTGCAAAAGCCTGAGGGCAAACTGCGCCTGCTTTATGAGGGCTACCCTATGGCCTTCCTTGCCGAGCAGGCTGGTGCAAAAGCTACCAACGGCCGTCAGGCGCTTCTGGACGTACCACCCTCCAAAATCCATCAGCGCACCCCGCTCTTTATCGGCCCCGCTGAGGAAATAGATCGCATCCATACTTTCCTCAATACCAATGTCCCTGTGGAAACGCTTTAAGCGAGCTCTGCGGGCCCTTCTGGGCAAAGCCGTAGAAACTATAGAGGATCCGCGCCTGATTCTAGAGCAGAATATTCGGGAGCTAAACGAGCAGGTGCCCAAGATGAATGAGCACATCGCCTCCGTCAAAGCCACCGTCACGCTCTTAGAGAAAGAGCTGGAAAAGTATCAAAAGGAATACAATGACTTAGTCGCACGGGTCAAGGCCGCCTTAGGCCACAATCGGGAGGACTTAGCCGAGCAGTATGCCCTACGCATAGAGAAACTCAAGCAGAGCATAGCCCAAACCCAAACCGAATTGGAAGCCGCCCGGCGGGCCTACGAAAAGGCCTTAGAAATCAAAAAGCTCTTTATGCGCGAGCGGGAACGAAAAATCCAAGAGGCCCGGGCGGCCCTTCAGCAGTACGAGCGTGCCAAGTGGCAGGCTCAAATCGCCGAAGCTTTTGAGCAGTTTGAGGTAGGCGGTATAGATCAGACCCACGATGAAATGGTTCGGCGCCTCCAGGAGAAATCCGCCCAATACGAGGCACGCCTGGAGCTAGCCTTAGAAAGCATAGATACCTCCCGTCTTAAGGTGGACGAGGAGATGGAGCGCATCCAAGCCAAGGAGTCTTTAGCTAGACTAAAAGCCGAATTAGGCTTAGAGGTGCCGCCCGCTGCGCCCAGGTCGGCTGAGGCCGAAAAATCCCCCCTTCCCTCTCCTGAACGCGGAAGCAAAGAGCCGCTCCTCTAATGGCCTACTCCCCTGACGAGTACAAAGCCCTAAAGGAGTTTCACAAGCAGAGCCTGCGGGAGCAGCGGGCCTTAGCGGAGCAGTTGCGCTGGGCTAAGCTGCGCCAGCGTACGCAGTGGCATTTAGCGCAGCTAGCTCGCTCGCTTGAGGCCTTAGGCGTCTCTCCCCCTGAAGAAAAGGGCCAGGCCCTCACACCGCCACCACCCCCCCAAGCCGACAAAACGCTCTTCTGATACGCTTACTCCAGCTTACTTCTAAGCCGCCCTATCCCCCGCGTGATGGTGGGGCGCTTGCGGCCGCCCAACTGCTGGAAATGTGGCAGGCGCTGGGCTGGCAGGCGGAAGGCCTTACCATGCACACGCCGAGCCACCCTTTTGACCCTAAAGCTTCTCCTTCCGTACCACTCACAGCGGTAGTCGTTCATAGCCGCCCTACCCTCTTAGGGGCTGGCCTCAATCTCCTCAGCCGCTATCCTTACCATCTGGTGCGCTTCCAAAGTCCCGCTTATGCGAAGGCCTTACAGCAGCTTGTAGAGCGGTTTCAGCCTAATCTTATCCAAGTAGAGAGTCTTTACCTCACTCCTTACGTAGCTAATCTCTCTGTGCCCTGCGTCTATCGGGTTCACAATATAGAGTCGCAGATTTGGCTACGGCACAGCCAGCAGGTAACCTTTCCGCTGAGCTGGTACCTCCGCCTTCAGGGTCAGCGTATTGCGCGCTACGAGGCCGAAGCTATTCACAGGTATGCAGGTCTCTTATGTATCTCAGAAAAAGAAGCCGATTGGGCAAGGGCACAGGATTATACGGGCGTTTGCCAAGTATTACCTTTTGCAGTAGAGATAGAACGGTACCCCGTGGCGCCCTTAGGGAATCCATGCCCTAAAATAGGCTTCTTGGGCAGCTTAGAGTGGCTTCCCAATCGCCACGGCTTAGAGTGGTTTCTGCGCCAGGTGTGGCCTACTTTCCGCCGTTGGTATCCAGAGGCTAAACTCAGTATAGCCGGGCGCAACCCACCAGCCGCTCTTTACCGCTATGCGGACAGCTCAGTGCAGATCTTGGGCGAGATCCCCGACGCCCAAGCGTTCTGGCAGGCCCACGAGATTATTGTTGTGCCGCTTTTCTCAGGCAGCGGGATTCGGGTAAAGGTGATAGAGGCCTTTGCCGCCGGACGGGCTGTGATAGCCACCCCCTTAGCCGCCGAGAGCTTGATGGCCCAGCCCGGCCGGCATTTCCTTTTAGCTACGGACGCGCGCTCGTTTGCCGAGGCCTTAGCCGAACTGTACACAGACCCCCTCCGCCGCAAGGAGCTAGGGCAAGCCGCCCGCCACTTAGCCGAAACTACCTACAACCGTCGGCTTTTACAGGAAGTCCTCCGAACCTTTTATGAAACCCTCCTGGGAAAGTAGCTTTCGGGTGCTGACGCTCATGGCCGGTAGCTCAGCCGACGGCGTAAGCGCCGCGCTAATGCGGCTGCGGCTATTTCCCACCCCTTCCTACGAGCTGCTGGTAGGTAAGACCCTCCCTTATCCCGAAGCGCTGCACCAAACCCTTCAGCAAGCGCTAAACCTACCTGCACCCGAACTTTTCCAGCTAAGTATTACCTATACCGACTGGACCGCTGACATCCTGCATACGCATTTTAGCCAATGGATATATGACTTAATCGTATGGCACCCCCACAACCTTTATCATAGCCCTTCCGAGGGGCTTACTTGGAGCTTAGGGGATAGCGAACGCCTTCGGGCTAAGGCTAAAGCCCCCATCGTAACCCACCTGCGTGCGCGCGATATAGCTTGGGGGGGTACAGGTGCTCCGCTCATACCGAATGCCGATGCCTATCTTTTCACCACCTACCAAACCCTCATAAACCTAGGGGGGATTGCGAATATTACCCATCTGCCCACCTATGTGGCTTATGACATTGGACCCTGCAATCAGCTCCTAAATGCCCTTGCAGCTCAGGCGCAACCTCCTCTCCCTTACGATCCCGAGGGCCAAATCGCCGCCAGCGGCCAGGTAATCCCCGAGCTTCTAGAAACTTTTCTAGCTCACCCTTTCTTTCAGCATCCACCTCCAAAGGCTTTAGACAATAGAACCGTACAGGAGGATTTCGTAAAACTCTTTTGTAGTTATTCGGCCCCTTTAGCAGACCGACTTCATACAGCGGTGATAGGAATTGTACACCTGCTCAAGTCAGCTCTTATAGAGGTAGGGGCGCGCACCTTTACCCTCACTGGGGGTGGTACTTACAACACCTTTCTAGTGAGGCGTTTAGTGGAAATGGTAGAGCCTCTGGGCATATCCTACCGAGCAGCCCCTGCACCGCTCGTAGATTATCGGGAAGCCATTGGGTTTGGTCTGCTAGGGCTATGGCGCTGGCTAAATCACCCTAATATTGACCGCCGCTGGACAGGAGCCCAGTGCGATACCTACAGCGGCTTACTGAGTTTGTAGTTCCTCAGCCATGGCTTGGTGTATCTCTGAGAAAGCCTCTGCGGAAGGTAGCTTCCACTCCTTCACTACCTCAAACTCAAAGAATATCTCCTCAAATCCGCCCACCCAAAAGCACCAGAGACGCGCCGCCAAAAAAGGTGATAGATTAGCAAAAAGGTCAATGATATACCCTACAAAAAGGGCCGGATAAAATAGGTAAGGCTTCAAGGTGAGCTTTTTGAGGTACTTCTGGCCAAACCAGTGCAGCTTTAGCCTGCGCAGCTTGTAGGTTACGCCTGTATAACCGCCCTTAAAGGTTGGATCAAAGTAGTAAAAGAATGTTACATCAAAACCACGCTTGTGGTCGGGGTGGGTAAACCCCCGGGAAAAGTGGGGCACACGCACACGCACAAGTCCTCCTGGCCTAGTAATGCGATGAATTTCACACATAACTCGTAAGGGATCGCTAAGATGCTCTAGGCAGTGATTAATCTCTACTAGGTCAAATTGATTATCCTCAAAAGGATAGGGAAAGATTTCTAAGTTATGAATTACATCAGCATGATCACGGTTATAGTAATCCACATTCAGAAAGCCTTCTTTGGGAAAATTACCTGAGCCTAGGTTGAGCTTACGCTTAGAAAGCTTTATGGGATTGCGGATATGCCCAAAGCCGGCCCAAGAGTTCTGATTGCGCCAGTATAGCTGAGGTTCTATGCCCAACCGCCGCCAATAGCCCGCAAACTCCTCCCGACTGAGGTAATAGGCTACAGAAGGGGTTAGATGATCATACACAATTAGCCAAATCTCTCTAAAGGAAAAAGGGACTAGATGGGAGAGATAGGGGCTGTAGGGAAGAAATTTTTGGAGTGGCCGCCATCTATACAGCAACTTGATAGCTAAGTAGAGGGGAACTGTCATAAGAAAGGAGAGGACCATAAGGGCGCTATGGGGAAGACGGGAGGTGATATAACGCCGCAAGAGGCCTACGCCCTTTTCCACCCAGTAGTTATTTTCCTTCCCATATACCCAAATCGAGAGGGCTCCCCCTTGACGCACTACCTTAGCTATACAGCGAAAAGCCTCCTCTGGATCCGGCGTATGATGAATTACCCCTATGCTGAAGGCATAGTCAATTTTCCCCAGCTGGAGAGGCAGATGGAAAATATCTCCTTGTACTACGTGAACTTGGGGCAAATGAGCGGTATTAGCGAAGCTGACTTCTACGGCCTCACTTAGATCTACGCCAATTACCGCTTTAGCACCCCAGCGTGCCGCATAAATAAGATGCCGACCTTTTCCACAACCCGCATCCAGTACTACCTTGCCTTGAAAAAACTCAGGCCGTACAGGGTGGATAAAGCTTAGGAACTGCTGCTCATAGAAGGGATGCGCAACTTCTCGAAAAGTTTGCCATTGCTTGCCAAATCGCTTGATCGTATTATCATGCCAGTCATAGTCCCGAATATCATTTAGCAGTAGTCTAGGTATGCCACGCACGATGGGAAACGTATGGCTGCATTTTTCACATCGAATCTTCCCGAAAAGTATATGCTCGCCCTCCTTCTGCTGAATCTCCTCTAAGTGAAGAGGGCTGTGGCAAGCTGGACATCCCAAATACTCTAAGGCCTCTGGTCGCATTTGGCAAAGGTAGATCAAGTTCTGAATTTCTCTGGCCTACCCTTCTACCCAAGCGAGAAGCGCATATAGCTGAACAACTTCCAGGCCGTAACGGGCATACAGATCGTATAAAGCGCTCATTGCAGCAAAGGCTTCACGCTCGCGCCGATTGACTACAAATAGATCACTCTCGCCCGCCTGATAGCGCACAAGTTCCAGCTCTACTAGTTCCCATAGCCCACTTACTAAGCTGCGCTGCAGCTCAATCTGCCGATTGAGTGAGTCAATAAGGCCTATCTGCCCTAAGGCTTTATTATAGAGAGAGCGGGCTTCAAACTCCTGCTCGGCCAGGATCTGCTGAATTTGAAGCTGTGTCATGGCAAGCTCAGCCCGCGTACGCCGCAAGTAAAGCGGCATGGCAAAGGTAAGGCCAAATTTATATCCGCTTTGAACGCTTTGAAATGAAAGGTTTCGCCAACTAAACGCATCTCTAAGCCAGAGATACTCTAATTGGAGCTGGGGGCGCAGTTGCTCCATAGCCCAGCGGCGGTGAATCTGCCTTTCCTGTTTTTTGAGCGCATAGAGGCGCAGTTTAGGATGGTTTGCTATGAGGTCCTGCCAGATTGCGTGGGGAATCGCAGGCACAGTACTGTCTGGGCGATAGCGGCGCGAAAAGTTATCCCCTACATTCGAAGTGTCCCAGAGGTGCCTTTGCACCGCTAAAGCCTTGCGTTCCAGATCGGCCTGAGCGCCTAAAAGGGCTTGCTGGCGCGCTTGCACCTCTACCCATCCTTCCAGGGTATCTGCCCGCGTCGCTTCCCCTTTAGCAAAAGCCACCCGCAGAAAATTCAAACGCGCCCAAGCTACTTGAAGCTGTTGGGAAAGTACTTGTACCTTGTAATACGCGGCAAACCAGTCCCAGTAATCCCGGCCTATCTCTAAAAGCAGTTCGGCCAGGGCTAGCCGGCGCTCTTCCACCGCCATGCGCGCATAAACCTGGGCCTTCTGAATAGCGGCGCGCCGGTAGTCTAAAAAAAGTCCCTGCCCCAGTAGGGGTATGCTTATACCAAACCCCACAAACCCACTTGCGGGAGTAACGTCTTCGGGATTGAGGGAAAAGCCGCCAGTTTGTTCATACACGCCCTTTAGGTCAATCCCATTCCACACGGGTATTTTGAGGTCAGCGCTAAAAAGCGCATAGTACAACTGACGCTTGTATAGCTTCTCCGTGAAACTAGCCTGCAGAGTGGGATCCCATACACCTTTAGCGGCGGTGGCCTCCCACTGAGCTATGAGGGGAGTGAGCCCTATAGCTCGGGCTAGTGGATGATGAGAAAGAACTCTCTTGTAAAGCTCAGCTAAAGAAAGGCACACCTGAGCATATATGGGTAGGAGTAAAATCTTCATTTAGACTTTTGGGCAGTGGATTGATAGAATTGCGGATATAAGTCAGGGGGGAAGCCGTTTATTTGTCGCCAGATTTCATACCAGATAGGTACATCATTGAGCAGGAACCATCCGCGCACACCGCCCCCGAGGCGTAAGTAGGGGGTAGGCCAAGACTTATCGGCAGGGTCCGGCGCTACAAGCACACGAAAAAGCCCCGTACCTGTATCCACATAATCCACCGTAGAAACGATGCCGCCAAAGGTGCCAAAGCTCAAGCGCGGCCAGCCAGAAAATACAAAAGCCGGCCAACCGTCAAATTGCAGACGCACCGACGTTCCCGCCTTGAGTAGGGCTACATCCATAGGGCGCACGAAGAGCTCCACGGCCAAACTGTAGGCCCGCGGCATAAATACAGCTAGGGGTTCCCCCTCTTTGATGATTTCCCCTATGCCAGTCTTAATTGCCCGCACTACGTAGCCATCCTGTGGGGCCACTACCGCATAAAACCTACTGCGCACCTCTATGTTAGCCACCTCATTGCGCATTTTTGCAATGGCGGCGCGTAGGTCATATATATAGGCCTCGGTGCTGCGCAATTCGGATTCTACCTTAGCTATCTTTTCCGCATATTCCGCACGTAGGACGCTGATTTGGAGTTGGGCATTCTCTTTATCGGCTAAGGCGGCCTTCCAGCGATTTTGGGCGGCTGTGAGCTTAGCTTCGGCCTCTTGGAAGCGCATCTGACGAACCTGAAGCTCCGTAAGCGAGCGAAGGCCACGGGCATATAGACTTTCTTGACGGGCGTATTGGTCTTTGGCCAGGCGGTACTCCAGTAAGGCCGCGGCGTAAGCCGCACTATCGGCTTGGTAGCGCAGTACAGCCTGTAAAAAGGCATTCTGGGCCCGCGCTAGGCTCGCTTCCCTGGCCTCTTCAAGGGCCGCCCTCTGCTGCTGTAGGGCCTCCAGCTTCCGCTCCTGAGCCTGGAGCGTCCCGATCTTTGCTTCCAACTGCTCGCGCAGACGCACTAGAAGCGCCGGATCTAAGTAGGAGTCCTTGATTTCCCCCAGCAAAATCAGGGTGTCGCCCGTTTTTACCAGCTGACCCTCCTTGACATACCACCGCACGATCCGCCCAGGGATAAATGCATGGAGCGTCTGGGGACGCACGTCGGGCGAAAAGGAAGTTACGCGTCCTGTGGCCGCTATGTTTTGCGTCCATGGAGCAAAAAGAAAGGCCAAAAATATTCCCGCAATTATGCCTAATATCCGCAGACCGCGGCGCACCCAAATCGGCGGCTCTACCACGCGCGCTATAGAATAGCCTACTTCATCCATGCGGTCGGTGAGGAACTCTTCCCCCAGGCGCAGCTTCATTCGCGAAAGAAGGGATTATAGGCTTGCACTAAAGGCAGAACCTCCTTATACCCACCTACATGCCTTATCTCGCCCTCTTGGAGAAGTATTATGCGGTCGCACAGCTGCATCACGCGCGGATCTTGGGAAACCACCAGAGCAGTATAGGGCATAGTAGGCGAAAGAATGTATTCATAGATGGGGCCTTTGACGGGCCAGTCCACCGTCGCAAAGAGGTCATCCACAAAAAGTAGGGCCGGGTGCATAAGCAGGGCACGCGCCAAAATAAGGCGACGCTGGTCTAAACCGCTGAGCACCCCGCGGCCGCGCGGCGGCAGAGGGGTGAAAAATCCTTGCGGCAAGCGCTCAATTACCTCTTTCAGACCTAACCGCTCGCATACCCGCATCACCTCGTCCCAACTTAGGTCACGTGCCCCTAAGGTGAGATTCTCCCACACTGTGGCCTCCACAATCTCCTCTACATCTAGGGCATCACCTATGCGAGCCCGAAGCGCTACGAGATTGAGATGGCGCAGGTTCATGCCCTCTATATATACCTCGCCCCGATAGTCGGGATAAAGCCCATAGAGAACATAGAGTAGGCTAGTTTTACCGCTGCCAGAAGGTCCTGTAAGACACACTTTTTCGCCGGCTTCTACCTCTAAGCAGATATTACGTAGGATAGGCTGTACTTGACCATTCCCGCGAGACTGAAATACCACTAGATTCTGGAGGGTTACCTGATAGGCTGGTTTAGGCGGCGGTTGCAGGCCTATAGTTTTCTCCTGCGGCTGGGTAAAAAGCTGGCTCAATTTATCCATCCCTACAAAGGCATCATATAACGCATCCAGCTGGCCTACGAGATCTTGGACGGCATTTAGGATAATTACCAGCACGACCTCCGAGGCTACAAAGGCGCCGAGGCTGAGACGCTGGTCTTCCGTCACCAGCCAGGCGCCTACCCCAATCATGAGGGCCGCTAGGCTAATCTGGTAGAAGTAAAGCAGCCCCTTTTGCCAAAGAAGGGCCCGAAAGTACTGCTCACGCGCCCGCAGATACCGCTCTTCTAGGTCTTGAGTGCGCCGATACAGAATAGGCGGAAATCCCGCTACCTTGAAGGTAAGCAGACTTCGAGCGATCTCCTCTAACCAGCTTGCCATCCGATATTTCTCATCGGAGACCGCCTTCTTTTTCTTATAGGCTGGCCAGAAACTATAGTACAGAAGTAGCCCTACTATGACCGTCAGGAGTACAGCCGAAATCGCCAGTATATACCCTTTAGAAAAAAACACATACAAGAAAAATAGGGCCAAGCCAAATACTATAGTAACAATATCGGCTGGTATGTTGATAAGAAGCTTAGCGATATTCTTTTCAAGGGTGAAAATTTCAAAATAGCGATTGACAAGGCCGGGTAAATTCTCACGCACCACAGCTGGGAAAAACCAGCGCGGCACATGATGCACAATCTCTAAAGTAGAATGCAAAAATAGGCGGCGCTGAAGGTTCTCCATAAGCACATATTGACCCAGCCGTACAAAAGCCCCTACAATTAGGATAAGAATAGCCAAAACAATCATGGTAGCAAGTCCGGAAACTTGCTGAAGCGTCTGGACATAGCTAAAGATGGCCTGAATTACTAAAGGCACGAGGAGCAAAGCTCCCCCTGAAACTATCGCATATAGGTAGATATATGCTACCAGCTGCCGTTCAGCGGAGAAGAATTGAAATAAGCGGCTCCAAGGTTTAGTTGCCTGGGTAACGAAAGGGGAAGCAAAAAAACCACGCGGTACAATCAGATAGGCCAAAAGATTTTCGCCGATTCCTTGTTGCATAAGCTCGGAGGGAGTAAAAGTGCCCAGCAGGTTATCATCCTGCCAGAACTCCCATTTATTATCCGCTGTGGGCAGAGCTAAGTAGAAGCGCTTCCAATCTCGTTGAACTAAGAGAAAAGGCACGCGCCGGCGCCGAAGATAGCGAGCCAAACTTTGGCGCGAGAAAGGATAAGTAAGGGCCACCAGATTAGCCTCAGCCAGCCATTCTTGAAGGGTATCAAAAGAATTAGGCCACCTATCCTCATATACGGTAAGGACCAGCTCCTGATCATAAAAGTCCGCTAGTTCCTGAAGGTAAACCTGCACGTGCTAGCTGAGTTTCTCTGTAAGAAGTCGTTGAACTTCCTGAGGATCGGCTTTGCCACCCGACCGACGCATCACCTGCCCTACAAAAAAGCCTAGAAGCCCTTTTTTGCCCTTGCGGTAGGTTTCGACTTTATCTGGATTTTCCGCTAATACTTCCCCTATCCAGCGCTCCAAGGTGGCGTGATCCTGAAGAAGGATAAGATCCTTCTCTTGCGCTAGAGCAAGCGGATCGGCCTGAGGGTCGTGGATGAGGGCAGGAAAAAGCACCTCACGCGCCATAGTAAAGCTTACTAGGCGCCGCTCCACAAGGTCTATAAGACGCGCCAGCCGCGCCGGGGGCACAGGGAAAGCGCTCATTTCCAAAGCCTGGGCATTGAGATAGGCTCGTATGGGCCCATTAAGCCAGACGGCTGCCACTTTCGGTGAAATACCCTCACCTAAGAGTCCCTGAAAATACTCCACATAGGGCCTGTCCTCCGTAATAAGGGTAGCCTCTTCCACGGAAAGCCCATAGGCTTCCGTAAGCCGATCAAAAAGCTCTTCGGGAAGCTCTGGCAGGCTCGCTCTGAGGTTTTGCAGCCAAGCCTCCGAAATCCGAATAGGTGGTAGGTCTGGCTCAGGGAAATAGCGGTAATCCTCTGCCGTCTCCTTTTCGCGCAAGGGTAGGGTCTGGCTCCCATCCCAAGTGCGCGTTTCGCGTTTTACCTCCTGGCCAGCCTCCAAAAGGGCTACCTGCCGCTGAAACTCATACTCCAAAGCCTTGCCCAAAGCGGTAATGGAGTTTAGGTTTTTGATTTCTACCCGCGTACCCAAGCTTTCTTGACCCACTGGCCGAACGGAGATGTTGGCATCACACCGCAGGCTTCCTTCCTCCATGTTTCCATCGCAGATCCCCAAAAAGCGAACAAGGCGGCGCAAATGGCTCAAGTAGGCCATGGCCTCTTGGGGCGTACGCAGGTCAGGCGCACTTACAATCTCTACTAGCCCTATGCCCGCACGATTGAAGTCCAGAAGGGTATCAAACGGGTCTTGGTCATGCAGGCTCTTACCCGTATCTTCTTCCAATTGCAGCCGTTCAATCCCCACACGGCGCCGACTACCATCAGGTAGCCGAATCCATACCTCCCCACCATACGCAATCGGAGCAGCCTCTTGGGTAATTTGATAACCCTTTGGAAGGTCTGGATAAAAATAATTTTTGCGAGAAAAGAAGAACTCCTTAGCGATAGTGCAGCGCAGAGCAAGTCCCAGGCGCACCACCGCCTCAATACAGGCGCGATTTACTACGGGTAAAGTACCGGGATAGCCTAAGGAGATCCACGAGACGAACTGATTTGGGGGAGCACCGAAAGTAACAGCTTCGGGCGCAAATACCTTGGCTTCGGTCTGGAGCTGCGCATGCACCTCCAGCCCTACTACCATCTCATAGCCCATGCAGCAAAGATAAAAAGGGCGCTACAAGAAAGGAAAGCGCCGGCGACGGTAGCGTACCCGAACTTTGAGTTCAGCTCCTGGGGCTAGGTGCACTTGGCCCTCTGGTTCAACTTCTATGCGTCCTTCGCCCGTCAGCGAAGCCCCAGGCAGCAGTTCTAAGCGACTTCCGCGTCGCAGGATGATTCGGCCACGGCGTCGCAGTACTACACGCGCATGGGGCTCCACTTGAAGCACGGTAGTATCACTATACCAGTGCCGCTTCTCCAGCGAGTCGTAGCCCCGACTCACCCCATACACAGGACTGGCGCTGCGATCTAAAAGCACCCAACTGCTTATATCCAGCGCAGGGGCAAGCGAGTCAAAGGGATTGGGGCTTACGACGATGGTACCGCACCAACGCACTGGCCGACGCACCTGGAAGTGATCCCACCCTACCTCTACCAGTAGAGCGCCATCTGAGCGTTCGGCTAAAATCCGAATATATAGTCCGCTTAGCCAAATGCGCCTATTATCATAAGGGGCTGGCTGTGCGTAGGTAGGGCCTCGGTAGCCCTCGGCTGAAATTAGCGTATATACTGGCACGGGGGCGGGATTAGTCTCTAAGCTCAGCTCGGTCTGCGTACGAAAGCCGAACCCATCTTCCCTATCTCCCATATTATACCAGGAGACGCAGGCGGAGTCGCCTTTCCACTCTAAGTACCACAAACCCTCGCTTTCGCCTATAGGTGCCACTTTGCCGTCCCCATTCGCATCCACGGCCAGGTACATGTCATTCATACCCGTGAAGGGATTAGGCAGGCTGGCGGATTTATCTAGGGCTAGGCCCTTGGGAGTGGAGCGAAACGCAAAGTCGTAATTCCCTTCCGCCGTTACGGTAAAAAGCCAACTACCGAGGCCGTTAGGATGCGCGGGATTGTCCGTATAGAGGAAGGGGTCTTCTTTTCTATCTTTACCTACTTGGATGTAGGCGTAGAGGGCGGGCCACCCGCGCAAGGGGGGTGGGGGCTTATCCTCACAATTCCCCCCTAAAAAAGGCGCCCATACCTCCGACGAAGCGATGAAGCGACGATTTTCGAGCCAGAGGTACTGGTTTTTTACCTCTGCCCCGCCTTTTTCGGTGTAGGGCAGGCGGATTCGCACCACATCGCCCGTGGTCATAAAGTCCCGTAGCCAGAAGCGCTGTTTTATTGGTTTAGGGGGTAGGTAGAGATCGGTGGGCACCTCGCGCCCTTCTTCATTCAAGGCACTGATGAGGTAGGTTTTGTCTGGGGCTTTCCAGCCCATGAGCCAGCGGTCGTACCCTACTGCGTACATGGGCCGAATGCCCTGCACACTCAGGCTCCGCACAATGGGGAGGAAAGGAAAAGTATGGTAGCCTGCCCCGCCGCCCGTGTGCCAGTGATTGCCCCCATAAAGACCATGGAAAAATTCCTCCAAAAAGCCTAAGCTGGCGCCGCTGGCCGTAGCACAAGAGGTGAAGGAAGAAGCCGTTTCCACCCCGCCTGTGAATGGACCAAAGGGGGTAGTTAGGTCGCAGCTCCAAAGCCCAAAGCCATAATAGCAAGGAAAAGGCGGCCGTTGAATATCCAGGCGCTGGGCTAAATTTCGCCAAACGATGAATAGGACATCTAAGCGGGGCTTATAGTCGGGGGGAAAGGGGGTAGGTGTGCGCGGTTTGGGGAGGCCAGCCCGTTGAGGTAGAAGCTGCCATCGGTCAAAATAGGTCCATGGCACCCCCCGAGCGGTACGGAAGGGCCGCTGGCCCCAGGCCTCCACCACTAGCCCTACTTCTTGCGTCAGGCTATAGCTGCCGCCCAAGAGGCGCGTGCAAGGCACCCGTACCACCTCGGGTAGATAATCGCCCAAGACCATAAATTGTCCAAATGAGGCTTCCGCATACGTACGTGTGATGCCGCCTTGCAGGCTCCGCCCTCTCTCTACGAAGGCGTCTAGCATAAGGGGGGCATCGTCGGGCACGCGCGTGCGTCCCAAAGAGTCGGTGGGCCAGCTCCGCCCATATTGGGCCTCATAGGGGTCCGCCCCACAGGCCGTATAATCCACCTCAGCAAAAACTACTAATACGTATATCGTGTCGTGGGTAGGCAGAAGGAAGCCCTCCTCCGTGCGGTACTGAGCGTAAAGTACGGAGAAAAGTCCACCCGCAACTACCAGCCATCGCCTCATCAGCGTCCGCTAACCTCTTGAATATAGCGAGCAAGCTCTTGCTGGCTATACGCCGTAGTAAAAACCTGATTCACAATAAAATAGTTCTGGGGATCGCAGCAGCGCGCGTAGGCGGTTTTGGCAAAGGTAAGCCGACTCTCTTCCGTTGCGAAAACTTGGCATACTTCGCGTACCTGTTGAGCAGAGAGGCAATTGGTCGCACTTACCTGACGAGCTATATCCAGACGTGCGGCTTCGGTAGAAGCTTGGCGCAAAGTTTGAAGGGCCTGGGCAAAGGCTGAAGCGCCCATACAAGGCACGCAGGTCCTAGAAGCAGGCGCCGGTGGAGAAGGCGTGGTCGGACAGCTATACTTTGCAGACCGACTTTGGACATACTGAGCCAGCTCCGTCCGGCTTAGGGAAAAGCCTAGGGCATCACCTACAACCAGGTAGTTAGAAAGATCATGCGTATAGTCATAGGCGAATTTCGCCAGCTCTAATTTGGCATTTTCCAGCGTAAATAAGCCTACTAGCATCTGGACATCGGCGGCACGCAGGCAGTTTCGGCTTATCATGGCCTTGGCCATTTGCAAACGCGTATCCTCAAAGGCTTCCCTTTGGAGGGTAGCCGCTAACCGCTGAATTTCGGTACTCGGGGTAGGCAGCGGGCAATTACAAGGCCCGACATAGCCTGTACCCACAGGCGTAGCCGAGGGAGTGGAAGGCACCGTAGGCGCCGACGCACTCGGCGCAGGGCTATTTACCTGCGTGCCACTACCCGTCTGCACCTGAATAGTAGGATTGAAGATAATCGTAGTATTACTTGTAGCAGTATTTCCTGAAGAAGGAGGAGAAGCGGCGGGTGAAGGGGTAGAAGGGGCCGGTGAAGGCGGAGGCGCCGAAGAGATGGGGCTTGGTGTCGGAGTGGATGGCAATTCTTCTTCTATACGATTGAATAGATTTATTACATACTTATTTTTACGCTTACTAATGGCATAATACTCCGTATAGCCCGCCTCTATATAAAAGGTCTTTTTAATCTGTATTACACGCCCTTCACTGGGATGAATGTAGAGCGTGGCGCGCTGGGGCCCTTCGGGCAGGTTGTGGGCCTCGGCCCGCGTTACAGGCCCTTCCGTAACCCACTCCCCATTTAGAAATAAGCGGAAAGGTTCGCCAGTCTCAGAAACGACTACCAACCCTCCCGTAGACTGCGCCAGCAGATAGGTCAGCCAGAGGCCGTGGATGGGTAGGATTCGCATTTAGCAAAATTAGCAAGAAAAATACGGCCTCCTTTGTGCAACCTTACCCCCTACCGCTAGCGTATAAATAGTGTTATGAGAAAGATAGCGTTCCTGATAGGCGCCCTCTGGGGCGGCTGGGTGCTGGCAGAAACCGAAGCACCGCTAGTAGTAAAGTATGAAAACATGGAAAGGATTGAAAGCGTCTCTTTGTATCCGGGAGGCGCACGCAACCGGAAGCGGTTAGTCCGAAAGTTCGCCAAACAACGCGAACGATGCTGGGGCGGGGTCTGTAGCCGATAAGGCGCCATCTCCAGGTCTTTCAGTGGCGGGAGGCTATCCTCCCGCCTCTAATTTTTTAGCTTTTTGGGGCTTTACTTTTTCAACGCTTCGGCGCCTGCCACGATCTCCAGCAATTCTTTCGTGATAGAGGCCTGGCGAGCCTTATTATACTGGAGCCGCAGGGTACGCAAAAGCTCTTCAGCATTATCTGTGGCCATTTGCATGGCTACCATACGTGCACTATGTTCAGCCGTAAGAGACTCTTGGACTGCATGGCTAAGAGCTATAGTAACATAGCGCGGCACAAATGCCGTGATAAGCTCAGATAAGCTCGGCTCATAGAGCCAAGGGCGAAAGTCTACCGCATTTTTTGGAGGCGAAAGGGGGAGAATGGCCTCACGCGTAGGAAGCGCTTTTCCTACTCCACCGAAGCGATTATAGAGCAGCACCACTTGGCTATAAGTTCCTTGACTGAATCCTTGCCATAGCCGCTGCGCCTGAGCATAAATAGCCTCTACTGACACATCCTTGCCTCCGAAAAGATCCACTAGCTCCACCGAATAAGGACTTTTTCGGAAGCCCTCATAAGCCTTCTTACCCAGACACACTAGATGTACCTGGTCAGGTGAGGGAAGCTGGGACTGAATCCAACGCAGCAAGCTGCTGTTGAAAGCCCCACAAAGGCCTCGGCTGGAGGAGAGAACCACATAGAGGGCAGGGGCATCAGGATTAGCCAGCTGATAGGGGTGGGGTTCCTCCAAAGCCGATAAAAGGGTATGCATAAGTCGCTCGGCGCTCTGGCGATAAGGCCGAAGTTGGTAGAGGCGTTCTTGGGCTTTACGCAGCTTGACAGCGGCTATCATACGCATAGCCCGCGTGGTCTGCTGAATCGCTATAACGCTGCGAATTCGCCCACGCAGCTCGCGTAGCTTGCCTGAACTCATACTTTAATGCCCATGCCAGCCAGGACTTCCTTTGCTGCCCCTTCCAGCTGATTTTCCATCGCCTCATCTAAGTAGCCCTGGCGAATCTTATCCAGCAAAGGGCGATAGGCCGCTTCCAAAAGGCGGATATATTGAGCCTCAAACTCGCGCACTTTTTCCACGGGCACCTTATCCAGTAGGCCGCGCGTGCCAGCGAAAATCACCGCTACCTGATGTTCCACCTTTACGGTTTGATATTGCGGCTGCTTGAGAAGCTCTACAAGGCGCCGGCCCCGCTCTATCTGACGCAGTGTGGCAGGGTCTAGATCCGAACCGAACTTCGCAAAAGCCTCCAGCTCACGATATTGCGCTAGTTCCAGCTTGAGGCGTCCAGCCACGCGCTTCATAGGCTTTATCTGTGCGGCGCCACCTACGCGTGAGACAGAGATGCCCACATTGATAGCTGGACGGACCCCTGCGTTGAAAAGCCCGGGCTCTAAGTAAATCTGACCATCGGTAATAGAAATCACATTGGTAGGGATATAGGCCGCTACGTCGCCCGCCTGCGTCTCAATAATCGGGAGCGCCGTAAGGGAACCGCCGCCTTTCACAATAGGCCGGAAACTCTCCGGCAGGTTATTCATCTTACGAGCCACTTCATCCGAGTCAATAATTTTAGCCGCACGCTCCAAAAGGCGCGAGTGGAGATAGAAAATATCCCCTGGATAGGCTTCACGCCCTGGGGGACGACGCAAAAGCAAAGAGACTTCCCGATAGGCGGCAGCCTGTTTGGAAAGATCATCATAAATCACGAGGGCATGTCGGCCGCTGTCCCGAAAATATTCCCCAATAGCCGCGCCGGCATAGGGGGCGAGATAAACCAGCGGCGCTGGATCCGAAGCTGAAGCCGCTACCACAATCGTATAGGGCATGGCCCCATACCGCTCCAGCGTAGCCACAGTCTGAGCGATCGTGGAAGCTTTCTGCCCACAGGCTACATAAATGCAATACACCGGCTCACCCCGCTCGTAATTTTCTCGCTGATTTATGATAGTATCTAGAGCTATGGCGGTTTTACCCGTAGAGCGATCGCCGATTATGAGCTCCCGCTGACCCCGGCCAATCGGAATCATAGCATCTATGGCCTTTATGCCGGTTTGGAGGGGCTGGTGGACTGGCCGCCGAAAGATCACCCCTGGCGCTTTCCGCTCGTAGGGCGATTCAAAGTAGGGCCCTTCTATAGGTCCTTTTCCATCTAAAGGCTCCCCTAAAGGATTAATTACCCGCCCTAGCATCTTCTCGCTTACCAAAATAGAGGCGGTTCGGTGGAGGCGCTTCACCCGATCGCCTTCATGCACCGTCGTAGAAGCCCCCATAATAACTGCCCCTACATTATCCTCTTCTAGGTTGAGTACGATCCCTTTCGTGCCACTGGCAAATTCTATCATTTCGCCCGCTTCCACTTCGGTAAGGCCGTAAATGCGCGCA
The DNA here is from genome assembly GCA_025059535.1 of Bacteroidia bacterium. Lineage (GTDB taxonomy): Bacteria > Bacteroidota > Bacteroidia > SpSt-205 > SpSt-205 > SpSt-205. Next base: position 99,724 of record JANXCX010000019.1, read on the forward strand.
ATTCCATCCCCCACTTGGAGGACGATGCCCACCTCTTCCAGCTCCTTGGCCGAGAGCTCTCCGGCAAGCTGCTGCTCCAGGAGAGCTGTAACTTCATCTGGCCGAAGCTCCGTTATGGCTTTCATATGCGTTAGGCTTGAAGGAGTTTCTTACGAATGGCTTGGAGTTGGCCCCGCACACTTAGGTCAGCGGCTTTAGAGCCCAGCTCCACAATAAACCCACCAATCAGCGCTGGCTCAAGGATTTCATTCAGAAGCACTTCTTCGGCGTTGTAGGCCTGCTGCAATTTGCGCACTAGCGCTAGTCGAGTGGCTTCGTCCAGGGGCTGGGCCGACCGTAGCACCACTCGCAGACGCTTTTTATAGCCATCGTAGAGCTCCCTAAACTCCTCCCAGGTATCGGCTAAAAGGGCCTCTCGGCCGCGCCGAGTAACAAGCTCTATGAAAGTCCAGAGAAGAGGGGACAGATGCGGCTGAAGGGCACGACGCAACCACCCCAGCTTTTGCTGGGCCCTATAAGTGGGATTCGTCAGAAGGCTGCGTAGAAGAGGGGTCTGCGGCTGGAGTTTCCGAAGGGCCTCTACTTCCTGCGCCAGAGCGTCTAACTCGCCCCGCCGCAGGGCTAAATCAAAGAGTGCTTGCGCATACCGCCGAGCAATAACCCTTGGACTCATACTAATTCAGGCGAATTTCAGCCACTAACTTTTCGGCATAAGCCCGAGCCTTTTCGGGTTCTTTGAAGTGATCCTCTAGAATTTTTTGGGCTATTTCTAAGGAAAGGCGCACAGCATAGATGCGCATTTCTTGGAGGAGCCGCTCGCGCTGCTGCTGAATCTGCTGCTGGGCTGTAGCCAAAATACGCTCTGCTTGCCGTTGGGCCTCTTCGCGTGCCTGCTCCACTATATCTTCTCGCAGTTTCTGGGCTTGGGCTAAAATCCGCTCGCGCTCTTGAGCGGCTTCCATTTGGAGGCGCTCCTGCTGCTGCTTCATAAGCTCCACCTCCGTCCGAGCTCGCTCAGCAGCCGTCAGGGCCTCCGCTATGCGCTTCTCTCGCGCATCCAAGGCCGCCAAAATAGGACGCCACGCATACCGCGTGAGAAGCCAAAGAAAAATAAAGAATATGACCGCACTCCAAAAAAATAGCCCAAAACGCGGCAAAACGAGTTCCATAGGTCAGCGCAAACTTACGCAAAAAAGGCTAAGGCCTCTCCTTACCAAACCTCCCTATCTTTGCCCACCATGAATGCCCGAGGATGGGCCGCTATAGCCCTGCTTGGCCTTTCCAATTTATTCATGACGCTGGCATGGTATGGCCATCTACGCTACCGCCCCGAGACCAAGCTCTCTCTCAGGAGCTGGCTCACGGTGGTACTGAGCAGCTGGGGCATAGCCCTATTTGAATATCTCCTCCAAGTGCCAGCCAATCGCCTGGGCTTTCGTGGCACAGGCGGCCCCTTCTCCCTACCTACCCTGAAAGTCATTCAAGAAGCCATCTCCATCTTTGTATTTGTTCTAGTGGTTCGCGTACTTTTTCAAAATGAGCCGCTAGGGTGGCGCCAATGGCTAGCGTTTGGACTTGTCCTTCTGGCCGTGGGGCTTACTTGGTCTGATCCAAACTAAGTCAAGCCCTAAGCGCGACGTATGAGCTCCCTAGCAGAACTCTTTATTGGTCTTTTCACCCTAACCCTAATGGAAATAGCCTTGGGGATAGACAATCTTATTGTAGTGGGTCTTATTCTTTCGGCTGCCCCAGCGGCGCACCAGCGTTGGCTATGGCGCTTCTGGATGTTATATGCGCCTCTTATACGACTTTTCCTTCTTACGGCCCTGGTAGGCCTTTTAGCCCAAAGCCGGCCACTCTTTTCGGTGCTGGGTTACCCTTTCAGCCTGCGCCACTTACTCCTACTGGGCGGAGGCCTCTTTCTCCTTTACAAAGGCGTGCGAGAAATCCACAGCAAATTAGAAGGTAGCCGCACCGACACCCCCAAAAAATCCTTGAGTAGCCTTTTCGCCGCTATCGTCCAAATAGCCATAGTGGAGATAATTTTTTCGGCCGACTCTATTCTGACGGCCATAGGTATGACCCAAAATCTTGTAATAATGTGGCTTTCTATCTTGCTTTCTTTGGGTATTACCCTTTGGGCGGCGCGCTGGATTCAGCGCCTTTTAGCCAATCACCCTACTCTAAAGATACTTGCGCTGGCCTTTCTTCTACTTATAGGGGTACTGCTGGTAGGGGAGGGCACTGGCCTCCATGTGCCTAAGGGGTATCTCTACTTTGCTATTCTTTTTTCGCTGGGCGTGGAATGGCTAAATATACGGGCTGGGCTTCGGCATCAGGAGCGCTGATTTTGCGCTTGCTCCAGCGCGGCGCGTAGACTACCGGTTCGGCGCAGGAGGTCTTCCGCTTCGGCACGTGGGAGGCCTGTGGCTTCTTCTAAATAGCGCAGCGCCCGTAGCCATAGTTTGCGATTCACAAGCTGGAGGTCTATCATGCGCCCTTGCCGTACGCGCCCTAGCTGCGTAAAGGCCACCGTGCTGATCATATTCAGCACGAGCTTTGTAGCGGTGCCGGCTTTGAGGCGCGTGCTGCCCGCCAGCACCTCAGGCCCTGTGAGTACGACGATAGGATACTGGACCAGCTTCTCCAAGGGCGTGTCGGGATTAGCGGTAATGGCCGCCGTAAGGAGGCCCTGACTCCGCGCCCAGGTCACCGCCGCTAATACGTAAGGCGTGCGGCCGCTGGCACTGATACCTACTACGGTATCTTGGAGAGTTGGAGAAAGGGCGCTGAGGTCTCTTTGAGCGGCTTCGGTATTGTCTTCCGCTGCTTCTACAGGGCCTCGGAGAGCGGCTTCCCCGCCGGCAATAAGCCCTACTACCTGACCCGGGGCGGCCCCAAACGTAGGCAGGCACTCGGCGGCATCCAGCACCCCTAAGCGCCCACTTGTACCTGCGCCCACATAGATAAGGCGCCCGCCAGCCCGCAGGCGCGGCACAAGCGCCCGAATAAAAGCGGCCACCTGCGGAATAGCCGCCTCCACCGCCGCCACCGCCTTCTTATCCTCGGCGTTCATTACCCGCAGAAGCGCTTCTACCTCCCACTCCTCTATCGGCCCATAGCCCGAATCCTCCTCCGTAATCCAACGGCTCATACGCTTACGGTCTCATAGGCCCGCCGCTGTAGCTTCCCCTCATAAAACTGCATAAAAGCCAAATTGACCTGACGGTAGCCGCCTGGCGTAGGGTAGTCGCCCGTAAAGTACCAATCCCCCCGATGATTCGGAAGCGCCTTGGAAAGGTTTTGGATAGGCTGAAAGACCAAAATTAACGGAATATCCATCTCGGGCGGCTTTACAAGCTCGGCTATTTTAGCGGCTATTTGGGCTTCGGTAAAAGGCGCATAAATCGCCTTGACAAAGTTATTCTGAACAAAGGCTTCTGTCCCGTAGGCACGCTGGCACAGTGCATAGGTATGATGAAGGATTTCGGTAAGGTGGTGCTCTTCTAACAGGCGCACCGCCGCGCGAAAGGCTATTAGGTCGCCCAAAGCCGCCATATCTATCCCATAGAAGTCAGGATAGCGCAGCTGAGGTGCCGTAGAGGCGATAATAAGGCGCGCTGGCCGAAGACGCAGAAGCGTGCGCAATAGGGTTTCGCGCAGCGTAGTACCCCGCACGATAGAATCATCCAGGCATACCAGCGTATCTTGGCCCGGCTCCAATACATCATAAATCACATCATATACATGGCGAGCCATGCTGGTGCGCAAGGCTGGGGCCGAAATAAAGGTACGACTCTCGGTATCCTTCCAAATAAGATACTCCGCCCGAATGCGTTGAGGCAAAAGGCGCCGCCACTCCTCCTCCGAAAGAGAGCCGGAGCGAAGCTGACGCAGCTGCTCTGAGGCAAGGATATTTTCCAATTCCTTTATAAGGCCCCAGAAGGCCGATTGGGCGGTATTTGGAATGTAGGTAAAGACGACGCGGTCAAACTTGTAGTCCAGCAAACGGGCGATTTCGTGGGCTAAGAGGGCGCCCAGGGTTTTACGCTCGGTGTATATATGGGGCGAATTGCCCCGGGAGAAGTAGATGCGTTCAAAGCTACAGCGGCTGGGTTTGGGGGCGGCTTGGGCAAAAGGCTGTACCTGCCAAGTACCGTCGGGCGCCACCGTAAGGGCGTGTCCCGGCGGTAGCTCGCATACGGCGGAGGGTGAGACACCGAAAACATTGTGAAGGGCAGCGGCTTCGGAAGCCACAGCCAAGACCTCCGGCAGCGCTAAGTAATAAGCCGGCCGAATGCCCCACGGATCGCGCATTACAAAGCCCCACCCGTTACCTATCCAGCCTGCTATCACATACCCACCATCCCAGCGACGAGCGCTTCGGGCTAGCCACTCATAAATAGGGAAGCGCGAAGCAATGTAGGTGCTGGCTTCCACTTTAGAAAGGCCCTGACCCTTAGCCTCAAGGTAAAGCGCCTCCACTATCTCATCCAAAAAATGCCCTAGGCGTTCTAAGATCGTATAGGTGTCGCTGCGTGAGATGGGATGCTGGCCAATTTCTATCAGCCTTTGGAAAAGTTCATCTACATTTGTCAGGTTGAAGTTACCCGCTATAGCGAGGGCGCGGGCGCGCCAACTCCCACGTCGTAGGACTGGGTGAGTCTCTTCCAGCGTATAGCCCCCAAACGTACCATAGCGCAGGTGCGCCAGATAAGCCTCGCCCAAAAAAGGAAAATCTTGGAGGGGTTTTTGCGCCTTTTCCCAGGCTTCCCATTCGGCCCAAATCCCTTCAATTAGGAATTTCCAAGAGGGGTTTGGCGTTATGAGGCGTCTTCGGAAAAAGTAGGGACGGCCGGGCGGAACGGTCAGCTTGAGCGTCAAGAGGCCGGCTCCGTCTTGGCCGCGATTGCGCTGCTTTTGAAGGAGGAGAGAAACTTTCTGCAGACCCCACAAAGGCGTAGGATAGGTCTCTAACGGTTGCCGAAGACGCAGCCATACAACCCCACACATGCGGCAAATTTAGGGGATTGGGGGGCGGCGCCTTAGTCTAAGGCAAGCCGCATCATTACAAAATGATTGCTTCGGCTGCGCGTAAAGGCTAAAAGCCCTTCAGTATTGGTAAGCTGCCTGGCTAACTTTCTATAGAACACATCGGTTGATCGAAAACCCGACAAGAATGGACGCGGCGATGATACCTCTCCATTCTCATTCAGCACTACTACAAATACCTGCGAACCTGTACCGCGCGCATAGCTGCGATAGAAAAAGTAAAGGTGGCGCGGCCCTACAAGTAAAGCATAGGAAAGCTCCGTATCGGAAGTACCCGCTTGAGACTTTGGGATAATGCGAAACCACTCTAAGTTACCAAGCGAATCCACCGCAAAAACTACAATATCCTCATAGTGATAGGTATCCTGTGTGTACCAGAACCCATAGAAGTCGCGAAAAGTAGTAGTGGTAATGTAAAACTGCTCACCAATAAGCAAGGCGCCTCCATTGCTTCGTGGAATCAGATGGTCTAAATACAGGTCGGGGATACCCCGTCCGCGCGCGATTTGCCGTTCGGAGAGAAAGCGTTGGAGCACTTCTACGGGGAGGGGTACCTGCTGCACATTAGCCAGGAAGAAGCCTGAACCCTCCACGCGCGCAAATACAAGGCCTTGTACTTGACTACTATTACGGCGGAGAGAATAGAAGGCAGCTATACGCGCTCCCCCTCCTCGCTCCAGTCGAAAAGTAGGCTCTATAAGGTAAATCCCTTCCACCTCTAAAGCCACACTAAGGGTAAGGTTAGCGTAGGGGACATAGCGCAAAAGGTAGTAGTGCGGGTAAGGCTCATTGAGCGGGCGCACCGTCGCTAAGGCATACAAGTGGCCTTCATGACTGGGCTGAATGGAGCGACGCACGACGAGCTCTCGCTCTTTATAGGGGAAGCGCCATTCGCCGGCGTAGGCGGTGTCAGGGCCTATGAGAAAAAAGGCTATTCGGTCCGCGCTATCAGCTGGCAGACGCAGAGGCAGGCTTAGGCAGGCATACCGCCGATTTGGGGCGTAAGCCAGCTCGGGGGTACCCGCCTGCCTTACGGCACTTACTACCAGAATCTCGCGCTGACGCAGATGGAATCTTCCACTTATGTCTAGCATATAGGCATATATATGCCGCTTTTGTGCCTGGGTCCGCTGAGTAAAAGCCCAGATTTGCGTATCTACTACCGCTAAGTGCAAAAATTCTTCACCTGTGCTTTGGTCAAAGAGTTCTTGGGTCCATTCATGGCGCAGTTCGGCGTCGTACTTATGGAGGGCAAAAAGGCGCACGGAAGTAGGGGACTTATAAGAGAGGGTGACGAGCCCGCCATCTGCAGCCACATATTCGGCGCGCAGAGGCGGTGGCTGCCGCCGGTCCAGCGTAAGCTCCGCTAATACCGTCTGCCCCCAGAGCAGGCTCAACCACACCCCGCCCCACATACCCCAAATATGCTCATTTTTTTATCCAGGCATTATGCAGGTAGCGCTTTTCTGGGCTGAGCCAGAGGCGAATCTCTAAACTATCACTTGTATGCCAGCGCAGCTTGCCCGGGGGACCTTGGGGGGAGGCATAAATATGGGTGTAATAAGTGCGCAGCTCTTGATACACCTTAGCCAAGGCCGCAAACTCGGTATGCTCCCAAGTGAGCGTAATACTACAAATAGTATCCTGCTGCGCGTAGTATTCGATCCACAGCACGCCACCGAGCGGTGGAAGGTACCGAAAGACCCTGCCTAAGCTATCTGCATAATGGGGGGGGGAGCCACTTTCAAGGGGGGTAGCGGTGAGCGATTTACCCAGCCATGCGCTGCGGAGCTGCCCATCAGGCGTCCTAAGCCACCATGCAGGCGCTGAGGGCGAGGCACAACCGCTGATAAGGAGTAGAGCATACAATACCCCGGCCTTTGGCTGGCGGAGCCCCTGCTCCGCCAGCCTCATCCGCTTCCTACCATATCAGCGCAAGGCCTACATTCCAGTTGCGTTGAAAGCCGTAGAAGAAACGCGCCGTGCTACGGTCGTGCGTCCGCCCATCCAAAGCGGTTACAATGTAACGCGTGTTGAGCAGATTATGAACGTTTCCAAAGAAGCGCAAGCGCGTTTCTGAGCTTATACTCACTTCATAGCCTGCGCCTATATCCATAAGCCCATAGCCGGGAATTCGCCACGGCTGGGCCCGATCGTTAGGATCCTGCCGTCCAAGAGGATCGTAATCGGCCCAGAAACGGTCGTAGTAAAAGTAATTCACGAAAAAGTAAAGTGAGGGGGTAGGCGTAATACGAAGGACTCCACCTATTTGGGTTTGTGGGGCGCTCCCCACGCGCAGGCCTTTAATGTAGAGAGTAACCGTGTCTACGATTTGCTGATTATTATCGCGTACAAAGCCTGAGACGTCATCTTCCCACTTCCAGTCGCCGATGCTACCTATGGCGGAGAGGCGCAGCCAGGGGAGGGGCTGCAGGCCGAATTCGGCTTCCACTCCTCGGTGAAGGGCGGAAAGACCCGTAATGCGGGTTTGGGACACTAATCCCCCCGGCAGAGGTACGCTAAGCATAAGCGCCTTATCCCGCCAGTTTATCCAGTACGCGCCCACTTGAGCGGCCACTAGGCTGCTTTGCCAGCGCACGCCACCTTCTACCTGAAACACCTTCTCAACCGTGTAGGTACGGTCAATCTCATTCCCCGCCCGGTCATTGATAAAGACAAGGTTAAAGAAGGGCGGCCGGGTGAAATAGCCCCCATTGAGATACACTAAGCTTTGGTCCGTGATACGCAGGCCTATCCCCGCTTTGGTGGTGAAGGAAAAGATATTGACATTAGGGGATAAAAGGGGTTGTACCTCTGGGCGGTAGCGGAAAAGCTCCTCGCGCCGGTAGGTGGTATTAGCTGCGGCCAGTACGACCGCTGCCGAAATAGGGCCCCGATCATAGCGTGCCTCGCCAAAGCCCCCTATCCAGGTTACATAGGAACGGTAGTAATAATTCACCTTATCCCCTAAACGTGTAAGGCGCGCATTCGGCAGCTGGACGGCTCGGCCATTTACCAGTATGCGCATCGGCTCGCCATTCCGCACATCAAAGGTATCTATCCAGAAATCGGCGCCAAATAGGTTAGTAAGCTCACGAAAGTGGGAAGCTACATAGGTGCGCACGTCTAAACCCGTATTGATTTCTAACGCCCCGAAACGTAGGTTGAGGGCAGAGATAGCCCCGTACCAGTCGTGATAGTTAATGGAGTTTCGGTGTATCAGGAAAGCCGCTCGCCCAAAGACAGTATCGCCGGAAGCCCGAATAATGGTATCGCGGGGTTTAGTTAGATGGTCTGTGCGCACGCGGTCCCAATCAATAAGGCCTTCGGGTGTATAGGATAGGCGATAATTTCGCCGAGGATCATTTTGCCAGCTTGGGTGCCGGCTGAGAATACCCGACCCACCCCCACGCCCAAACGAGGCATATACCGAGGTGAGAAGTTGTATCCGCTCCGAAATATTCCAAAAGTGGCTGAGGCTAATAAGCGGCTTATGGTAGAAGTTGAGTAGATTGCTATATTTCTGACCTTGTAGATAGCCGTAGTCATAGTTGTGGAAGATGCTGCGCTTGAGCGTGTCTACATCGCGCTGCGTCAGATAGGTAAAGCGGTGATAGTGCCATTGAGGCGCTCCGAAAGCCTGAAGCATAAGGCGATGACGCGTGCCGATATTCTTAGAAATAGCCACATAGTAGGTCCAAGAGCTGAGGTCCGTCCCTGGGACGTACCCGGGGCCTACGGCGCGATTACCCGCTAAGGTAACGGCCCACCCTTTCGGGCTTAGCCCCGAATGGTACGCAAACCCCAGCCGCGCCGAATACACATTAGAGGCCTCACTCGTTAGGATAAAGCGCCGCTCACTTTGAGGCGGCAGGGTGCGCAGATTAAGCGTGCCGCCAATAGAAGGCAGCACAATTCGGGCATTTCCCACACCCTTCTGCACTTGAACCTCATCTATTACATCCGTCAAGCCTATCCAGTTAGACCAGTAAATCCGCGCATTTTCCATGTCGTTGACGGGTATGCCATTTATTTGTACGGCGATATTTTCCTGGCTAAAGCCACGCAGGTTTATGCGGGAGTCTCCCCAGCCCCCCCCTTCGCGTGAGGCATAAACAGAGGGGGAAAAGCGCATGGCCTCGGTAACCTCCTGAGAGCCCCGCATTTCTATTATCTGGCGCGAATCCATGCGCGTGAAGTTGAGCGGGGTGAGAAGGGTATTTGCGGTGGAAGCCACGATGAGCACTTCTTTCATCGCCACGCCGGACGGCTTGAGTTCTATGTTTATCCCCTTCTCCACCTCGCTAAGGGGTAAAACTTTCTCTTCGTAGCCTATATAGGTGATGAGTAATTTGGGATCTTGGGGGGCTTCCTTGGGGTTGAAGCTAAACGCAAATCGGCCATCCAACTGGCTGAGCGTGCCATAGTCGGTGCCTAAGAGGCGAATCATAGCGCCCGCCAGGGGTTCTTTAGTTTCAGCATCCCGGATCCACCCACGCACCTCAATAGCCGTCTCCTGACGACTGACGGTGCTAAGGCGCTCCGTACTTATAAGGCCGCGCACAAGGCGCTCTTCCTGGGCCCAAAGCCCGGCTACTAAGGCAAGGATACCTAAGCGTATCATAAAAACCTCCCATGGCAAAGTTAAAGAAAATGCCCCACCTTTCCATGACAACCAAGTGGAAAGCGGTTTGGGGGAAAAGTTTTACTTTTGTCTTGCCCGCTTAGCTCAGCGGTTAGAGCATCTGGCTGTTAACCAGAGGGTCGCAGGTTCGAATCCTGCAGCGGGCGCTTAGCGTGCCAGCGCACGCGCCAGCCATCCACCATCTGTAGTTTGCCTTCGGCTAAAAATTCTTCCAAAAGGGCTTCCGCTTTGCCGGGGAAGAGCTGCTGAAGCTTTTGTTTGAGCTCAGCCGGGAAGCAAGGTTGCTGAGCTTTTTCGCTGAGCCAGGCGGCGGCTTGCGCCTTTTCAGCTTCTGAAGGACGCTGCGGCTGATAGTAGCCTCGGCAGACATCACACTGCCCACAAGGCCCTATAAACTCCTCAAAGTAGCGTAAGAGGTACTGAGGGCGGCAGGTTTCGCGCTGCTGGTAGTAGCCTAACATGAAGCGCCCGCGCAGTTGGGCCTGACGCTGAAGAATATGATACTTATGGCGCAGAGCTTCCCACTCCTCCGCCGAAGGGGCCTGGGGCCTTAGAGAAACCTCCTCTACTCCCGCTGGTAGAGCCTCATGGGTAAGCCAACCGCGCCGGCGCAAGGCCTCCAGACCCTCATAAAGCGCCTCATACGAAATCTGAAGCTGATAGGCCCACTCGGCTAAGTCCGCATAAACCCCTTCTTGAAAAAGCGCCGCCCCCCCCAACCGTACAATCCACCGATCCAAGGCTACTGGCGTATCCTGCCACCGCTCGGCAGGTATCAGGCTGCGCAGATAAGAACGGCTGCTCCGCTCACTATGCCAAGTAAGGAAACCCTCTTGCTCAAGGAGATGGAGCGCTCGACGCAAAGCATATGGCGCAAGCGCCACCTGCCGACTAAGCTCCGTAAGCTCCAGCTGTAACTTGCCCGAGGCAGCCCAAAGCTGACGCAGCCGCTCATATAGGCGCAAAAGTTGATGGTAGGGGGGATACTTCTCTTGCAGTCGGCGCCATAGAGCCTCCCCATCGCTTGGAGAGAAAAGCGCAATAGCATACGCTAGCGCCCCATCGCGTCCAGCCCGACCCACCTCTTGGAGATAGGCCTCTGGTTCCAGCACTATGTCATAATGCAGTACGAAGCGCGTATTGGGCTTGTCTATGCCCATACCAAAGGCCGTAGTAGCCACAATAAGGCGGGTCTCTTCGGAAAGCCAGCGCGCCTGCACCGCGGCCCGAAGCGTCGCCGGCATGCCCGCATGATAGGCCTCTGCGGAAAATCCCCACTGACGCAAGCGCTCCGCTAATTGTAACGCCCTGCGCCGCGCCCCCACATAGATAATCCCAGAACCCTCCAATTTACGCAGGCTTTGATAGAGCCGCTTGTCTTTATCTACGTCATAAACGACCGCATAGTAGAAATTTTTCCTGTAGAAAGGCTGCTGTATGACAACGGGATTTTGAAGGCTTAGGTAGGTGATAATATCTTTTTGCACGCGGGCAGTAGCCGTGGCGGTGAGCGCTATCCAGCGTGCCTGAGGGAGTAAGGGGCGCAGCGCACCAATTTGAAGGTAAGCCGCTCGGAAATCATGCCCCCATTGACTGATGCAATGCGCCTCATCCACCGCCACCAGGCGAATGTCTAATTCAGTCAGCCGCTGGCGAAACTCAGGCAGGCATAGCCGCTCAGGAGCAACATACAGAAAACGGAAGGTCTCAAGCTCCCTGAGAAGTTTCGCCCGTAGAAGAGGGGGCAGACCGCTTTCTAAAGCCACGGCGGGGATACCCCGTCGCTGTAGCGCCTCCACCTGATCGCGCATCAGCGCAATAAGGGGAGAAACCACCAGAGTAAGCCCTCCCAGCACTAGGCCAGGCACTTGATAACAGAGAGATTTACCGCCTCCTGTGGGCAAAAGGGCGAGCACCTCACGCCCAGCCAATAAGGCCTCTATAGCCGCCGCCTGGGCGGGTCGGAAATCCGGATAGCCCCAATACTGCCGCAGCACAGCACGCGCCGCCTCCACCATACCACCACCTCAGCGCAACGCCGGGTCGTACACTACCTGGAAGTAGTACAGCCCACCTATCCGAGGCCCACCCGGAAATTGCACATACCGAATATTCAGCACATTCTGACCGCCTACCCGAAATTGGAGCTTCCACTTAGGCACGGTGTAGGAGACCTGAGCGTCTAGCCACTGCACCGCTGGTACTCGGCCCTGAACAAATCCCTCCATTACAAATGCATCTATCCAGCGGTAATTCAGGCTACCCCCCCAAGGTCCAAACCCTGAAAGATAAAGGGCGCTGCCAAACTTATGCCGCGGCGTATTGAAGTTGGGTAGGAGCGAAGGGTCATCCGCTTCCCGCAGGGTCAGCGCAGCATAACTGTAAGAGCCAGTCCATAAAATCTTCTGCGTAATAGCGTATTCTATACTTACAGCGCCAAAATCGGCATACACTACATCGGAAGCATTAGAAGCGGTATTGTACGTGTAGTAGCGCCCCTCCCGCAGATTAACAAGGCCTTCATAGGTAGATGGATCCACATTAGAGAGGGCTATAGGCTTAGTTGTACCGGTTTCGTAGGTGGGCTGAGACGAAACTACCCGCCGATATAGAATAAAGTCCCGATAGTAGGCGCGCGCAAATTCCGCATCTATGTAAAGCCCTTTAAGGATTTGAAAGCGGCCCCCTATTTCGGCCTGCCGAATAAATTCAGGGCGTATGAGCTCGCGCGACACGAATCTAAGATGTTGAGCAGCCAAAGCCGCCAAAGTGGCGCTATCCTGCACACCTTCAGCGGCTCTTCGGTAAGCGGCTACGGAAGCCGGCGTAAGCATAACCCTATCTAACCCATAAATACTACGCGTGCGACTTGTACCACCTAAAGTAATTTCCCGAAAGCCTATGTCCAAGGCAATAAATTGATCCTGTAGGGTAGGTATGCGGAAACCCGTCTGATAAGAGATGCGGAGGCTATGCTGTCTCTCTGAACCAAAGGCATATAGCAAAGCCACCCTTGGCGTAAAGCGGCCTTGGAAATATTGATTCTTATCATAGCGGATAGAACCTAAAAGGCGCAGGTGCCGATTAAAAAGCCAGCGATTCCCCTGAAGGAAAACCCCATATTCATGCGTAAAGAAAGGGCCTTCATAATCTATAAAAAGCGTACCGCGTGTATTAATACGGAAGAGGCGAACGTTGGCGCCTCCTACTAACTCTATCCAGCGGCCCAACCAGTCAGAGAAGTCATATTGGACTTCGCCGTGGTAGAAGGAGGAGCGATCAAATAGGCCAGCTTGGTATTGCACGCGGTAGGGACCGCTATTCACTTCTTTCAAGGCTCGGGAAAACTCGGGGGTGCCAGGCTCCGGACGAGGCGAAAAGGTACCCGGCCTAAAACCTATTAGCGGAGCTATAGCGTTATAGAAGTCGGACACCCGTGCCGTATCTGCATAGCGGCGCGCCGCCTCATGGGAGCCATAAAGCGCATAGCCCTCATGGTAGAAAATCATCCAAGCAGGTGTAGGTTTAGCCCGCTCGTTCAGGAAAATGCCCGTAAATCGACTATCATAGGTAGCTCCTGGACTTTCCCAACTTCCGTAGGCGCGCGCAAAAAAGCGGCGTCCGCGCAGTTCTAACTTATGCTGATGAAAATAGGCATCTTTTATAATATTTCGGTTAGCAGCTTGATACACTGTGTTTCCATTTACTAGAAAGCTACGCCAAGATAGCTCTAAATTCTCATTCAGAAAATACTGCCATTGGAGTGTATATTTTTGGAGAAAAATTGTCGGGTCTACAAGGTCGCGATCACGGTAGCCCGTGCGTGCTACGTAAAAGCGCTCTCTTATACCCAGGAGAGTGGGAAGAGGCTCTAAGTCGCTATTAAGTACTCGCACCTCGTCGCCATACAGATTGACCCCGTTGTAGCCTGGATTATTTACGCCAGGGATAGCATAGATGGAGTCGGCGCCTGCATAGGTGCCTTGATCGGTGTAGTCTATGCTTAGCCAGTCGGTCGCGCGCAAATACTCCGCCACAAGCTTGAGTGAGAAGCGGTCCCCAAATGTGTGGGCATAGCGCGCGGCAAAATGCAGATACGGCTGCGGCGTTGTGTCCGAAGCGATGTGATTTACGCCGAGCCGTAACGAAGCGCCTAAGCCCCGATAGCGTCGCGGCTGACGCGTAAAGAATTCTATAAATCCATTGAAAGCGTTAGGTCCGTAGAGAGCGGAAGCTGGTCCTGCGGTAACCTCCACGGCTTCTATGTCAATATCAGGCGGCGAGGAAAGCATACCTACGGGACAACCTAACACGGGCGCTAGCATCTCTATTCCATCTATCCGCTGTACCACGCGCGAATTTCCCGGTTGGTTGAAGCCACGCATGCCAATAGAGGGAAAACTGAGGGACTGGTAGTTAACATCCACGTTCTTCATCGTGCTGAGCTGTTGGAAAATGTTGGCGGCAGCGCCGAGTTGGAGCTCACGCAGGCCCATCCGCATTACCGTTACGGGCGCCTCCAATACCGCTTCAGGCACGCGACTCGTGGTGATCACTACCTCCTTCATAGCCAATCCACCTGGGCGTAGAGATATTTCTGCCTCCTTATGGGGCTCTATGGCTACTTCGGCATTTTCATAGCCTATGTAGGAGACTTCCACGCGAAAGGGCGGTGAACCTAGAGTACTGAGCTGAAAGCGCCCTTGGGCATCGGAAACCGTCCCCATCAGCGAACCTTTTAGCCGGATGTAAGCCCCGGGCAGCGGCTCACCCGATTCCGCATCACGCACGATACCTTGAAGGCGATAACCTTGAGGCGAAGGGGAGCGCCCGACTTCAGAGGCCTGTTGTGGCCGCCCGTCTGGCCTCTGCCGCTCTTCCTGAGCCCAGGCCCACCCTACTACAGCAAGTATACCTAACCACAACTTCATACTTCCCAAAGATATCAAGAAAAGAGCTTGGATTAACCGCGTATTTTTGCCTGCGTATTTTTGCCTGGATGAATCGCCGCCAGTTCCTAGGGGTTTTGGGGGCACTTACCTGGATGGGGCTGAGCCGGCGACCTTTCGGTTGGTCTCTGGCCTCCGAGGCTGAAACCTACCCCTTTCGCCTGCCCCCCTTACCTTACCCTTATGAAGCGCTAGAACCTCATATAGATGCCCGTACCATGCAAATTCACCACCAGGGCCATCACCAAACCTACGTGCAAAATCTCAACAAAGCCTTAGAGGAGCTCCCCCAGTTTCAAAGCTGGGAATTGGAGCGTCTTCTTAGCCATTTGTCTGATGTACCTTCCTCTCATCGCACCACCATTCAGAATAATGGCGGGGGACACTGGAATCATAGCTTCTTTTGGCGGATTCTTTCCCCTACCCCTTCTGAACCTTCTAAGGCGCTTCAAGCAAGATTAGAAAAGGTTTTTGGGAGTTGGGCGGCTTTTCGGGCTAAATTTTTAGATACCGCAGCTCAGCTTTTTGGTTCGGGCTGGGTGTGGCTCGTACAGACTCCTAGGGGTGACCTCTCCATAGTCCCCACAGCTAATCAGGACAATCCCCTTATGCCCCATATCACCCCCCAGGGCAAGCCTATCTTGGGGATAGATGTATGGGAGCATGCGTATTACCTCAAGTACCAAAATCGCCGCACCGAATATTTAGCCGCTGTGTGGCAAGTCATTAATTGGGCGCAGGTGGAAGCCCTTTTAGGCTAAAATGCGGCGCGCGGCCATAGTAATTGTACTCCTAACTAGTATTGTCCTAGCTTCCCTCTGGATGTATCGCCGTTTTTTGCGGCCGCCGGCACGCCCCACTTTATGGCAGAATCTACCTGCGGGCTTTTCGTTAGTGATTTATACGCCTTCTTTTGGGCAATCGTGGAAGCAACTTCGCCGCAGTCCCCTGTGGAATATTGGCTGGCAGAGCCCCCATCTTGCCAGCTTCTTCCAAGCCGCTGCGGCATGGGACTCTCTGCTGAAACGCTATACTTTCTTAGCCGAATGGCTTCTAAATAGGGGCATACTAATAGCTTTTTACAACCGAGAGCCCCTTTACTTGATTGAAGCGCCCTTTTTGGCTCAAATAGGGGATTGGCGCAGCCTTATGAGCCAGCTGGCCAGCGAGTATAACTGGCCGGTACGCTTAGTGGAAAAGGAGGGCTATGCGATGTGGAAGCTGCCCCAGGGATATTTGGCGCCAGCTGGTACGATACTCGTGTATGCAGAGCACCCGCGGCTAGTAGCTCGGTTCTTAAGCGGGGCTACGGGGGAAACGCCCCCCTGGCAGTGGCATAATCTCCCCGATGAAGTTTCCCCTTGGCTTTTTCTAGGTTGGCAGGGGGACTCTTTAGCGCATCTCTGGTCCCATCCCGCTTTAGCCTTCTTGAGTCTCCTCAAGTGGGGGGAGGCGCGCCTGCGCTTAGAAGAGGATGGACTTTATGCCGAGGGCCAGGTCTTAGCCGACACAGCGTTTTGGCGGCATATAGCCCCGAGCACCTTAGACGTAGCCGGCCTTTGCCCAGCTTCTACGCAAAGCTTTCTCCGTCTGCGGTTGGCTGATCCTCAGGCCTTCTACCGCACCTACCTCTTGAGGCAGTATGCCTCCGAAATCCAACAGGCTGAAAGCTGGCTGGGGTTTTCCTTTGAGAAACAGCTCCTAAGCCACTTTTCTGGCGAAATAGGGGTAGGACTTCTTTCTACTCCTTTTGTTCTTCTCCAAGCCAAAGAGGCCGAAGAGATCCAAGCTTCCCTTAAGAAGCTCGCTCGGCGGCTGGCCTATCGTACGCCTTTCACCGTAAAGCACACGGTCTATCGGGGCTACCCTATCCAGCAAATTACGCTTAAGCGCTTTTTCCGATGGCTATTGGGTCGAGCCTTTCAAGGCTGGGAAAGTCCTTACTTTCTTCAGGTAGGGGAATGGCTCGTTTTTGCGGATTCGGCTGTTACCCTTCAGGAGTGGTTAGATGCCTACCTGGCCCGGCGCAATCTTTATGAACGGGCGGATTTCAGCATGCCTTCGGAGCGCACTTTAGCCTTTTTCCATTTGTGGGCGAATCCACCTGACTGGCTTCGCCATTGGGTAGCCCCCGCAATGTATCCCAAATGGGCAAAAGAGCTGGCCGCCTGGAAGCAGGCCACCTTTGCGCTGCTGCCAAGTACAGGTTCTACACTTAGCCTACGCTTTCAACTCCTTTGGCAGTCTGATACTCTCCTTCCTTCTTCTTCCCCTCCTACTGCCCCACCTACCCTTGCGCTCTCTGATTCTACGAAAGATGGCCTGCAGGAGGAATTCTATCCGAATGGGGTGCTCAAGCGCCGCGTGTTGTATCTGGAGGGCAAACCAGAAGGGGAATATCGGGAGTATTACCCTAATGGCGTCATTAAGGTAGAGGGGCAGTATGAGCAGGGGGAAAAAGTAGGGCGCTGGCGCTACTACACCCCACAAGGCGAACTTTTGCGGGAGGAGGTCTGGAGCGCCGAGGAGCTGCCCGTCAAGGACACCGTAGCCGTGCCTTGAGGATCTGGTAGGCGTGGGATTCGGCGCCGTAGTACTTAGCGGTCGCGCCGCGTCGGAGCCATACGCAGGCCGAGTCGGGTTCCAACCGAGCCAAGAGGAGGTAAGCTAGTCCGCAGGCGGAGTCTTGTTGGAGCACTTCGGCGAGGTATTGGCGGGCTTTAGTAGGCTGGCCTATGTGCCAAGAAAGGCGAGCCAGGTAGGCGCGTGCCACCGGATGGGCGGTCATCTGGCGCAGACGCTGGATATACACCATAGGTGAGCCGCCTTCTAGCTGATCCGCCGCATACAGCAGGGTATAAGCCACCCCTAAGGCATAGGCGGGTGTATCGGTTTCCTGCACGGTGCGCGCGTACTGGAAAGCCGCCTGGCGCACTGAGGCCCCTAAGGTTTCCCCTAGTTCCAGCCGCCAGAAAGCCTGCGCTAAGGCCTCCAGCCCGGCGGCAGACCGCCTAAGAGTGCGGCGCTGCCCTAAAAACAGAAGCCCCACCCCCGCTCCTACCGCAGTTAGAAACCAGAGAATCCAGCGACTAAGCTCGCCGCTTAGCCTCAAAGCGTTTTAGCAAACCTTGATCCGCTTGAAGGCGAGCCTGTAGCTTCTCCGAAGGCTCAAAGGCCAGCTTAAGACGCGCCGGGATGGTGATAGTTTGCCCAGTTCGAATAAGACGCCCCTTGCGTGGCCGCTGATACTTGAGGCGGAACATGCCAAAGCCCCGCAGCGCCACTTCGCCACCCCGCATGAGTTCGTCTTCCATGCCTTCTAGGATAGCCTTGAGTACGGCCGCTACATCACCCCGAGAAAGCCCAGTCTTTTCACTGGCATAGCGTATGAGGTCTTTGCGCGTCATGCCCCGCAAATCTACAATACCGCTCCCATACTTCTTCAAGGGCGGTGTGCGGTATAGCCAACGCTAGTCCTTCGTAGGTCCCTGAGCGGGTGGCCATATCGGATACCATGCCTACTACGAGGCCTTCAGCATTCAGCACGGGGCTGCCGGAGCTGCCTGGCTGCACCGCCAGAGCCAACTGCAGCAAAGGCTGGGCGGCGCCCCCCTCTAAACTCAGCCATCGGAGAGGCCCAGCCACAAATCCCTCATATAGCGTCCCAATTAGGCCCCAAGGCGCCCCAACCGAATACACGCTCCAACCTACTGGCACCGCCTCCCCCTGATACAGCCGTAACCCCTCTCGGGCTAAAGTAGCGTTATACAGCAGGGCCACATCGGCGAGGCTATCACGCCACACTACCTCCATCGTATAAGAATTTCCCTCGTAGTCCCATGCTTTTATTTCCATAGGCCCCTTTTTCTCTGGGAGCAGGTGGCGGCAGGTAAATACATGCCCTGACCGATAGAGCCAGCCAGTACCCCGATGCACTTCGTGGAGATAGGCCTGTCTTACATGCACTTCTAAGCGGAAGGTGAAAGGAAGGACTTTCCGCCACAAGCTGTGCCGTAGCCCTTCCACATAAGAAGGTCCTGACTGCCTAGAAAGGGAGTCCGGTGAATCCAGCTGAGAGGAAACCTTAGGCCTACATCCAACTAAACCTACGATTCCGAGTACGCTACAATAGGGTTTCAGCCAACTGCTGGGCGCGCGCATAGTCCTCAGGCGTATCTACCGAAAAGGTACGAAATGGCGTTTCCCGCACCCAAATCTCGTAGCCATGGTAAAGCCACCGCAGCTGCTCCAGCTGCTCCGCTTCTTCCATGGGTACGGGTGAAAGGGCCACAATCTCCATCAGTACCGAACGATGATACCCATACAGCCCCACATGCCGGTAGTAAGCAAAGCGCGTCAAGATCTCAGGACTTGTTAGAGGTAAATCACGCGGACAGGGGATAATTGCACGCGAAAAGTAAAGGGCCTTGCCCTCTTTATTTGGTATAACCTTCACCACAGAAGGCGTCAAAAGCTCTTCTAGCTGATGGATGCGCGTCATGAGCGTCACTAAGGGGTAGCGCTGAAGGGCTTCCAAAAGGAGGATAAGCTGCTTAGCCTCTAAAAAGGGCTCATCGGCTTGAATATTGACGTAGGCGTCGTAGATGAATTTCTCGGCTACTTCGGCCACGCGCTCGGTACCAGAGGCATGGGTCGTACGCGTCATGATAGCGCGTCCGCCGAAGCGCTCTACCGCCTCCACCACGCGCATGTCATCGGTAGCTACGAGGAGCGCGTCCTGAAATACGGGTTGCGCCCGTTCATACACATGCTGTACCATAGGCTTGCCTCGAAGAGGAAGGAGGACCTTACCTGGCAAGCGCTGTGAGTGATAGCGCGCAGGAATCACCCCAAGTACGCGCATACGCCTCCTTTGACAAACCTAATGCCAGTCCGCCATACCTTCGCATAGATGCAGTTGGTTTGGGCGGATGAAAAAGGCCGCCTTTATGAGGCCCCAGGGTGGGAAGCCGTAGGGCGCAGCGGATTCTGGTACTTTCCCTGGCGGTATTATGGCCGCTGGATACCCCTACCGCCTGGAAGTAGGCTATTCCACTTAGTAGGGCGCCGGCCTTTAGGTTTAGACCCGAAGGGCCGCCTAAGACCCTACCCAAAGGGCTGGGCCGTAGCCGCTTTCATTGCCCCAGCCCATACCCAGCTGGCTTCAGCCGCCTACATAAACGGCCCTGAAGCCCCTACTCTACCGCTTTACGCCTACACGGCCGTAGGCTGGCATCAAGGAAAGTTCTATGTCCCAGCTATCCGGATAGACCCCCAACCGCGTCAGGATGTGCGGTATTTTTCCCATAAGGCGATTGCTCAAGGGGCGCAGGCCCTGCAGCGCCGCTTCCCACATAATAGGCTGGTTCAGCACCTCATGGACAATTGCGTGGCGCGCTATGCCTGCCCGGCCGCCCAGAATTTAGCCTTAGGCCGATGGGAATGCCCCCTGCCTACCTCACCTGGCTGCAACGCCGCCTGCCTCGGGTGTATCTCGCTTCAGGACCCTCGGGAATCTCCGCTAACCAGCCCCCAAGAGCGGCTAGCCTTCCGCCCCACCGCTGAAGAAATCGCCGAACTAGCTATATATCACCTGGAAAACGCTCCAGCGCCCATCGTAAGCTTTGGTCAAGGGTGCGAAGGGGAGCCTCTCCTTGTATGGCCTACTATCCTAGAAGCGGTTCAGCTTATTCGCCGTAAAACTAAACGCGGCCTCATCAATCTAAACACGAATGGGAGCTGGCCCCATATTATAGAGAAGCTGGCCCAAAGTGGCGTGGACAGCTTCCGAATTAGCCTCAATAGCGCCCAAGCGACCTGGTATGAAACCTATTACCGCCCCCGCCATTATACCTTTGCCGACGTACAAGAATCTATCCGCTGTGCCACTCGGCTAGGGAAATGGGTATCCATCAACTACTTTACCCTGCCAGGTTTTACCGACCAGCCGGCTGAATTCGCCGCCCTGCGTCAGCTTATCCAGACGACCCAGCTTCACATGATTCAGTGGCGCAACTTCAACATAGACCCAGACTGGTACGCGGAGCGTATGGGCTTCAAAAAGGAGGATTTGGAGAAACCGCTGGGGATACGGTTTATCTTGCACCAGCTTCGCCGAGAATTCCCTCATATTCGCTACGGCTACTTCAACCCAACCGCCTCATTCATCCAAAAGAATTTAGGGTTTTCTTCAGCTGGCTCGCTTTCCTTGCCTTCCCCTATCTGAGATTGGAGGGCTTGCAGGCATCCGGTCTTCTCAGACTGCTTGTAGGCGCGGGGCTGATGAGCGTAGGTGTAGCTCAGCCCTTTTCGTTGCGCGGGCTAGTGCGGACGCCCGACGGAAAACCCATCGGGTATGCGATCATACGCCTGCCTTATACAGGCTTCCAGAGCATAGCCTCCATAGAAGGGGCTTTCACGCTCAGCCTACTTCAGGATACCGTTACCTTAGAAATCCGCCACTTAGGCTACAAAACCTACCGAGCCAAGCTAAACCTAGACTCCTTAGGGTCCGGCCCACACACCTTTGTACTTTATCCTCAAGAAATCGTCCTGCCTGGGATAATAATTACACAGGATGACCGAGATCCAGGGGAAACGCTGATACGGCGGGCTATCGCGGCCAAAGCTGCAAATCGGCGGTGCCTTTCGGCTTTCCAAGCTGAGGCTTACACCCTTTATACCGTGCGCGTACGGGATATTTCGGAAAGGCTCTGGAAGCTTCTTCGCAGCTCCGACTCGTTGCCCACGGGGATTTTGCTTTTGAGTGAAGCCTTCTCCACCCTTTACTTCGTTGCGCCAGATAAATACCGGGAGGAGATTCGGCATTCACGCTTTATTGGTCAGCGGCGCTATAGCTTTTTAGGAAATTGGATTTTTGCGGGTTTTGACCCCTATGGCGAGCGGGCGGCCTTCCCTGAACTCACCGAAACCCCCTTTGTACTTCCCTTAGCCACCGATGCCCCCCTCTACTATACTTATCGCCTCTTAGGTAGCTTTTACGAGGAAGGCATCCTTTTTTACAAGATTCAGGTAGTGCCTAAGAGCCGATTTTCCCCCTGTGTGGAGGGGTATGTAATTATAGCGGATGAAAGCTATGCGCTGGTAGGGTTAGAATGGCAGGCCCAAGCGCCGCGCCCTCTACGCTATACAGACAGTCTGAGTCTGCGCGCTACCTATATTCCTGTAGGTGGATGCTACGCTATAGCCGAAATAAACTTTTGGGGCGACTTTCACCTTAGCGTAAGCCTCTTGGGTGAGATTAAGTTTCGGGGCGAAGGGTATGCCTCTTACAGGCGGTATGTGCCCTTGGTCGTGGGCCAGAAGCCCTCTAAGCGAAGGCCCCAACAAGCGGCTGGAAAGCCACAAGCCCCTACCTTAGGGCCATCGGAAGCTAAGGAGACCTTGAGAGTGGCCCGAATAGATTTTGGGGAAATGGTATGGATTTCGCCGCGCGCTTCGGCGGCCTCAGAGGCTTTTTGGGACAGTGTGCGATCGGCGCCCTTGGACTCTTTACAAGCGGCTTATATTCAGCGGCATGATAGCTTAATAGCCCAGCGTGATTCAGCGGCCCAAACGGCGCGTTTGCGGCGCTGGGAGTGGGAAGGATGGGGACTTAGATTCGCCTGGCCTCAGCGAGACTTTAGGCTAAAGGTTTATTTAGGCTTACCTGCTTATACGCCTCTGGAGGGTTGGGCCTTGCCTTTCCATACTGAGGTGCAGGCAGATAAGCACGCCTTTTCCGCTACTGTGCGGTACGGTTTCGGCTGGGAGAAAGCCTTAGTGCAACTAGGTTGGCGCACAGCCAGCCTGCGATTCCCTTTATGGCGACTCCAGGTACGCGGGGGTACGGAGCTAAGCGAGCCTACAGAAGTCCTCCAAGTACCGTTATGGTGGAATACGCTCTACTACCTTTGGCGCAGAGAACACCTATGGCAAGGCTATCCACGCACCTTCATAGAGGCGTATGGCCAAAGGCACCTCTCCCGTGCGGTAGTCGCAGCTTTGAAAGTAGGATATGACCAGAGGTCTAGGCAAGCGGGCCTCGGACCGTATTATTACGGGGTGCGCATAGGGGTAGGGCTGGCGTGGCAGCCAGGCGTACGGCTTTTTACTACCCCGCGCCGCACGCTTATCCTTCCGCCTGAGAGGACGCTTACTTGGGAAGTGCAGGGTGTTAGCGAAGTGGCTTTTCTTCCCCTTCCTTTGCTTGCGGTAGGGTTAGAAATTAGACCTACCCTCGGGATTAGCCCGTTTGGACGATTGTATTTTCGGCTGGCCAGTGGGTGGCAGAATCGCCTGGCCCCCTGGGCCGATGCCCTTTACCTATCGGCAGCGCCTTTTCCTTTTCATCTAGCGGAGGGGGAGTTCCGTCGCACCTTCCTTTACACTCCCTTGGGCGTTTCAATGGGCCAGCTTCAGGTTACTTGGCGACCTGAGGGAAGTCTAGTGCGCCTCATCCCCCTGTTCCGGCGAAGCAGTTGGCAGGAGAGTTTTACCCTTCGCCTGGCCCAGGGCTCGGCTGGACCGCTCTATGCTGAGGGGAGCTTTTACCTGCTGCGTTTGGCCTTGCGGTTGCGAAAAACCGATCTAAGCCAGTGGCTGAGTATCGGGTTTCATGCGCCGCTGCGTAGCGTACGGGGAGGGTGGCTTCTAACCGTAGGGTTAGGCGAACCGGCTTTTTCTCCTTTATTGCCTAAGCTTAGCTTGCTGTGAGGGCCCGATGGTGGCCAGCCCATAAAGTAGAAGCCCTATGGACGGAAAAGGGAAGCGCAGGGGAGCCTTTTGCTACCTTAAGCTGGTGGCAGCGAGAGCCCCATTGGGGGGGCCTCGTAATAGAAGAAGGTAGCCAGCCGGTAGCTCTAATGCCCCTTCACTGGCGCCAGGTGGCTTTTTTTCGGTTTTATCGGCAGCCTCTCCCTCTTCCATGGACACCCATTATCCTTTGGTCCCCTCTACCCCAGCGCCCAGATAGGCAAACTCGCCTATGGGCACGCGTGCTAGGGGCTATAGCGGAATGGATACGGGGAGAGCGCTTAGCCTATTTTTCTTTCGTACTCCCCCCTCCAAGTTGTTACGAGCCAGCTTGGGCCCAGCGCAGGTTGGCTCTTTATGCTACGGGTAGTTTTATTCTTCCGCCTGGGACTTTTGCCCCTTCGGCTGAATTGCGACGAAAAGCCCGACAAGCCGCTGGATTCCCCTTTCAAAGGATGAATTTAGAGGAGGCCTTAGCCCTGTGGGAGGCCTATCGCCCCGCTGGTGTCTCTTCCACTATGGGGCAGGCGATTCGGCGTCACCTGACCCCCGAGTATTGGCGGGCCTATGCGGTAGGAGAGCCGCCTTTGGCCCTAGGCCTTTTTATGTGGGGAAAGGAACGGGTATGGTATATGGCCAGTATGTACCGTGCACCCAGCCAGGCTACCACGCGCCTCCTGTATGAAGTAATTCAGATAGCTCATGAAGAGGGGCGTCTATTTGACTTTTGGGGCTCTGTATTGCCCGGGGTGGAACGCTTCTTTCAGCAGTTTGGGGGACAGTGGGAGGTGCGATGTAGGGTACAGACTTGGCGCTTCTGGTAGCCTTTTCTTAGAATGGACGCCCCACCCGCACCATGGCGCAACGGAAACCTATCGTAGCTGAGGAGGAGTCTGCATAAAAGAAGCGGCGCGCACCGCAGGTAACATAATACGCTATATCGGCCCACGAGCCCCCTCTATATACTTTGGCGGCATCTGCCTGTAGGTCAGGCCAAGGGGAGTTCCCACCCGCGCGCGGGCTGTATAGGATAGTACCCTGCACATAATCCACATCCGACTGAAGCGGATCACTAGTAACTAGCCCGCGTCGACGGTGAGGATTGAAGTCTTCGGCGTCCTCATAGGTAAGGATGCGGTAGGTGTCCTCCGTCCATTCGGCTACATTACCTGCCATATTGTACAGGCCGAAGTCATTTGGCAAAAAGGCCTT
Organism: Bacteroidia bacterium; assembly: GCA_025059535.1. Lineage (GTDB taxonomy): Bacteria > Bacteroidota > Bacteroidia > SpSt-205 > SpSt-205 > SpSt-205. Next base: position 124,336 of record JANXCX010000019.1, read on the forward strand.
GACGGGCGCAGGGATCATATAACGGTCATTGAGGCCTTCGTAGAGGAGGGACCCACCTTTATTGGAGCGGCCGGCGTAATCCCCGCGCCCCCGCTTGAAGTTAGCGCGAAAGCGTCCCTTTAGGTCCCGCATACTACGGCCCTCCCAGGGATAAAGCTCTTGTTCGTAGCCGCCCCGCGCCGCATATTCCCATTCGGCTTCGGTAGGTAGACGATAGTCCGGATACAGTACAGCATCCGGATCCTTTTCCAAGAGTTGTTTATTCACTATAGCCGTGCGCCAAGCGGCAAACTCGCGTGCCTGATGCCAATTTACCCCAACTACCGGATACATGTTGAAGTTCTCATGTTGGAAATAGTAGCGCACATACGGGTCATTATAGGCCATCTCGCGCATCCACACATTTGTATCTGGATAAAGCAATTGGGCTTTTTGCTCGCCTGAGTCTTGCTGAACATAGAATAGGAACTGCTTGTATTCTACATTGGGCACCTCGGTCTCGTCCATGTAAAAGCTAGCTACGGTAACTTGACGAATGAGGGCATTATGCTCATGGTCTAGATCTTTTTCCATATTCCCCATGTGGAAGGTACCCCCTTCTATAAAGACCATGCCAGGGGCAGGCGGCATTTCCCGATAGGGTTTTACATAGAAGCCTTCACCGGGTTTGCGAGAAAATTTCAGGCCAGTGAGACGGCTGCGACCACCGGGGTCTTCTAAGTTCTCGCCTCCTCCACAGGCAACTGTCAGAAATCCTGCCAGGATACAAGCGGCGACAAAACCTATGCCGTGCGACCTCATAAGCGAGACAAAGGTAAGGTTTTCTTAGAAGCGCGGGCAGGGATAGTTGCGGCGGCGACGGGTGCCAAGAGACTGACGCTCTTGGCTAAACTCTACTACCACCGATACCTCGTGCGAACCCGCTGAAAGGCGATTTGTAAGGGAAGAGATGGTATAGTCATAAGAGTAACCCACACGGAAAATACCCTTCTGGAGCCCCACTAATCCAATGATGGCGTCTTGATGGCGGTACCACACCCCTATAACAATCGGCAAACTGGTAAAGTATAGCCCTACATCCAACTGCTGAAAGGGACGCTGGATCCGATACATCACCGCTGGCCCTAAGGCTTGGCGCCCCTCCCGCAGGGGATCTAGAGGAATTTGGGCCCCCGCAAAAAAATTCGCACGTATGGGGAGTCGAGCATCTGCAGGATTAGCTAAAGAGCTTCTATAAAACCGTTGGGTGGGCTGAGTAATATGCATGACTGAAGTACCTACATAGAGGTATTTGTTATAGTATAATGCGCCAGCCGCGACATCTTCATGGATTCTATTCTGGAAGAAGTTGCGTTCTTGCGTAGGCAAAATAAAGCCAGCGTTGGGATCTATTTGGTCTGGGAAGCGGAGTCGGAAGAAGTCTATACTGCTCTGCACGATACCCCCAGCAATCCCCATGCTAAAGGCGCTTGTACGGGTCAGCTCTATATGAATAGCATAATTGAGTAGGACATTTAGCTTAGTAAGGTTGCCTTCGCCGGCTTGGTCGGCCATGAAGCTTAGGCCCAGCCCATTACGGACACGCCCAAAAAAGATTGGCTGGTCATACACCGCCGCGAAAGTGCGGTAATACCCTGGAATAGCCGTCCATTGCATGCGGTAAGCCAAGGCAATCCGAGGTCCTTCGCCAATCCCCGTAAAGGCCGGCGACAGGATTACCTGATTTGCGAAAAACTGCGAAAACTGCGGATCTTGTGCAAGCCCCAAGCCCAGACAGAGAAGTGAGTAGCCTACCCTTTTGTTCATACTACTGCTGCCCTATTCAAAGGCAAATATAGGAGAAAAAGGAATTTAGATTTGCAACTGCGCGTTGGCTAGTTAGAGGTCAAACGGCCTTGAGTAGCTAGGCGGCGCTTTTCCTGCTCTATGAGCTGCCAGAGGGTCTCTAAATCCGCTACAGGACGCAGGCAGGCTCCGTAGGTACAGAGGCACCAGTGCTCAGGGGACAGACCCGTATAGCTAGTGAAGGCTGGGATAGCGGTCTCCTCCTGGGCCACAAACCCTACCCAGCCTATTTCTGGGGCATACCGGCTCCACAAAGGAGCGATTGAAGGGCCTCGGTAGATTACTGCAAAGGGGCTGCGCTCCTCTAAAAGGGCTACCTGCAAAAAGTGACTGGCTAGAGTAGGGTTCTCGGCTAGCTGCCGCCGCAAACGAGCCAAAATCCGTTCCACTTTTTCCTGATAATCGCTGCGCTGAAAGTAGCGGCTGAGCCGCCAAAGCGCCTCAGCAAAAAGCGAATTTGAAGAGGGCGTGCTGGTATCAAATATATCCTTGCGCCGCTCGGGCATGAACCGCAAGGTGTGCGCCGTAAAGCAGAATACCCCTTCTTGCGGGTCGTAAAAGAGCTCAAGACTGCGCTCCATAAAATCTAAGGCACGCAGCAGGTAGGTTTCATTGCCGGTTACCGTGTAAAGGGCAATAAGGGCTACCGTGAAAGCGGCATAATCTTCGGCGAAGGCCTCTCCATACCAGCGATCCTCCTTATGGATACGCTGAAGGTCTACGCCAGTGGATGGAAGCAGTGCATGGACAGCTCGTCGGGCGGCATACAGGTAGGAGGGCTCTTGAAGGGCCTTATAGGCTTCTATAAGGCCTAGGATGGCGTAGCTATTCCAAGCAATGATGGCGGCTTCGTCGCGCTCAGGGGGCACCCGCTGCCGGCGCACCTGACGCAGGCGCATGTGCGCCTCAGCCAGAGCCTGGCGCACGGCTTCCACAGAGAGCCCCAGACGCTCAGCCACCGCTTCATCTTCTAAGGCCCTATACAGCACATTCTGCCCATCCTTCCAGTTTCCCTCGGGCATCACCTCATAAGTAGCAAAGAAAACCTTTTGGAGGTCGGGCTTTTCAAGTGCTGCTTTGAGTTCTTCTAGGCGCCATACATAGTATTTGCCTTCCTCCCCTTCACTTTCGGCATTTAGGGAAGCGGCAAAAAGGCCGTCGGGCAACTGCAGGCTTTCTAACAGGAAAGCGGCGGTTTTCTGGATGACTTCCTTGTAGAGCGGGAGCGGATTATGGCGGTAGGCTTCGCTGTAAAGAGCCAGGAGTAGGCCATTGTCGCACAAAAGCTTTTCAAAATGCGGTATGCGCCAGAAGCGGTCAGTACTATAGCGCATGAATCCCCCCTCTATCGGATCAAATAGACCCCCCATAGCCATCTTCTTGAGAGTAAGATGGGTAGCCGAGATTAGTTGCGGTTTCTCTAAAAGTATGCCAGCTCTAAGCGAAAAAAGCCAGCGGCTGGGCATAGGGAACTTGGTATTATTCCATTCACCGCCCCATATCCAGTCAATATCGCGTAGAAGCGCCTCTATTACTATTTCCCAGGGCACAGGATAGCGCGCCGTAGAAGAGACAGGCTCAAGCACTTTTGCATCCAGCTTCTGGATAGCTTCGCTGAGACGGCGCGCCATTTCCTGGACCTCTTGAGGGTTTTCGCGGTAGAGGCGGCTCAATCGCTCTAGAAGCGCCATCCAGGATTTTTTAGGCAGATAGGTAACCCCATAGAAGGGTCGGCCATCAGGTAGGGTGAAGCAATTGAGAGGCCAACCGCCTGGCCGCCCAGAAATAAGAAGGGCATCCATATATAATTGATCCACATCGGGTCGCTCCTCCCTATCTACCTTTATGCAGACGAAATGCTGATTCATTAGGCGGGCAACTTCCCGATCCTCAAAGCACTCGCGCGCCATTACATGACACCAGTGGCAGGAAGCATACCCAATGCTGATGATAATAGGTTTATTTTCTTTCCAGGCTTTTTGAAAGGCCTCTTCACTCCACGGATACCAGTCCACCGGCTGGTGGGCATGGGCCCGCAAATAGGCACTCTGCTGTCCAACAAGATGATTCATAAATAGCTAGTATGAGGTGAATTCAATGCGGTTAAGTAAGCTTTATTTAGATGGCCTATCAGCTGCAGGCATATGTGGGCCACCGTGCGCACATCCTTTAGACAATACTCCTTGACCTTATCAAAAGCCCTTTCCTCACCTTTGGCCTCCCATTGATAAAATCGCTCTCTTATCTCTCTATGGCTAAGCGACTTGACAAAGTCTATTCCCAAAGCCTGCGCTAAAACCTCTAGGCTTACCCGTCGCCGTTCATCAAACGAGCCAAAGCTCCACATACGTATGGTGTCCAGTATTCCTGGATTAGATTGCCAAGGCGGCTTATACTGCAGCTCTTTCCATAGGCTGGGTAGATTTATTCCGTTGACTACCATACGCCGGCCTAAAAAGGGTATATCAAAGTCTTGAAGGTTATGACCACAAATCCAGAAGGTAGGCCGATAAGTACTTCGAACTATATTATATTGGCTGTCTAAATTTAGCCACTTACTTATAAACTTCTCTAATAGATTCTTCTCATCTAAGTCAGTTATTAGGTACTCATGCCACTCTATAGCTCCATTTTCTTCATGGAAGCGTCCGAGCCCTATGCAGGCTACGCGCCCGAAAAGTGCATGGATAGCGCTTTCATCAAGGTATGCCGATATTCTATGATACTTGTCTTTCCAGTGTTTTTGCTGCCAATCCTCAAGCTCTACATAGCTGCTTTTTATCGGCACCGTCTCTATATCCAGAAAAAGTATGAAGTTAGGATGAAGCCGATCCTGAACTACTTCACCTCGGCGGGCCTGCTCTTGAGGTACCGAGCTCATATTATCTCAAAAGATAGGCGGAAAAGCGCTGTACAAACTCCTCTTTCTCATTAGGATCGGCCGCTACGAGCTGAAGGCGGGGCTTAGAGGGGTCTTTGTTATAATCCTTCTGCTTCTCAGCCGCCTGGCGAATCTGCCGATTAAGCACCGGATCACTGGTAATAAGCCGCACCACATAGCCAGAATACATGAGGAAGAGCCAGTTCCCTTCAGTGGGCTCTATTAGAATGGTTAGGATGTCGGGATTACGCTTGCGTTCGGCTGGATTATAGGCGCCGAAGCTGTATTCTATCTTGGCCGGGCAGAACTTACCTATGCCTATCCCGCCTAGGCCCGCTACCCCCACTTCAGACCGTACAATGAGATTGCCCGTAGAGTCGTCGCGCTGAAAAGGCACCTGAGTCAGCAGCAGGGTAACAGGAAGCTTTTTAGGAAAAGGCACACTACGCGCTATACTACTGCGCTGGGCCGCGCGCAGGATTTCCTTTACATTTTCTTCCGGCTGGGTGGGGTCAGGATCTACTAGCTCCGCAATAGCTTCTAAAAAGCGCTGGTCTTTGTAGTCAATATCATTAAGGGCTAGAGCCCAAAGATAGAACTTATTTCCTATAGCCTCCACTACATTGGCTGGAATATTGGGAAAGTGCAGGGCGAAGATAAGGTCAGTAGAGAGCTTCTGGTAGCGCTGCTCTTCGCGCCACATGCCGGCTACAGCTAGCTGGGCGCCATTCTCTGGGAAAGCGGCCGGAAAATTGATACGGCCATAAGCCGTAGTGATGCGTGCGGCGTCGTTATATTCTACCCAGTTGCCTTTGTAGGTTTGGCCATTTATTTTACTAAGTGGGCCTATGCGGAAGGCCTTCGTAGCCCGATCCACCGATAGCCCCCCTTCGGCTACAAGTACATCTTGGTCATCCTTATTGCGGCGCGGCTGGAGAAAATTCGTGTAAAAACTTCTATAAATAGGCACAAAATGTACGCCCACGGTAAGTTCCTGACCTTTTTTATTCCGAGGTGAGCGAATGGGTATAAATATGGTATCGGGATTTACGTACCCCTCAAAGGCAAACCAGGATTCGCGCAGAAATTCATTAGAGGACTGAATGCGCACCTCCCCATTGAAGTAAAGAAAGCGGTGGTCGGCCTTAAGGCGTACCGCGTCTCGGAAGAGAATCCGATCGGTAACTAAAAATTCGTCTTCGGCTTTGATTTTCGCCTGGGCTGTAGTAATCCCTTCTTCCACGTAGATGCTGTCTAGGGCAATATATTGCACTTTGCCCTCTATGGGCACGTACTGGTATTTACCCTTTGCGGTGTATTCGGAGCCCGAGAGCACCTGTACGGTAGCTTCTACAATAGTATGGTAGTTGAGTTTTGTAGGGGCTTTTAGGACGGCATTTTGGAGGGGGGCAATTTGACCATCTGGCAGGAAGGCCACGCGCCCGCCAGAGGGGAAAACCGTAGCATCCGCCACCACCAGCGAGTCTACCTTGCCCGCCTCTAGGGCACCAGATTTGAGGTTATAGGCCAAGTGTTGCGTATGGAAAAAGACATCTTTACCGCGCTTGCTCTTCTGTAGGATGAAATTCTTACTTTCATCGGGCACATGCGGCGAAAGCACTATATCACCCGTCTCTCGCTGATAGGTACCTTTCCCCAGTGACGTAGCGATAGCTAGCTTAGGGAATTGAATATTTGGCTCACCTACGCGCATGGAGGCAAATTCGCCCTGATGCTTCTGGACGTCGTAGGTTAGCTCTATTCCTTCGGCGTAGAAAATCGTATCTTTTTTGGTTTTGGGGTCTACGAGGGCAAATTGGGCTTCTACGGCTTTGAAGTCGGCTGGACCGAAACTGAAGGAACGGCTCTGGATGCGGGCCTCGCCGGTCTCTAATACGCCATTGGCTCGGAGACCCTCTGCGGTATAAATGAGGCTACCTCGGAAGGAAGCCGCGCCGGCAAAAAGCTGCGCCGGCTTTTCGCCTGTTTCCAGTATCATTTGGCCTTGATAAGGATACCATTTGAAGCGCAGACCCTCTCCCTTTACTTCGGGGTAGCGTGTAAGCGCATATTGGCTCGACGGCAAAAGGAGCTTAGCCCGCTCCGCCATACAAGAGTCAAAATGAAACACAAACGTATCCGCCTGTACCTGAGCAGTAAGATACTCTATACGCCCGCGCGCATGGAGAGCAAAATTATCCATCGTAACCTGGCCAGTCAGCTTGCCTTTACCTTTGTAGATAGGTAGGCCTGAAGCAAAGACTTCCTGTATGCCGTAGCTTCCATCGGGCACGACCTTAAGGGTGTCGCGAAAAGGGGGCAAGATACTGTCGGAATAAAAAACTCCATGAAATTCAAGCCCTAAAAGGCTAAAAGTCTCTAAACTATCCAGCATAAAAGGGTCAAGCTCAAAGTATAAGCGGTCGCGTTTGTATTGGCCATCCTGTATGGAAGCTGCATCCCAATATTTGTACGATTCGGTATAGCAGTCTAAAACGGCATAGTAAGGAATGGAATGGCGCCCACTTTTGTTTGAAGGGTGGTCTATATAAATGCAGCCGCTGACATTTTCTATGCGAAGGGAGGCCAAGGAGCGGGCTAAGCGGGGAAAGCGACCCAGGCGAAAAATCGGATCCCGCTCTGGCCGAAACTTAAGAGAATCTAAGTTGAAAAACAAAATCTTGAATCCCTCGTAGTCAAATTGCATGCGGGTTTCAGGCCAGCTGTAGAGGTCTAACTTACCTGCTGCCAACCGTCCCGCTAATCGCATAGAGCGATTGCCTCCTAAATAAATTGTACCCTTGTAAGGCGCTATTTCCACAATATGGGAGTCGGCAAATACTACTGCTTCTACGCCACGCACCGTGAGTTCTTTGGTGCGAAGGTTTAGGTAGGCGTTATCTCCCTCTTCGGTGCGCGAAAGGATGCGTAGGGCATCGTAGTCTTTCTCCCCCCATGCCGCCTGAGCCCATCGTATCAGCTTAGGTAAGGGCTCTATTCGGCCGATATCAGACTCATAGCGCAGAAACCCATAGGTGGCCACATCTTCTAAGCGCATCCGAAACGCCCGCTCATAGCGGGCCACATCCACATTCTGACTTTTTAGAACGTCCGTGTCCAAGATGTAATTACGCACGGCAGGGCGCCGCCTCCCTCGTGTGGCGGTTTGACGCTCTTTTATCACCTTATAGATGGCCCCCAAAGGATGGATCGGCATGATATCCTTGTAGCTTTCATATTCACGCTGGTTGAAGTAGTCCATAGACTGGACTACGCCATATTTACCCTTCGGGTCAATGATAGCGGTAAAGCGCATTATTGTATCCCGCAGGGGATTCCAGCGAATAGCATCAAAGAGCATCTCGGTCTTATGGTAGGTACTGAAAAAGCCCTGCCGCGTCCGAGGATTGCGCCGATCCCGATTGAGCACAATCTCTTGGGTAGCTACATCGTAATAGAGGTCTGTTACAGGATAATAAATCGTATCGCCAAAGGGCAAAAAAATCTCGGCGGAGACTTGATAGGCTGTAAGTTTTTTAGGATCAAAGGCCAGATTCTGAAGATATACACGCAGGACTTCTTTACCTTTGGCAAATATGCTTAGCTCCGCCAGCGTATCGCCTACAGCCCAGCCATACTTCGTAAGGCCCCGCAACGCAAAGCCCCCCCGATAGATCGTATTCGGAATAAATTCCTTTATCTCTATGCTGCCCTCCGTCATTACGAAAACAGGGGATTGGGCCTTAGTAGGATCAGCATGAATTAGAAAGTCATCGGAGAATTCGCCTTTCACAGGGTGTGGGAGGAAAGTAGGGTAGTAGAGGGTAGCTTGAGAGCAGGTAAGCCGGCGAATATTCATATCTACCTCAAAGGGACCCAGCTCGCAATACAGCTCGGTTGAAGGAATACCCAAGCGACTCCAATCCGCCTTACCCCGCTGGCCTGAAAAGCGCCGATTGGTAAGATTCAATAGCCCATCTACCTCGCGTATAAAGATTTCTACTCCGCCCGTGGTACAGATAAGGTTAGTATTGCGGAAAGCTAGGGCAGGCACCCGCTTCTCCGCCCCACTTAGACTATCGTAGACTGTATGAAGGAGAAGGCGGGCCTCGGCCTTATCTATGCGCCAGCTAAATACGGTGGTTTTATTTACCACTCCCTGCGGAGCGAATGAGGCCATGATATCCCAAAAGCGCGGGAGATAGCCTGGATCCTCGGTTGCTAATGTCTCGCTAATACTTACAAACTGGGGTACGGGTATGCGAATGCGCGTCTCGGGGTTTTTGAGGGTCAAAGCCGCTTCTACAAAGCGCAGAAGCTCTGGATAAGGTTTGAAGCCTTTTTTGTGAAGCTGACTGGCTAAATTAGCGATTGCTTTCTTTTCCGGGACAGATAGCTCGCCCGTAGTCCAGGCGGTGTAGAAAGCCTGGGCGCGCTGGGTAATCTCAGGACGCTTGAAGCGCTCAAGGGCCTCCTTGAGAGCGGTACCAAATTCCTCCGGCGTAGGCGGTAGGACTACCCCCTGCGCCCACATTAGACCTACCAGCCAGAGCCAGCGCATTAGCCAAAACTACGAAGGAACATACATTCGTTCGTACAGGGGGTTTAGGTAGCGTCGGGCGATTTCACCGAGGGCCTGAGGGGTAAGGTCCTGGAGGGCTTCCTGCCAGAGGTGCGGCGCCGCCAGCTGACCTTGGTCCAGCAGGTGTCTGGCTTGCAGACTTATCCAGTAGGCGGGATTTTCGGCGGCAAGTTGCTGGCGGCCCCAGAAGCTCCGCCGCATCTGGGCAAGCTGGGAAGGAGAAGGCGCCTTATCCTGCCAGCGCTGGAGCTCGGCATGAATTAGGCGACGCGCCGGTGCTTTGGCCTCAGGGGTCAGACCTGCATAAATACCCCACACACTGCGCTCAGGATAGCCATGCCAAAAACCATAGACGCTATAACACCAGCCATATTTCTCTCGCAGAAGGAGATTGAGCCGACTACCCATCTGCGGCCCAGCCAGCTCATGAAGAAGCAGCTGTAGCGCTAGACTTTCGGGTAGCGCATAAGGCGAAGGCCCCACCCCACCCACGACCAGATGCAGCTGCTGAGTGGGGCGTTTCAGCTCCTCTACGGAAGCCTCCGCCAACCTATCGTCAGGCGGGATTGGCGAAGGGCCGTTTTCGGCTCTGTCCCAGCCCGTCTGCTGGATGGCCTTAGCCACGCTACGGGCAGGCAAACCGCCACTTAGCACAAGCACCCAGCGCGCCGCTTGAAGCGCCTTATAGTGCCTTCGCAGCTCCTCGGCGCTAATTTGCCGCACACTTTCCGCATACCCAATAACGGGATGCCGAAGCCCCCCAGCCGCAAATACCTGCTCTTCAAAGTGGTCTAAGAGCGACTCCTCGGGAATGTCCTCATACATCGCCTGCTCTTCTAGGATGACGGCCCGCTCCTTTTCCACTTCCTTTTCGGGAAAGGTTGCCTCATACGCCAGCTCGCGGAGGGTAGCCAACGCAGTAGGAAGGGCCGCAGGTGGCACGCGCAGCTCCACCCCCATTTTATCCTTAGTAGTGAAGGCATTCATCTCACCGCCAAAGCGTTCTATCCGGCGGAAAAGCGCGCGTCCTGAGCGCCGCTGCGTACCCTTGAATAAAGCATGCTCTAAAAAGTGGAGCAGGCCTTCTCGCTGAGGTGGGTCATGGCGGCTGCCTTTATTCCATAACAGCAGAAGAAGAATAGAGGTGGCACCAGGTCGCCAGTGATACCACACGCCCGAGGCGAGCGCTTCCATAGGAGGCAAATCTACTTTTGTGTAAGCATGCTAGGAAAGCAGGAGAAACGACGACGCTATGCCACTAGCCCTTATGCCCTCTATGGCGAAAAGGTGCCTTCGGCGGGAGAGTGGCGGCATCGTTTAGGCTTTCCTCCCCAGAACCCCCTTCTACTAGAGGTAGGGTGCGGGAAGGGGGAATTTGCGGTATTTTTAGCCGAACGGTACCCAGCAGCGCTTGTAATTGGGCTAGATCGGCGGGCAGACCGGCTGGCCGCTGGGTGCCGCCTCGCCCAGCAGAAGAACCTCGCCAACGTGTATTTCTGGCACGGCGATGCCCTTACCTTAGCCAGCGCTTTTAACCCAGGGGAGGTAGAGGCCATTTGGCTCAATTACCCAGACCCTTACCCTAAGGCCCGTCAGGCCAAACATCGCCTTACCCATCCGCGCTTCCTCTGGCAGTATGCCTATATCCTACAGCCTGAGGGTAAGCTCCACTTGCGCACCGATTCGGAAGCGCTTTTCCTATTTACGCTAGAGCAGCTTGAGGCGCAGGGATGGTCAATTCTCTATGCCAACCCAGCCCTTCCGCCTGACTCTGGCCCGCCTGAAGCCTACTTTCCTACCACTTTTGCCCTGCGCACTGGGGCCCCTATCCGCTACTTAGAGGCTGCAGCTCCTTTAAGAGCTCGCTAAGGAACAGCCCTACGCCGGTCTGTCTTTTGAAGCAGAAAGGCCCAGAGCCGGGTAGCTTGGCCTAAAGGGCGTATATTTGCAAAAGCGGCGACGTGGCCGAGCGGTTAGGCACGGGTCTGCAAAACCCTCTACGGGAGTTCGAATCTCCCCGTCGCCTCACCGGTGTGGTACGTAGCGGGGTCGGTTCTTACAAATGTACTTCTTCTTCTGTGGCTGCGCCTTCTGCGCCTACCGCTTCTTAGTCTCATCACGCTCAACTATGTGGTATGCGTAGGGCTGGCAACCGTACTCGCTCCCCCTACTTCTACTCAGTTGGCTGTCTTTCCTCCAAAGGGATGGCTCTTAGTGGGTATTTTGGGCCTCCTCTTTATTAGTGTATTCCTTTTCACAGGGCAGGCGACCCAGCGCTTAGGCGTAGGGCTTACGGGGATGTTAGCAAAGCTCTCGGTAGTGATTCCCATAGGCTTTACGGCGATGGTAGTAGGGGAAAGGCTTACGGCGCCGCAAAAGGTAGGGCTACTTTTGGGCGTAGGGGCTATCCTAGCGCTTCATGCGCCTTATCTCCAAGGCGGCCGCTGGCGTGCGCTGCTTGAGGCCCTCCCTATAGGTTTTTTGGTCTGGCTGGGCAATGGGGTCATTGATAGCCTTTTCAAGCTCAGCCAGCCCTACTGGCAGGGACTTTCCACCCTCCACGTGCCGCTTCTCATCATGGTAGTAGCGGGAGTAGTGGGGCTCCTGATTCATTCCTTTCAAAAGCGGCTGGGGCTCCTCTTTCAGCCTCGCCTCTGGGCTGGCGCGCTCCTCCTTGGCGGGACTAACCTGCTCTCTATCGTCTTCTACCTGCAGGGGCTCAAGGCTCTACCCGCCGCCACGTTTTTTCTTTGGAACAACCTCGGGATTGTCTTACTTTCCGGCCTGGTGGGTATTTTAGCTTTTCGGGAGCGCCTTACCCCCGCCGTAGGCCTTGGCTACGCCTTAGGTGTAGCGGCACTCGTGCTGGTGCGCTAAGGCTTATTCGCTAACTAAAACTTTCTGAGCGCAGCGGCCTTCACTATCCCGAACTACATACACCCCAGGCGGCAGAGCATGGAGGCGAACGCCTTCTGAACCTACCTGACAGGCGGATACCTGGCGGCCTGCAGCCTCCCAAATTTCCAATAGGAGAGGTGCCTCACTTTCTAGCAGAAGGCCCCCCCGTACAGCCTGGGCCCGCCAGCTTACGGGTGGTACTCCTACTGGCAAAGCCATAGACTGTGTACTGAATTTCATCAGGAAGGCCTCCTTAGTGGCACCTTGGCCATAATGATTAGGTTGGTGGGTGCCGCCCGTACCAATCTGCGTGCGGGAGGAGGTAGTGCCGCCTACATAGATTTCATTCAGGCGGGAGACGGCGCAGGCAAATACCTCATCATCCAATTCCCCCCCTACATAAGTGGCGCGCAGCACCTGACCCTGAGGGGAAAGAAGGGCTAAAAAGCCGTCGTAATTACCATCCGTAAAATTCGGCTGATGGCTTAAGGGCGTAGCTATGCGGCTTCGGGATTCGGTATAGCCCGCTATCACCACATTTCCCGCCGTATCTATAGCGGCCGCATAAATATCATCTACCCCAGAACCGCCGAAGTAAGTGCCCCACTCCCTTTGGCCCTGGCTATTTAGGCGGGCTACAAACCCATCCCCTGATCCTCCACCATAGGTACTTTGATGCGTGCCTGACGTAGCTATGTTGTCTTCGGAAGGCGTTCTACCTATTAGATAAATCTCCCCATTTTTCCCTATTAGGCATCGCTCGGCTATATCCGCGAAGGGGGCACTTCCGCCGTAGTACGTGCCCCACTGCCGCTGGCCATTAGAGCTAAATTTGGCCAAAAAGGCGTCCCCTGAACCCGCATTAGCCAGCGTGGGTTTATGCGTGCCTGCCGTGGCGATGTTATTAGAAGAGTTAGTACTACCACAGAGGTAGAGATTGCCTTGCGCATCTACCGTACAATGCAATCCTTCCTCGCTTCCACTCCCGCCATAATAGGTAGCCCAGAGGCGTGCCCCTGTGGAGGAGAATTTAGCTAAGAAGGCATCATTCACCCCGCCTCCAAATCCACCTTGATGAGCCCCTGATGAGGCAATACCGCTAGAAGAGGAAGTTGAGCCGCTTACATAGAGATTTCCCGCTTGATCCACGGCGCAACTGTAGGCTCCGTCAAAACTAGAGCCGCCAAAGTAGGTACCCCATTCGCGCGTACCTGAGGCGGAGAACTTGGCTAAGAAAGCATCTCCATAGGTGGGGGAATTGGGGGGGCCTCCATAGTTTGGCTGATGGGTGCCAGAGGTTGCTATGCCGTTTGAGGAGCTTGTACCCCCAGCTACATATAGATTCCCCTGCACGTCCAGGGCACACCCAAGGGCGGCATCGGCTTCACTTCCACCGTAATAGGTAGCCCATATGCGACCGCCTGAAGGGCTGAACTTTACAATTAGCACATCCTCGTCGCCGGCTAGGGTAGTCTGATGCACCCCGGAGGTGGCTACATTTTGGGCCGAAGTGGTAGAGCCCGTAGCGTAGATATTACCTTGGGCATCCACGGTCAGGCATTGAAATACCTCTAAGCCTTCCCCGCCATAGTAAGTGCCCCAGGCGCGTGCGGCTGGGTCTATGAAGAGTGCTTCACAGAGGAGTCGGCCCTCCAAGTAAAGGCCCACCTCTTGCGGGCCAAGAAGCTGCCACCGGGCTTCTAAGGGTCGGCCTTCGGCCCAGGCGCGCGGGGGCGACTGGCGAAGAAGGCCTACAGGGGTAATAAAGATTAGCTCGCCCCCCTCCAAAGCCACTTCCGCCCCACGCACACGGAAGCGGATAAGCCGCTCATCCGCTCCGGGCGCTACCTCCAGCTCATAATTGGGTCCTTCCCTTGTCGCTTCAAATCGTAGCGTTATACCCGGCCAGAGTCCCGCATAGCGCACCCGTCTGTAACTGCGCACAAAAAGCACCGGCTCACACCCCTCTGGGACATTGTAAAAGTTTTCATAGCCCGGCAGAAGCGCCTCACCAACCACCTCAGAGGGTTGGGCTTCCACGAAATCCACCTCTATACGATAAAGCCCCCGCTGAGTCCCTTCCTTATACGCTAGCTGATACAAAAGCCCCGTGCGGCTGAGGTGGTAAATGAGCCCTGGCGCACTTCCGCTGAAAAGCACATCGCTTCGGGGGGACCCATGCTGGTCATAGACTTGACCTTTATTTTCCCTAAAACCGATGGGGGAGTCTAGAAGGGACTGAGCCCCTAGAAAGCCAGCCAACAGGCCAGCTATAAAGTAACTTTTCGGCATGCGATAAAGGTACAAATCTGCCCCACGAGACTATTCGTAACTTTCGGCTAGGGAAGGAAAGTTTCGGTTCTTGACATCCTGAATATAACGGTGGCAGGCCTCCCGGACGACGCCAGCGAGTTGGGCATAGCGCCGGAGAAAGCGAGGCGAAAAAGCTTCGGTAAGCCCGAGCATGTCATACAGCACAAGGACCTGGCCGTCGCAGTAAGGCCCCGCTCCTATTCCAATAGTAGGGATAGGGAGGCTTTGGGTTACTTCTTGAGCTAGTTTAGCGGGGATTTTCTCTAATACAAGCGCAAAGATGCCAGCTTTGGCCAGGAGCTGGGCTTCGTGTCGGAGGCGTTCGGCTTCGCCGGCGTCTTTGGCTCGGACGCGATAACCGCCGTACTGGTAGATGGACTGGGGCATCAGCCCCAAGTGGCCCATGACAGGAATGCCCGCTGAAAGGATGCGGCGCACCGAGTCTAATACCGCTTCCCCCCCTTCTAACTTTACGGCATGGGCCCCGCTCTCTTTCATGATTCGTACGGCGGCTTTGAGGGCGGCTTTAGAGTCGCCCTGATAGGTGCCAAAGGGCATATCCACTACTACCATCGCCCGCTTAGCCGCCCGCACCACTGCCGAGGCATGGTAAATCATCTGCTCTAACGTAATAGGCAAGGTCGTCTCATGTCCCGCTATTACATTGGAAGCTGAGTCGCCTACCAGAAGCACCTCTATCCCGGCTGCATCTAAAAGTCGTGCAAACGTATAGTCATAGGCCGTGAGCATAGTTATAGGCTCGCCGCGCGCCTTCATCTCCTGCAGCGTGCGCGTAGTGATGCGTTTATCTTTGTTTTCCATCGGTCAAATATGCAGAATCCGAGTGTATCGGGCCTCTTTCAAGCGATTGCAGCCCGCTATGACCGTATGAATCGCCTCATAAGCCTCGGGCAGGACCTGCGCTGGCGCCGACAGGCTGCGGCTTATCTCCGTGCCTTACAGCCCAAGCGCCTTTTAGACTTAGCCGCTGGTACAGGCGACTTTGCCCTGGCCGCCTCCCAAACCCTACCTTCTTTAGCCGAAGTCTACCTCGTAGACATTACGCCTGCCATGCTAGCCTATGCCCCCGCTAAGAAGCCTAACCGCCCCTCGCTTACTTGGCATATAGTAGAAGCCGATGCCCACCAGCTGCCCTTTGCTGAGAGATTTTTTGATGCCATCACCGTAGGCTTTGGCGTGCGAAATTTTTCGGATAGGCTCAGGGCCCTGCAAGAAATGCATCGCGTCCTACGCCAGGGAGGAAAAGCGGTTATTTTAGAAACGGGCGTGCCGCGCAACCCCCTCTGGCGCGCCCTATTTCAAGTCTATTTTCGCTTTTGGGTGCCCCTTTTAGGCGCGCTTATAGCCGGCCATAAAGCGGCTTACACCTACCTACCCGAGTCAACGGAGCGCTTTCCTCACCGAGAAGGTTTTCTATACCTTTGTCAAAAGGCGGGCTTCGCCCGCAGCAGCTTTCACGAGTTTATGGGCGGTGTAGCTATACTCTACATACTGGAAAAAGATGACTAAATCCCCGCCCCCCCTCACGGCTATGGTATGGGGCCTGGCATGGGCTCAATATAACCTTTACTACGACCTGCGCACCTTCAACTTAGGCCTCAACATAGGCTTCAATTACAATCAGGTCAAAATCCATTATACAAGCCTCCAATACAATCCCCCTTCCCCTAATGCCCCCGCTTTCGTACGCATAGAGGGCATACCGGGCCTAAACTTGGGCCTAATCATAAATAAAAAACTCCATCGGTATTTTGACCTACGCAGCGTCGTAAGCGTCTCGCTCCAGCAGCGGAATATCTACTTTGAGCTAGCCGACACGGTCGTCAAACGCCGCTTGGAAGCGGCTTACCTCTACTTACCCCTTCTCCTCAAATATAAGTCCCAGTTCTACAAGGGCTACCGCGTGTATATCTTAGGAGGCGTGCAGCTGGGCCTTAACTTAGCCAGCGACAAGCGCGTCCGAGATAACCCCGAACTCATTCGCATGGAGCGTACAGACTTTCAGTGGATTGCTGGTGTAGGGATGGACTTCTACCTACCTAATGTCAAATTCTCGCCCGAACTCAGCTATTCGCTGGGCTTTCGGAACGTGTACGATCCTACCGGCACGCGCTATGGGTATGTGATTCGCTCGCTCCATATGCAGACCATTTCGCTAAATTTCCAATTTGAATAAGTATTTTCGGCGATGGCTATCATCCGAGCGATACAGGGTAAGACACCCCAAATAGGTCCAGAGACCTTTTTGGCCGAGACGGCCGTTATTATTGGTGATGTTGTGCTGGGAAGCCAGTGTAGCGTATGGTACCACGCTGTGGTGCGCGGGGATGTGCATTACATTCGGGTCGGCGATCGTACGAATATCCAGGATGGCGCTATTCTTCACTGCACCTATCAGAAGGCCCCTTTGGAAATTGGCTCAGAGGTAACAATTGGGCATCGGGCAGTTGTGCATGGCTGTCGGATCGGTAATCGCGTGCTGATAGGTATGGGGGCTATAATTTTGGACCAGGCGGAGATACCCGATGAGGTGTTTATTGCGGCTGGGGCCTTGATACCCCCGGGGGCGCGCTTAGAATCAGGCTACCTTTATGCGGGCATTCCGGCGCGCGCCGTACGCCCCCTTACCCCAGAAGAACGGGCCGATTTGAGGGGCTATGCCCACCGCTACATCTATTACAAGTCCTGGTACGAAGCGGCTTCCGTTACTTAGCTTATCTTTGGTCAATGCTTGAGGTACGCCATCTCCATGTGGGTTTTAGCACGCGGGCAGGCTACACGCCAGCTGTGGAGGATGTAAGCTTTACTCTACCCCCCGGGAGAACCTTAGGGATTGTAGGGGAGTCGGGCTCAGGCAAAAGCGTAACCGCTCTCTCTATCTTGCGCCTTATTCCCTCGCCACCCGGCCAAATCCGTCAAGGGGAAATTCTCTTTGACTCGCCTTCTTTAGGGCGGGTAGATCTCCTGACTCTTTCCGAGAAGCAGATGCGCCACCTGCGCGGGAATGAAATCGCCATGATCTTTCAAGAGCCTATGACCTCCCTCAATCCTGTTTTTACCTGCGGGGAGCAGGTGGTGGAGGCGATTCGCCTACATCAACGAGTCTCAGCTAAGGAGGCGTACGAACGTGCCTTGGCTCTTTTTGAGGAGGTCAAACTACCCAATCCAAAGCGCATTTATGAGGCCTACCCGCATCAGCTCTCGGGCGGCCAAAAACAGCGGGTAATGATTGCAATGGCCATCAGCTGCGAGCCACGCCTTCTTATCGCCGATGAGCCTACCACCGCTTTAGATGTAACGGTTCAAAAGACTATTCTGGAGCTTCTTTTAGAGCTTCAGACGCGCCATGGCATGAGCCTGATTTTTATTTCCCATGATTTAGGCGTTATTGGCGAGATATGCGACGAGGTTTTGGTGATGTATAAGGGTAAAGTGGTGGAACAGGGTGA
Source organism: Bacteroidia bacterium (assembly GCA_025059535.1). Taxonomy (GTDB): domain Bacteria; phylum Bacteroidota; class Bacteroidia; order SpSt-205; family SpSt-205; genus SpSt-205. The sequence goes on from JANXCX010000019.1 coordinate 142,325, forward strand.
GGTGCGGGCTATTTTTGCTCACCCCCGCGCGGCCTATACGAAAGGGCTAATTGCCTGTCGGCCACCTTTGGATCGTCGCTTGCATCGTTTGCCTACGCTGGCGGACTTTCTGCGAGCCCCTGAGCGCCTCACCGTAGAAGAAGCCCTGAAGGCCGAAACCGTCTCAGAAGAGCAGTACCGCACCCGTCAAAAGCGGCTTGCGGCTCAAGCACCCCTGCTGGAGGTGGAAAATCTTCAAGTCCATTTTCCCGTTACGCGCGGCGTTTTTGGGCGAGTAGTAGATTACGTCAAAGCCGTAGATGGGGTAAGTTTCACCGTCTACCCTGGTGAGACAGTAGGCCTAGTGGGCGAATCCGGCTCGGGTAAAACTACCACGGGCCGCGCGATTCTACGCCTTATAGAACCGACAGGGGGGCGTGTAGTTTTTATGGACCAGGAGGTTACTGGCTTACCCTCTGAAGCCCTACGCCGCCTGCGCCGCTACATGCAGATTATCTTCCAAGACCCCTATAGCTCGCTAAACCCCCGCCTTACCGTAGGCACTATGCTTACGGAGCCCTTGCTTTTCCATAAAATCGTAGAAACTCCCGCCCAGGCCAAAGAAAAAGCCATAGAACTTTTAGAGAAAGTTGGCTTAGAGGCGGATCACTTCTACCGCTACCCTCATGAATTTTCGGGTGGGCAGCGCCAGCGGATCGCGATTGCGCGCGCCTTAGCGGTTCAGCCTAAGTTCATCATTTGCGATGAGAGCGTCTCGGCCCTGGACGTCTCCGTGCAGGCCCAGGTACTCAACCTTCTCCTAGACCTTCAAGAGCAGTATGGCCTATCCTACCTTTTCATTTCGCACGATTTGAGCGTAGTCAAATTTATGAGCGACCGCCTCCTCGTGCTCTATCAAGGCAAAGTAGTGGAGAGCGGCTATGCGGAGGATATTTACCGTGCGCCGCAGCATCCCTATACGCAGCGCCTCATTGAGGCGATTCCGAAAGGGCGTCTGCAGGATATAGAAGCAGCCCTGGCCCGCCGGCGCCACGCACGACCAACAACCGCTACCTTCTGAGGCTTGAGACTAGGCGTAAGGACTGGATTGGGTCAAGGGGTGTAAAACCTATCCCTATTTTTTCTCTACTTCGCCCGCAGCGTAGCCAGAAATCCATCTGGTCCTTCATCTCCTCACTTAATCGTTATCTTTGTGTGTGCGGCTTACTTTTTATATTGGCCTTTTAGGGCTTAGCCCTCTCTTAGCCCAAGAGGAACGCATAGGAGGGGCAGTGGCTCCTAAGCTGAGTGAGACCCAGAAGCTCCGCCTAAGCGGCCGTGTCCTAGATGCTAAGACAGGCGAGCCCCTAGCGGGTGTAGAACTGCGCGTGAGAGCTACGGGTACCTTCTCGGATGAGCGGGGCATTTTTGCCCTTACCGTGGGGGAGCCAGATACCCTCACCGCCTTTCTTCTTGGCTATCGGCCCCTTAAAGTGCCCTTCCAAAAGTCCATAGAGGGCCTTCTCCTGCGCTTAGAAAGTATAGAGGCCGAAATGGAGGCCGTACCCATCATCGCCGAAGCGGATAAAGAGACAGAAGCTGGCCTTTTCCTTGAGCGGCTGCGCCAACTTGAAATCGGCGAGCTCTACTCCCAGGAGCTTATTATGAAGCGCAGCACAGACTTTTATGTACCAAATGTATTGCGGCGGCTGCCCGGTGTCTCCCTCCTCTCAGGCCGCTACGTTTCTATTCGCGGCATGGGCGAAAGGTATAATGCCTTTGCCTTCTGGGCCGCTTATCCGGCCTGGCTGAGCTATGATGCCAGCTTTGGGGAATTAGACCAGCTTATTACCACGCTCTTGGGACGGGTAGAAGTGCGCAAATTCTGGACGCCTGAGCTCCTTGGCCATTTCGGCGGGGGTATGGTGGATTTCCAGCTGCCCAGCGCCTCTGGAAACGAGTTTCAAGTAGCCCTTACTACCGAAATAGACGCCCAAACGATTGGACGGCGTTTTCCCGCGTTTAGCCTGCCCCTGCGTAATCCCTTACCCGCTGGCTTTCCTAGTATTCAGGCGGTGTATGCTTCGGAAAATAACGGCCGTCCTTTACCCGAAAATTTTGTCTATGCGCGCCAGCTTCAGCGCTATACTGTCCCCGATACGCTGGGCTTTGCGCCCCCAGGCCCCCTACTTACCTTAGCCTTCAATAGACGCACGAACCGCTGGCGCCTAGCTCTGCGCGCGGCCTTCTCCCAACGCTACCTATCCTCCAAAGTCCATATGCGCATCGGCGATTTCGTAGAACAGGACGGCCACTGGACCTATAATACCTATTTGGAAACGCCCCCTGGCCTTCCTGACCGCCTCTACCACTTCCACCGTGGCGGGGGCCTGGCCTGGAATATTGGCTACCAGCTCTCCTCGGCCCATGCCCTTACCCTAGAAGGAATAGCCCTCAGTAATACCGCCCAGCGCCTAACTATAGAACAGTCCAGCTACATCAACCCCGAAATCAGCACCACAGAGAAGATCAACATTTACTATCCCACCTTTCATACGCAGTGGGCTTCTATGGTACTGGTGCGTCCTTCTTGGATTTACCAGGGCCGCCGCGGCTGGCATGCGCGCCTGCAACTAGGCGGTATTTTCCAGAATCATATCATACCTCAAAATGGCGCTATGAACTATGCCCGCTATCCTGGGAGGGACTTCTATTCCTACGAGCATGAGCTCTACGGGCCTTCCGAGATATACGCCCAGGTATGGACCTCCCGTACTACAGCCTATCAGGGCTATATCCATCCCTTCGTAGAGAAACGGTGGGATATTGGGGAAAGCTGGCTTCAGGTGCGCGGTGGAGGATGGTTTTCGTACGAGGATCATCGCTTCCGAGGCCGGCAGCTGGGTTATATGACCGATACGCTCGGAGGCGGCCCAAATGTGTTAGACCCCTCCGTCTATCATGTAGATAACATTCGGAATGTATATGCGCCGGAGCATATTAGGCCGGGGGGCTGGTATCTTATGGAGCGCACCACCGATTTTCATCGGCACGCCGGCCTTACTTACCTAGCGGCTGGGTATGGGTGGGTGCGCTTTGCCCAGGGGCTGCGATGGGAAGCCCTTTTGGGCGCCCGCTACGAATATTGGCAGCGGCGCCTGACGTACCAGCCTATTGCTTCTGATAGAGACACCCTTCTGAGGGAATACCGCGAAGGCCACCTTCTCCCCGCAGCCCTCTTCAAGTATGCTTGGACGGAACGGCATGTACTGCGCGCCGGAGGAAGCCTCACCCTCCTGCGGCCACCCATCCCTACCCAGGTCCCCCTACCCTACTTTGATTACTTCTGGGTAATCTACTGGAGCGGCGACCCGCGCGTAGGTAACGGCTGGTGCTACAACGCCGACCTGCGCTACGAGTGGCTCAAAGACAAGGATAACCTCATCGCTTTTGGCGTATTCTACAAGCACTTGCGTCAGCTTCCAGAAATTTACTTGGAGCCTAGCAGCTATGGGTTAGTACTTCTTTATTCTACCCGACAACGGCGCTGGGGGGACGTGGCGGGGATAGAAGTGGAATTTCGCCGGGTGTGGTGGGAAAATGCCCACAACCGCCTTTGGAGCTACCTTACCTTTACGCTGAGCGAGAGTGGGGTAGAGCGCAGCGTATGGCGGAAGCTCGCTCGTCTGGAAGGGCGTCTACAGGGCCACTCTCCCCTCGTAGGGAACATGGGCATTCTGTATAACCACCGCCGTTTAGAAACGGCCCTCTTTCTCAATTACACCGCGGCACAGATTTGGGCAGTGGGCTTTGACCCTTATGTATATCCTCACCTTGTGGAAGAGGGGCGGCTAATTGGCGAATTTCAAATCTCCTATCAGCTTGGGAGGCGCTGGGAGATTCGGCTGGCGGTGTGGGATTTTATCAATCAACCCTATCAACGCACGCAGCGCCTGGGTAATGCTAATACGTTTCGCGCCGAGCGGGATGCTCGGCCACACTGGGAGCGCTGGGCCTATCGTGGCTACCTTACCCTGCGCTACCAGTTAAGAGGCTAACTCTTATTAGGGCACCCAACTTTCCTGAACTAAGGCCCCCCTCTCCCCCGTATATTCCCACGTAAGGATATTATCGGTAAGCTGGACAATCTGCCGACCTAGGCGAAAGGTGCCATCGTTATCGCGCACTTCTAAGAATTGGCCTTGATTGATGAGGCGCCACTTGCCGCTGTAGGTAGGCGAAGGGTCGGTAGGGTCCTCGGCGTCACAAGGGCTAGGGTTTTGGAGGGTAGTGGTGCCATCCTGACGGAAGGTCCAGCGGTCATCGGCCCGGCAGGAGGTTTGGATGGGTTCGCTCCTACCTCCCACTAGGCGGCTCTGCAGGCGCCAAGTACGCGCGCTACCGCTTGTCAGCTTGGCCTCTAAGTCAGCGGATGAGCTAGAGTTGGGCTTTTCCGGCTGACAGGCTAGAGCCAGCATACTTACCCCTATGCCGACTGTCAGGCGCCATGAATGCCGCATAAGAATAAATAAATATAGCGCGTTTAGGGCATAAGGAAAGGCCACTGGGGCTGCTCTGCCACACGCAACCAGCGACTTCCCCGAAGCCAAAGCGGCTTTTCTAACAAGGCATAAGAGATTGGATAAAAAGTGCCCTCTGGCTTACCCCAGAGCCGAAGATAGACAGGCTGCCCCGCTGAGTCCATTTGGGCCCATAGGCCTTCCGCCCGCACATAATGGCCCCCTTCCCAGCCCCTTTCCCCACGTTGGTAATATATAGCCTGAACCCGTGAATGAAAATACACCTGGGCCAGCGTGCCTTGGGGTCCCCAGTAGGCATAGCCTGAGTCCGCTTGTACCTGATGGAAAAAGTAGGTGAGGCTATCCCCCAGCAGAAGTACCCGAAGGTTTCCTCGGGCAAAGGCGGAGTCGGGGCGGCCCGCCCCAAAATGCACGCGTAGGTAGTCCGCCCATAACTGGAAACCGCTATCGGAAAGCCATACATTCCCGTAAAAATATCCCACCTTATGAAGGGTATCGTAGTGCAGGGTATCGCAGCGTAGAGCCAAGGGGGGATTCATAAGTTCTACTTTTCCAGCGGCGCGCAGCACGGTATCGGTATTCTGCAGAAGCTCAGCCTGAATAAAGGTGGGCTCTTGGGTTTTTTCAACCAGGAGGAGGGCAGCGTTAGTCTGTAAGCGCAGGGTATCGTGATGCCAGAAAGCCGTATCGGCCCAGGCATAGAAGCCATTTAGGCGACTGCGGTAGTGAAGGCCGCAGAAGGCCCAGCCGGAATCCTTGGGTCCATTGTAAAAGAGGGCTTCAGCTTCCAGATACCGGCGGCCATTTCGATAGGTTACCGAGTCACGTAGGAAGATTTCCTGCTTCTCCCGCTGCCACACGGCAAAAAGGCTCTGGAGCGTATCCTTACGCAGCGTATCCCAAGCCCGAAGGCCCCGCGGAAAAACCGCCTCATGGCGCGGCACGAAATAGACCAGCGTATCGGTCAAGGCTTGGCTACTGCCTCGCCGCAAAACCACTTGCTTAGCAAAAGTGGCTACCTCTGTGGAAATATGGTAGGCGGCATAAGTGCTCTGGATCGTACCCGTAGTATCCTCAAGCACCCCGTTTTCGTAGTGCAGAACTTCCTGCTGGCGGTCGTAATAAAGAATGGGGGCAGAAAGCCGCGCCGAAGGGAAAGTAGCTACTACATCACCCTCATAGGTTAGGCGGTGGGTTTGGGGGTTATAAGAAAGCTTTTGGGCGGTTATGGTGCCGCTGGTGCCTATGAAGGTTTGCGTGCCGCCCTGGGCTACGAAGAGGCCATCAGGATAGAGAAAGGCTTCTTGGCAGACGAGGCGTAGCGTATCCTGCCGCAGCCACACATTGCCTTTGAGGTGGCGCACCTCCGCCGTGCCCCCCAGCGCATCTGCCCGCTCAATCGCCACCTGCAGGCGAGCCGCTTGAAGCAGTAACCATCCCCACCCCATCCCTACCACGGATGAGTAAGAACGTAACAGAGGATGTTAACGCCCATCCGAAAGGCTAGCTCCCGTACCTCGGGCGGGTCTTTGTGCACTTGAGGATCCTCCCAGCCATCGCCCAGATCCGCTTCATACGTCAGAAGCGCCACTAGCCGACCTTCATAAAATAGCCCGTACAGCTCGGGCGCCTTATTGTCGTGCTCGTGAATTTTGGGAAGGCCATAGGGAAAGTCATAGTAGCAGTGAAAGATAGGGTGGTCGGCGGGTATAGGCTGTAAGTCCGCTTCGGGAAAAATCGTCCGCAGAGCCTGACGGGCATAAGTATGCATGCCATAATCATCGTCAAGGAGCAAAAAGCCTCCTTGGAGAAGGTAGCGGCGCAGATTGGCCGCTTCCTCGGGCGAAAATTCAATATTCCCATGCCCTGAGGCATACAGGAGGGCATATTCGTGAAGGTTAGGATTAGAAGGGCGCACAACCTCTTCCTGCAGTTGAACAGGAATAGGGGCATGCGTTTGGACGTATTGAAGCAGATTCTTAAGGGAGGCTTTATTTCCATACCAGTCGCCTCCACCGCCGTAGTGAAGCTTGCCAATTTTCACTAAGGGACGACTTTGAGCCCACAGGAGGGCCAGGCAAAGAAGGGCACGCATGAGGTTAATTATAGTACCTTTAGGGCATAGCCACAAGGGGCATAAGGTGCAGCTGGGTACGGGTAGGGTCCACCCAAAAGAGCCAGGGCTTCTGGCGCCAGAGGAGAAGTTTAGCCTGGGCGGGCTTAACGGCCAAAGGCACCGGCCGCAGATTATCCAGAGAGGTGCCCTGATAGAGGACGTACGCCTCTTCAATTTGCCCCAGCAGCCAGTAACGTCCTTGGGCGTAGCCGATTTGCCAGCTGGTCTTTTCGGGCACAGGGGTAAGGAGAAGGCCCCTTTTTAGAAGCGTACCTTGCGGGCTGTAGCGTCCATACGCTAGCTCCCAGCGGCCATCACTCCGCTGCCCTAAAAAGGTCAATACCACCTCGCCAGGTCCTAAAAGGTCTAAGCGTGGATAGAGGTGGTGGGTATGCGTTAGGGGCGGTATTTGGCGCCAAAGGATTTCGCCCTTAGGGGAAATGCCCACTACCCGCAGCGTCTGCTGGTAGGGCCCAGGCGCCTCTTCGCAAAAAGCTACCCACACATTTCCTAAGCTATCCTGAAGCGCCTGGAAGAAGCGCTGCGGCTTAGCCGTGGGCACTAAGGCCAGGCCTCCCCCTACCTCACCCAGCGCTCCATAAGCATAGAGAATCTGATACTTGCCCTGTACTTCCTCTTGCCATAGGTGATGGAGGCGCCCACTATCGCTTCCCGGAAAAAGGAGGGCCGAATTTTGGAAGGTGAGAAGGGTACGCCACCCCTGTTCGGGACCTAAGGGCCAAATAGGACGCAGGTAAAGGTCAAAGCCGCTCTCTTCCAAGCTGCGACTATCGGTCCAATAAGCATAGAGGCGACCACCTTGGAGAAGCCAGCGGGGTTCGTGCTGATGCCGCTTAGCGTCGCAAATCGACAGAGGACGAGGAAAAAGCGGGCGGCCCGCCGACGTGAAGGCTTGGGCATAGAGATCACTCTCCCCTATAGACTCTTCGGCCCGCCAGAGAATCCAGGCAGTATCCCCCAAAAAGATGGCCTGGGCTTCCTCTTGGAGTAAGTTGGGCTGGTAGCCCAGGGGCTGGCCCAGTTTAGGCCACTGAGGCTCTAATTCAGCGTTCAATAGCTGGCCATAGAGCTGCCGGCGGTTTTTCCCTTCCCGATTATCGCTCCATAACAGAAGGAGTTTATCTCCCCACGGCACCGCTTCAATTGCGCCTATCTGAGCCAAGGGCTGCTCTCTATTGCCCCCAAGGGCCCTATGCAGACGAACTTCCCCCTGAAGCGAGATATGAGCCACATACACATAGCTACCCTCCGTAGGGTGCTCCTCTAAGTAAGCCACCCAAAAATCCTGAAAGCCCAGTGCCGCCACACAAAGGCTATGCTGCATGTAGAGGTTATCCGCCAAAGGCCGACCCGTAAATTCCCATAAAGGCTTGCCTTGGGCCGAATAGCGCTGAAAGTAAATATCTCCCTGCATGCGTCGGAAATCCACCCAAACGGCTATAAGTTCATTCTGGAGGTAGTTTAGGATAAGTTGGGGGTTTTGTTGGGGTCCAGGCAGGCTTACTATGGGTAGGCCCTCCTTTGGTAAGAGCGGCTGACCAGTGGTAATGTCAAACCTTTGGTAATAAAGGTCCCAATCCTGGCGACGATTGTCCTCCCATACTACCCAGACCTCAGCCCCGCGCTTGTATAGGCGGGGGTTTTGCTGGTCGCCGGCCTCTGTACAGAGCGGCACTTCGTACAGCTGCTGCCCATGGCGGTTGTAGCGCACGAGGTAGAGGTCCTTCCCAATCCCACTCATAGAGAGGCCTTCGTACGCCGCAATAAGTCCCCCATAACCGTCCCCAAGGAATTCAGCCGTTTCAACGCTACGGCTCGTACCCGTGAGGGAGCGAGCAGAAGAAACCGCTTCCCCTTTCCATAGCCACTTCTGAAAGAAAAGCTCCCATCGCCGCCCGGTATAGGCTTCCCAAAGCACTATAAAGCCTTCTGCATCACTAAGAAGAAGCCGGCCATGCCGGACAGGCCGCCGCCCCCCTTCAATTACTTCCTTAAGCTCGGCCATACCCGTAGCCGAGAAATAGTGAAGAGAAAGCGCATTTTCCGTCTGGAGTAGGAGCACCACCCCGCCTTTCGGTTTAGGCTGAAGCTGGAGGGATTTAGCTGGCTGCCCCAAATGCGTCTGCCATCCAAGAAAAAGTTCCTTTTCTAAAGAGAATACAAAAGTACCCTGAGCCGAGCTCCAGGCCCCATATAGACCGCCGGTTTCACTTACGGCGGCGTCCCACGCCTCTACGCGCGTAGTCTCGCGACAGGAAACGCAAAGGCCTACACTACCCGAGGGCGCAGCCAAAGCCGTATCTATGTAGTGCAGGTAAAGATGGGGGGTACCTGCGCGGGTAGCCCGATAGCCTAGCCATATGTGATGGGGGGTTACGGGCCATACTTTGAGGTCCTGCACCACCTGCCGATAAGGGGTAGGAATGCTCCAAGTTTGCATCCACAGAAGGAGCCGCAGCCCCATGCCGCAAAAGTAAAACCCACCCCCCAGAAAAAAGCACTACCTTTGCCTAATTAGTATGCTGACATGGCTTGTGCGCCTTTTTGGCAGTAAGCGGGAGAGGGATATCGCGCGTCTGCGCCCTATAGTGGCAGAAATCAATCGGATTTATGCCAGCCTGCGGGATCTCTCGGATCAAGCCCTGCGTGAAAAGACATTTGAATTACGTGCTAAAATACAAGCCGCCATAGCCCCCCTGGAAGCCGAGCGTCAGCGTACTGAATCGGCTATCCAAGAAGCTATTCTGAGCGGAGACATCCACGCACAGACCGAGCTCTTTTCCAAGCTGGATAACCTGCGCCTAGAACGTAATAAAGCCTTAGAAGCGGTGCTGAAACAGCTTCTGCCGGAAGCCTTTGCCATCGTGCGCGAAACTGCCCGCCGCCTCACGGAACATAAGCAGCTCGTCGTCCCTGCTACCGACTGGGACTACGAGATGGCCCAGAAGTACGGCCACATACGCATAGAAGAGGGCCAGGCTATATGGCCAAATGTATGGAAAGTGCGCGGCCATGAACTAGAATGGAACATGATCCATTACGATGTGCAGCTTATGGGGGGTATCGTCCTCCATGAGGGTAAGATAGCGGAAATGGCTACTGGTGAGGGCAAAACGCTTGTAGCTACCCTCCCCGCCTACCTAAATGGCCTTACAGGCCTTGGCATGCACATCGTAACGGTCAATGACTACCTGGCTAAGCGCGACGCCGAATGGAATGGTCCGCTCCTTGCCTTCCACGGTTTGCGCGTGGACTGCATAGACTACTACGAGCCGCACTCCGAAGGGCGCAAGCGTGCCTACCAGGCCGACATCACCTACGGAACGAATAATGAATTTGGCTTTGACTACCTGCGCGATAATATGGTAATGGCCCCCGAGCAGATCGTACAACGGGAGCACCATTACGCTATAGTGGACGAAGTGGACTCGGTTCTAATTGACGAGGCGCGCACACCCCTTATCATCTCCGGCCCAGTTCAGTATAGCGACCATCACCTCTATCAGCAATTCAAGCCTCTCATTGAACGCCTCGTAAATGATCAGCGCCGATTGAGCCAGGAATTTCTCCAAAAAGCTAAAAAGCTCATCAAAGAAGGTAAGACTAAGCCCGAGGAAGGCGGAAAATATCTTCTGCGTATTCAACGCACTACGCCTAAGTATCGGCCTTTTCTCAAGTACCTCGCCGAGCCGGGCATAATGCCTCTCCTGGAAAAAGCCGAGGCTTTTTACCTCCAGGATAACGCCCGCCGCATGCCTGAAGTGGATGAGGAACTCCTTTTCGTAGTGGATGAAAAGAATCACTCCGTAGACCTTACGGATAAGGGGATTGAACGCGTGGCGCAGTATGGAGAGGATCCCGGGCTTTTTACCCTGCCCGACTTGGCCAGTGCCTTATCCGAGATAGATGGCGACTCTACCTTAGCCCCTCAGGAAAAAGCCGCCCGGAAAGAGGCAATCTACCGAAGCTATGCCGAAAAAGCCGAAAAGCTCCACGCCATCCAGCAGCTTCTGCGCGCCTATGTGCTCTATGAGCGGGATGTAGATTATGTCGTACTAAATGGGCAGGTGCTTATCGTAGATGAGCACACTGGGCGTATCCTGCCGGGCCGCCGTTACTCCGAGGGCCTCCATCAAGCAATAGAAGCCAAGGAAGGCGTAAGTATAGAAGGTGCTACGCAAACCTGGGCTACCATCACCCTCCAGAATTACTTCCGCATGTACCACAAGCTGGCCGGGATGACGGGCACGGCCGAGACCGAAGCCAAAGAATTTTATGACATCTACAAATTGGATGTGGTCGTGATTCCCACGAACAAACCCGTTATCCGAAAGGACTACGATACCATCCTCTTTCGCACCCAACGGGCCAAGTATAACGCCATCATAGAGGAAATTAAGCGCCTGCACGCCGAAGGGCGCCCTGTGCTGGTAGGTACTACGTCGGTAGAGACCTCGGAGCTTTTGAGCCGCATGCTGAAAATGGCTGGAATCCCCCATAACGTCTTGAATGCCAAGCACCATGAGCGCGAAGCGGAAATTATAGCCCAGGCTGGGCTCAAAGGGGCCGTTACCATCGCCACAAATATGGCTGGGCGGGGTACGGACATTCGTCTTGGACCAGGGGTAGCGGAGCTGGGTGGCCTGGCCGTTATCGGCACCGAACACCACCAGGCGCGCCGCATTGACAATCAGTTACGGGGGCGCGCCGGACGCCAAGGCGACCCCGGCACCTCCCAGTTTTTCGCCTCCATAGAGGATGACCTCCTCCGCCTCTTCAACTACGAGCGCCTCAGCAAATGGATGGATTTCCTCAAGTTCAAAGAAGATGAATCCATCCAGGACCGCATGGTTACCCGCACCATCCAAAATGCCCAAATGCAAGTAGAGCGCAATCACTTCGGAATTCGTAAGCGGCTCCTGGAGTATGATGAGGTAATGAATCACCAGCGAAAGGCCATATATGCCCGTCGGCGCAGTGCCCTCTTTGGCGACCGTCTGCAAGTAGACCTCTCTAACATGCTGTATGACCTCTTAGTAGCCCTCGTAAGCCGCTACTCTAAGCCTGAAGATGCTGAAGCCCTAGCGGTAGATTGCGTGCGTACCCTGGCCTTCCTTCCGCCAATCACCCCAAAGGATTTAGAGCCCTTTCAAGTAGAGCGTATCGCCACCCACCTGCACAAAATGGCCTACGACTTCTACCGAAGCAAAAAAGAGCGCATCAATAAGCTGGTCCACGAGCACACCACGGCTCTCCTCAAGCAATTTCCCGATGCCCAGTGGCTTCAGATAGATTTCACTGATGGTACGATGCGCCTGCCAGTAGTCGTCTCAATTCCCGAGATTATCCGCACTCAAGGTTGGAGCACCTTTGCGGAAGTAGAAAAAATAGTTACGCTCAGTCAGATAGACAATCTGTGGGTGGAGCACCTGCGGCAGCTGGATGATCTGCGTCACAGTGTCCAGACTGCAGTATATGAGCAAAAAGACCCCCTTCTGGTCTATAAGTTTGAATCCTTCAAGCTCTTTCAGCAGATGCTCGACAGGCTCAATCAGCAGGTATGGAGTCTGCTTTTCCGTTTAGAAATTTATGAGGAGCGGCAGGCGGCGCGAAAGCAGCGGCCAGAGCGGGATTTGTCGCGCCTGCGGGCACGTCAGGCCGAGGACTATTACTTTAGCGCGCTTCCCACGCCGAGCTCTGCAGTACCTGAGTATGCGGGTGCGCCGGCAGCGGTAGCTACGGAACCAGCGGAAAGTACGCCTCCCCTTTCCCGCCGAGAGCGTCGTGCCTTAGAAAGGCAGCAGCGTAAAAGAAAGACCCGCTAAGGCGTCTCAAAGAGGGAGGGCTGCCCTCCACGACGAAAGCGGCTCAGGTCATACGCAGGCATAGGCGGGGCTGTAGAATAGTAGCGCGCTAGCCCCGCCTGAAAGGTTTGCTGAATAGCCTCCGCCAAAGGGCCGCTCCCTTGAAGGCGCCGCCCCCACTGGCTGTCCCCCAGCTGCCCCCCATGACACGCCGCAATTTGCCGCAAAACCTTCTCCGCCCGGTCAGGAAAGTAAGTACGCAGCCAAGTAGCAAAGATTTCCGCTATGGCGCCATTGAGGCGTACAATAGTATAAGCCGCCGTGCGCGCGCCAGCTGCTCGCGCCGCAGCCATAATAGGTAAGAGCTCATCCGCATTAAGGCCAGGAATAAGAGGGGCTACCATTACCCCTACGGGCACGCCCGCCGCCGTAAGCCGCTGAATTACCTCTAAGCGTCGCGCCCCTGTCGCCGTACGCGGCTCCAGCCGCTGGCGCAGCGTCTCCCGCAGGGTAGTTACGCTAATATACACATGCACCAGATTCAGCCGACTCAGCTCCGAAAGAATATCTATATCCCGCAGGATAAGGGCACTCTTCGTGATTATACACACTGGGTGGCGAAACTCCAAAAGCACTTCTAAAATTTGGCGGGTAAGGCGAAAATCCCGCTCCAGAGGCTGATAGCAATCAGTATTTCCAGCCAGCATGATCGGCTGCGGGCGCCACTTCGGATCGCTCAGCTGCGCCCGCAAAAGCAACACCGCATTCTCCTTGACCAGAATTTTCGTCTCAAAATCTATCCCCGCCGAGAAGCCCCAGTACTCGTGGCTATTGCGCGCATAGCAGTAGATACATCCATGCTCGCAGCCCGCATAAGGGTTCATGGAATACACTAGGGGTAAATCTGGGCTGTCTATAACATTGACGATTCGGCGGGCTTTAACGCGAATCACCTGGATAGGAGCTGAATCGGGCGCTAAGGCAGCCTCGTAGGCGTAGGCTAGGGGATCAAATCGGTTGGGGGGATTATGACGGGCCCCGCGCCGCACTAGCTCTACTCCCCTTGACCTTTAGAAAAGCCTTCTACCCCATCAAAAAGATAGAGGTTCTCCATTTTGATAAACTCCAGCCCCGCTTTCTGGTAAGCCTGAAGGGCCTGAATTATGACGTCTGAAGAGAGGGGCGCGCCAGTGGCGGACATCAGGCGCGTGCGCCAGTGATCTACCAGGAAGGTCTCCTCTAGCGTTTGAGGCCAGACCGCTGTACCGCGGTTGGAGATCATCGTAAGCTTGAGCGTAGGCGGGAGGACGGCCTGAATCTTTTGGGCCAGTTCATTCGGATGGCCAGGCGTCCAGTTCACGAAAATATCTACGCCGATTAGCTCTTTCTTCGGAGGTTTAGGGCGCGTATACGCCGGGATAGTGAGCACTCGAGCAGGGCCACCTTCTTGCGTGTAGCGCACGGCCTTTAGGGTTTCCGGCTGCTTGCCCAGATTCCGCACTACGGCTTCGGCAAACTCCTTAGTACCTACTTTAGCGCGCGAGAAGCCTTCCCGATAGATGTCGTAGGTGTGGTAGCCTTCCTCAATAGTGCGCAGCCAGGCGTTGTGCACCCTCTCAGCTACTTCAGGCTGGCCAATATGCACCAGCATCATGATGCCTGCATGCAGTAAGCCGGAAGGGTTAGCCAAGTTTTGCCCGGCTCGGCGCGGCGCCGATCCATGAATCGCCTCAAACATAGCCACCGAAGGGCCAATATTAGCCGACCCCGCCAAACCCACCGAACCCGCTATCTGAGCCACCATGTCCGAAAGAATGTCCCCGTAGAGGTTGAGGGTAACTACTACATCAAACTGCTCCGGCGTATCCGCCAGCTTCGCCGTGCCAATATCTATAATCCAGTGCTCCTTCTCAATCTCTGGGTATTCCGCGCCGATTTCGTCAAATACCTTATGAAAGAGTCCGTCCGTTAGCTTCATAATGTTATCCTTAGTCATACAGGTAACTTTCCGACGCCCATACGCCCGAGCGTACTCAAAGGCATAGCGAATAATGCGCTCACACCCTGGCTGCGTAACCAGCTTAAGCACCTGATAAACCTCCGGCGTCTGGCGATGTTCTATGCCAGCGTATAGGTCTTCCTCATTTTCGCGAACGATTACGACGTCTAGGCCGGGATACTTAGTTTCTATGAAGGGGTGGTAAGAGACGCAGGGACGCACGTTGGCGAAAAGGTTGAAGAGCTTACGGGTAGTTACGTTGAGGCTTTTATACCCCCCGCCCTGTGGCGTAGTAATAGGAGCTTTGTAGAAAACTTTCGTTGCCCGAATCGTCTGAATGGCCTCAGGGGTAATTCCAGCGGTATAGCCTTGAAGGTAGATTTTTTCGCCGATTTCTATGACGTGGGGCTCTATTTGGGCACCCGCTTCTTGAAGAATATGAAGGCAAGCGCTCATAATTTCGGGGCCTATGCCATCCCCATAGGCTACTGCGATAGGTACTTTACTGGCCATGTCCGAGCAAAGCTACGAAGATTTGAGCGCAAGTTGGATAAGGGTTATAGGGTTAGCGCTAGGGTCAAGTTGGAGGGCTTTGGCCAGGCGGTAATGGGCTTCTTGGGCCGTAAGGCCCAAGGCAAGCAGGGCTTCGTAAGCTTCCCCGTAGCTGGCGGTTCGGACAGTGGTTAGGCGCTCCTTAAGGAGAGGCTTCAATTCCAAAAGCATCTGCTGGGCAAGCTTCTTACCTATACCGCGCACTTGACTAAGGGCTTCTACATCCTCAGCCTGCAGAAGCTGGAGGAACTGCTCTACAGAAAAAGTAGAAAGAATGTGGAGGGCACGCTGAGGCCCCAGACGCGGCACGCGCAAAAGGGCCAAGAAGAGTTTTTTCTCCTCCTCTTCCCGAAAGCCATAAAGCACGGGTTCGCCCTCCTCGCGCGGAAGAATCAGTACAGTGTGGAGCTTGAGGGGAAGATCCGCCTGGATAGAGGACACCAGCGAAAGCGGGACGCGCAAAAAGAGCCCTATATCTCCTACCTTCAGCACAAGGCCATGCGGATAGACCTGCGCCACCCGGCCTTCAACAAAGGCTATCATCGCTACAAAAGTGCGATGGAATTTATGTACCTTTGTGCCCTAACTCACACACTATGCGGTACGCACGGAGTTTAGTCGGACTAGCCCTTGTATGGGCTGTAGTTGGCTGCGCAAGCGGCCCGAGCGAAAACTTTAAAAATCAGGTAAGTGCCGAGCTGGCGGATCTCAAAAAAGCCCAAGACCAAGTAGCTAGCCTTAAAGCCGATGTAGGCCAGATCCAGAGCCCTCTGGACTCTCTCAAGCAAGCCTTGGGCAAGGTATGGAGCGATAAGGTGGAAAAAGACAAAGACCTCGCGCCTCAGCTCAAGGAAGTAGGGGAAGAGGTGCAAAAGCTGACCAATGACCTCAATTCGGTGGAGGGCCAGCTGGGTAGTGCTATAACCGAAGCCGAGAGCTTCGCCAACGGCCTTGCCCAGCAAACTAAAGGGGATCAAGAACTCAAGCCCGAATGGGATAACCTAAAGAATAAGGTGAACCAGGCCGCCGGCCAGCTTGCTGGCCTTACGGAGCGGGCTACCCAGCTCAAACAGCGTGTCAGTAGCCTTACCGAGGCTATCCAGAAAAAGTACTCCGCCAAAAAGTAAGCCAAACTTCCCCTACCCCTTTAGGAAGCGTGGGCTTTAGCCTGCGCTTCCTAAATTTTTTTATAGGGCATGTCAATGATTTATCCTCGGCAGATCAAGGTAGGCTTCCTGATAGGACTCCTCCTAATAGAGAGTTGTACGCTGCGCAGCCGGGTTTTTCGCACGCCTTATGACAAAGAGCTGCGCCGCGCGTTGCGCCGCCAAAAGGGTGGATGGGTGATGCGTGGCTCTACCCAGCCTGCCCCTGCCCCCTCTGCCCCAGTTATACAACCCGACCAGTTCTTTCAGGTGGTCTTAGAACTGCCTCAGGCCCTGGGGAAAGAAGAACAGCTCAGTATAGGTCTTCGGCTAGATACGCTGCGTATTTATGAGGACAGTTTGGCCTACCTACCTTGGACGGGTAGCATTAAGCTAGGCGGACTAACCGTAGATTCGGCCCAGGCGCTTCTGGAAGCCCGAGCCCAGCAAATCTTTCGCTTGGCTCGACTTCGGCTTTATCCCCTCTACCCTTATTACATCTTCGGTGAAGTAACCACGCAAGGGCGCCTTTTGCTGAATAGGCGTGAAATACCGCTTCTTGAAGTACTGGGACTTATGAACTTTCCCACCTTCTCGGCTGATCTTAGTCGGGTCAAGGTAATCCGAGGCGCTAGGGTATATCTAATTGATGCGCGTGATGCCCAGACCGCCACAGGCGCCTTTATGCTTCAAACGGGAGATATCGTATATGTCCCCCCTCAGCCCCTTACGATTATTCGCACGGAGTTTCAAACTCTTAGTCTGGTCCTAAGTATTCTGCAGCTAGTTAACTTTGTCACTTTACTTACAGTCCTTTTTTGACTCATGCAGCCGCTGCAGGAATGGGATTGGCGCCGCTTTCTCATACTTCTTACACGCTACTGGTGGTGGCCTGTGCTTACTTGTGTAGGGGCTCTTACAGCCGCATGGATCTATCTGCGTTATACCCTCGCTCTTTATAAAACGGAGACTGTCATCCAAATAGACCTAAGTAGTGGGTCGGATCTCTCCGGTCGTTCTGAGCATTCTCTTTATGCCTTTCCTGTAGAAGGCCTAGCGGAGTCTTATATGGAGCTTTTCAGTACGCACGACGTAATTCTCTCAGTAGTGCAAGCCTTAGAACTAGACCAAGTAGTGTATAGCATAGGTAAGTTTGGCAAACACCTTCTTTTCCCCTCTCCCTTTCGGTTAGAGATAAGCCCTGACCAAGATAGATTCTTAACCACTTACGGACGCTTGTGGAAAGTAGTTCTACGACCGGATTCAAGCTATACCTTATATACAGGTGAGTCGGCACAATTGAGCGGAAAGCTAGGCAAATGGAAAGATAAAGACACCTTTCTCGTGCGTCTTGTGCCTAAGATTGAAGCCATTTCCCCTGGTACTTATCTGCTCCAGTGTATTCCCTTAGAGGAAGTGGTAGGTTACTGGCAAGGGCGGATTACCGTCGCACCTAAAAGAGGTCTCACTGTACTGAGTATAACTGTTATAGACTATTCGCCCTCTCGCCTTTACCAATTTAGCCGAGCTCTACTAGATAGGGCCCGCTCATACGAACAGAACATTAGAAAACGTCATTACGATAGGGCCCTAAGATATGTAGATACTCTACTCAACCGCACGGTTGATGAGATAAAAAGACTCAATGATACTCTTCTAAGATTTGAAATGAATTCTGACATGGCAATCATTCCAACCCGCAGGCAAAAAGCTTTAGCGCTCTTTTCGGAGCTAGAGCCCTTATCTTACAAGTTGCAGCTTCAGGGAATTCAGCTGCTTCTTCAGCAAGTTCAGGCTAAACGCGATAGTCTCCTCCAGCACCCTGATAGTGGCATAACTCCTTTAGCTCTCTCCACTCTTCCAAGCGAATCTATGCCTGGTGAGCTTGTCGCAGAGGTCAATAGACTGATAGCTCAAAGAATGGATCTGCTAGAGATATATCAGCCAAATGCCCCAATTATAAAATCTCTCAGCCAAAAAATACTTGCAACACTTAATACAATTCTAAAGGAGCTAAAGGAATACCAGCGCACGCTTCTCCATTCTGAGGAGCTGAAGCATCAAGAATGGCTGAGTCAGCGCCAAGTAGCCTATAGGGACATTCAATATGAGCGGCAGCTAGCCCTCATGCAGGAAAATATTGCGTTACGACGCGAGCTGTACCGAAGCCTCCTTGACCGCCGCATTCAGTTAGGAATCTGGAAAGAGGCTACCGCTTCTCTCATTCGGGTCAACCAGCCACCTTCACCTGCTATTCTCGTATTTCCTTCTAAACTGCATATCTACCTTTTAGCTCTCGCAGTAGGAATAATCTCAGGCATAGGTGGTATTTTCCTTAAGTATGTATTTGACCAGAAAGTCTCTTACAGAGTAGATTTGGAAGGGTCAACTCCCATACCCATAATAGCTGAGATTCCTTACAGCCAAAAAAGCCATAAAGGCTTTATACTTTCTAACTTACAGCTTGAGGTTCTACGAAGTCTGCGGAATGCTCTCAGCTTTTTATGGGAGCCTGATCAACCCCGCCTTGTAACTATTACCTCTACCGTGAGTGGTGAAGGCAAAACTTTCGCTGCGTATGCTCTTGCCTACGCTTACGCTATCACGGGAAGTCGCGTACTTCTGATAGATGCCGACCTGCGACGGTCTAGCTTATCCCACTGGGCGGGCTATTATCAGGAAGGGCTCTCCCTTCTATTGAACTACGCTGGCGAGCTGTCTTACACTACTATCAGCAAATTCATACACCCCTTAGTTACAGAAGGCCTCTTTCTTCTGCCCGCTGGTCCTAACGCGCCCAATCCGGCTGAGCTTATAGGATCAGCTAACCTGCCAAAAATTATTCAAGCCTTAGCCCCACACTTTGACTATATCATTATAGACACTGCCCCTTTAGGACTAGTTTCGGATGCCCTGCCTATTATCCAACATCATCCCTTTACGATCATTCTGTATGTGTTTAGATCCGATTATTCCCGGCTGCCCTTTCTCCGCCATCTCAGTCAGCTTATTCAGCAGTACCATCTGAAGAAGATTTATCTCCTCTTCAACGGCACCAAACTTTCCCGGCCACGCTATGGCTATGGGTATGGATATGGGTATTACAGTTCAGAGTACGGAAACGGTTACTATCGGTCTTCTGTACAGAAAACTTCCTTTTGGCAGCGTCTGCGCGAACAGCTTCCTCTCTGAAACATGTGGTTTTTCCGCCCCTCGCCCCCTCCAATTAACTTAGGCGCTGAGCTCACGGTAGAACTGCATAACCATGTGCTACCCGGCCTAGACGATGGGGCCAGAAGTATGGAGGAGGCCGTACAGATGATATTTTTCTGGGCTGAAATGGGCTACCAGAAGGTTATAACTACCCCCCACATCGGGGCTACTTTTAGGCCTTCACCGCACCAGATAGAGGAGACTTACAGTCGCCTTTGCCAGTGCCTCCACGAACAAGAAATTCCCATTTTCCTTACTGCCGCGGCAGAGTATCTTCTAGAAGCGGAGCTCAAGGCAGACCTGACCGCTCTGCGGGCTTTCGGCCCCAAGCGCCACCTCCTGATTGAGTTTGGGTTCTGGGTTCTTCCGCCCCGCTGGCAGGAGCTTACCTTTGCGCTTCAAAGTGCTGGCTATACTATCGTAATTGCTCATCCTGAGCGCTACGAATTCGCCACGCGGGAGCTTCTACGCCGCTGGTACGAACAAGGCTTCTACCTCCAACTCAACCTCCTCTCTTTGGTAGGCTACTACGGAAAAGCTGCGCTCCAACGAGCTGAATACCTTCTGGAAAAAGGATGGGTCCATTTTGTGGGCAGTGACATGCACAGCCCCTCCCAAATCGCCCCTCTGCGTAAAGCTCTACAGCATAAAACCTTGCGGCGCCGATTTTCTACTTTCCTCAACCCCTCCCTCCTATGAGTGACCGAATAGGCAAAATTTGGGTGCTCAGTCTAGTCGCCCTGATCCTAGGCCTTAGCCTCTCGCTATGGTGGCACGGGCGAACCGCCTCCGCCGAAGCCCAACTTACCTACCTCATCGCGCATGCCCAGCAACAGCTCGGGTGCCGCCCTTACCTCCTCAATTCAGACCTCAAAATGGACATAAACAAGAATGGCATTCCAGAATACCTTTTCTCCTGCGACTCCGCCCTGTCAGCCATACATCAGCGCTTTATATGGATGGAGCTGCAGCGCAAGCGTCTGCGCATACTGGCCCACCATACACCAGAAGGTTGGCGGGTAGGCCAAGGCCCTACCCGCGCCGAGGGATTTTACTGGCTCATAGATCGCCAACATAGCCGCTTCCTCCTTCTCCCAATTTTTAGCTACGAGCTTTCTCTTGTTTCCGAACCTTTGCAGCCTATATGGAGTCCCGAAGCCCAGGCCATCCAATTCGTCGCACCGTAGGCCTACGGAACGTGCAGATCTACAGCCACGTAGGTTACCTTCCCGAAGAGCAGCAAATAGGCCGCTTAGTGCGGGTAAACATAGAAGTAAGCTACCAGCTGGATAAAATAACCTCAGTGCCTCCCATAGATTATCGGGAGATCGCTAGCCTGGTTCAAAGCCGCTTTGCCTCACCGGCTACGCTGTTAGAAGAGGTAGCCGAGCAGATCGCCCATCAGATCCTGCAAAGGTGGACTTTCGTGGAAAAAGTGCGCGTAGAAGTCCATAAAGTACACCCACCTATTGGTATATTGGCTGAAACGGCCTATGCTGGGGTGGAGATGGAGCGTATGTAGTTTGGCCGTACTGGCCGCCCAGAAATGGGACACTCTCGTAGTGATTGAAACGGCGTACGGCACCCTACGCCTTCAGCTTTATCGTGAGACACCGGTCCATCGCGCCAATTTCTTCAGTTTGGTACAAACAGGCCTTTTGGACGGTACTACGTTTCATCGTGTGGTGCCAGGTTTTGTGATTCAAGGGGGCGATCCGAATTCAAAAGATATGGATCCGCTAAATGATGGTTTGGGAGGACCGGGCTATACCTTGCCGGCTGAAATCCGCCCAGGGCTCAAGCACACTTATGGCGCCGTAGGAGCGGCTCGTCTAGCGGATGCCGTCAATCCCACCCGAGCCTCAAATGGAAGCCAGTTTTATATTGTGGTGGCCCCTGAAGGCGCCCCCTTCCTGGATGGCGCTTATACGGTCTTCGGCCAAGTATTAGAAGGAATAGAGGTAGCCAACAAAATCGCTCGGGTGCCGCGTGATGGGCGCGACCGACCACTTCAAGACATACCTATGCGGTTGCGTCTGGAGCGGCACAAGGTGAGTCGCTTACGCAAAAAGTATGGGCAAGCCTATCGGATTTAGGACGGCAGCTCTCTCCGATCGCGGCCGCATTCGCCCAAATAATGAAGACCGCATAGCCGCCCTTCGTCTGCCGCAGGGGGCGCTCTGGATGGTATGTGATGGTATGGGAGGGCATGCTGCAGGGGAAAAAGCCGCCGAGCTAGCCGTACAAGCGGTGGTAGAGTACCTAGCCAATGCGCCTCCCCTGCCCCCGCCCCACCTCCTTGAAAAAGCCCTTTTTGAGGCTAACCACGCTATCTACACAATGGCGCATTTGTACCCTCAGTACCATCGCATGGGCACCACCTGCGTTATAGCCCTTTATCGCGAAGAAGAAGGCAAGCTTTACTATGCGCATATCGGGGATAGTCGCCTTTACCTCTACCGTCAAGGGCAACTCTACCAGAAAACACTAGACCATTCTTATGTACAGTTTTTAGTGTCGCAGGGCCTACTATCTCCCGAAGAGGCGGAACTTCATCCGCGCCGGCATGTGATTCTGCGCGCCTTGGGCCTGAGCCAGCGCCCAGAAATAGAGGTAGCGCTAGAGGCCCTTACCATTGAGCCAGGCGATTGCATCCTTTTGTGTAGCGACGGTCTGAACAACATGCTGTCAAATAGCGACATCCAGGCCATTTTAAATACCGACCTTCCGCTCCAAGCTAAAGCCCATGCCCTAGTCAAAGCGGCCAACGAAGCCGGCGGCGAAGATAACATAAGCGTAGTACTGGCAGAGTTCGTGTAAGAAAAAAGCCAAGTATATTTGCCTCATGCGAAAGGTATATTATTTAGTTTGCCTAGCCGGAATCCGCTTTTCCCTGATGTGGGCGCAGGAGGAGCGTCAGAGGCAGCTAGGAGCTCTTGAGCAGCCGGCGGTATCCGAGCCCCGCCGACCGAAAACCATAGTCCTACGCGGTAAGGTGCTGAGCGAGAATGGCGAGCCGCTCCCTGGAGCCTACATACGCATAGAAGGCACTATCCAAGGGGCGGTAGCAGGCGCTAACGGTGAATTCCGCCTAAATCTCCTCAGCCCCATGGATCCCATTCTCCTTGAAGCCTCTTTTGTGGGCTATGAAGCCAGTCGCCTTTCCATACCCCTAAGTCAGGTGGAAAAAGAAATTACCCTAACCCTCAAAGAGACGGGGGTGCGCACCCAGGAAGTAGTCATCTCCGCTAGCCGTGTTAGCGAAACAGTGATGAATTCTCCCGTAACTGTCCTAAAGATGAACTCACGCGAAGTACAAGAAGCCCCAGGCCTAAACATTTTCCAAAATATAACCATTTTCAAATCGGCCGAGCAGGTTAGCTCAAGTCTCACTTTCCAAATTATAAACACCCGCGGCTTCAACTCTTCTAATAATACTCGTTTTGTTCAGCGGTTGGATGGCATAGAAATCCAAGCCCCCGTTTTGAATTTCCCTGTATCTGGTATTACTAATACGGGGGACTTAGATGTAGAAAGTGTTGAGATTGTGCCGGGCCCTGCCTCGGCTCTCTACGGACCTAATGCCTTCAATGGAATTATGAATGTATATACTAAAGATCCTTTTCGCTTCCCAGGTCTTTCGGCTTCCGTCCGATTAGGCCTCAATCATCCAGATCGTGTGGACACCACGCCTCAACCGCTCTACGATATCTCCATCCGGTATGCTAAGAGCTGGAAGAATCGTATAGGCTTTAAGATATTTGCCAACTGGTTTGATGGGCATGATTGGGTGGCCTCCAGCAGGGCCGATGTAGGCGTGTATGTAGGCGCCCGTGGCCAGTATGCTATTCCTGGTCCAGAAAACCCAGGCTACCAGGGCCTTAATGTATATGGGGATGAGATCCGCATCTCACCAGCCACCGTCCGCACCATCGCCAGCCAAGGTAGCCTACTTCTAGGTTCTCCGCCCAATCCCAATGATTTAGATTTCTATGTAAGCCGAACGGGATATTTAGAGCGCGACTTAGTCGACTACCGTGCAAGCGTAAAAAAGGCCTTAGTAGGAGGATATTACCGCATTACAGACAAGCTTCAACTGAAATACCTGGGCTACCTTTCCACTGGATCTACGGTTTATCAAGGGAATAACCGCTATAGTCTGAGAGACTTTATCTTTAGTGCCAACGCTTTAGAGCTATCGGGACCCGATTTTCGGATATGGGCCTATAATTTATGGGAGGACGCTGGAGAAAGTTATGACAGCCGCTTTGCGGCTATAAATCTCTTGCGCCGCGTCAAGCCGGATAATAACTGGATGGTGCAATATGTATGGGCCTACACGGGGCAGTTGTACAACTACCTAAAGAATGCAATAGGCCTTAATCCAGATGAGTATGGCATTCCACGCGGCGGTAGTCATGCAGAGGCGCGCCGTTTTGCCGACTCGGATAGAATGGAGGCCCTTATACCCATTTTCCAGCAGTTTGGGGCTGAACCCCTTGCCAGCCTTGCGCGCGGCGGAAGTCGTCTAATCCCTGGTACGCCCGCTTTCCGGGAAGCTCTGCGCAGTATCGCTTCCAATCCCAACTTCTTAGGTGGGGGGGCAGGCTTCTTTGACCGTAGCTCCATGTACCATGCCGAAGGCCAATATGACTTGTCCCGCTATCTCCGCTGGGTAAGTATTTTAGTAGGGGGTAACTTCCGGTACTTCCTTACGAACTCACGCGGGACTGTCTTAGCGGACACCGCTGGCCCCATAGGCATATGGGAGGTAGGGGCTTTTATCCAAGCCAGCCGAGCCTTCTGGCGCGAACGCCTACGCCTCACGGCTTCCCTCCGCTACGACCGAAATAAAAACTTCACCGGCCGCCTAAATCCCCGAATAGGCGGAATACTTGCCCTAGACCCTAAAAACCAGCACAACCTGCGCCTTTCTTATCAGACGGGCTTCCGCATGCCAACCCTCCAAGGGCAATACATAGACTTAAATCTGGGGGCCTTTCGTCTAATTGGAGGGCTTCCAGAGATGCTTAGCTATTACGGGCTAGATCGTCAGGCTTATACCTTGGCTTCTGTGCGAGCTATGCAGGATTCCATACGCGCACAGACGCGCGGTACGAGTGACCCTAATGCCTATGCAGACCTACTACGCCCGGCACAATTCCCTCGGCTAAGCCCAGAGCTTGTCTCTTGCGTTGAGGTGGGATCGCGCCACCTGCTGGGCGAGAAGATATACATAGACCTAGACTACGCCTATTCCTGGTACACCAATTTTATCGGCCAAGTAGATGTAGTAGGGGCACGGCGCATTACGCGGGCTGACGGTAGCACTGGTTTCACTAACCTTACGCCTACTAACCTACTTCTTACAGACTCCCATCAGGTTTTACGCGTATATCAAAATACCACAACCCTTGTAGCCGCTCATCATTTTTCCGCCGCTCTGCAATATACCCTCAACCGTCGCCTCTTTCTAAATGCTAACTTCACCTATGCTGAAGTGGTACTCACCGAAGAGGCTCGGCGCGACCAGCTCATCGCCCGCTTCAACACACCCCGCTACAAGGCTAATGTGTACCTTACGGGTCGCGAATTTCTGACTAACCGCCGCTTAGGATTTTCCATAGGCTATCGCTGGATAAATGCCTACCTATTTGAAGAGTCCTTCCATTCTCAGGTTATCCCAACTTATCAGCTCGTCGATGCGCAAATAAGTTACAAGTTTCCCAAGCTACGCAGTCTCATCCGCATGGGCGGTCAAAATATTCTCAACAATCGGCACATAGAGCTACCAGGCGGGCCGACGTTAGGCGCCTTGTATTATGTGCAGTGGGTGTATGACCCCTTTCTGCCTTAGAGGCCACTTACCTATACTTGATTATGCTTGAAGGGTACTTGGGCGCTCTCGTTTTACTGGGGGTAGGGGTTACTATAGGGATAGCGCTAGTGTATGCGCCTACGCTTTTGGGGCCCCGTCGTCCCCTGCCCCAAAAAATGATCCCCTACGAAAGTGGGATGGACCCTGTAGGTACTACTCGCCAGCGCTTTTCGGTGCATTACTACAAGGTAGCTATGCTCTTCACGATTTTTGACGTAGAAATCGCCCTTCTCTATCCTTGGGTACTCTTTTTTAGGGAAAATCCCGCCTGGGCCTTAGGCTTATTTGTGTCCTTTACGGGTATTTTAGCGGTAGGCTACTTATACCTTTTGCGTACGGGTATTTTTGACTGGAGTCGAAAGGAATTATAGCTATGTATCAGCCCCTTCTAGTGGGTGGGCAGTGGGTACCAACCCCACATGTGCGAACTTTATACGCGCCCTATACGAGGACACCCCTGGCTGAGGTAGCCTACGCTACGCCTGACCATATACAGCAGGTGATAGCTCAGCTTTCGGTTGGCCAAAAAGCCGCGGCGCAATTGCCTACCCATCAGCGCTACACTATTTTAGATCGCCTAGCCCGCTGGATATCGGATAACGCTGAAGCCATAGCCCGAGGCATCGCCGAGGAAGCCGGAAAGCCTCTGCGTTATGCGCGCGCTGAAGTGCAGCGGGCATATATCACCGTAACCTTGGGCCGCGATCTAGTGCGGCTCATAGAAGGCGAGCTTCTTCCAGGAGACCTTTCTCCCGCTACCGAAGGGCGCTGGTTACTGGTTCGGCGTATGCCGCTCGGCCCTCTACTGGCTATCACCCCCTTCAATTTTCCTCTTAATCTCGTGCTGCATAAAATCGTACCTGCTATCGTAGCGGGCTGTGCTATAACCCTCAAGCCCGCCCCCCAGGCTCCTCTTACGGCTTATCGCGTGGGCACGGCGCTTTTGGAGGCTGGCTGGCCGCCCGAAGCGCTCTCTATAATTAGCGCTGAACCAGCCGTAGCGGAGATTCTGGTTCGTTCCCCGGCTTATCGTATCCTATCCTTTACGGGCAGCGCGGCCGTGGGCTGGCACCTTCAAACGCTGGCAGTCCAAAAGAAAGTCATTTTAGAACTCGGTGGCAGTGCAGCCGTCATTGTTCATGACACGGAGGATCTATCTAAAGCCGCTCAGGCCATAGCGGAAGCCGCTTACCTTTACGCGGGCCAAGTCTGCATCGCCGTGCAGCGGATTTTTGTGCATCGCTCCCTTTATGACGATTTTTTAGAAGCCTATCGGGCAGCTACCTATGCGCTCGTCTGCGGTGATCCCCTGCACGAAGAGACCCACCTTAGTAGTATTATAGACGAGCGCAATTTCAGGCGAATCACGGACTGGCTTACGGAGGCCCGTCTCAGTGGGGCCCATGAGCTTATACCCCCGGTTTTGGACCCCGAGCGCCGCCTCATTACTCCTGGCCTACTTAGTGAGCTTTCTCCTAATATCCATTTAGCCCAAGAGGAAGCTTTTGCGCCACTGGCCGAAATTGCCCCTTATGACTTACCCGAGGAGGCTTTTCAAAAGGTAAATAGCTCACCCTATGGCCTCCAAGCGGGGATTTACACGGCCTCTGAACGGCTTCTGCGGCAGGCTTTTGAGTATTTAGAGGTAGGAGGGCTAATTCACAACGCCCCGCCTACCCTACGGATAGATAGCATGCCTTACGGAGGGATGAAAAATTCGGGCCTGGGCCGCGAAGGGGTGAAATATGCTTTCCTGGAATACACCGTTCCGAAAGTGCTGGTATGGTAGAGACTGATACGCTGTATATCGCGGGCGAGCCGATTAGGAGTCGGCTGTGGATGGGTACGGCGCGCTACCCCTCGCCCCAAGTGCTCTTAGAGGCTTTAGAACGCGCCCAGCCTGGCCTCGTCACGGTAGCTATACGCCGCCTCAATCTATCAGCCCCTCAGGAAACTTTTTTAGAACTTCTTTTAGGCAAGTACCGCCTTTTACCCAATACCGCTGGCTGCTACACCGCCGAAGAAGCCATTTTTGTAGCTGAGCTGGCTCAGGAAGCCCTTCAAACAAACTGGATTAAACTAGAGGTGATCGGGGATGAACATACGCTTTGGCCAGAAGCGGAGGAGCTCCTCAAAGCAGCACGGATTCTAAAGCAGCGCGGCTTTGTGGTCTTAGCCTATGCGCCAGACGATCCTATAGTATGTCAGCGGCTGGCGGACATAGGCTGTGCAGCGGTTATGCCTTTAGCGGCGCCAATCGGAAGCGGCCAGGGTATCCGGGACCCTGAGCGTCTCCTTCTTATTCGTCAGAAGCTAGCGGGTGTGCCTTTGGTCATAGATGCGGGGATTGGAAGCCCAGCCGATGCCTTACTCGCCATGGAGCTTGGCTATGACGCCGTATTGGTAAACACGGCCATTGCAGAAGCGCAACATCCAGTCCTTATGGCTGAGGCGATGCGGCTAGCCGTGGAAGCAGGCCGCAAGGCGTACCATGCAGGCCGTATCCCACGCGTTTCTTATGCCCGTCCTAGCAGCCCCTTAGAAGGACTGCCTCTCTAAGAGGGCCCGCTACCACCGGGAAGCTGACCCAAACCTACCTTGGTACGCAAGCCATACCTTTGTAGTGGAGAGGTGCCGGAGTGGTCGAACGGGCCTGACTCGAAATCAGGTAGCCTGCGGCAAGCGGGCTCGGGGGTTCGAATCCCCCCCTCTCCGCTATAGGCTATTTTGCCGAAACGCCTCAGCTAGGAGAATAGCGGCTACGGCGCTCACATTGAGCGATTCTACGTTGGGTTGGTGAGGTATTGTAAGGCAAACTGAGGCTAAGCGAAAATAGGGTGCAGGAATGCCCTTCTGCTCTTCGCCTAGCAGAACTACAGAGGGTGTGGCCCAATTCCACTGGAAGTACGGTATAGCGCCTTCGGCTCGCGGGGTTGTGGCTATGATCTCCCACCCCGCTGCACGGAGTCTTTGGAGCGCCTGCAAGGGACGCTTCTCGCGAACAACGCAAAGCTGAGCCAACGCCCCCGCACTCGCGCGCCAAAGAGCTGGATTAGAAGTAAGGGGCGAGCCTTCGGCCTTCAGCATAATCCACTTTACCCCAAAAGCTAAGGCGCTGCGGCAGATAGCCCCTACATTTCGCGGGTCGGTAATACCTAGTAGACCAAGGGCCACCCCTTTAGGGGGTAATTGCAGCCACTCTTCTAGCGTGTATAGACGCAGGGGGCTAAGAAGCGCTGCCCAATAAGTGCCGCTTGGGAGGGCGGAGGCAGGTACCCACTGCACCTTCCAATCGTAGTGTCGCACCAGGGGCCGAAGCGGTGCTGGGAGGGGCTGACCTTCTCGGACTAGGAGGCGCTCTACCTGGACGCCCCCCTCCACGGCGCGCCGCAGCGCCCGAAGCTCCGTAAGGACTAAGGCTTTTCCCATGCCCCCTGATACTCTAAGCGTCGCACTAACTCCCAATCACCCCCTACAGCCCTAAAATAAAAGCTCAACTGTAGGGGAAGATAAATCCATGTCTCCTGTTGAGGAGTAAGAAGGCGCAAGGAAGGTTCGCCATAAACAAGATAGATCAATCCCCTATCGCTACGCTCGCCTGGTTTATAGGCGGAGAAGCGCTGGTAGGCTAGGGGCGCGCGCTGCTGCCAGTGTTTCCGTCCGGCGGAAGGCAGCTGGTAAGGCGGTAACGGGTCTAAACAGGTCCAAAATACCTGCGTAGTATCCCCCCGCAGATACCAGGCGCAGCCTAGGTAGACGAGCTTAGGTGGGCGTCGCCGCTGGCGCACTACATAAGGCGGTAGAGGCGGCATCGTATCTACAGCAGCTGGGTAGAAAACCGCTTGCCAGAGGCTATCCCCCGGCCTAGCCAACCCTGTAAGAGAGTCTAAGTGAACCCGTACAGGGGGCTTGAGCACAGGCGTAAAAGCCTCCACCCACCCACGGCTTATTCCCTTTGGGCACCATACATTCCAGTAATACGAAAGGCCTGAAGCCTCTGTACAACTTGCCTGCACCGCTAAGTTGGTCCCGGCCATTTCGGGCGGTAAGTGCACTTGGATAGCGCCGGCCCAGACTGGCTCATAAGGCAGATATACTAAGGTATCCACCCTTAGGCCCTCTGCCGTAGTAAAGCTCCACAGCACCGGTACTTTCCCCTCAAACACGTAGGGGAGCCATGGTTCTAGGCGGATCTGACAGTAAAATACCCACTCACGGGGAGTGGTGCGATAGAGCCGACCAACAAGGGGCGGGGCTTTGCGCTCAGCCTCGCGCTCAATCCAAACCCCTTGGGCTCTATTCACCCCTCCAACTAGAGCGCCGATAATCCATAGCCTCAGCTTCTTCACGCAGCCGCTGAAGTTGAGAATGGAAAAGTGAGTCTAGCTTAGGCGCCTTTTTAGGCAGCTCATACACAAGGGCCCCTGCAAGCCATATAAACCTATCCTCTGGCGGAAGGCGCTGGGCTTTTGCATAGGCTAACTCACCCTGCACCATTTCAACTAAGCTCTGCATAGACCTTTGCGCCCTTAGTGTGTCCCCTGCTCTATACCACAGCAGCGTCTGCATATAAAGCTGGCTAGGCTCCAAAGGCAAATTCTCCGAAGATAAGTGCGCCTCCATAAAAGCCAAAAGATTGCGCGCCTTTTGACGGAGCCCTTGAGCCTGGGAAGAATCGCTGAGCGTATCGGCCTGATCTAAATAATAGCCCGCTAAATGCTGAAATACAGAGCGATAGTTAGCTATCATACGGCGCGTGTTGCTATCGTAGAAGATATCGGACCGGTTTAGGTTACGGTAGCGAAAGACCTGCGTCAGAAGGTGATGGGTAAGGCTATCTTGAATTGGGCATTCTAAGCTGCTTCGGCGCGAGGGGCCTTTAGGCTTGAGAGGAAGTAATTCATACACCATGCCCCGCATATACAGATAATCAAAAAGATCAAGGTAGCTATACTGAGGCAAGGTATTGGCAAAGCAAATCGGACGGCGCCACCCATCTTCAATATTGGCCAATATAATATGAATAGTCATATAATCTTGCTTGTTCAAGTAGCCCCCTGACTTATTCTCGGCCCCTGGTACCTTACGCGGAGTTATGCGCCAATAAAGGGTATCGGCAAGCTGATCAATTGTGTAGCGATAGGCCTCAGGGTAGTTTTTCAGGAACTCTTCCTTAGGGATAGGTTGATCCATTACTTCTTCGCCGGGTTTGATTAGGATTTGGTCCCTCTTTTCACCCATCCAGAAAACATCGGGCATCTTAATAGGTACTGGCGGGGCGCCGTTGTGGGTTTGGTATTTCAATTGGGAGATGTACCAGTCGGTATTCAGAAGGCTTAGATTGACTATGCGTACATCGGTGCGTATGCCTTCTACTTCTTGAAGGTACCAGAGCGGAAAGGTGTCGTTATCTCCATTAGTGAAGAGAATCGCATTAGGTGGGCAGGACATTAGGAAGTTGTAGGCGCTATCAGGCGGCACGTAGTTACCTGCGCGCGAGTGAGAGCGCCAGTTTTTCACGGCCATAAGTAGGGGTACCCCTAAAAGGGGTAAGCCCGCTACCACCTCGCTATATCGGCCCAGCCATTTTTCCAGTTTCTCCGCCACCGCTGCGGCGCTCATTCCTACCCACAGGGCGAACATAATAAAGGAGCCCGCATAGGAGTAGTCCCGCTCACGTGGCTGATTGGGGTATTGATTGAGATAGATGATGATGGCTACGCCGGTAAAGAGAAAAAGCGTAAGCAAGACCCAGAAGTGGGAGCGGCGCCGCTGATAATGCCAACTCATACCCAAGAGGCCTAACAGAAGTGGCAAACCATAGTAATGCGCCTTGGAGGCATCCTTTTTGCGATGGGCCGGCAGATGCCGCAAACGTCGAAATTCTAACCCACTTTCCCAGCGGCTATCCTGCTCTTCCGATTCACGCCCCACAAAATTCATGAGAAAATAGCGGATATACATGTGGTAAAGCTGATAATCAAAGAAGAAGCGCAGATTTTCCAGCCCTGTCGGCTTATCATCAAATGGACTATTTGGATCAAAGCCACGATTCTTGACGTAGTTGATGTAGCTGAAAGGGCCATTATCGCGGTAGTGTGCGGGGCTCCACATGCGCGGGAAAAAACGATAGTCTCTAGGGTCATAGGCATAGCGGAGACGCTGACCTTCGTAGGTGTAGCGGTCAGTACCTGGATATTTCAGGTAAATTTTCCCTCTGGGTTCGTAGCTTATCGGATCGGCGTTATACAGAGGACCCCAAAGGATAGGTACCTCGCCATACTGCTCGCGCCGTAGATAGCTGAGGAAATTTGGCACCGTACTGGGATCATTCTCGTTGATAGGGGGCTTGACCTGCGAACGGAGAAAGATAACGGCGTAGGTAGAGTAGCCTAAATAAATAAACAGCAAACTAAGCGCAGCAGTGCTCAATACAGGCGACTGCTTCTGATGCGCATATCGCACTAAAAGAGCTAAGAGAGTGAAAAGTATAACGATGAATACTGCTAAGCCGCTACCAAAAGGTAGCCCTATGCCAGTGGTCTTTTTCTCGGCTGGGTAATACACCCCTACTAGCCATTCCTCCAAGGGCCAGGCTAAGGAGACGGTGTACTGGATGACGCCATATTGCAGAAAGCCTAAAATCGCTCCCCCTATCGTAAAGGCCAGTAAAGCGCCTTTCCAATTGGGCTTGTCTGTCTTGCGGAAGTAATACATAAGGGCTAGGCCTGGCAGCGTCAGGAGGTTGAGCAAATGCACCCCGATAGAGAGTCCGAAGATGAAGGCAATTAGGATAAGAAGCTGATTTTGGCGGCGGAGGCTAGGCGTGTCCTCCCATACGCACATCAGCCATATGACCAGCGTAGTAAAGAGCGCACTAGGGGCATATACCTCCGCTTCCACTGTATTGAACCAGACGGAGTCTGCAAACGTAGCCGTAAGGCCAGCTAAAAGGCCTGAGAAACCCACTCTGAGGGAGGTTTCCTCGGCTACGCTTTTGCGTACAAAGTGCATAGTAATCCAGCTGGCTAAGAGCGCCGTAAAGGCGCCCGCTAATACACTTAGCCAGTTTACGAAATAGGCCACCTTATCAGAGGAAGGCGCCAGCAAAGCAAAGAGGCGCGCCAGTACAAGGTAAAGGGGGGCACCGGGCGGGTGAGGCACCTCTAGCTCATTCGCCGTAGCGATAAATTCCCCGCAATCCCAGAAGCTCGCCGTAGGGGCTACCGTAAGGCCATAGGTAAGAAGCGCTACCCCAAAAACTATACCCCCAAATACCCAGCGTTGGCGGTTGTACTCCATCGGCGCAAATATAGCTAAGCTCGGTGCGCCGCTCTACAAAAGCGTTGTACGCTGCTGTTCTATACGCTGCGCAATCATTTCTAAATATTGGGCTGTATGTTGCTCAGGCGAAGGCGGTTTCTCAGCCTGTTCTAAAAGGGTCTCGTAGCGCGCGCGCCAGTACTCAGCCTCCGCCTGAGCCTGAGCTAACTCCTGCCGAAGCCTCTCAAGCTGGCGCGAGTGCTTGAGCGAAAGTTTATAGGCTTTATACGCCAGAAGAGCTATTACTATAAGGGCTAGACCGATCATAACTCTTTTTGCAGTGAGGTACCCCTCAAATGTTTGAAGCCTTCTTCTAATGTAGGGGGCTGAGATAACTCCTTAAGCACGCGGTCCCATTCTACACTGGCTACTATAGTCTCTAGATTCTGGATACGGCGGCGCAGCTGCTGATTCTCCATTCGCAGCTCATGGAGCTGCTTTTCCAGCTGGGATATTTTTTCGGAAGGAGGCAAGCTCCGCCGACGATACTTTAGCCATTCCATATAGCCAGCCAGCGCTAATCCTCCTACTATGGGCAGACCTATTACGATAAAAACTATTAGCACTTCCGCCATGGCGCTCAGGGCACAACTACCAGGCGATGGGTAGCGAGCGTCTGGCCCTGATTATCCTGAATGCGCAGCAGGTAAATACCTGCCCCCCAATGACTTACGGGTAGAGCAATGGTATTATTGAAGGGCACTTGGCAGAGACGCTGGCCAGCCGGCGTGTAAATCTCAGCGGTATAAATACCTGCCTGCGAGCTTTCCAAATAGGCCACCTCCCGGGCTGGATTAGGAAATAGAGTGAAAGCAGGCTTAGTGGAAAAAGAAGCCATAGACAGCTGGGTCACAAATCGCCCCCCAAACACAGGTAGCTCTATATAGGAGAGCTGGTCGGGCCCTGAATGGACCTTTTGGAGATTACGGCGGGCATACATTCTAACGCCGCGGAAGACGTAGGGCGTATTATCAAATGGCCGGCGGCGGTAGAATTCGCCTGGCATGAGAGGTACATTGGGGCACGGCTGATAGCGCGGGTAGTTGGTGGCGCTTACGAGTATCTTGATACGATGACCTTTACCCCAGCAGTAGGCAATCGGGAGCATACGGAAGCGCCACTTATAAACCGAGTCGGCTTTGAGGTTATACCACGCCCGAGAGGTATCCTCTCGGCCGTCCGCCCAGCTTTCGGCGTAATCCCGTGCGCGGGCATTACACGCGCCCTCAAAGACGTAGTACTCCCGCCCATCTGGATACACATCTAAGACGCGTACCATTACGTCGCCATTAGCTGAGTCGGGAAAAGCGCCCCAGAGCGGCTTGAGGCTAAGGTAAAGTTGGGCATTGGGGAAACCGGCTGTGCAGAAAGTGTCCGCTAACGGCTCTGAGACATAACTGATTAGGTCTGAGTAATTCTGTCCCTCTACCGTATAGCGCGCAGGGCGATCCAGTACAATTGCGCGGTAAGCCGGGTCCGTAAAGTTCATCTGGCCCTGGCTATGCCTATCTCGATCAGGAGTATAAACGATCATATTAGGTCCGCCATGGGTAGGCACAGGGTCGTCTGGGTCAGCCACAAAGCCGCGCGGCAGCTCGGAGGTCTGAGGCGCCTCAGCTGTAAGACGGCCATCCCCCCGCAAATACAATCGTATCTTCGGAAGATTAGGCAGGGGGAAGGTATCCGTAGACACCCAGAAGTTACCTACACTAGGATTGAGCGAATCCGCTACAGGCCCTACGACATAAAAGCGCACATTTTTGCGGCCATTTGGCTTTGTAGCATCAAATTCATAATTCGGCGCACTTACCGGACGGCGCGTAGTATCGCCAAATACCGAAGTCGGAAGCGGCGGAATAGTAATGCGCTGAAAATTAGGCGTACCAGTGGCCCCAAACTTTATCTCTATTGGAAAATTAGGAAGAGGCCCAGCACCATTAAGGAAATTGAAAAAGGTATAGAAGTCCGTACGAAAAGTATCCGCCGGTATGCGGGCGTAGATATTATTCCCTAAGTTTTGCCAGGCGGTATCCGGCGGAAGCTGGAAAGTAGGAGTTCCCAAGAAGTATCGGAACCACCCTACTACTTCGGAATTTACCACCCGCACGGCTTGCTGAACATTGAGCCGTTCCAGATCTATCATATTGAATTCTTCCACTACATTAGGTGGGTAGCGATGGTCGCGTCCATCTGGCTGAATACGCATATCGCCCGTAGAACGTGACCCCACGGTTTGATGGGCAAAGGGGCCTATTATGATTTTCTGAAACTTCTTGAGCTCAGGGGGTAGGTGCGCCATAAGAAATTGCCATGTTTGAATCTGCCCATCAATGAATTCATCCCACCACCCGGTGATATTACATACAGGGACTTGGATGTTGCTATAGCGGCTGCGTGAACCTTGCCAGCGCGGATTCCCATTCTCGTCTAAGGTAGCATGGCTAATGTCCATAACAGCCCGCCCTGGCGAATTGGGGTAGTGGACCTGGTTCTGCGTACTCCAGAAGTCTATACAGGCTTCTGCCGCTTGTTGGGAGTTTTGTATATGGCTACCGTAATCAGCCAACGTGTGAATGTTATCATACACATTGGCTGGACCATTAGTCCATTCGCTATAGAATTCTACTTGACCGCGCAGCCAGCCATCTACGAGGCGCTCGCGGAAAGTACCATTGTGGTGGCCCGCACAGTGATAGAACTCACCTGATGCGACTATGGGCATGAGACATTTGAGACCACGGCCATTGGGATTAATCGGATGGGCGGCGGCTAGCTGGTACTGGGTATTACCTAAGGCCGAACCGCCTAACATCCCCACTTTACCATTACAAAGAAGATTATCGCTCGGCGTAATTTGCCCATCGCCATCGCTGTCGTAGCGCAGTTCATTCAATATCCACTGATAGGTATCCCAGCCGTCTTCATGGGTATTAGCTTCCTTATTAGAGGTGATATCTAAGGGGTGCCCGCCAGATGGCATATGCTGGACATAGGCCGTTTTGTCCCAACTGTCGCTATACATGGGTAGATACACGCCACCCGAGCGATACCGACCGCGCATGTCCTGCATAATCCCCGCATACCCTAATAGGGCATACCCATAAGCCAACTCAACCTTACCCTTGTTATACGGTGTGCGCGTAAAAACCACTGGAAGGGCATAGGGATCCGGCTGATCTGGATATACAAAATACTGCGTACCCGGATAGGCAAAGCGTACATACCGACGCCCTACTAAGGGCAAATCCACCTGTACGCGTGCCGTGTCGTAAAATACCGGTCGGCATACGCTAGTGGCTAGCACCACACCATCCCGCATCGGAACCATGTACTCTACATGCTCCACTAAATCGGTAAGGGTATCTAGTATGCCGTTGCGGGGATATTGAGGGGGTTGGGCCCAAACCCACACTGCCGCCACCACGAGGTAAGGGTAGCATCGCATAAAGGCAATATTAGCAAGAATTCACCAAAGTCCAATAATGCGCGGGATGTTCCAAAGGTTCTTATGGAAGGGGCTCCACCTCCCTTTCTCCACTTGGTTTATTTCACGCCGCCAGAAGTGGAGGCTAAGGGCGGGGTAGAGGTAGCCAAAGGCATAGCTAGGGTGCGGATGGCGGCAACCTGGGCCGGCGCGACAAATGCGCCGACGGGCTGTATGCGGGTAGCGTATAGGTAGCTGAGCTACCATTCCTTCAGCTTCGTTTAGAAGTTTATGCAGGTGGGCTAGGTGGAGGGCGCGGCTAGGCGCACGCTGGGGTAGGCTAAGCGCTTCAAGCCAGTGGTAGCGGAAAGCCACGCGCAAGCGCGTAACTTCCCACGCAAGCCTAAGCTCTTCCCAAAGGGCGTTGAGCGTAGAATCGGAATAGCTCGGTGTGGGCCAGGCTGGCCAGCGCTGAAGAGCTTCCGCTATCTCGTTCAACTTAGGCGCCAAAAGAGCCCGATACTTCCCGGGGCGTCGGTAAATCCGCCAGGGCGGCACGGGCAACCGCGGCTGAAAAGCTGGCAGGCTGTACCAGCCCAGCTCATCTATAGGCGTGGTAGGCGTGATGTAGCTGAGAAAATCCCGCCCTACTAGGACACTATCTTGAAAACGCATTCGTTCCGCCCAATCGGTCAGCGAACCGCCAAAAATCCGAGCTAGGCCCTCTGCGGGATGAGTACTTAGCCGCTGACCATTAGCCCAGTAGGCCCAGCTCCACTGCGCCACACTCCAGTCAAATAGCCAGTAGCCTATATCCCATCCAGAGGAAAACGTAAGGTGGCCTTCGGCTAAGGTGTCCGTGAGCTCCATATCCTCCCAGCGCGCGCGCAGGTACGAAAGAAGCCATACGGGGACGCTATTATCAAAGGTTACCCAGTAGGCCGTTTCGGGATAGTACCAGGTTGGGCGCTGCAGACGCGCCTGGCGCAAAGCCGCCAAGAGATGCGCAAAGTTTCGGCAGCGGTATACTGGCGCCAATGTGTCCTTCAAGCTATAGCACATGACAGAATGGACACATAGGCCTATTGCAGGCGGTAGGGCGGTAGGGCGGAAGGTGCCCACAGCGTAAGCCTCTGGCGGGACCACATGCTGGCGCGTCATGAGCGTAAGCCCCATAGCCTGGCTATAGGCTACGAGGCTATCCAGCCAGCGTCCCCAATCCTGCCCCACGAACTCTGCAGCGGTAAGTTCCACATTGAGCCGGTCTATGCCCGTCTGAGCTAAAACCCTAAGGCGCCGGCGCAGTAGGCTTCGGCGCGAACGAAAGCTGTAACGGGGAAGAAGTTGAAACGCATACTGCTGCCGCATACGAAGGGATACATCCAGCCCTACGCTAACGCCCCGCTGGTGCGCATAGGCTACCAGCTTTTGAAAGTAAGGCACCCATCGGGCAAGATTCACGGTACGCAAAAGGCAAAACTCAAAGTAATTCTGTCTATTGCGGGCTAGCCAGTCTATATACTGACGCACGCAGAGCTCGGCTTGGGGAAAGTCTGGATCGTGGAGGGCCTCGGTCAGTTCGATGGGGTGCTGGGTGTGTAGGTGGAAGCCCCGCCACCGAAAGCGCGGCACTACCCGGAGCGTCTCGGACAGGGGAGGCGACGGCACGCGCACCAGAAACCGTGGGTGGAGAAATAGAAAGCCATGTTTGCGCTCTAAAAGCGTATAGAGGGCGGCGGCCCATCCCGCTGCTCCTTCTGCTGCGAGCTGAACCCCCTGCCCTTCAGGCAAAGGGAGTATTTCGTACCCTTCGCCTAAGGGCTTGTAAGAAAGTGAGAGGGTATCCCGAAGCCCCCAGGCCGTAAGCAGGCTATCCGCCTCCCTAAGGGCATGCGCAAGTACAGGCTCAACCGCTAACGCAGTAGCTGGCTGTACCCCGCCAGCTTCCCACACCCAGAGCTGAAGAAAAAAGGCGATCATCCTTTCTTGCAAAATACGCCCAGGAACGCAATAGGGGAGCTCTGAACCCAGCGTATCCTCCTGCTAAATATCTTTGTACAGCGTTGGACCCCATCCCGCTCGCAGGCGCGCTTATCTTTCTCCTTCTTTCGGCTTTATTTTCGGGTTATGAAACGGCTTTCTTTAGCTCAGAGGGAGGCCGTTTAGCGGCTATTTATAATTCGGATAAAAAGCGCCCGTGGCATTATTGGCTGCGCTATTTTACCGAGCAGCCTGAGGTGCTCCTTAGCGTTATTCTGGTAGGGAATACGCTGGTGAATTTGGGCTTTACGCTTGCCCTTCTCCGGCTAGGCACGCAATATCCGCCGTATGGTTCGGCGCTAGCCGCCATAGGGGCGTGGGTAGGGATTGTGATACTGGGAGAAATAATTCCTAAGACGCTGGCCCTTACCCGGCCGTATGTGTTTTTACGGTTCGGCACTTTAGCGATTCAGCTTAGTTTCTGGCTTTTCTATCCTTTAGCGGAGCTTCTGCGGGCCTTACAGCAGCGCATAGAGAGCTGGTGGCGACCTTTGCCTACCCTCACTAGCCTAAGCCACCTCATAGAAGCCCTACCCCCTGAGCTTTCTCCCCCTTCCGAAAAAGGTCTTCTCAGGAAGCTCCTTCTTTTACGGCAGCTACCCGTACGCGCCTTTATGATATCTCGCATGGACATGAAGGCTATTCCAGCCAGCCTCTCCTGGACGGAGCTTAAGGCCGCCCTGCGACAGATTCCTTATATACGAGTCCCAGTGTATGGGGAGACGCTGGATGAGATTAAGGGGATCCTGCTTATAAAGGACCTTTTGCCGCACTGGTCAAAACCCGACTATCCGAATTGGCAGCAACTTCTGCGCCCGGCCTACTTTGTACCTGAAACTAAGAATGCCTATGAGCTACTTTTGGAACTTCAGACACGCCGGCAGGCGGTGGCTATAGGGGTAGATGAGTTTGGAAGCGTGGCGGGGCTCATTTCGCTGCAGCGGCTTTTAGAAGTGGTATTTGGGTACAGGGAGGAGGAGGCGCGTCTGGCGGGTGCCCTCTACGAAATCAATGCGGATGGTTCGGTTTGCTTCCAGGCGCAGGCCCCTCTTATGCTGGTACAAGAGGTTCTAAGCCTGCCCACCGACTTCTTCCAAGAGGAGGAGGCACGAAGCGCCGAGAACCTGGCTGAATTCGTACTTTCGCTAGCCGAACGGATTCCCTCGCCCGGGGAGACCCTAATTTATCGGGACTATGCGTTTGAGGTGGTGGAAGGCAGTCCTCAGCGGATTGAGCGCATACGGGCTTATCGTGTCTTGCGAGGCCCCAACACTCCCGCGTCCGAAAACCTTTCCTCGGCTGGAGCTTCCTGACACGGGCCGCTATGATACCTTTGACTGCCCAGTGTGCCCCGTACGGTTTGCCTATCCAGCCTATGCCCGGCCGCATTACGTGCCGCGCGACTCGTGCTGGTTTGACCTGTACTTTCCTGAGTTAGATACGTACTGGCACATCACGGCGCAAGACCTCCAAACGCTCCACACTACCCCAGCCAAAGCGCTTGAAACCTACCGAAAGCTGGTGTACAAACATTCTATCCGCGCCTCGGACATATCCGAAAGGTTTATTCGCAGTCCTAATGGAAAGGGATTTTTTTACGAAATATACGGCGAAGTACCTACCCATGCGCTTTTATTCTATACCGATTCAGTTCGGTATGCGATCATGATTGCCTCATACTTCAAAGTAGCTGGGGCCGAGGATTCGCTGGCACCGATTATTCAGCGGATGCGATATGAGCTTTTGCGTATTTACCCTTCTATCACATGGCGGCCCGTGCCATTGACACGCATGCGCACCTGTTTCTAGCAGACTTTGCGTCGGATATAGCGGCCGTTACTTACCGGGCCCAAAGCGTATGCGAGGCGGTATTTCTGCCTAACTTAGACGCTACCACCTTGCCGGCCCTTCAGAAGCTCTGCCAAGAAGCCCCAGGTTTTTATAAAGGCCTTATAGGCCTTCATCCGCTCCATGTGAAGGCCGACTTTGAGAACGAACTAGCCGCATTAGGCGCGTTATTGCCCCAGGGCGAGTGGATAGGCATTGGCGAAGTGGGACTGGATTTCTACCGCAGCCCTCAGACACGCCAGTGGCAGGAAGCCGCCTTCTCTGCCCAGATAGAATGGGCCGTAGCTTACGACCTACCCCTTTCTATTCACTTCCGCGGCGCCTTAGAGGAGACCGTGGCCCTACTTCGGCCTTTTGTAGGCCAGGTTAGGGGCGTCTTCCACTGCTTTACCGAGGGTCGCGCCGAAGCGCAAAGAATCTTAGACCTAGGCTTTTTTGTCGGCATAGGTGGGGTAGTTACCTATCCCAGTGCGCTGGCCCTGCGTGCCGCTATACCCTATATACCCCTAGACCGCATTCTTTTAGAAACCGATAGCCCTTATTTGACGCCTGTACCCCTGCGCGGCCGGCGAAACGAAAGCGCCTACCTTTCCTATATAATCCGCGCCTTAGCGGAGCTTTATCGGCTGCCGCCCGAGGCTATTGTAGAGCAAACTACCCAGAATGCCCGGCTGCTCTTTCTAACTAGAGGAGCCTAAAGCGGGGGCGGAATAGGTTCTACGCAGTATTTTTGCTGCATGCAGGCTATCGCCGCTTACACAGAAAAGCTGCATCAGCAGCTACTTTTCGCTCTTTTTCGCCACACCCCTTTTACGGAATGGCTTACCCAAAGTGAAATTATGGAGGGCTCTTTTGAGAGCGCGCCCAGCGGTAGCCCCTTTCAGTTCTCCTGCAAAGCGGCTGATGGGGTGCCTCAATACTTTTATGTGCGTACCACCACCTTCGGAAATTCCCGCAGCCTTCATGAACCTATTCGCAGCCAGATAGCTTTTATGGATCGCAACCCTCAGGCCCGTTTCTATTGCCTTTTCTTACGCGAGGCCTGGTTTGAATGGGATGAGGAGATCCTATCTTCTTTAGAGCTTCCTTGGACGCGCCTGGGGTATGAAGAGCTGCTAAACGCCATTCAGGCTATTTCTGTACCCCTAGCTGACTTGCATCCCGAGCTGCCGGCCTATCGGACTATGCTGGAAAGGGAGTATCGGAGTTTTGCCTTACCCAGCCGAGTAATGGAGCCGAGTCTACGCTACTATGCGGCTTTTGCGCATCTGCGCCGGCACTTGTATGGTTGGCGCAGTCGCGAAGCCCCCTTTCATTTTTCCTTGGCTATCCGCACGCAGCCGCATGTACATTCCTCCCATTTAGATCAGTACCTTTTCCGCCAGTATCCGCCTTTGGAGTTGAAAACAGGAGCGATCTCAGTAGCCCTTTTCTGGGAGCTAGAGAAGGAGACGCTTTTTCTGCGGGCGCTTTTCCCGCCCATGACGG
This sequence comes from Bacteroidia bacterium, assembly GCA_025059535.1. Classification (GTDB taxonomy): domain Bacteria; phylum Bacteroidota; class Bacteroidia; order SpSt-205; family SpSt-205; genus SpSt-205. The sequence goes on from JANXCX010000019.1 coordinate 183,696, forward strand.
AGAAGGAAGCCCGTCCCCTTTACGCTAAGTTGCGGCGCGTGAGCCAAGAAGTGGCTGGGGCCACCCTTCCCCTAAATCGTACCCGCGCTACGCTCAAAGGGATTAGTCCGCTGCGCGAGCGACAAATAAACCTTTTACGTATAGAGTGTTCGCTTGCTGAAGTCCTAAGTGCGCGGTCGGAAGGGGCTTTAGAGGAAGCGCTGCGCCCTGTTCTTGCTACCCTTCAGGCTGCCCTTAGCTGTCTGCCGCAGATTATCCATACCTTTGAGGCCTAAGCCCGTGCAACGCGACCGGATTCTCGCTACGGCACTGCGCTTATTTGCGGAACGAGGGTTTCCGCAGGTAACGCTACGCGAGCTGGCCCAAAGAGTCCAACTTTCCCCTGCTACGCTCTACCATTACTTTCCCACTAAGGAAGCCCTGCTGGCGGCTCTAGCCTTCCAGATAGCGGAGCGCTTTGAGGCGGCTACAGCCGAGATTGCCGAAAGCGATTGGGAGACCACCTATAAGTTTGAGCGCTTTTGCGTGCGGCACGTAGAGACTCTTTTAGCTGAGCCGGCCCAAGCGGCGATTTTTCTGCGTGAGGCCCCCCGGCACCTGGAGGAGCCTCATCGTACCGCCTTTCTTCAAAGGCAAGAGGCCTACGAAAGACGCCTTGAACGGATTTTAGAAGAGGGGGTGGCGAAGAACCTTTTCCATGCTACCGAACCGCGCTTTCTCGCTATATCCCTTCTGGCGGCCCTAAATGCCACCGCCAACTGGTACCAGCCTACTGGCGCCTTTACCCCCACTCAAATCGCCCATTACATGGCCACTATTTTTCTACGCGGCCTCATACGCTCATGGTAAAGTACTATCTGGATGCCCTCCTCATAGCCCTCTTCTTCAAATGCCTCTGGATACAGCTCCTACCCCACTGGAACAAGGGCATGGCGATGCAGATTTGGCCAGGCTATGTAAACAAGCGGTATGGTGTGCGTTTCCCTGAGGGTGACACCGTTTCCCTTCCGCTTCATTTCCCAAATGGTCAGAGATTGGCCCAGCTTGTTCTCCACAATCCCGACTTTCCGACGTATTACGAGCCGTATCAGAGCTTTCGTCGGTGTATAGAACAAAAGGAGGGAAACTGCGCCTGGCGGCTATGCGCTTTTTACCGAATGCCCGGCTATCTACCTTGGCTGTATCTAGGCGATGTATTAGGGGGGATAGACCAGGGGCGTGCTTGGACTATAGGTCTTCAGCTCCTTTTGGGCGCCTTAGCTGCGGTGATTTTCGGCGATCTTATCCGCCTCCTTACGGGCTGTAGCCTGTACATTGCCCCCGCCAGCCTCCTGTGGTCCTCCTCCCCTTTCATAGCCCGCTACGAGTTCATCTTAGGCTCAGAAGGGTTTTACCACAGCTTTTTAGTCCTTTCCTTGTGGGCTCTAGCTAAAAGTCAGTGGCAAAACCGCTTCTGGATTACCCTAAGTGGGCTATTTATCTTAGAAGCCATGCTCCTGCGCCCCATAACGGCCCCCCTTTTTGCCATCTATACCCTTCCTTTTATTCTCCAGAAAAACGGGCGCTTTGTGTATCTATGGCTGCCTTTTATAGCTTTTGAAGCATTTTGGCTGACCTGTACGCATAAGGTCCATCGCAAAGCCTTTCTCACCACAAAAAGCATTTTCTACTTTGAAAACCCTGATGAGGCCTACGACGAGTGGTGGCGCATCCACGTTTTTATGAGTACCTTTGGGGATAACTACTACTGGTTTTACTACCCTACCTATAAGCTTCCGCTGCGGGCTTATACATCCGCTTTCAATCCAGATACCGAAGCCCAGCTTCTAACGCTTCTCAGACGCTTTTACAGTCTTCAGGAAAGTGAGGCGGAATACCAGTTTTCCTGGCGCCTGCGTGAATGGGAACGCCATATAAGGCGGGAAAAACCTCTCCTGTATCACTTTACCAGTCGCCTGTATGCCACAGCCAATTTTCTTGCCTCGCATTGGATGGAGAGCTTTTTTTATACGGATGCCCGAAAAGCTGGGGTAATTTATAGGCGGATCTACGGCTATTCGGTAGGCTTGTGGGTGGTAGTGGTAGGGCTGGGTTTTCTCCTTACGCCGTTTATCCTCTACCAAGCGCGCAGCCAGCCACTTCTTCTAACTGCGGCCCTGAGCGCCCATTATGCTTGGCTGAGCCATGTATTCCTACGATCCATCCAGAGCCGATACTTTCTCTTTAGCCTAGTATTTTTCCTTGTGCTCGTTGTAGGATGGGTAGCCCGCTGGGTGTGTCGGCGCGCACCTTCTACCTCACTGCGGCTGGGCTAGCGCTGGCTATCAAGCTGGCGTACTATTTCTTTGGGCTGCCGCTGCTTATGCGGGGAATGGGGGCGCAGATTGCGCCTAACCGAACCCTGCCTGTGTACGGCTTCCGTACAGCTGGTTTAGACACCGCGCCACCGCCACCCTTCCCCCCCATAGACGCCCCTCGCCTCTGGATTAGAGCGAACTACCAACACGCCGACCACCCTACCTACTTCCAGCCTTTCCGCCACCTCCTAAACTGCTACCAAGAAACCCGCAGCTGGCTTTGCCTTAATGTCCTATGCCAGCATTATAGACTGCCGGGCTATGGGTTACTTAGCGCGCTAAAGTATGTTTTTCCCTTTAGCTGGCTTCCTCTCCCAGATCTGTACCTTACCCTACAAATTAGCCTAGCGGTCCTAGCGGCAGTCCTTGTGGGGGATATCTTGCGAGCCATGCACCCTCTTTTAGGGTGGGTGGGGGCGTTGAGTTACGCCGCCTTCCCCTACCTTGTACGGTATGAGTACCTTATAGCCTCCGAAGGCTTAGCCTCCAGTCTTCTTATTCTCGTCCTATGGCTTCTCTGGCGCAGCCAAGGCCGACATATCCTTTGGCTGGGAGTAGCCGGTGTGGTCGTCCTTGAGCTTATACTAGTCCGTAAAGCGCATGCCGTACTCCTACTACCTTTCTTGGGGTATATTCTCCAGCAGAAGGCTACCCTTAGGGCACGCAGCCAAAGGCTAGGCACTTTCCTTCTGCCTTTTCTCGTATTTGAGGCTTTTTGGCTTCCCTGTACCTACTACTACCGGGGGAAGCCTCAACCCCTCAACGAAGTTCCAGGGCCTCCGCCAGCCTACCAACTTACCGAATGGTGGCACCTCATCAAGCTTCTGGGCCAAAATGGCGAGCCTTTCTACTGGTTATACTACTCTACCTATCGCCTGCCTCCTCGGCTCTACACCACCTCATATGCGGCCCAGTCTGAGGAAGAGCTCTACTCTCTTCTGCGCCGCTACTACGCGGGAGACTCAAGCGCGTTCTATCCTCTCCTCAAGCTCCTAGAGAACTGGTACGAAGCGCTCAGGCGCGAAAAACCCCTATCTTGGCAGGTGGAAACATACTTGCGCGCTATTTCTAACTTCTTTACAAGCCACCCGCAGGAAGTGCTGCGCTATAGCGGTTGGCCCCCTGCCCCTGCCTCTTACAAGTGGATTATGGGTCTATCTATAGCCCTATGGTCCTTTTGGGTGGTCAGCGGTCTAATCGGAAGCTTCTTCTTCCTAATTCAAATCCGACGCTATGGCTTTTTGGGCTGGTTGGGAATAGCCGCTCATCTTTCGTGGACGGCTTACGCGGTCTTTTTGCGCCTGGACAGCCGCTATTTCCTCCAGGCACTTATTCTGTTTGGGATTTTGGGTCTAGCTTTCTGGCAGCGTATCTTTGCCTCTTATGGAGGCGCTCCGCTGGGAAAGCTTAGGCCTGATGCTGATTCTTACCTCGGTTCTTTCATGTAAAGTGTCTCCCTCCGGCTCTAGGTCAGACAACCCCATAGTTCTTCCGCCAGACACTTCTTCTGGCGCCCTGTCCGTATGGCAGCGGCTCGGGGACAGCCTAACCTTAGAAAGGCAGCGCCAGATTCTTCAGAAGGTTCTGGCCATAGCTCAGAAAGAAGGCTGGGCTGGGGCGGTACGCTACTGCCACAGTGCCGCTGAGACCCTTACTTTCTACCGTACAGCGGGACTCAGCCTTCAACGCATAGCCCTACGCTATCGCAATCCTAAAAATGCCTTAGTTGATAGCTTAGACCGGCGGGCTTATGCCTACTATGACACCAGCCGTGCACAGCAGAGCGTAGTGTGGGTGGCTGGGCCGCACACCCTACGCTATTATCGCCCTATTTACATTGCTATGCCGCAGTGTCTGAAATGCCACGGCACGCGTGACGATCTGGATGGCCCCGCCTTAGCCGAAATCCGTCGCCGCTATCCAGGGGATAAAGCTAAAGACTTCGCTCTGGGAGATCTACGGGGCCTTTGGAAGGTAGAATTTCGGCTCACCGCCTCGCCGTAGAACCTACTTAGCGAAATACGCCCCTTCCTGCTTCACCAGCGGGCGGTACTTGTGCGACGGAGAAGGAATAAACGCACCTAAGCCATACTCTTCCCAGCGCTGATCCACGCGGGCAATAATCTCCTCCGACATTACGATTACATTTGGCCAAGGCCGAGCAAAATCATCTAAGGTCTTCGTTTTAGTACTGGCATCTAATATTAGGTGGGGGCGGCCGGCCTCATCCTCTATTAGCTGGCTATCGCGCCGCAGGTCTATGTTATTGGCCAATCGCCAGAACACATCGCTAAGGTCCTGAATGGGCATTTCGCCATCAAGAAGGATAATCGCTTTCACGCCAGCAAAGGCGGGATGGCGCGCCAGCCTTTCCCCCAGCCGAAGCCCATGGCGCCTTTCGCTCTTGCGAAATGACCCTATCCAGACGGGTATGCCCTGCTGGATAAGACGCAAATTGACCTCTATGAGTTCGGGAAAGTCTTTCTGGAGGGCTTCCAAAGCAAGGGCCGAAGGCATGGCGGGCGGATAGGTAAGGGGTGGTAGAAGCCTTTCGGCGGGCAGCTTGCGCGTACCATCTAAGCCGAGTTTGCCGCCAAAGCCCATTTGACTGCAGGCATGATCCAGGACATCAATAGGGCCCTGCGTAAAGACTAAATCCGTGCGTAGATCCGTGTTGTCGGCCACTGCCTTGGCTACCGCCCAATAGTCGGTTAGGGGCACGTCGGCATCTACTACGATAGCGATTTTCGTTAGCATAAGCTGCCCTGCCCCCCAAAGGGTATGAATAGCCTTAAGTCCTTGCCCGGGATATTCCTTCTGGATTGCCGCAATCGCCAGGTTGTGAAAAACCCCTTCTACGGGCAGTTCCATATCCACCAGTTCAGGCAGGAAGGTAAGGCGAATAGGCACAAGAAAGATGCGTTCGGTGGCTTTTCCCAGCCAGGCGTCCTCTTGGGGTGGAATCCCCACTACCGTAGCGGGGTAAATGGCATCCCGGCGGTGCGTAATCGCTGTGACGTGAAAAGCCGGGTAATAATCCGGCAGCGAATAGTAGCCGGTATGATCGCCAAAGGGGCCCTCTAGCCGCAGGGGTTCAGTGGGGTCTACGTAGCCTTCTATGACTATGTCGGCATCGGCTGGCACTTCAATCGGCTGGGTAAGGCAGCGCACAAGCTCTACAGGGCGGCGCCGCAGAAAGCCGGCTAAAAGATACTCATCCACATTCTCGGGTAGGGGCGCCGTAGCCGCATAGGCATACACCGGATCACCGCCTAAGGCGATCGCTACAGGCATTTTCTGACCTGTAGCTTTCCAAGCCTCGTAGTGGCGTCGGGACACTTTATGCAGCTGCCAGTGAATAGCCGTGGTATAGTCGTCAAAAACCTGCATGCGATACATGCCTACGTTGCGCTGGCGCGTCTCAGGATGGTAGGTATGTACTATAGGAAGGGTGATAAAAGGGCCCCCATCGGCGGGCCAGCAGGTGAGAATAGGGAGGCGGCTGAGGCGAGCCTCTGCGCCCAGATAAACTACCTCTTGGCAGGGTGCTTTACCCCCGCGCCAACGACGCGGAAAATAGCGCGCAATTTCACCCAGTGTAGGCAAAATGGCCAGCTTTTCTAAAAGGCTGCCGCGCACTCGGGTAAGCTGCTGAAAGAGCTGCTGCATACGCTGAGCCACGTCCGTTAGGCGCTCTACCCCTAGAGCCAGGGCCATACGCCGCTCCGACCCATAAGCCCCAATCAGGAGGGGGAACTCTTTGCCTGTCCGCTCAAAAAGCAGCGCAGGTCCCCCCGCTTTTATTACCCGATCCACAATCTCGGTTATCTCTAAGTGAGGGGAGACGGGGACGGAGATACGCCGAAGCTCCCCTAAGCGCTCCAGCTTAGCTACGAAAGCGGCGAGTCCAGGCGGCTTAGCCACACCTTCTTAACAACCCCAGCTAAGCCAGCCGTTCCACTATAAGGGCGGAAGCGCCCCCGCCGCCATTACAGATGCCAATCGCCCCTAAGCGGCCACCAGTATGACGCAGGGCAGTCAAAAGCGTTACCAAAATGCGCGCTCCGCTAGCGCCGAGCGGGTGCCCTAAAGCCACCGCGCCACCCAGCACATTCAGCTTTTCTAAGGGAATGCCTAAAAGCTTCTGATTAGCCAGCGCTACGGCCGCAAAAGCCTCGTTGATTTCAAATAAGTCTATCTGCTCAATCCTAAGCTGGGCCTTTGCTAGGGCTTTTTGAATTGCCTCCGTAGGGGCTATAGTGAACCATTCGGGGGCGCGCGCCGCATCGGCCCAGCTTAGTATGCGAGCTAAAGGCTTGAGGTTATACTGCTCTACCGCTTTAGCGCTGGCCAGAATCACCGCTGCGGCTCCATCGTTAATTTTGGAAGAATTAGCGGCCGTTATTGTACCACCCTCTAGGAAGGCAGGCTTCAGACTGGGTATTTTAGCGAAGTCGGTGCGTTTGGGCTCTTCATCTTCTTGTACAAGTTGGGTGCCACCTTTTGCGGAAACGGGCACGGGCACAATCTCTTCCGCAAAAAGACCCTTAGCTTGAGCTTCCTGCGCCAGGCGATAGGAGCGTATGGCGTACTCATCCTGCATGGCCCGGCTAAGGCCATAGGTAGTAGCGCACTGCTCGGCGAGACGCCCCATGGTCCAGCTGCAATAGGCATCCTCCAACCCATCACGCAAAATACCATCTACTACACTAGTGTGGCCGTAACGATTACCCCCCCGGAGGTTAGATAGGTAGAAAGGCGTCTGGCTCATGCTCTCCATACCGCCTGCAGCAATTACCTGCGCCTCGCCTAAAGCGATAGCCTGAGCCCCCAACATTATCGCTTTGAGGCCAGAGGCACACACTTTATTTACCAGCGTCGCCGGTGTAGTAGGCGGAAGGCCAGCTTTTAGAGCTACCTGAGTGGCGGGGGCTTGACCCAAATTAGCCGAGAGGACATTCCCAAAATATACCTCTTCCACCGCTTCAGCCGGGAGACGGGCGGCTTCTAGAGCCCCCTTGAGGGCTAGCGCGCCCAGATCGGGCGCAGGTACGGACGCCAAACTGCCCAAGAAACTGCCTATGGGCGTCCGCTTAGCCCCTACCACATACACAGCTACCATTCCTTCAAAGATACGCAGCCTTCCATGTACCTTTGGGAAATGCTTGAGGTGCCAGCGCTCCACTATGCGGCCGAAGAACTCTTCAACGCACACCTGTATGAATGGCTCAGCCAACGCACTAAAGCTACCCCCCTACATACGCTTCTCCAGCTTTTCGCCAAGCAGGAGCAAAAACACTATGAGTTCTGGCGGCAATACCTTAGGCGCGAAGTCTCTTACCCTAAATGGCGTTTATGGTGGTATCAGCTGCTAGCCATACTTTTGGGCCCTACCTTCGTCCTACGCCTTTTGGAGGAGCGGGAGCATCGCACGATTGAGGCCTACCGCCGCTTAGCCGCTACGCTTGCCCCCGAAGCTCGCCAGCAAATCCTAACCCTCATTCAAGAGGAGGAGTCCCACGAGGCGGAATTCCTCCGCACCATACAGGCGGAGGAGCCACGCCTGCGCTACTTAGGGTTTATCGTTTTGGGCCTATCGGACGCCATCATAGAAGTTACTGGGGTTCACGCGGGCTTTTTAGGGGTTTCCCACAAGCCCATTTTGGCTGGTATAGCTGGGCTGATTGTGGGCTTCTCCGCTTCTATTGCGATGGCTTCTGCCGCCTATCTTCAAGCCAAACAGAACCCCGAGGTGTCGCCAATACGTTCAGCCGCCTACACAGGCCTATCGTATCTTTTGGCGGTGCTCCTGCTAGCGCTGCCTTATTTCTTGGCTGCCCATATGGGAGTAGCCTTCTGGAGTTCTGTTTGCCTCGCTACGCTCCTTATAGGAGGTTTTGCCTACTACAGCGCCACGATATTCAATCGCAACTTCCGAGGAGAGTTTTTAGAAAGCCTTGGGGTACTAGGCGCCACAAGCGCTTTATCCTACGGCTTTGGGGAAGCCTTACGCTACTTTTTCCCGATGGATAGGTTTTAGACCGAGAAAAGCAAGTCAGCGTAGCGCGGGAGGGGATACTTATCCGCTGGCATAAGCCGCTCGAGGGCATCCGCATCCGCACGCAGTTGCTGCATTAGGGCGCGCACCTCGGTATGAACTCTTTCTATTTGGGCTTCGGCGGAGGGCAGCTGCATGATCGCTTGCCACAAGCGCTCAGCGGCTTGAATGTTTTGCCACAAGGATTCTATAGGACGCTGCAGAGCTTCTAAAAGTTCCTGTTGGGCTAGTTTAGCCGGCGCAAGGGCCTGGGCTAAATTTTGCATGGCCGGCGTAGCCAAGAGAGAGGCTAATTCACTTTGATACCGCAGCGCCGCCGGCAGAATCTGCGTGCGCAGTAGGTCTAAGAGGGTATGTAGTTCTATACCTAAAGCTTTCACATAGCGCTCCACACGCACCTCATAGCGCGCCTCCAGTTCCTTCTCCGAGAGAATGCGGAACTTGCCGAAAAGTTCTATAGTTTTGGGCGCTATGTAGGTCTTGAAGACTGTAGGAATATGGAAGGAGACGGCTAGGCCGCGGCGCTCGGCTTCCTGATGCCAGGCTGGGTCATAGTTATTCCCATCAAACCGAATCGGCCGGCTTTCTATCAGAAACTCCCGAATAGTGGAGAGGAGGGCTAGCTCTTTAGAGGGCTGATGCGTACGCAGTTCCTCAAAGCGCTGGGCAAAGTCTTCCATAGACTCCGCTACGGCTGCATTGAGGGCAATCATGGCTGGGGCACAGTGGGCGGAGGCCCCTACGGCCCGAAACTCAAACTTACTTCCTGTGAAAGCAAAGGGCGCCGTACGGTTACGATCCGTATTATCCCGCAGCACCGCCGGAAGGCGCGGAATAAGGAGAGAAAGCGGCGTTTTATCCGATAGGCGCGGGAGTTCGGGGGCCTTTTCCAGCACTTCTACCGCCGCCGTAACCTCCCGACCCAAAAATACCGACAGGATAGCTGGCGGGGCTTCATTTCCGCCTAAACGATGTTCGTTGCCCGGCGTAGCGATAGAGGCCCGCAGAAGGTCTGCATGGCGATACACCGCCCGCAGCACAATGCTAAGAATGCTGAAGAAGCGCAGATTCTCGCGCGGGGTCTTACCGACAGAGAGTAGATTTATGCCCGTATCCGTAGCTAGGGACCAGTTATTATGCTTACCCGAGCCGTTTATGCCCGCGAAGGGCTTCTCGTGGAGGAGGCAAGCCAAGCCGTGGCGCTGGGCCGTGCGGCGCATAAGGTCCATAAGGAGCTGATTATGGTCAATCGCTATGTTGAGCTCCTCAAAGCTGGGCGCGCATTCGTACTGGGCGGGGGCCACTTCGTTATGCCGAGTCTTTAGGGGTATCCCTAAACGCCAAGCCTCAGCCTCCAGCTCCTCATAAAAGGCCAGTACTCGCTCAGGGATAGAGCCGAAGTAGTGGTCTTCCATTTGCTGCCCGCGCGGCGAGGGGGCCCCTATTAGCGTACGGCCTGTAAGGACTAAGTCCAAACGCTGCCGATACAGACTATCCTCTATGAGGAAAAACTCTTGCTCCACCCCCAGCGTAGGATATACGCGCTGCACATCCCGATAGAAAAGACGCACCACTTTGAGCGCGGCTTTATTGAGGGCTTCTATAGAGCGCAGAAGGGGCGTTTTATAGTCTAGGGCGTGGCCATCGTAGGAGATATACACCGAGGGAATGCATAGCGTGCGGCCATAGATAAAGGGCGGGGAGGTAGGGTCCCAGGCCGTATAGCCACGCGCCTCAAAGGTGCTACGCAGACCGCCGCTAGGAAACGAGGAAGCATCGGGCTCTTGCTGAAGCAGCTCACTCCCATTGAAGGCCGAGAGTACCTTTCCCCGAATAGTCTCAAAAAAGTTCTCGTGCTTTTCCGCCGTAAGGCCCGTAAGGGGATGGAACCAGTGCGTATAGTGCGTAGCGCCACGCTCCACCGCCCACTTACGCAGTGCATTTGCAATCTCATCGGCTAACTCAGGCGATATCGGCTCTCCACGCTCCCAGCGTGCCACAGCCTCTAACGCACTCTCCGAGAGATACTGCTGCATCACTTCCCGATGAAATACAAGCTCACCAAAAAGTTCTGGCCTTAGCCGAACTGAACTCCCATTTGTGGGCTCCACGAGCGTCCTTACCATGGACCACAAAGGTAGTACCTCACCCGCAATCCTGTACAGAAAAAATTCTACTTTTGGCCTATGGTGTTCTCCTTCCTGCGTCGGCAGTTCATCGAGATCATTGAGTGGGTGGACGAGACGCGCGACACGCTTATCTGGAAGTTTCCGGATGAGGACCGAGAGATTAAGATGGGTGCTCAGCTCACGGTGCGCGAGTCTCAGGTAGCCCTGCTAGTAAATGAAGGTAAAATCGCCGATGTATATCCCCCTGGTCGGCACGAGCTCACCACCCGAAATATGCCCATACTAAGCGACTTGCGGGGGTGGAAATATGGGTTTGAGTCGCCCTTCAAAGTAGATGTATATTTTGTCAGCACGCGCGAGTTTCAGAACCTGCGCTGGGGCACGCCGCAGCCCGTCATGGTTAATGACCCTGAGCTAAGCCTAGTACCCCTGCGGGCTTTTGGCACGTTTGGGATGCGCGTGCAGGAGGCGGCGACATTTTTCCGAAACTTCGCTGGCACCGATCCTGTAGTTACGATAGAGGAGTTCTTAGAGGGCGGTTTTCGCAGCCTCGTAGTTACGCATTTCTCCAATGCGCTCAAGCGCTCTGGTAAATCCCTAGCCGAAATCAACCTGCAGGCTAATCAGCTGGGTGATGTCCTCTTGCCCCTCCTTCAGCCAGAGTTTGAGCGCATGGGATTATTACTAACTCGCTTTTTAGTAGAGAGTGTAACCCTACCCGAGGAGATTCAAAAGCAACTGGTAGAACAAGACTTAGAGCTGCGCAAGCTGCGCCGTAAAGTGGGCATGTCCCAAGAAATAGGGGATATGAGCCGCTTCCTGCAGTTTCAAGCTGGGCAGGCTATGGAGAAGGGCGAGGGCGCGGGCCTTGCGCGCGCCGCGCTAGAAATGGGCATGGGCCTGCAGATGGCCCAGCAAATGCAGCAGTCAGGGCCACCCCAGGGCAAAGCCACCCCCGAAGAGCGCACCCAAATCCTTCAAACGATAAAAGAACTCGCTGAGCTTAAGGCCGCCGGCATCTTAAGCGAAGAAGAATTTGAGACCAAGAAGAAAGAGCTTTTAAGCCGTTTGTGAGTGCGCTCCTGTGGAGCGTGGGCGGCCTTTTGGTGGGCCTAAGCGGCTTAGCCTGGGGCATTTACCAGTATTATCGGCGGCGCACCCTAGAACGGCAGCTGACACATCTACTCGGAACCTCCGAATGGCTCCCTGCGTTATCCGCCCTTATCCAGCGGGCCCAGCGCCGAGAAAATGAAACCAGCGCCTCCCAAGTCTTCTTAGCTGAAGTCTCCCATGAGCTCAAAACGCCCTTAGCGATTCTACTCGGCTACTTAGATACCCTAGAACAAGGCGGGTGGCAAGATCCAGAAATTCTTCTACCCTTTTTGCGCAAGGCCCTTGCCCAAGTCCACCGTATGAATGCACTGGTGCAGGATATCCTTCTCCTGACGCAGATAGAGAGCGGAAATTGGCCTATACAGCCTGAGCCCGTGCTCCTTTACCCCTTGGTAGAAGATGTCTGGAACAAGCTGGAACCCCTGGCCCAGAAAAAGCGGCTTACCCTTCGGCTACCTTCGCACGAGGTGCGCGACCTAGCCGTAGAAGCTGACCCCCTCGCCCTCCAGAAGATATTCAAAAATCTCCTGGAAAATGCCATTCAGTACAGTCCCGAGGGTAAAACGGTTACTATCGGCTGGGAACCCCTCCCGCAAGGGCATAGGGTAAAGGTATGGATAGCCGATGAAGGGATAGGGATTCCACCCCAGCACCTGCCGCATATCTTCAAGCGGTTTTATCGGGTAGATAAGAGCCGTTCCCGCCAGAGCGGGGGCACCGGCTTAGGCCTGGCTATCGTTCAAGAACTTATAGAGGCCCACGGCCAAACTATCACTGTGGAAAGCCAAGAAGGGGTAGGTACCCGCTTTACGTTTTATTTGCCTGCGTGTGCATGATTTTTGCCTAGATTTGAACTAGCTATGCTGCGCTTGGTATTAGTACTGGGTGTAGGCCTATGGGCGCAATCGGGCGGCCTACACGTACAGCCCCCCCAGCAGGACTTTGGCCAGGTCAAACAAGGTACGATTGTCAAGGCCCGCTTTACTCTAGTAAATCAAGGCCCTACACCCATCCAGATATTAGAAATCAAGCCAAGCTGCGGCTGCTCGGTAGTAGCCTGGGAGCGGCGCTCTTTAGCCCCAGGGGACTCCCTGCCGGTAGAAGTAAGCTTCAATACAGGCGGCAAAGTAGGCCGCCAGCGCAAAACCTTCACCGTATTTAGCACCGCTTCTAACTCCCCTACACCTTTCTACCTGGTAGGCCTGGTGGAAAGCGAGCTGCCGCAGCACAATTGAGTATATTTGTTCAGCGGTGAGTAAGGAAATACAATACCGTATCAACCGAGAAATCACGGCGCCTGAGGTGCGCTTAGTGGGCTTAGAGCCTGCTGAGTTGAATGGCATTTACCCGCTGGACCAGGCGCTGCGTATGGCCGAAGAGCGTGGAATGGACCTCGTAGAAGTAGCCCCCCAGGCAAACCCCCCAGTGTGTCGCATCATAGAGTATTCCCGCCTACGCTTTGAGCAAAAGAAGAAAGCCAAGGAGGCCAAGCAGAAGCTACACCAGATAGAGGTAAAGGAAATTCGCCTGCGGCCCCACACCGATGATCACGACTTAGCCTTCAAGCTGCGCCATGCGGAGAATTTCCTTCAGGAGGGTAATAAAATTCGGGCTATAGTATTTTTCCGCGGCCGCAGTATCAGCCATCCGGAGTTTGGGGAGCGGATTTTGAGGGAGTTTGCGGAGCGCCTGGCTCATATAGCGAAGGTAGAGGTACCACCGAAGCTGGACGGAAAGAATATGACGATGATTCTGGCGCCGGTAAAGCCTGGGAAGCGTTCCACTGGCGGTAAGGCCTCGGAAGGGACGGCTTCGGCGCCGGCCGAGAAAAAGTAAGCCAGCCGGCGTGCAGCGCATACCCATAAGCCCCGACAATAGGCAGAAGCAGCAGGGCTATTTCACCCCAGAAGAGGGTAGATGGAAGGCTGCGCTGAACCCACACCCAAGGCAGAATTAGAATAACCTCGGCTTCTAGAACTAATAG
>JANXCX010000021.1 GCA_025059535.1 Bacteroidia bacterium
AATAGCCAGGATTTGATCAATCGCCGTTTCATAAGCGGGCTCTGAACTAACAATAAGATAATACGGCTCCCGGGGATCTACCAGAGTGCCTAGCCAGGTATTGAAGGTTTTGCTTAGGGGAATGTTGATAGCACCTTTGAGGTGACCAGTACGGAAAAGATGAGCTGGACGCGCGTCTATGAGGAGAACTGAGCGATCAAGGCTCTTAGCCTGCTCGGCGGTAAGGGGACCAAATTTAGCGATGGTTTGGAGGGCTTCCTGATAGCCCGTAGGCCCGCGTCGATTGACCTCCACACTATTTGGAAAATACTTGGGAATATGGGGCTGTCCAGTTACTAGGGCCTCTACGAAGGCCGTCTCATCCACCGTGTGGGCTAAAACTACGGCCCAGTTGTCTAGACGTTCTACGCCGATAGTGCTGGCGTTGAATTGCTTGAGGGCTTTTCCACAAAGCGTACCAGCACCATGGGCTGGATAGACTAAGGTAGTGTCCTTAAGAAGGGCAAAGAGGCGCCGTAGGCTGTGGTACATATCGCGCGCTTGGGCCTCACGCTCACGCTGAATATTCCCCGCCTTTGCGCGCAGGTCGGCCCGGCCCACATCCCCAATAAAAAGCCAATCTCCGGTGAAGGCGGCATACTCTCGCCCTTCCTCATCGTACAGCACGTAGGTAAGGCTATCGGGGGAGTGTCCTGGGGTTAGATAGGCTTTAAGCCGAGCCCGACCTACGGCGATTTCATCCCCATCCTTGAGGCCTACATATGGAACTTGAAGCCCGATGAGTTCGCTGGCATACACGGTGGCGCCCGTTTGCCGAGCTATAGCCCAGTAACTGCTTACGAAGTCGGCATGAGGGTGAGTAAGACAGGAGGCTACTATCCGTGCGCCTAAGGCCTGAGCCAGCTCCAAGTACGGCCTTTCATCCCGCCCTGGGTCAATAACGGCCATTTCGCCGTTACTAACGATAGCGTAGCCATACTGAGCCAAAGACTCATCAAAAAACTGCTTGACTATCATAGTTAGCCGCGTTCGTATTCAAAGCCTGCCTGAATAAGTTCCCCAATGCCCCCTGCGTTGTACGCCTCAAAGCCCTTCTGACGCAGAAGATTCGTCGCTGCTTGACTGCGACCCCCTGAGGCGCAGTACAGGATGTAAATCTTGCTTTTGTCAAGCTGCTCGGCACGACGTTCAAAACCATTGTAGAAATCTAAGTTCTGAGAGTTTTTGAGACGTACCTGCCGATACTCGCCTGCTGTGCGTACATCCAGTAGGACTACTTTATCGGGCTGGGCCCGATATTTCTCCCTCGCTTCTGCACCTGTGATACGCATAGGATATAAGGTTTTGGGTTTTATTCGGTAGGAAAGCCAGCTTGAGCGGCGCTAGTATAGCCGCCTATATTATAGGCTTCGAAGCCCTGCTGGCGCATGATTTCTGTGGCTTGCGCGCTTCGGCGGCCAGAAGCGCAGTAAAGGAAATAAACCCTATCCTTGGGGAGCCGCTGGATAGCCTTAGCAAAATCGGCGTACAAGTCCATATTCTGCGCGCCGCGCAGATGGCCGCTTTGGTACTCCTGGGGCGTGCGTACATCTAGCAGAATTATGTCTTTGGAATTTTCTTTCCAGCGTTTATACGCCTCTTGGGCTGTAAGTCGGCTGGTAGATTGGGCCCATATAAATCCACCTACAAGTAGGCCCATTTTTGCAACTATGTTGCGCATACTGAATTACTATAACACTAAAGCTCCCAGATAAGTTCCAAGTGGCTTAGAAGGGCAGATGGAGTAGCCTATATTTTAAGGTATGCGGTGGAGACTCGGTCTGGTATGGATTATCAGCGGTGGATGGGGGCAGCTAAAGCTGATAGAAGAGGGCGAGGCCTCTTATTACGGGGCTGAATTTCATGGGCGACGGACGGCCTCAGGCGAAATTTACCATCGGGATAGCCTTACGGCGGCGCATCGGTACTTGCCTTTTGGCACCTATGTGCGGGTTATAGGTAAAGCTACGGGGCATTCGGTAGTGGTGCGCATCAACGACCGTGGGCCACATCGGCGTGGGCGAATTATTGACCTTTCCGAGGCGGCCGCGCGGGCTATAGGTCTGATTCGGGCAGGTGTGGGGCCGGTGCGCTTAGAGGTGCTTCAATTCCCTCTCATGGAGGAAGTAGCCTTTGAGGCCCCTTTTTGCGATTTAGCGGGTAATCCCATTCAACCTCCGCCGTATGCGGTACAAGTGGGGGCTTTTACCGAAGCGCATAATGCGCGTCTATTGGCGCTCAACCTTGAACGGGAAATAGAACAAAAGGTGTTTATCTGGCGGGTTCGGCTACACGGGCGGCCGGTTTATAGGGTTCTTGTGGGCCGTTTTTCCAGCCGAGCTGAAGCCGATCAGCTACGGCGACGACTTTGGACTAAGGGATGGCGTACATTTGTTGTACATTTGCCCACATGAGCGAGAGCCGTAGTAGCGGGGCTTTCTGGGCTTTTTTGGCTGGGATGGCCGTGGGGACACTGGTAGGCATTCTCATAGCGCCGGACAGCGGAGTGAATACCCGCCGCCGCCTGCGCAAAAAACTCAACGAATATTGGCAAGCGCTCAAAAAAGGCTTTACCGGCGAAGCCCCTCCCTCCACTTATGAAGAAGCCCGCCAAAAAGCCTTTATGGAAAGTGGTCTCCGACCCGATGAATATAAAAAAGCTGAGCAACTTCTTTTGGAAATAGAGGGGCTCTTAGGCGAGGTGCGCAGTACGACGGGATAGCACTATTTCTTTACCTTTGTCTAGCCTATGCGGGTGAGCCTAATGATAAGCCTCCTGCTTCTCTTTTGGTTAGGCTGCAGTCCTGTACAAAAAGAAGGCTCAGAGTCCGCTTTTACGGCTGCTCAAGATACGGGGGCACTAGTGGGCGCGGCGGAGACCACCTCGGCTAAAGCGGCTACTTCCCCTTCGGCTCTCGCTAAAATTCGTTTTGATAAAATGGAACATGACTTCGGTACGATCCGAGAAGGCGAGATGGTAAGGTACCGGTTTCGTGTTACTAACCCTGGCCCCGTACCACTTGTAATCACTGACGTCAAGCCCTCCTGTGGCTGTACAGTGCCCGCTTGGACTAAGGAGCCCATTCCTCCCAACGGCGAAGGCTTTGTAGAGGTAGTATTTGACTCTCGTGGGCGCTCGGGCATGCAGTTCAAAACCGTCACCGTATATGCTAACACCGATCCGCCCACTCACCTTCTGCGGTTTCGGGGTGAGGTCCTTTCCAGCACTGGACGATGATGTGGCTTCAAAATACGCCACCGCCAAACGCCTTTCTCTTCCAACTCATTTTTTTAGTCGCTATAATAGCGGTGTTCTACTTTTTTATCATCCTACCTCAGCGGCGGCAGCAGAAACGTGAGCAGGAGTTTCGCAATTCCCTAAAAAAGGGAGACAAAGTGATAACGAACTCGGGGATTTATGGCGAAATTGTAGCGGTAGAAGGGGATACCTTACTTTTAGAGGTGGATAAGAACGTAAAGCTACGGGTGGAGCGGGGTGCTATTCGCGCCTATGCTCAGCCGCCCAATGAACGATGAGAGCGTTATGGCTACTCAGTGGGGCTTTGGGCGGTGCGGTGGGGTTATGGTTTCTGGTGAAATTGGACGCTACCTATGCGGTCACTTACCATGTGGCGCTTAGCCCCCGTCCATTAGAGGATCTGCCTGAATATGTGGAGGTAGAGGCCAAAGGGAGTGGGTATGAGCTTCTTTTGGCGCGGCGCTATGACACGATCTCCCCTATTCGGCTTTGCGTAGCGCCGCCTGAGCGGGTAGGTCCGCTCCTTCTGCGTTGGAACTTAGCCGAGTTTCACCGGCGCATGCCCTGCCATCGCCTCAAACAGCTCACCTACCGACCGCTTATACGCTGGATCCATCCCGAAGGCATGGACTTTGTCGGACCTGTAGTATGGGCAAGGGATACGGTATGGGTATGGGAGAGGGACACCCTGCCCCCTTGGGAATACACCTGCGTAGCGCGCGAAGGCCGCCACCGATACCCTATTCCCCTTCCCCCCCAGTGGGGCGTGTATCCCGAGACGCTCTGGGTAGAGGCGGAAGTAGCCCCGTTTGTATTTGCTACGGTAACGATTACCCCACACCTAGAAGGGGCAGAAAATACGCCCACAACCCTCACTCCCGATCGCGTAGAGGTGCGCTTCTGGCTGCCCCGGCCTTACCTTCGCAAGTGGAAACCCGAAGACTTCGAGGTCGTGGTAAATATGCGTAAAGTGCTTCCAAACGACTCATTTGTGTATCCCGAGCTGCGTCGCTATCCACCTTTCATTTATCAGGTGGAAATGGTTCCCTCTAAGCTGAGCTTTACTCGGCTTCCCTGAGGTGCGGATCGTAGGTATTACGGGAGGGATAGGATGCGGCAAAACCTACGTGCTTCACCAGATAGCCGCTAAGGGGTATCCGGTTTATGTGGCTGACCAGGCTGCGCGCCGCCTTATGGAAACCTCCGCAGATATCCGCCAGAGGGTAGTAGCAATTTTTGGCGAAAGAGCTTACAATCAGGATGGTTCATTGAATAGAAGCTTTATAGCAGAGCGGATATTTCATAATCCTTCGCTTCGTCAGGCTCTCAATGCTATAGTACATCCAGCCACTTTTGAGGATTTTGCCCAGTGGGTAGCCGCCCGTGCGGGCGAAGGGCACTCGGTCGTCTTCAAAGAGGCCGCTATTACCGTGGAGACCCAAGCTTGGCGTCAGGTAGATATGCTAGTGGTGGTGTATGCGCCGCTCTATGTGCGCCTACACCGGCTTCAAGCGCGCGATGGGCTATCGGAAGCCGAATGCTGGCAGCGCCTTACCGCTCAATGGCCCGAATGGCGCAAAATACCCTATGCCGACTTTCTCATACTCAATGATGGGCGCTTGCCTTTAGAGCCTCAAATCGCTGAGCTGCTCAATTATGTGGAAGCTATCTGAGGAAAGTCTATTAGCCACACCGTAACGTCATCTACGGGGGCCATTTGGGCTCGGTAGGCTTCCCAGCGCTGCTGAAGAATACCAAGGGCTTCGGCGGGCGAAGAGGTCGCGGTTTCCTCTAAAAGCGTTCGCCATGTCCGACGGCCCCACCGCTTGCCCGCTGGGTTGAGCTGGTCCGTGAGGCCGTCCGTAGCGAGAACAAGCCGGCTCTTCTCCGCTAGGGTGAAAGGCTGGGCCCTCCATAAAACCCCTCCTAAGCTACGGCGCAGGCCTATACCCGGGCCTAAAGGCGGTATCTCTTCCACGCGCCCTTGGCGGTCTATCCACCAGGCGTAGCTACCCGCTGTCAGGATTTCGCCCTTTCCTTCGGTCAGGCTTAGCCAGAAAAAAGTGCCCTCCATACCATCCCGCACGCCCTGCGCTTCTTCGGTATGGAGAAGGGCTAAAAAGTTTTCGTGTAAGAATTCCGCAAGGGCGGGCAGGGAGAGCTTACCCTCGGTTTTTAGGGCCTGTTCCAGCAGGCTTATGGCTAAGACGGTCATAAAACCACCGGGTACCCCGTGTCCTGTACAATCACCCACTACGCCTAAGTAAAAGCCCGGTTGAATGGACTGAGTCCAGTAAAAGTCCCCACTGACCACGCTTTGCGGCTGATACCATAGCGCATTCGGTAAGGGGAAGGTTTTCTCTTCCCCTGCAAGAAGGGCATTCTGGATGCGGCGGGCATAATGCAGGCTCTGCTGAATCTCCTCATGTTGCTGGGCGATAATCTGATAGGAGTTCTGGAGCGCCGTCTTTTGTTCCGAGATAAGATCCCGTTGAGCCCGAATTCGGCGATTGAGCCGCCAGAGTACGCCGGCGGTGGTAACCAGCCCCAAAGCAATAAACCCTAGAAAGCCTATCCACAACTGCTGGCGCTTTTGCCGCTCTTCTGCGGCTATTTGCTGCCGCAACATGGCTTCGCGGAGGCTGCGCTCGTGCTGAAACCATTCGTACTGGTAGCGAGCCTCCAAAGCCTTGCGTTGGTTTTTGAGATTGCGTAGGCTATCGCGGTAGAGTACGTACTGCTGGTAGTGGCTGTAGGCCTCGGCATAACGACCTAACGTCTTGAATAGGCGCTGGCTATTTAGATGGAAATCCATGAGCGCTTCTAAGTCATAGATGGGGCTATTTCTTAGTAAATGGCTGGCTTTTTGTTGCCAGGCTAAGGCTTGGGCGGTGTAGTAGGCCTTCTGGCCGGGGGGAAGGCTTTCTAGACGCAGAAGGAAGAAATTCAGGAGCCCTGTGTAGGCTTTAAAGCGTTCGACGGGACCAAGCCTTTCGCGCAGTTGGCTGGCTTGATGCAGGTAGGCATAGGCGCTATCCCATTGGCCGCGACTAAGGTAGGTCGCTCCTAAGCTGCTGGCAATGGCCGCCTGTACGGCTAAGGTACCGGCCCGTCGGGCCGTTTCATAAGCCTGCCGGTAATAAATGATAGCCAAGTCTATACGCTGCTTTTTTCGGTAAAGATAGCCCAGAAGCGAAAGGGTATTCGCTAGTGTAGAGGAGTCGGTTGTATTTTGGCCTAGCTTGCGGCTTTCGTGTGCATAGTGCAGCGCATAATCCCACAGCTCTTGGCTTTCATAGAGCGAGGCCAGATTGTGGAGGGTGTACATCTTAAGGTGGGGATTCCCCACGGAGTCGGCTAAAAAAAGCGCCTCTTTATAGAAAGCGGCGGCTGTGTCTAAAAGGCCGATTTCGGCGAAAAGGGCGCCTAAGTTATTGAGGGCGTAAAAGAGAAGGCGTCTCAATCCCCGCAGGCGCCCTATTTGAATGACCGCCTGGTGCGCCGCAATAGCTTGTGGTATTAGACCTTTCTGGTGGTAATAATAAGCGATGTTTTCCTTGACTTCGGCCGCCTTTTCAAAATGGCCAAAACGGCTAAGGAGGCGATAGGCGGAGTCGCTCCAAAAGAGTGCCGAGTCAAATTGACCTCGGTAGGCGACCCCATAACCCAATAGATCAAGTGCCTGGCCCACATAAAGGGCCACTAGCGAATCCCCAATCGGAGAGGAGAAATGATTCCTAAAATAGCTTAGAGCCGCCTGAGCCTTAGACTCTACCTGCGGTTCGGGGGCATTTTCAGCTTCTTCTATTAGTTGCTTGAGATGGGCTAAAGGGGATTGAGCAAAAAGTAGGAGCGTGCCGCAAGCCGCAAAGCGCCTCAAGGATTTGGGCAGCTTTGGGCTGGCTTAGGCTTGGAACGGGCGCCGGCGCCGTTCTGCGCCTGGCTCATTTGGCGAAGGCGTTTTGAACTTCCCTCCAGCAAAGCTTTTCTATGCTGCTCACGGACATATTCTTCATGCCTGGGATGATTACAGTTGGCTCGGGGATCTCGGAAAAGGCTGCAGCCGCCTATTAGCCCGATCCAAAGCCAGGCCAGCAAGTCAATCCTCCACAGACGTATCATTCTCTGATGAGTTTTCACGCACAAATTCACCGCTCTCGGCAAGTAGCTTTCGTATTTTCTCTATCTTATCAGGTAACTCAGGGGGGCAATTTATGCGGCATATTATTTTTTTCTCTTTGCCCTCCCATTTGTAAGTAAGAATGGTAGAAGCTAGGTCACTTATATTAGGGTTGTCGTACACTTCGGCGTACTGGTCAAATTGGGATTGAAGAAAAAGCCGCTGAATCTCCTTCTTCTCTTTAGGGGTGAGGCGGCGGCGGTAGGTGCCTATTTGCGGTACAAACCGCCGGCCATAGTAACGCACCTCCCCAGAAGGCAAAAGCTCTACTTCATCTATAGGGCATCTGCCGTAGCAGCCCGTGCGCGCTATATGCAGGTAAAGCGTGCCCCTTTGAGAGGTGTCCTGCTTAGCGCACTCTCGGAGCTCGCCTCCACTCACGAGTAGACCTATCACCAGCCATCGCATGGGCTTCAAAAGTAAAAATTTTGGTCTTATCCTTTAGTAGAGGCGCCTGGAGGGCTTTTAGGATAGGCTAAAAGGCCATTTCCTTAAGGAGAAAGTATGCCCCCCCTTAGACTAATGGCTACTTCCTAAGCAATTAGGCGCCGAGGCCTCAGTCCTTCTGACCGCTTTACCAGGTTTCAGGGGGACTTTTCCCAAAAGCGGTTTGGAAGGCTTAGGGCCCTTAGAAGGCTTTAGGTCTGAATTACTCCTACGGGGAAAGGCTGGGGTTCGTAGCCCCACTGGGCCGCTTCTATAAGCTGGGAAAGGTAATGGCGGGTTTCGTGCGGATGAATCACCTCATCCACCCACAAGCGGGCAGCGGCATACAGCGGGCTCATCTGCCGCTCGTACTTTTCGCGGATTTGCTTCAAAAGTTGCGCTTCCTCCTCTGGACTAAGGTTTTGGTCTTTCTTATAAGTTTGGAGAAGGGTCTGGGCGGCTTGGGTGCCCCCCATAACGGCGATTCGGGCGGTAGGCCAAGCCACTATCAGACGTGGATCATACGCCCGCCCGCACATCGCATAATTGCCCGCCCCATACGAATTCCCCACGATTACCGTGTACTTGGGCACGACGCTATTAGCCACTACATTTACCAGTTTAGCTCCATCCTTGATGATGCCGCCATGCTCTGCCCGGGTGCCTACCATAAAGCCCGTTACATCCTGGAGAAAAAGAATGGGGATTTGCTTCTGATTACAATTCAGAATAAATCGGGCGGCTTTGTCCGCTGAGTCGGAGTAGATTACGCCGCCGAATTGCATTTCGCCTTTGCCCGAGCGAACTACGGAGCGCTGATTAGCTACGATGCCTATGGGCCAGCCTTCAATACGGCCATAGCCAGTGATGAGGGTACGCCCATAATCGGCTTTGTATTCGGTGAAGGAATCGGCATCAAGGAGCGCCTCCAGAATTTTGTACATATCGTAGGGCTGGGTAGGGTCAGGGGGAAGGAGATTGGGGATTTCCGTTGGGGGTATGCGCGGCGGGCGCGGCGTGGCGCGCTGCCAAGTAAAAGTAGAACGCCGCTGAGTCTGGGCTAAAAGGCGCTTGAGAATATCTAACGCTTCTTGGTCGTTTTGGGCGCGGTAATCCGCCACTCCCGAAATCTGCGTGTGCGTGCGTGCCCCCCCTAGGGTTTCCGTATCTACCACTTCGCCAATAGCCGCTTTCACTAAATAGGGTCCCGCTAAAAACACCGATCCGGTCCGTTCCACAATAATGGCCTCATCGCTCATGATGGGAAGGTAGGCACCGCCCGCTACGCACGGCCCCATAATCGCCGCATACTGCGGGATACCCATTGCACTCATTACGGCGTTATTACGAAAGATTCGGCCAAAGTGCTCTTTATCCGGGAAAACTTCATCCTGCATGGGTAAAAAAACGCCCGCGCTATCCACGAGGTAAATGATGGGAATACGGTTTTGCATGGCTATTTCTTGGGCGCGCAGGTTTTTTTTGGCGGTTATAGGGAACCAGGCGCCAGCCTTTACGGTGGCGTCGTTGGCTACGAGGACGCAGGGTATGCCCTGGACTTTGCCAATCACCACGATTACGCCACCAGCGGGGCAAGGCTCTTCGTAAAGCTCATAGCCTGCTAAGAGGCCTATTTCTACGGCTTCGTCAGGGTTGTCCAAGAGGTAGTTGATGCGTTGGCGGGCGGACCACTTACCTTGGGCGGCCTGCCGAGCATGGGCTTTTTCCCCGCCTCCCCGTCGAATTTGGGCCCTTAGCGCCTCTAACTGCGTTGCCGACAGCATACCGCAAAAGTAACCGCACCTAATAATCTGGCACGATCTGTGCAAGTAGCTACCGGCGTGTGGGTAGGGATGCTTTGGCTGGGGTATAACCTTCTCTTTCTACAGGGCGCCGAACGGACGCTGGCAGCCGTAGAAGAAGGGCTGCGTCGAGGCGATGCAGCCCAAGTAGCCCGCTACTTTGCGCCCCAAGTAGAGATCTACATACAAGGGACGGCCCGGCTTTACTCCGACATCCAGGCTCACTTCGTGCTGAGAGAGTTTTTTCAAAGAAACCCGCCGCGCACTTTTACCCTACTCCATAAGGGACGTTCAGAACAGGTGCTATATGGTATCGGGTCTTATATTAGCCTTTACGGCCGATGGGATGTAAGCTTCTTCACGCGCCTTCGTAATGGCCGCTACCAAATAGAACAGCTTCGGTTCGAAGCCGTGGAAAATTAAGGGAGCGCTCGCATAGTGTGTGAGGCCGCGACGCGAAAAGCGTCGCAGGCTCTTTTTTATTTTGACTCTTATGGATCTGGATAGTCTTCTGCGGGCAGCTTTAGCGGAGGATGTCGGGACCGGTGATATCACGAGTCATGCCATAAATGCCTCCCAACGCATGGCCATAGGGCGGTGTATCGTAAAAGAGACAGGTGTATTAGCCGGCGTTCAGCTAGCCGCAAAGGTGTATAAAATAATTGACACAAGTGTTGAGTTTGTGATACACCTAGAGGACGGCACGCTCACGAAAGAGGGGGAGCTGGCCTTCGAGGTGTATGGAAATGCCTACAGTCTTCTTATCGGGGAGCGGCTTGTCCTCAATCTCCTACAGCGTCTGAGCGGCATAGCGACGCTAACCCGCCGCTACGTAGAAGCGCTAGCAGGTACTGGCTGTGAGGTATTAGACACCCGAAAAACCACGCCCCTATGGCGCGCCTTAGAGAAATGGGCCGTACGCTTAGGGGGGGGCACCAATCACCGCTTCGGCCTGTACGATCAATTTCTTATAAAGGATAATCACATAGACCTGCTTGGGGGAGTAGCCCCTGCTATTGAGGCGGTGCTGCGGTATCGGGCGCAGCACGACCTTAAGGCCCCGATTGTAGTGGAGGTGCGAAACCTACGAGAGATTCATGCGGCGCTGGCCTATGCGGCGGAGATAGATCGGCTTTTGCTGGACAATTTTTCGCCAGAGCAGGTGCGGCGGGCGGTGGATTATATCGGTGGGCGGTTGCCTGTGGAGGTTTCGGGCGGGATTACGCTGGAGACGGCGCGCGCCTATGCAGAAGCCGGCGCTCGCTACCTCTCGGCCGGGGCTCTAACGCACTCCGCGTCTGCTTTAGACCTTAGCCTCAAGATTCAAAGCGCATAATTCTTTTTGCTTACTTTGCACTATGCGTCGCGCCTTTTTAGTCCTACTGACGCCCGCTCTGCTGGCGCAAGAGGACCCAGAGGCCCTGTGGCGTGAGCGGGATAACCCAGAAAAAGCCCAGCAGCTTATCCCTATTTTAGAGGCTGCTTTACGGGATAATCCCCATCAGCCGGAAAAAGTTATGCGCCTGGCTCGGCTTTACTATCTAATGGCAGAGCAGACGGAGGAGAAGGGCAAGAAGTTAGAGCTTTACGATAAGGCGTTCCGCCTATGTCGGGGAGAGTTAGCTTATCAGGTAGGCCTTGCCAGTGAAGCTAAGGATGCCGAGATCGTCAAGAAGGCTACGGCTGACCATCTTCCAGTGCTTTACTGGGCGGCTGCTTCCATTGCTCGGTGGGCGAAAAATGCGGCCTTTGCCCAGCGCGTGAAAGTACGTCCCACCATTCGGCTCTACTGGGATCGTATAATGGAGCTTCAGCCAGACTACTTCCATGGAGGCGGCTACCGCTTCTTTGGGGGCTATTATGCCCTCGTACCAGCGATTACGGGGGAGCAGGATGTGAACAAGTCTAAGGAGATGTTTGAAAAGTCCCTCTCGGTAGCCCCTTACTATCTGGAGACTAAGGTGCTTTATGCCGAGGCGTATGCGACCCACGGTAAGGTGCGCGATCGGGAGCTTTTCCGCCGCCTCCTCAAAGAAGTGCTAGAAGCTGATCCGGGCACGGATCCAGACTATGCGGCGGAGAATCGCCTGGCCAAAAAGAAAGCCGAGCGCCTCCAGGAGCGGGAAAAGGAATTCTTTGACTGAAGTATGAGGTTCTTTAGAGTAGGGCTGCTGCTGGGCCTCCTTTCCGCCCAGGTAAAGCTGCGCGTGGGCTCTACCGTACCCTACGATAGTCCATGGGAAGAGGCCCTGAATACCTACATAAAAGCCGTAGAAGCCGCCGCAGGACCGGGTAAAATAAGCTTCCGTAAGTTTCTCAGTGGCCAAGTCGGGGGTGAAGTGGAAATGGTACGTAACCTCCGCCTGGGTTTTCTAGACATAGGCGTGATCTCTATCGGCGGTCTAGCCGAGGGGCTTTCTATGCCCGAGCTTTTAGCCCTAGAAATGCCTTTTCTCTTTGAAAGCGAGGGGGAGGTAGATTATGTATTGGACCAGCTCTTTGACGAATTCAATCGGCGTCTCAGCGAAAAAGGTGTAGTCTTAGTGCTCTGGGGCGTGAATGGCTGGCGGAATTTTGGCTGTGCTACGCGCCCCATCCTAACCCCCGCTGACCTAAAAGGCCTAAAAATGCGTGCACAGGAAACCCCCCTCTACATAGAAATGTACAAGACCTTCGGGGCTACGCCTGTGCCTATGGCTACGCCTGATGTCCTTATGGCGCTGAAAAATCGTATGGTGGAAGGCTTTGATCAAACACCCGTGTTTAGTGTCTCCTCCGGCTGGCTCGGTCAGGTCAAGTATTATACCCTCAGCCAGCATGTATATCAGCCAGGTGGGATTGTGATTTCTAAAAAGGTTTTGGATAACCTTCCGGCCGACCTTCAGAAAGCCTTACTCGTACGAGAGCGTCGGCTTGAACTTCAGGAGATAGGTCGTAAGCTCGTGCGGGATGAGGAGCAGTCTATTCTGGCAAGCATAGAGAGTGAAGGAAATGTACAGATTTATCGTCTTACGCCAGCGCAGCGGGAGGCTTTTCGGAAGGTAATAGAAGCCGCCCGGCCTAAATTTGAGGCGCATTTAGGTCCGGCGGGAAAAAGCCTATTAGCCCAAATCCAAGCTAAAATAGCCGAATACCGTAAAAAACGCGCCAGTCAGCGGTGAGCCGCCTACTTGAAGCCTATCAGCGCCTCCAATACCGCTTATATACAGTGGAAAAAACCGTAGCTGCGCTTCTCATGCTCGCAATTAGTGCGGTGGTGCTAACTGGCGTGTTTTCCCGCTACCTCTTGCGCGAGCCTTTCTATGGCACCGACCGCCTGGCCACTTACCTCTTCGTACTTCTGAGCTTTTGGGGATTACAGATGGCTAGTGGCTACTATGAACACATCACCGTGGGGGTAGTACGACACTGGCTAGGCCCAAAAGGACAGGCCCTCTTATCCGCTCTAGCCGCAATCGTTTCCGCTGGCTTCCTGGGCTATTTAGCCTGGGCCGCCTATGGGTTTGTACGATTTCTATACGAAAATAACGAGGTAGACCTGGTTTTGCGGCTTCCGCTGTGGATTGTGTATAGCTTTTTTGTATTAGCCGCTATTGTAGCGGCTCTGCGCTATCTTATTGGCGGCTACTTGTGGTGGGAGGTACTGCGCGGGCGCCTTTTACCTGAGCGCTTCCAGCGAAAATCCTTTGTATGAAAGCCTTTCTCTTGATTCTTTTGGCCCTTGTACTCATTGCTTTGGGCGTGCCTCTTTTTGTGCTTTTGGGTGGAATAAGTTTTGGGCTATTTGCGGCGTATGAGGCGCTACCCCCCGAAGCCCTACTTAAGTATGTGCTGGAAACTTTGACGAAACCGGCGCTTTTGGCGATACCTATGTA
Organism: Bacteroidia bacterium; assembly: GCA_025059535.1. Classification (GTDB taxonomy): domain Bacteria; phylum Bacteroidota; class Bacteroidia; order SpSt-205; family SpSt-205; genus SpSt-205. Next base: position 13,582 of record JANXCX010000021.1, read on the forward strand.
TATTCTTTCGGGGGTGCTTGTAGCGCGCGGGCGTACAGCCCAACGTTTAGTAGAGGTAGCGCAAAGCTGGCTTGGATGGCTGCCAGGTGGCTTGGCGGTCGCTGCCGTGCTGGCCTGCATGGCTTTTGGGGCGATTTCAGGCTCTTCCCCTGTAACGATGATAGCAATCGGCAGCTTTCTCTACCCTGCCATGCGGGCGCGTGGCTATCCCGAAACCCTAGCCTTAGGTAGTGTGGCCGTAGGCGGCTCGCTCGGTATCCTAATTCCCCCTAGTATTCCAATGATTGTCTATGGGCTTGTTACGCGCACCGATATTGAGCGGCTTTTCCTTGCTAGCGTCATTCCCGGCCTATGGGCTGGTGTAATTCTGATAGGGGTGGCAGTAGTCTTAGGTACTTGGTATCGCCTACCGCGCGAGCGATTTCGTCTGAATTTGGCTCTACGCACTACGCTGGCGGCCTTGCCTGCCCTTGGCCTGCCTGTTGTAGTATTAGGTGGGATCTACGCCGGGCTGTACAATATCACCGAAGCCGCTGGCGTAGCCGTGCTCTACCTTTTCCTTCTGGAAGGCCTTCTCTATCGTACGCTTCGCTGGGCAGGGCTCCGGGAGGCTCTGGCCGAAGCCACTACAGCCTTGGGAAGCATTCTGGCAATAGTTCTGATGGCCTCTCTTCTCAGTTACTTTCTGCTTCTTGCGGAGCTGCCCTTCCGAGTCGTGGAATGGGTAGAGAACCTTCACCTTAATGCTCATATGCTTATTTTGGCGGTAGTAGCGGTTCTTCTTATTGCGGGGATGGTGATGGATGTGCTTTCGGCCATCCTTATTTTTGCGCCTGCCTTTCTGCCTGCGGCTCAAGGCTTAGCTATCTCGCCCATCTTTTTAGGCGTGCTCTTCATACTTGCTCTGGAAATTGGCTACCTCACCCCCCCCGTAGGCCTAAATCTCTTCGTGGCGATGGGTTACTTTCAAAAAAGTATGGGGACGGTGGTGCGGGCTAGCCTGCCGTTTCTTTTTGGGCTTCTTCTCACGCTGGCGCTTATGGTAGCGTGGCCAGCCTTATTTGGTCTTTCGGTCTGAATGCTAAAGGTAGCTCTTGCTTGCTTTGAGGATACCTACGGGTTGGCTGTAGGGACAACCCCCTCACACTTTCCTTCCCCTTTGATCCCCTGAACTTAGGCAGTGGTAGGGCGTCGAGTATTACCAATTTGGGTGCGAGGTGCGCAAGCTGCCGCCCCAGTAGGTACCAAAAATTAATACCTTGCTTCCCTCTATTTTTGCCCCCATGTGGGCGCTCTGGACAAAGGAGGTCCGCCTCTTTCTTTACACTTGGGTAGCCTATCTTATAGCGGGTATTTTTTTGGTGGGCACGGGGGCATTCGTATGGGTATTTTCGGGCGGGGTAATCCAGACGGGCGTAGCCGAAATGGAGGCCTTCTTTAGCATAGCGCCCTGGTTCCTGCTTTTTCTGGCGCCTGCTCTGACTATGCGCAGCTTTGCCGAGGAATTTCGCACGGGTACGTACGAGCTGCTGGCTACCGCACCGCTTACGGCTTGGGAAATCCTCTTAGCTAAGTATTTGGCGGCCTTGGTGATTCTCCTTTTTGCGATTCTGCCTACAGGTATCTTTTACCTGTCCTTAGGCTGGCTGGTCCAACCGCGCTGGGGGTTGGACCATGGGGCAATTCAGGGGGCTTACCTCGGCCTTTTTGGCATGGGAGCCGCTCTTACGGCCATAGGCCTATGGGCCTCTACCTTGACCACTCATACTATCATCGCCTTTCTATGGGGACTTTTCTGGGGGTTTGTGGGCCTAATCGGAGTAGAATTTATATCCGAGCTGCCTATAGGACGCTTTTTACAGGTATTTTTTGCCGAGCTTAGCCTCATGGAACACTACCGCAGCCTTAGCCGCGGCGTTTTAGATAGCCGCGACCTTGTGTATTTCGGCGGTATGATTGCGTTGGGACTGGGTTTAGCGCGGCTGCAATTAGCTCGCCGTCATCCATGAAATCAGCCCTACGGGATTTTCTGGTTCTCTTAGGTCTTGTGAGCGGGGCGTTGCTCCTCAGCCAGCGCTATTTCTTTCGCTTAGACCTTACGGCGGATAAGCGCTACACGCTCTCCGTTGGCACGCGGACCCTTCTCCAGCGCCTGCCTCAAGCCGTATATATTACCGTCTATTTGGAAGGGGACTTTCCCTATCCTATACAGCGCTATCGGCGGGCCATAGAGACCATGCTGGCCGAGATGCGCATATATGCGCAGAAACCGTTGAATTACGTCTTTGTCAATCCTTCGCGTCATCGCGAAGTAATCCAGCAGTTCAAAGCGCAGGGGATACAACCTATACCCATCAACGTGCGAGTCTCTCAGACCGAGACACGCAAGCAGTATATCTATCCAATTATGGTGGTTCAGTCTGGCCAGCAAAAGGTCTGGCTTGATCTCTTGAAAGGGCATTTTGGGCCTATGGGTGGTCTAAACCTCTTGGAGGCTGAGCAAGAGGTAGAATATAAAATCGCTTCAGCCCTCCGACAGATTGTGGTGTATGATGAGCCACCCATTTTGGGGGTTCTGGAGGGGCATGGGGAGTACAGGTTAGAGGCGATGCCGCAGCTGCGGGCGGAGCTGAGCCGCTTTTATCGCCTTTTGCCCGTGCGAGTACGCGAAGGGCAATCCCTAGCCCCCGCTAAGGCCTACCTTCCCGAAAGTCTCCGCTGGCGCTTTTCGGGCGAAGGCTTCGCCGCGGTCCTTATCTTAGGCCCAGATAGCGCCTTTACCGAGCGAGAAAAGTACGAGCTGGAGCAATACCTTCTGCGGGGCGGACGGCTCCTCTGGCTTTTAGACTATCAACGGCTAAATCTCTCCGAAGGTAGAGCCCTTACCCAACTGCGCGAGCTTAATCTGGATGATCTATTCTTTCGCTGGGGCTGGCGGCCAAGGTATGACCTAATCCAGGACCTCTCCTGCGGTTTCATAGAGGTGCTGCGGGAGCATTATAATGGGCCGGTATGGGGCGCTGAGAAATGGCCCTACTATCCCCTTGTGTATCTCTTCCCTTCGCATCCCATTACGCGGACGATTGATGCGGTGCTTTACCGCTATGCGAGCAGTGTAGATACGCTTGAACGGCCAGGGCTGCGCCATACCATTTTGGCGCTCAGTTCGCCCCTTAGCCGCTCTATCAAAGGCACCCAAATCATTGACATTGACCTCACCATAAAGCATCCTCCCTCCCCAGACGTCTTCAAAGGCAAAGGTCTTCGGCCTATGGCGGTGCTTACAGAGGGGTGGTTTAGCTCGGTTTTTCGGGACCGGGAGCCGCCCGTGGATAAGTTTGCTCCTCAACTCCCTACGGCTAAGTTTTTGCCGGCTTCAGCCTTGCCTGGGAAAGCTATACTTATCACGGATGGCGAATTTGCCCTCCCGGCAGAGGTACAAGGGCGTGCCGCCGATTATGCGCCTTTAGATAATGTGGCTTTCGTGCTAAATTGCGTAGATTACCTTACTGGGGATGTGGCCCTTACGCAGGTACGCAGCCGAAGCATCCAGCTTCGCAAGCTCAATCCCGCTATCATTCAGCAGCATGCTTTACTTATTCAGATTATCAACCTAGCAGCGCCGCTGGGCGTTATGGGGCTAATGGGAATCGGGTTTTACTTCTGGCGGTGGTGGCGCTATGGACGCCGGCGCATATGAGGGTAAATATTACGCTGATACTCTTTTTACTCGTACTGGCCGTGGGTATAGGGGTGGTGTGGTGGGGCGGTTGGCTGGCAGCCCGCCAGGCGGAGGCAGAGCGCCGCTTTCAGTTTCCCGACACGGCTAATATCGTGGAAATTCATTTGGTAGAGAAGCAGGAAGACACGGTCTTTTTTGCGCTTCGGCTTGTGCGTCGGGAGGGAAGCTGGTGGATAGGCGATACGCTGGAGGCTTTTATGCAGCCGGTAACTTCGCTTCTTCAAACTCTGGCCCAGCAGATGCCGCGGGCTCCCGTAGCTTCCCCAGCTGTCCGAAATGTGCTTGAATTCCTCCGCTCACGCCGAATAGAAGTAACCCTTTATTTTCGCCATGGCCAAAAGGAAATGTTTTATGTAGGCGGTCCCACCCCCGATCAGCTGGCAACCTATATGCTAAGGCCTGGCAGTTCTCAGCCCTATGAGGTTTTTCTGCCTGGGCTGGAGGGCTACCTTACTCCGCGCTATAGGCCGGACCTTAGTGTGTGGCAGTCCAATAAAATCTTTACGGCCTTGGCTGTGGAGCTGCGGGCGATTCAGTTGGATTACTTCGGCAAACCTCAAGAGAGCTGGCGCTTAGAACGGCTAGCTCCAAATACACCTTGGCAGCTAGCCAGCGGTGAAGCCCTAGACTCGGCGCGGCTCAGTGAGTACCTTCTGGCCTATAGCGGCCCCTTTTATGCGGATGACCTCGTGTCGCCCGACTCGCTAGCGGATCTGCCTACCTTCGCCGATATGCGCTTGGAACTATGGTCGGGTAAAGTGTATCACTGGAGCCTCTATCTCCACCCTAATAGTCCACTCCATTACTATGTGCGGCTGTGGCACTCGCCCTATTTCTGCTATGTTATCGGACGCTATACCATGGATCGGCTGCTTTACCGGCGCGCAGATTTTCTGAGGCCTCTCCGCTAGCCTTAGGATGCTAAAGGCGCCGAATCCCATTCTATAACGAAACCATGCAGCCACTCCCGCCCTCTGATAGAGCCGCCACCTCCGATTTAGCTAAGTCGCTCAGAACGCCTTGTTGGAAGCTCCGAACTTCATCTGTAGGAAGCTCATTGCCCTCTGCGTTTTACCTTTGTTTCGTGCTGGTGCAAGCCCTTAGGCTCACGATAGAAAGCCGTGATAAGGAAAATCTGGTATGATTCCCCTGCGCGACATAAATCCTTCCCGCAGCCTGCCTCTTTTTACCGTTCTCCTAATTGGCACCAATGTAGGCCTATTTTGGAAATATTCCACCGGTGATATTCCCTTTGAGCAAGTTATTCTCCAGTTAGGGTATTTACCGGCAGAAGGTTTCTCGCTAGAGCGGGCTATTACTTCTATGTTTATGCATGGCAGCTGGCTGCATCTGCTGCTAAATATGTGGTTTCTGTGGGTATTTGGCGATAATGTGGAGGATGCGCTGGGCCGTTTGGGTTTTCTTGTGCTGTACGGGCTATCGGGCTTGGGTGCACTTGGGCTACATGGCTATCTCTATGCCCACTCGGAGGTACCTGTGGTAGGAGCCTCGGGCGCTATCTCAGGGATCATGGGCGCCTATCTGGTGCTTTTTCCGCGAGCGCAGATTTTAGCTTGGGTGCCGCCTCTGTATTTCACGACGCTGTCCAGCCGCTTCTTTTTAGGCCTGTGGTTTGTACTGCAGGTTATAGAAGGGCTATTGGATAAGTGGAGTGGGTGGCGGATCGGCGAGGCTGGCGGCGTAGCCTTTTGGGCTCATATAGGAGGCTTCGTCGTGGGATGGATTGTAGCCCAGGTATGGTCGGGATGGCGGGATAGGGCTGAGCTGTGAGGTAGTCCCTTGGCGTAAAAGGCCCAAGGCAGCCCATAGAGACCCCACAGCGTGGGTCGGTCCAAAGCGAGTCCGAAGGAATCTCTTCTTCCTCTACGGGAGATAGGTCGGTAGGTAGCGGTGGCTGTCCAGCTTTGTGCCAGGCTGAATACCACACGCAGGCTAGCCGGTAAATAGCCTGACGCAGGCACTGCTCTACCATTCCCCCCAGTTGGGCATGGTAAGCGGCTAAAAACGCTTCCGAATACGTGCGAACCGTCTGCTGACCCCGAGGGCGGTAGGTAAATTTCCGCCCTTCGCCTACCCTCTGGGTGGCTTCCCGCTCTGCCTCGAGTACAAGCGGAACTAAGCGATGGCTTTCATTAATGATATGCCAAAAGCTATCGCGCGGTGCCCGCCATAGTCTCGCAGAACCTACCCAGTAATCGTAACTTTCCCCATATTGCTCAGGCAAGAAGGACTCCCACAGGGCATGTATCCCATGCTGACCGGTAAGTTGGCCGTTGTAATTTGCAGTGGTGTGCAGCGGTACGTGGGCATCCCCCAGGTAATGGCCTATCTCGGCGGAGAGTTTGAGGATGCGGGGGGTAGCCCTTTGGCGAAACGCCTCTACAAGTTCCCAGAATACCTTTTCCAAATGCCATGGGAGGAGGCCATGCTGCTGGAGGCTATCCTCACCCAACTGAGCCACCGCTTCGGCCCAAGTATGGGGCACTTCAGCGGGATATTGGTCCAAATCTATATAGTGGCGCGGCGCTTCCTCGGGAAAAAGCCCCCGCCGCTCATCTGGCTTAGTAGCGGCGCGCGTAAGGTACTCAACATAAGGCCGATAGAAAGCAAAAAGCGTCTCTGGCAAGGCAAATACGGCCAGGCGGTTAATGCGGCGATGGGCCCAAAATCCCCACGCTAATGCCACCTCTCCCAGGAGAAGAAGCCCCCCTACACCTTTGGTCATTTAGATTAATATATGGCTTCTCTGCAGTGGTAGCGCTGTATTGGCTTATTTTGGGTTTAGCCTGGTGGCGGAAGGTCAGTCTGCTAAAGCGCAAAGGAGGGGGGGCACCTTTTTCGCTCCTTATTGCTACCCACCGTCCGCCCGAAACGATGGCGGCCCTCCTTGAGGAGCTAAGCCAGTGGCCAGCTGAAGGAAACTGGGAGGTTATACTGGCGGTGGGACGGCCCCTAAGCGAGTACAAGCCCCTTATACAACGGTGGGGGGAGCGCTTGCCGCTACGCTGGGTAGAGGCCACACCTATCCCCTCAGGCTGGAGTCCTAAGAAGTATGCCCTATGGCGGGCCTGTGCAGCGGCCCAGTACGACTGGTGCCTTCTGCGCGACGATGATACCTGGGGGAGTGCGCCCTGGCTGACCCAAATGCAAAAGGCCCTACAAGCGCCCTACGAAGCTATAATTGCCCCCGCTTGGTTGGTCCCTCAAGGCACCTTAGCCAGCTGGCTGGCGGCCTACGAGGCCGCCTTAGTCCAAGTAGAGGCCTTAGGTCGGGCCGCTTTAGGATTCCCGTATATGGCTACCGGGCGCGGCTGGGCGGTACGTCGAAAGTGGCTGGCCCTTGCGCTTTACCGCTGGCGGGGCGAACTGTCAGGGGATGATGACCTTACCTTGCAACTTATTCCGTCTCAGTGGGTAGGGCTCAGTCCCGCCTGTACCTTCTCTGCCGCACCCTCTACTTTCCTTCAGGCCGTCCAACGCAAATGGCGCCACCTGCAGACAGCTCGCCATTACCCTTGGGGCTTGCGGTTGAGCCTGGGCATTTTTCCCTTTCTGCAGGTAGCGATCCTTCCCCTCCTCCCTTGGGCCCCCTCAGCCAGTATAGCCCTTCTCTTCCCACCGCTGGCTAAAAGCCTTGCTTTGCGGCTTTTCCGAGCCCCTCTCAGCTGGCTCGTAATTCTTTTAGATTGGCCTTTAGTACTTCTCCAAGGGACTTATCTTGTCGGGGCCCAGCTCCGCAAAACTACCTGGTGTATCTTTGCCTAACCCCTAATGGCTTTGAATTTAGAAGCATGTGGCGACCAGGAACTAGTGTCCGTTTATAGAGCCTCTGGGCCACAAGCCGAAGAAGCCTATAACCTTTTAGTGAATAGGTACTATACCCTTATCGTCAAAACCTGCCGCTATTACCTTTTTCAATATAGCGGCCCCCAGCTGTTGCGGGAAGATATCGGTGCGCAGGCCAGCGATATCGCCCATGATTTCCTTATGGATCAACTCCCTCGGGTGCTCCAGCGCTACGAAACCAGCCGGGGTAGCTTCCGAACCTGGCTAGTGCGCTGTGTGATAAACTTTACTATGGACTATCTGCGCCGGCGGCCTAAAGCTCGCGTAGAACCTCTCCAAGTAGAAGAGGAAGAGTGGAAAAGCTACGAAATCGTCGTCCATGTATTAGGAGAGGATGTGCTTCATCGCCAGCGCGATATAGCCGAGCTTCGCCAGGTGCTGTTGCGGTATCTTTCGGAACTGCCTGACCATTACCGCCAGCCGGTGGAGTTGCGCTTCTGGGAAAACCTCTCGGTGGAAGAGGTGGCCAAACGCCTACGCCTTCCCGTAGGCACCGTAAAATCCCAACTAAGTCGGGCGATGAAAATTCTGCGTCAGCGCCTTGAAGCCGAAGGCCTGGCGGAAGAATTGCGTGGCTAAACGCGTAGGTTTGCGGTATGTTTACGCTGGAAGGCAAAACGATTCTCGTAACGGGCGGCACCCGAGGTATAGGGCGGGCTATCGTAGAAGCCGTACTGGCGGCTGGGGGGCGGGTAGCCTTTACCTACCGTGGCTCTCAGGAACTCGCTGAGACCCTCGTAGCTCAAGCCCCCGAGCGCCTGCGCAGCTATCAGGCCGACGTTACCGATGCGAAGCGAGCCGAAGCTATTGTAAATGACATCCTTCAGGTGTGGAAGCGCCTAGATGGACTAGTCAATAACGCTGGGATTACGCAAGATAACCTTCTCCTGCGCATGACAGAAGCCCAATGGGATGCGGTGCTTAATACAAATCTCAAAGGGCCTTTCCTCTATACTAAAGCTGTACTCAAGCCGATGCTGGCCCAGCGTAGTGGAAGCATTGTGAATATTAGTTCTATCGTAGGGCTTCAGGGCAATCCGGGTCAGGCTAACTATGCAGCCGCCAAAGCTGGCCTTATCGCCTTTACCCGTTCCGTAGCGCGGGAAATAGGCTCCCGTAACATTCGGGTGAATGCGATTGCACCGGGTTTTATTCGCACGGATATGACGGCGAATCTGCCGGCTGAGGAATGGCGCAAGACAATCCCGCTCGGTCGGCTGGGTGAGCCGCAGGAAGTAGCGGCCCTCTGCGCCTTTCTCCTCTCAGACCAAGCCGCCTACATCACCGGCCAAGTCTTCGTCATAGATGGTGGAATGATCTGACATTCCTTCTACCTTTGTGCCCATGGATGGATACTTGCCTTACATCCTTCTCGTACTCGCCCTAATAGCGCTGTATTACAGTATCCTGGTACTCCCAGAGTATCAGCGCCTGGTAGTTTTACGCCTGGGTCGGGCTCTGCCTCAGGCAAAAGGCCCAGGCCTAGTCATAGTAATTCCTATCATAGATACGCCCATACGGGTAGATTTGCGCGAGCGTATAATGGAGATTCCTAAGCAGACCTGCATCACGCGGGATAATGCCCCTATATCCATTGACTTCCTCATTTATCTTCAGATTGTGGATCCTTTAGCCTCGGTGGTGAATGTGCAAAATGTTTTTCAGGCTACTGAGGGATTGGCTACTACGACGCTGCGCGCCGTCATAGGAGATATAGCCCTGGACGATGTCCTTTCTAAGCGAGATGAAATCAATCAAAAACTGCGCGTCAAGCTGGATGAAGTAACGCATCGGTGGGGTGTACAAGTAAATGCCGTGGAAATCAAAGAGATTCTCCCTCCGGCCGAGGTGCAAGAGTCTATGACCAAGCAGATGGCGGCTGAGCGCAATCGGCGGGCTATGGTAACGGAAGCCGAAGGTACGAAGCAGGCCCAAATCCTACGAGCAGAGGGCGAAAAAACTGCACGTATCCTAGAGGCTGAAGCCCAGAAAGAATCCCTCATCCTTCAAGCGGAAGCCCAGCGTCAGGCTCAGCTATTAGCGGCCGAGGGCTACGCCCTAGCCCTCCAAAAAATCAACGAGGCGGCCAGCCAGCTTAGCCAAAATGCCCTCACCCTCCAATATTTAGAAACGCTCAAAAACCTGGGCCAATCTACCTCCACTAAATGGGTTATTCCCATGGAAATCTTAGGATTGGCTCAGCAGATAGGTACGCTGGTGAGGGGACGCGCCTCTTAGGCCCAAGAGGCCCCGAGACAGGTCGTATATCCTACCTTTTTTACCCTGTTTGAGCAGCGGGTCTAGTAGTTTTTACTGAAATACCTTGATGCACCTATAGGGTAAGGAGGAAATCTTAGCTCTGCCTGCTAGGCTCCCTACAGCCTTCGCCTCAGGGCTCCAGCTCAAGGGAGTACCAGCACTTTCTGCTGCGCTAAAACCTCTCCTCTAAGCCCCATCCACTGCCCAACATATACCCCTGGCGCCAAAGAAGGGGCTGGAAATACGTATTGCCCTTGCTGAAACTCGCCAGACACCGCCCACACCACCTTGCCTTCTAGGGTCTTCAGCTGGAGCTGGTGGAATGCCGCTTCCGCTCCTACGATTGCTTCGCTCGTGAGGGGTGAGCGCATCCAAAAGGTGGTAGGGAGGTGAGATTCAGGGGCTTGAGTTTTATCTTTATAGGCAAGGGGCGGCGGTGCCCCCACCGCAAACCCAGACAGCTGATCAAAACTACCCCGTATCCACCGCCCAGTGGTACCATACGAACCTACGGCGCGGACTGAACTGAGCTGGTAGGTAGGGAAGGGTGCTCCATACTCGCTGGCGATGCTGCCCGCCGTTTTGACCACATAGGGGCCAGAAGTCCAGCTTTGGCTTGTGGCTGTCTCGTAGCCGTTCACCTCGGCGTTAGTGTAATAAAGGGTAATGGTGTAAGGATTAGCCACATTAGCCGTTGGAAGGAGGCGGAAAGTCTTATCCGTCACATATTGAGCGGCAGTGTGGAGGGGGCGTAGAGCTTGGGCCGAGGTCCCCACTCGGTCTATCTGAATCTGAGTGCACCCATAATTTGCCGTACCCTGATTTACCCAACACAGCATTAGCTCGCCATCCGCGCTACTGTAGGCATACAAAGAGTCTCCTGGGCCACAGTAAACGGTGGTTGAGGCTAGGGAGCTTTCAATATTTGGCGTTCGGCGTCCGTAGAGCACGATGTTATCTATGGCGATGGGCGGCTGCATTCCAGTATTATTTCCGTCATTATCCCATCGCCACGCTAGCCAGAGGTTAGGTTGATTCCAGGTGCCGGGGGGAAGCGGTACCACAATCCGTCTTACCTGATTGGGGTAGCCGTACAGGCTTTGGGCGCGCGGCATGCTTGCAAGGAGACAGGTGTTAGCAGTCCAAGCGCAGCCTATCACCGGCTGAAATCCACTGGTAGCCGAAGTAGTAGAATAAAAGAGTCGTCCAAAATCTTGGAGGTTAGGCGAGGTATATTCTCCACCCCCGAGCACATCAAAAGCCAAAACTAGGTCTGTAGCCCCCGTAGTATTTATGGCAGGGGATACGGCGGCGACGCGACTAACGGAAGTGGGGGTATACTGGTGGGGTGGCGGGTTTCCAGCTGGATTATTGGAGATGTATAGGGCATTTCCCGAACCCATGTTGGCCCCTGGGCCGCGCGTCCATCGGTTACTGCCAGGGGTTATGATAACTTCGGTAAACCCCGTGGGCGTCGTCTCAAAGTCCTGCTGATAAAGGATCACTTCGGGCGGAAAGAAGTCGTTATCTTCTATCCAGAGCCGGTAAGTCTGGCGGTTTAGCGCTACCGTAGCAGGTCCGCTGAGGATCGTGAGGGTAAGGTCAGCATAACGAAGGGGCTCTATGGCCTGGTCATCAAAGACGCGTAGGATTGCATTGACAGGGGTAGTGCTACCCGCCGGGAAGGTTAGAGTAGGGGTCTGAATAGCGAAATCTATATCATTTCGGGCTGTACTGGTAGAAGCGGCACTTATCGCTACGGTTACATTAGCGGAGGGGGCGGCGGATATCTGTACCGGTATCTGTATGTCTCGATAGCGGCGACAGTCGCCAGCTAATAGAGGCCAGCTGAGCTCTTCCCGAATAACTTGACCTGAATCGGCCCAAGCCACCATCGGTTGATGGGTAAGGCGCACATTATCTATCCAGATGCAGTTGCCATACCGATTAATTGTAACGAAACGCAGGCGAATGCGCTGTCCTATATAGCTGTTCAGATTCACCGTGCGGGTTTGCCATTCCCCAGCGGCGGTGGGTACAAAGCGCGCCGTGGTATTGCCGCCTGTGGCGAGGGCGGCGCCAGATTGTTGAAAGATAGGTGTCGCTATCCAATTCGTACCGCAATTTGTAGCTACTTCTACTCTTAATTCATCGTTACTTGTATTATCATACCGGCGATAAGCTACGTCAAAGCTCAACTGTACCCCCATCGGAGCGTTAGTCAGGTCTATGAGAGGGGTATATAGTTCATCTCGCCGCTCTGTTTGGCTATAGGCCCAGCAATTCACATACATGGCGATGGTGCGCTGACCGCTGCTACCCGTGCAGTGAGCTGGACGCCAAGTGAAGCAGTCGTTGTCGGGATTTACCACGCGCCATAGGTTTGGCGGGATAGGCTGACCCTCCCAGCCATGCTCAAAAGTTTCATACAGGGGGTAAAAGCCATTATGTACCACGAAGCGCGTGGTAACGGTGTCCTCTGTACGGTCAGGGTCACTGGCTAGGTTAGAACAGGCGGTGAAGGTATACTCGCCTGGCGTGGTTAGGTTGATGTTTGAGAGACCGAAAGAAGTCGTAGCGCCGCCAGCTAGATTGCCTATCCAAGTCTGTGTCTGCCAAGTGCCATTATTGATTCTATAGGCGACGGGGATGCTGGTGAGAGTACTGGTGCCGTTATTGCGCAGGGTAGTGAGAATTGTGTAAGTGCCGGGACAGAGATCTTGGGGGACAGGTAGCTCAATCAGAGCGGCGTCGGTAGTAGCAGGCGGTACAAGGGCTGGGGAAGTAATAAGGCTTCGCCTTCGGGGGCAGTATTCCAATACTACCCGCATGCGTAAGACTTGGTCCAGAGTGAATAGATTCATGCAGGCGTCATCTGAGTAGTCCATGTAGTTTTCTATCATGCGTCGCACGCCTGGGATGCAGGAGGGAGGATTGGCCTGGCACCCATAGTGGGGATCGCTACACAGAGGGGTATCGTCGCAGAAGTCATCGGGGGTGCAATCCCCTGCCGTCGCATTATCTCCCCATATGTGACGCAGGCCTAGCCAGTGGCCTACTTCGTGGGTGAGCGTACGCCCTAAATGATACGGGGCGTTAAGACCCGTGGAGCCCTTCAAGGCACTGCCAAAGACACTACTTAGTATAACGACCCCATCGGTATTGGCTGCCGTGTTACAAGGTCCCATACCTTGATCGCCTGGCAGGCCCAGCAGGCCAGAGGCATCGGGAAACTGCGCATACCCCAGTAGCCCACCCGCCAGATTAGCCACCCAGATATTTAGATAGCGGTTCGGATCCCACTGCGTAGCAGGCTTTATGGTTCCATCCATGTAGGCTACGCCATAGGGCGGGGCAGCCCATCCTTGGGTATTCCGATTCCATCGCACGATCCCTGTAGTAGGATTGCCATTTGGGTCCCTTTTAGCAAGGACGAATTCAATCCGCGCATCCGCCCCCCTCGGGTGATTGTTCCAGCCCGGCGTCCCCGGCCGGCGACGAAAATCCTCATTGAGTACCTCTATCTGGTGATAGATATTGGCCTCCGGGATATTAGTACCCGTGCCGAGAGGTTCGCCATTGTGGATTACGTGCACTACGACGGGAATTCGGTATACCTCTCCAATTACCCGTGTGCGTTCCAAAAGGGCCTTTTTCTCGGCTACTTTCTCCTTGATAAGCGGTTCGTAAAGCTCTAGCTTCGGCCAGTTGGGATATAGGGCGCGCATCAGGCTATCTGCCTGCATAGTGCCGCAGCGGATCCACGTTTGCTGGGCCTGCAAGCCAGCTAAAAGCCCTAATAGGAGGAGATTTCCTTTTCGCATACAAATTGTAAATATATCTATCCTATTTTGCATTTGCAACGCTTCCCTGGGTGGGTTTGCTCTGGCTTGAGTCCTGTCAGGCGTCACGCACTTTGAGTTTGCTTTGAGATAGGAGGGTGCGGAGGAATAGGGCGGCTAAGCGTACCTTGTCCTTGCAAAGTTCTCAATCGCTGCTTGCGGTTGGGATTCGGAGAAAAACCTTGTATTCGGAAAGGAGTCGTAAATTTGCTCCTTCTATGCGTAAGCCGAGCAGACTAGCTGTATGGAGCGGCATTATAGCCGCTATTTTCTTGGGCAGTTGCCGAAAAAAGGAGCGTTTTGGGGAGCGTTTTGACCCCGCAGTCTATCAGGAGGTAGCGGCGGATAATGCACGTGTGACGGGTGAGCAAAATTACCTTACGGATGCGGTGGATAATCAGGGTGAGGTAGGTAGCCTTCGGCGGGAGGCTCAAAGCGACTCTACCTTCCTCCCACGCTGCGCCAATGTTACCTACGATAGCCAGCGGCGCCGCTTAGTGATTGATTTCGGGCCAACTAATTGCCTATGCCGGGATGGCGTTTATAGGCGAGGCAAGGTAATAGTGGATTTTTCAGGAACCACATGGGGGGAAGCGGGCGCCCGTGCCTATATCACTACCGACAACTATTTTGTAAATGACAACCAGCACATTGTGGAAAAGGTTCTTTTCCACGAGGGTATAAACGCGAATGGTGAGCGCGTTATACGAGATACCGTGCGGCTACATAGGGTGGTTACTCCTGATGGGACTATAGAATGGCGTGCCGAAAGGACCTACCGGCAGACCGCCGGTCAAAATACCTGGCAGCGGTGGGACGATATTTGGCTGATAGAGGGTAATGGCCGGGGGACTACTCGTCGGGGCCGTCCTTTCACTACCCAGACGCTGCAAGCGCTAAAGGTAGTAGGAAGTTGTATCTTTCGTGTGCCAGTTCGGGGCATCTGGCAGGTAAGTACGGATAATCGCACAGTTCGTGTGAATTTTGATCCTTATGGTAACGAGGCTTGTGATCGAGTGGCTTCGGTGCAAGTGGATGACCGGCCAGCGGTAAACGTTACCTTGTAAGAACCTGATCAAGAGGGTGCGCCAGCGCCGTCGGCGCTGGCGC
>JANXCX010000001.1 GCA_025059535.1 Bacteroidia bacterium
GAGGTGCGGGTAACGAATCCCGCCACGAATGCCGTCACTTCGGGCAATGTCAATAGCTATGTGCAAGGGCGTCTGCGGCGGTATATTGATGGGGCTCCAGGGGCTTATGACTTCCCCGTCGGGACGAGCTCCTACCAGCGAGCGACGGTGAATTTCACGGCGGTGCCAGGGGTGCATAATCTCTTAGCGTGGTTCAATAACTGGGGGGGCGTCCCGCCTACTCCACCCAACCCCACTGCCGAATGCGGCGCCCAATATCACAGCTGCCAGATGCTGAATAATGGCTACTGGACGATAAATGCCTATGCGGCTGATCTCACTACGCAGCTGACTACCAGCGGCGCCTATACCCTGACCCTCTACAATACCGGGGCTACGCCTTGTGCAGGGGCGTCGCAGTTTGGCGTGCTGAAGAATACTGGTACGGGCTGGGTGATCCAAAATCCCGGCTGCCATGCGAATGGTAGTGCGGCCACAGTATCCCGCCCAGGGATGTCGGGCTTTTCGGACTTTGGCACCGGGCAGAGCCCACAGCCTCTACCTGTGTATCTCCTACGCTGGGAGGGGGCGGTGCGGGCCGATGGTAGCCATCACCTGCGCTGGGATGTGACCGAAGAGGGGGCACGGGTGTCCTACTTCGTGGTAGAAGTGGGGCGTACGCCCGAAGCGTTAGCCCCATGGCGGCGCTTTGAACGGGAGGTTCGGGAGGCGGTGCGGTTAGACCCACCGGTGGGCTCCTCCTTCTACCGCCTGCGCATCCACACGAGCGAAGGGGCGGAGATTCATAGTAATGTGTTAGAGCTGCGTCGGGAGGCTCCCCCCGTAAGCTTAGAGCGGCTGGAAGCCTTTCCGAACCCCACCACAGGCGCCCTTACCGTGCGTTTCTGGGTAAATAGCCTGGAGCCCATACGTGTCAGCCTGTGGAATGCGCTGGGCCAGGTCGTCCGCGAGCGCCCTATTACCCCCGCGGAGACTGGCCTGATAGAGCTTCAATTTAGCCTAAGCGACCTGGCGGCGGGGCCTTACCTCCTACGCGTGGAGCAAGGGGACGCCCTGCGCACCCGCCTTATCTGGAAGGAATAGAAGCCTCCCCCCTTTATTTGCGCTTGGCGGCTTGTGCCGTCAAGCGCTTTTTATTTTTAGCCATAGAATCGGCGCAGGAAGGCGTGGCGCGGCGGGCGCTTCAGGATACGCCGTTGGAGGAAGGCATGGATGAACCCTAAGCCATAACCGCTCAGCTGGAGGAAACTGGCCCACAGGCAGAGAAGCGCTGTAGGCAGCGGATAGCGATAGCGCAGGAGGGCTTCCCCCAGCCAGAGGCTGGCTATCCCCCCCAGCGGCAGGAGGAAAACCCACCGCCACAGGGCTAAGCCTACCATTAGTCCTACCCCCCCTACAAAGGCGCTAGGAAGGAGGTGAATTATGGCTAAGCTGTGGGGGTGCCGTTCGGTGAGATACCAGCGGGCCATCCCTGAGTTATAGACCTGCTTGAAGAAGGCCCACCAGTGGGTGCGGCGCCGGTGATACACCCAGGCTTCGGGAATAAGGCGCAGCCGATAGCCCGCCTGGCGCAGGCGCAGGCTCAGGTCTATATCCTCACCGAAGCGCAGACTCTCCTCAAAGCCGCCTACGGCGAAAAAGGCCTCCCGCCTTACTCCCATATTGAAACTGCGCGGTAAGAACTTATCGGCGCCATAGCTGGGGCGTCCACGCAGGCCCCCCGTGGTAAAGTACCCGGTCATAGCGTAGCTAATGGCCTTTTGGATAGGGGTAAAGCTGGGGTGCGCCGTGTCCGGCCCGCCAAACCCATCTAACTCCTCCTGCTGGAGCCGCTCGGCTAGGGTAGCCAGGTAAGGGGGCGGGCAAAAGCAATCGGAGTCCAGAAAGATTACATATTCGCCTTGGCTTTGGGACGCGCCAGCGTTTCGGGCCGCCGCCGGACCTCTATTCGGCTGCTTCAGGTAGCGTAAGTTTAGTTTGTCGGCAAACCGCTCCACCACGGCCTGGGCCGTATGCGTGGAGCCATCTTCTACGACGATGACCTCAAAGTCCCGCCAGGTTTGCTGGGTAAGCGAGTCTAAAAGCTCGTGGAGCTCCTCAGGGCGATTGAAGACCGGTACAATTACGGAAAAGCGCATGGCGGCTCAAAAGTAGGTACCTTTGCCGCATGCAGTTTTTCTTGGACACGGCGCAGCTGGCAGAGATAGAGCAGGCGGCGGCTTGGGGGATTCTGGACGGGGTAACGACCAATCCCTCCCTTATGGCGAAGGCCGGCGTGCGGGACTTTGCGGCCCATTACCAAGCGATTGCCCGGTTGACGCCAGGCCCAGTCAGCGCCGAGGTTATCGGCGTATCGTACGCCGATATGGTAGCGGAGGGGCGCCAGCTGGCTAGCCTCGCTCCCAATATCGTGGTCAAAATTCCCTTTCTCCCTGATGGCGTGCGGGCGATTCGGACCTTGAGCGCCGAAGGCATCCGCACAAACTGTACCCTAATTTTTTCGCCGATTCAGGCGCTTATTGCAGCTAAGGCGGGGGCGACCTACCTCAGTCCTTTTGTAGGGCGGCTGGATGACATCGGCCACGAAGGGATGGCGCTGGTGCGTACGATTCGCCAGCTTCTGGATACCTACAAGCTGCCGGCCAAGCTCTTGGCAGCCAGTCTCCGGCATCCGCGCCATGTGCTGGAGGCAGCCTTAGCCGGGGCGGACTGCGCCACTATGCCCTTCGCTGTAATGCAGCAGCTTTTTAGCCATCCCCTCACGGAAAAGGGTCTTGCCCAGTTTCTTGCCGACTACGCGCAGCTTCAATCGCATGCCTGAGGCGCACCTTCTTCTGATTGGAAGCGAGCTGACGCAGGGGCGCTTGGCAGATAAAAATGGCGTTTTTCTCGCTCGGGAGCTTTCGGCGCTGGGCTTCACGGTAGCCGAGATAGTAATGGTGCCCGATGATCGGGCGGCCTTGCGGGCGCAGTTTCAGCGGGCGCTGGCCTCCTCGGCTCAGGCTATCCTCTCCTGTGGCGGTTTAGGGCATACCTCGGATGATCTTACGGCCGAGGTGTGGGCCGAAGTTTTAGGGGACCGCCTGGAGGTTTCGCCAGTGGTTTTAGAGCACCTACGGGCGCAGTTGGCTGGACGCGGCGTGGCCGTCCTACCTTTTTTAGAGCGCTATGCCCTAGCGCCCGCTCGGGGTATGGCGCTCCTAAATCCTGTGGGGCTCTCTCCAGCGCTCTATTGGGATTTGGAAGGGCGTATAGTGGCTGCGCTGCCGGGACCTCCTCTGGAACTGCAGGCTATTTGGCGGGCGCATGTGCAGCCTCGCCTTCTGGCGCGCTTTCCCCTTCGTCCGCCCTTCCAGGCTACGCTTCGCACGACAGGGATTTCCGAAAGTCGCCTTTCTTCTCTTATCGCCGAGTGGGAGAAGGCCCTACCCTCCGCCTTCCGGCTGGCTTATAATCCTTCTTGGGAGGGCGTTTCGCTGCATCTGCGGGCGCCAGCGGAGGCGGATGCCACCGCCTTTGCCCAAGCCGTGCAAAGCCTGCGCCAGCTTATTCAAAAATACCTTTATGCGGAAGGGGACACTACCTTGGCCGAAGCCCTCTTGAGCTACCTTAAGGAGCGTCAAATGACCTTAGCTACGGCCGAAAGCTGCACGGGAGGGCATGTGGCGGCCGCCCTCGTAGATGTGCCAGGGGCTTCGGAGGTGTTTCTGGGCAGCGTAGTGGCTTATGCCAATTCTACCAAGGTGGCCCTCCTGGGCGTATCCGAGGCCACCTTGGCCCAAGAAGGCGCGGTAAGCGCTACCGTAGCCCAGCAGATGGCGGAAGGCGTCCGAAAAGCCCTCGGCAGCACGATTGGAATAGCCACGACTGGTATTGCGGGGCCTACGGGGGGCACGGCGGAGAAACCCGTCGGTACCGTCTGGTTCGGGATCGCTACGCCTCAGCGCACTTGGACTAAGCGATTTGTCTTTCCGGGCGACCGAGGTGCGGTTCTAGCGCGAGCTACGGGGGCGGCGCTGAGCCTTACCTGGCAGGCCCTCCACGGCCTATTAGAATGATCCTCCTCACGGGTGCGGCGGGTTTTATCGGGAGCGCCTTAGCCGCTTACCTCAATCAGTTGGGCTATACAGAGCTCATACTGGTGGATGATTTCAGCCGCCCAGATAGGCGGCCCAACTGGGCCACTAAGCGCTACCGGCTAACCGTACCGCGTACAGCCCTTTTTGAGTGGCTTACTATGGAGAAGCCAGATTTGGCAGTGATTTTTCACTTAGGCGCACGCACCGACACTGCCCTTAAGGCGGAAGCGATTTTTACCGAGCTAAATCTCAGCTATACGCAGCGTCTATGGCAGTGGGCGGCGGCGGCCGAGGTGCCTTTCTTTTATGCGTCTTCTGCGGCTACTTATGGCGGGGGTGAGATGGGCTTTTCGGACGTCGAGGCCCTCCTGCCGCAGCTGCGCCCGCTCAACCCCTATGCTCGTTCTAAGCACGCCTTTGACTTGTGGGCCGTAGCCCAGACGCAGACACCACCCCGCTGGGCTGGCTTCAAGTTCTTCAACGTCTTCGGCCCCAATGAGTACCACAAGGGCCGTATGGCTAGTGTGGCCTGGCACGGCTTTCGCCAAATCCAAGAAGCCGGAAAAATCCGCCTCTTCCGCTCGCACCGCCCCGATTATGCGGATGGCGAGCAGAAGCGGGACTTTATCTACGTAAAGGATGTCGTGCGGGTGCTGGTGTGGTTCTGGCAGAGTGGGGCGGCTTCGGGGATTTACAACTTGGGTACTGGCCAGGCGCGCAGCTTTAGAGAGTTAGCCGAAGCTCTTTTTACTGCGCTGGGTCGTCCCCCATGCATAGAATATATAGATATGCCCCTTGATATTCGGGACAGCTACCAGTACTTCACGCAAGCTGAAATGACGAAGCTGCGCCAGGCTGGCTATGTAGAGCCCTTTTACTCTTTAGAGAGAGGCATAGAAGATTACGTCCGCTCGTACCTTTTTCCTGAGCTACGCTACTGGTAGGCACGGATTTTGAAATGCAATCTTGGCGTTATAAGTCTGCGGGGGCTACTGCTTCGGCCCTACGAGGGTTGCCTCACGTCAAATAGTCAAGCCTTAGGCAAAATTGCGAATTCTGCTTGGAATTATCCCTCCTCTCTCGGCATGGATGAAAATTTCTCTAAGGAGGCTGGCGGCGGTGTGCTCTTCCCTTTACTTTTGGACTAATGATCCGCTCCCTCTCAGAAATGGTACCTGATCCACAAACGAAGCATGAGGAGGGTATCCTGACGCAGGTCCACTACGGCAGGGAGACCGCGCGTGAGCTGAGGAAAGAAATAGCCTCCCCAACTCCACATGACATCGGGGGGATTTCCTCTGTCCTCATCTAAAAGGGCTATTACATACTTCTGCTCAGGCCTGATGACGGACAAACTATCTCTGAACACGATAGGGTAGGGACTTCCCTCTCGGAGGTCGTGAGACGAGGTAAGGCCGTCCCAATCCTGCGGCGGTGCGATTTCCCTTCGTATACCCACCTTGAGCTCAGGAGGATAGTCATCAAACATATCTGCCCAGTTTTCATCCCATCCCTTCCCATTGGGTTTTTTCCCGGGGTAATGGAAAACAGCTACGCTATCAATTACAGCCGCTTTGAAGGGCGGGTTACCCATTTCACAGTAGCGTCCTTGATACTCAGGGTGGCAAACGCATTTTCCCTCCACACACTGCCCCCGCTGCTCGTATTCGCCACACGTACCTTCTACGCACTCCTTATACTCCTTTTTGCAGGCGTAACATAGGAGTAATACCCCTACAAAGAGACTCCCTCTGAATGTGTGCAAGGTATATGTTGCGGGGGTGGGATTCGAACCCACGACCTTCGGGTTATGAGCCCGACGAGCTACCACTGCTCTACCCCGCGATGTGGCGCAAATATACGAAGTTTTCCGGAATTGTAGGTTGCCCTCATAGCATCCCCCATAGGAGTAGGCTGGCCAGCAGGCACAGGCCAGAGAAAATACTCAGAAAGCCGCCGGGCCAGAAGCGCCTCCTTAGAAGGAACCAGACACCTCCACCTAAGGTACTCGATCCCATAATCCCCATGCACACCAAAAGCCCCTGATAGTCCGCGAATGCCGCTTGACCTCGAGAAAAAGCATAGATCGGATTGCCAAAATTACTTATAAGAAATTGCACATAGGCCAGACGGGCTATTTCGGCGAGCACCATTAGCGGCCAGAAGGCGCGCCAGTTCCGCTGAGTTAGGCCCACCCAGACTCCTACACCCATTAGGCCTAAGCCATAGAGGTAGGGCACATATAGCATAAGCCGCACGCGGTAAATATACGGCTTGGCCTAACTTTGAATAGTGCGAGAAGTAGGTAAAATCCTCCATTACGGCCTGCCGGTCCGGCGCTACCTCCTAATCGCCCTCCTCCTGATGATTCTCTTCAACTTCTTCAACATTTTTTCGCTGACTCTGCTTATTCCCTTTTTGGAGATTCTTTTTGCGCAGGCGGCCGAGCCAGCTTCCTTACCTTCAAGCCTTTCGGTAGAAGCCTGGAAGAAGTACCTTTTCTATCAGCTCTACCAGTTCCGCCTGCGGGAGGGATCGCTTCAGGCGCTTTTATACTTTAGCTTAGCTATAGCTTTGGCGATATTTCTCAAGAATTTTTTTCGCTATGCCGCCGCCTGGCATATGACCTTTTATGAAAATACGCTTATTCGGAATCTTCGCGATCATCTTTTTTCTCACCTCACTCAGCTGCCGATGGGGTTTTTTGTGCGCATGCGGAAGGGCCGTGTCCTAAATCTGCTTACCCAAGATGTACAGGTTATTCAGGAAGCTACTATAGGCACGATTTACAATCTTGTGAATGATCCTTTGACGATGCTCTTCTATTTATCTACTATGCTGGTGCTTTCATGGCCCCTTACGCTAGTATCTTTGATTGTACTGCCGCTGACGGGGTGGATGATTAGCCGGCTGGCGCGTGCGCTGCGGCGTCGCGCCCACCAAGGGCAGAAGCGGCTAGACGCGGTCCTTAGCATTATAGACGAATTTCTTACGGGTGTCCGTACGATTAAGGCCTTTGGGGGCGAGGCTCATGAGCGTGCGCGCTTCCTTCAGGCCAATGCCGACTACACGCGCTTTATGACGGCCCTGCGCCGCCGTATGGAGCTGGCTTCCCCCCTCACCGAAGTGCTGAGCGTGCTTGTAGTCTTAGGCCTATTGTACTATGGGACGGCCTCCGTGCTGCGTGGCGATATCAAGGCTTCTGAATTCATTACCTTCATTGCCATTTTCGGCCAGTTCTTAGGCCCTATGAAAACCTTCAATCAGGCCATCTCGCGCTTTCAAAGGGCTATTGTTTCGTTTCGTCGTATAGAGACTCTGCTTCAGCAGGCGCCTTCCGAGGAGTACGAGGGGGCCACTTTACCTATCCAGCGCCTAGAGCAGGGAATAGAGCTGGATCGGGTAAGTTTCCGCTATGGGGATAAGGAGGTGCTTCATGAAGTCTCCCTGCGCATTCCCGTGGGCAGTCGGGTGGCTTTAGTAGGGCCCTCGGGCAGTGGTAAGACGACGATAGCCGACCTTATCTGCGGCTTTTACCAGCCTACCAGCGGGGAGATTCGCGTGGATGGAAAGCCCCTACGGACCTTAGATCTGAGGGCCTATCGGCGCCTCTTAGGGATTGTGCCGCAGGATGGGATGCTGTTTCATACAACGGTTTTGCAGAATGTGGCGTATGGGGATAGGGAAGCCCCTGACTTAGCTCGGGTGTGGTGGGCCTTGGAAGTGGCCCAAGCGCGGGAGTTTGTAGAGGCCCTGCCAGAGAAGCTGGCCACGGAAGTAGGGGAAAGAGGGCAGCGGTTCTCCGGCGGTCAGCGGCAGCGCCTGGCCTTGGCCCGGGCCCTGTATGCCCAGCCCCAGGTGCTTATTTTAGACGAAGCCACCTCAGCCTTAGATAGCGAGTCAGAAACTCGCATACACCAGGCGTTGGCGGCGCTACCACGCACCTATACGCTGCTGATTATTGCGCATCGCTTTTCCACCGTACGCCATGCGGACTGGATATACGTGCTGGAGAAAGGCCGCATCATAGAAGAGGGCACGCACGAAAGCCTTTTAGCTCAAGGCGGCCTTTATGCGCGCCTCTATGCGCTTCAAATGGCCTCTTAGCTCTATGAGCTACGAGCATGTGCTGGAGCGCCTGCACGCCGCCGCTTACCGCAGTGGCCGCCGCCCCGAGGAAATCACCCTCCTCGTAGTGAGCAAAAATCAGCCTCCTTCGGCTATCCTGGCCATATATGCCAAGGGCCAGCGGCTCTTCGGCGAAAATCGGGTTCAGGAACTTTTAGCCAAGAAGCCTGCCCTGCCGGCCGACATTCAGTGGCACTTCGTGGGGCACCTCCAGACAAATAAGGTAAAAGCGCTTCTGCCGCATATTACCCTTTTGCATTCGCTGGATAGGGAAAGTTTAGTGGCCGAGCTGGTACGGCGGGCTGCGGCGCCTGTGCCCTGCCTATTAGAGGTAAAGATTGCTCAAGAGCCCACTAAGCATGGCATACCGCCTGCCGACGTAGAACGCTGGGTAGAGCATTTGCTTAGCCTTCCTCAAATCCGCTTACGCGGGCTTATGGGCATGGCCAGCCTTACCACCGATGAGCGGCAGGTGCGGCGGGAGTTTCGTACGCTGCGCCAGCTTTTTGAACGCCTAAGAAGCCGCTATCCGGAGCTGGCTTGGGATATCCTCAGCATGGGCATGTCGGCTGATTTTGAGTGGGCCATAGAGGAAGGCAGTACCCTAATACGGGTGGGCTCGGCTATCTTTACGCCCTAAGGTGCGCGAGGTACTCACCTTTCTGGCGTATGGGCTGGTGGGGCTTGGGCTGGGGTGGGTTGCGGTGCAGCTAAGCCGCTGGCTGCGGGCCCCTGGCACGCCCTCTCCTGAACCCTATGAGTGCGGCGAGAAGCCAGTGGGAAATCCCTACGCCCCTTTCGTGTGGCCCTACCTGCGGCTCATAGTGCTGCTAT
>JANXCX010000016.1 GCA_025059535.1 Bacteroidia bacterium
CTCCTGAGCAGCCCTCTCTACTTCACTAAGCCGCTCTAAGAGAAAATCCGTACCACACTGCTGCTGGGCCCATACCCACGAAAGCCCAACGAGAAGTAAATGCCGCATGGGACGAAAGTAAATAAAAATTTGGCTTGAGTCTTTCCGTAAAGGAAGGAAAAAAACCGATTGCTAACTCGCGCTCTTTTGTCTTTGGGGAAAGCGTGTGCCCGCTCTCCTACGCCTCACTTCTCCTTCTCATTTCTAAGTTTCTGCTTCAGTCCCCAGCCTGAGCCTTTGCACTAATCGGAAGCGCCTTACCCTTCCGGGCGTACGCAGGAAAGGTCTTTGTAGCTCAGCGAGAGAAGACTCACCACCGCCGAAAGGTATCCTTAGCCCCGCAAAAAGTCATAGGTTTGTCAAACAATGCGCCCCGCCCCAATCGCATGCCTTGGCGTAGATAACTGGCCTACGGTCCGAGAAGGCCTGATGAAGGGCCTCCGAGAAATACTGGGGGGGCAAGGGAAAGCCGTCGCCTACCACCCAGCCAGAGAAAGTCCCCATCAAAGCCTCAGGCAAAGGGAACTGTACGGAAGTTGCCGCCTTAGGCATTACACGACTGAGCTTACTCAAAGGCCCTTAGGCAGATGCCCCTGCTCCACATAGACGTGCTAACCGCCGTGCCGGAGATTTTTGAGTCGCCTCTGCGCTCTTCCATTCTCAAAAGGGCTCAAGCAAAAGGAATTTTCACTATAGGCATCCACAACCTACACGACTATAGCCCAAATGGGCGCATAGATGATTATCCCTATGGAGGAGGGGCTGGTATGGTGATTCGGATTGATGTAGTGGTAAGGGCCCTACGAAACCTCAAGGAAAAGACGACTTATGATGAGATTATCCTACTTACTCCTGATGGCGAGCTTCTGACTCAAGCGCTTCTAAATAGGCTTTCCCTTTGCCAAAGCCTTTTACTAATCGCAGGCCACTATAAAGGCATTGACGATCGGATACGGCATTTCGTAACGCGCGAAATCTCTATCGGCGACTACGTCCTTACTGGGGGTGAGCTGCCGGCTTTAGTTCTTATAGACGGTTTAGTGCGTCTGCTTCCTGGGGCGCTTTCGGATGGTACCTCGGCTTTGGAGGATTCCTTTCAGGAGGGGCTTTTGGCCCCCCCTGTTTATACGCGGCCAGCGGAGTTTGAAGGGCTTCGGGTACCAGAGGTACTTTTGCGCGGGAATCATCAGGCCATCCAGGCCTGGCGGGAGCAGATGCGCTGGGAACGCACGCGTCAGCGCCGCCCGGACCTTTACGCTAAGGCCCAAGCTACCGCGCCTCCCCCGGGTAAAAGCGTCCCCCCTTCTGAGCCAGGCGCCTCAGCCTGAAAGCCCCAAAAGCCCCTTTAGCCGACCATCCCCTCCTTAGCCCCTTTGCACGCATTCAATCTGGCCCCCGTCGGCCTTAAGAAATAGCCGCCGTTCTCTTTGGGCCCATTCAACCTGTTCTCTCTCTGGGAGGGGTTTAGGAGAGGGCTATCGCCTTTCCTACCCGATATCGGCTGAAAAGCCGGGTAAGCCGCTCTATGCCTTCGTCAATCTCCTCCCGGCTAATCGTGAGGGCTGAACGAGATCGAATCGTATGCGTACCCGCTTTGAGCAGAAGGAGATTCTCTTTTTCTAGGGCATCTTTGACGAGCTGGTCGCGCAGGGCGGGCGAAGGCAAATCAAACGCTACCAAGAGCCCCTGGCCACGCACGTTTTGAATAAACTCGGGGAATTCCTGCGAAAGGGCCTCTAGCTGCTGGCGCAGGTAGGCCCCCACCTCGGCCGCATGCTGGACGATATTATCTTCCTCCATGATGCTCAGAATTTTATCGGCCCGTACCATATCGGCCAAATTGCCGCCCCAGGTGGAGTTGATTCGGGAAGGCACACGAAAGACATTTGTAGGCACTTCATCCACGCGGGGACCAACTAAAATGCCACATACCTGCATTTTTTTCCCAAAAGCGATAATGTCTGGCAGAGCCTCGGGGCCGAAGTGCTCATGGGCCCAGAATTTCCCCGTAGCACCCACCCCTGTCTGTACCTCATCGTAGATCAAAAGCACATCATTTTCGTCGGCTAGCATGCGAAGCTGACGCATAAACTCAGGACGAAAGTGATTATCTCCGCCTTCCGACTGAATGGGCTCTATGATAATTGCGCAAATATCGTCGCGATGTTCTACAAAGGCCTGCTTAATTTGTCGGATAGCCAAATCCTCCTCGGCTATAGTGCGGGCTAGATTCTCTTCGGTGAGGGGGAAGCGAAGTTTGGGATTGATAATGCGGGGCCAGTCGGAAAACTTAGCAAAGTAGCGCACCTTCACGGGGTCGGTATTAGTGAGACTGAGAGTATAGCCCGAGCGCCCGTGAAAGGCTTCCTGAAAGTGAATAACCTTTGTACCCACCTCGCGCCGATAGCCGCGGGCAAAGTTCTTTTGGATTTTCCAATCCATCGCTACCTTGAGCGCATTCTCCACGGCTAAAGCGCCGCCGGCGATAAAGAAGGCATACTTGAGATAGGGCGGAATGGCCACACGCTCAAAAACACGCATGAAATGCGCATATTCTACGGTGTATATGTCCGCATTGGTGGGATTGATTAGGGCGGCCAGCATAAGGTGATGGAGAAACTCTTTGTCCTCCAACATCTTAGGGTGATTATACCCGAGTGGGATAGTAGCGTAGCACCCGAAGAAATCCAAAATTTCCCGCTGGTGCTTGCTATCATAAATCCAAACGCCGTGGCTTTTCTCCAGATCCATCACTAAGTCCAGTCCATCGCGCAGGATACGCCGCTGAAGAATGCTATCTACCTCACTGGGGGCGATGTTCATTTGGTAGGCCATACAGCAAAAATAACACAAATAGTGGGGCACTCTCCGTCCAAGAATTTCCAGAGGTGAGGTCTTCTTGACCTCTCCCAAGGCGAGTCAGAGGCTAATTAGGCTTTTTTTCGCCGCAGCCAGGCGATATTCTCTACCGCGGTAGTGTGGGGAAAGAGGTCAAAAGGCTGCACCTCTACCACCTCATAGCTATCGGTTAGGGCTTGAAGGTCGCGCGCCTGGGTAGCCGGATGGCAGCTTACGTAGAAGATTTCGGCGAAAGGGGCAGCTCGCAAAAACCGAATTAAGTTTGGATGGAGACCCTCTCGCGGCGGATCCACTAAGGCTACCGCCGCCTCAGCTAGGCCTATTTGAGGCAGAATAGTTTCCACGCTTCCAACATGAACCTCCCAAGGCGTATCAGGAAAGGCGGCTTGATTGTACCTAAAGTTATAGATGGCATTTTCGGCGGCTTCGGGCAGGCGCTCCACAAGCACCACGCGCGCGCTAAGGTCAGCCAAGCCAATCCCAAAGAAACCCACCCCCCCATATAGGTCATAGAGGGGGGGTCGCTGGGCGCGCCAACGCGCCCGAAGCCAGTCTAGAAGCTGCGCAGCCTGAGAAAGATTGACCTGAAAGAAGGCTTTAGGGCCGACCCAATACGTGCGTCCTCCTACTTGAAAGGCCACCTCCAGGCGACCCTCCAGCCGCTTGGGTGTAAGATCGTGAAGGCTATCATTGCGTTTGGGATTCGCCATATACCCTATGCCAGTTAGAGAGGGCACTTCGGTAAGGAGAGGTTTGAGGAGGGCTTCCGCCACGTCAGGCCGGTCCTCCGCCAGAATAAGCAGGGCTACTACAGCTTCGGAAGTGCCGCGCAGTAAAAGGCCGCGTAGAAGCCCTTTATGGGTACGGGCATCGTAAGCTGGCCACTTACCCATCCGGGCGCGCCGTAAAACGCTCTGGCGAATAGCCTCAAAAACGGGCGGTACAATCTGGCACGCTTGAAGGCCTATGACCTGGTCAAAGGCGCCGCGTGGATGGAAACCCAGCACTATCTCGCCAGAGGTCTCCATACCAAAAGCGTACTCCGCTTTATTCCGATAATGCCAAGGGGAGGGCGAAGGTACTACGGCTGGCACCTCTATGGAAAGCCGTCCGATAGTGCGAAGCGCCTGTTCCACAAAGCGGCGCTTATGATGGAGCTGATGGGCATAAGTCATCATTTGCCAGCGGCAACCGCCACAGCGCCCGAAATCCGCACAGGCCGGCTGAGTCCGCTGGGGCGCCTTAACGTGCCAGTGTACCGCTTCGCCATACCATAGCTGGCGCCTTCGCTGCGTGAGGCGTACTTCCACCTCCTCGCCTTCTATCACAAAAGGCACAAACACTACCGGCATATTCGGGGGCTTAAGCACGCCGTAGCCCTCGCTCACGAGGTCTATCACCTTTTCCCGCAAAAGAAAAGGCGCCTCCGCCATAGGCCAAATTTGGAATAGAATTTGCTAATTTTGCTTCCCTTAGTATGCGTACCCTACTCGTACTTTTAGGCGGCCTAGCCGTGCTAGGCCAAGCCCAAACTACCGAGCGGGAAGCTCGGCGGGAAATTGAACGTAAAGCCATCAAACAAGCCCGTCGCGAAGCCAAACGCTACAAAAAAGCCGGTTTTGACGTAACCCCTGGCTCCCTCCCACTGGAAAAACAGCTGGAATACACCTGGATTAAGCTCTACCAGCGGGATGCCGAAGGAAATGCCATGTATCTAAGTGCGGACGGAAATGCCATAGCGGAGACCCGCACCGCCGCCGAAATGCAGGCCTTAGAAGCCGCTAAGCTTGCGCTCGCTGGTCAGCTGGAAACTTTCATACGTGCCATCATTGAAGCTAACATCGCTAATGCTCAGCTCAACACCGAAGAGGCTACCTCCGTCACCGAATTTCTCACCGGCGCTAAAAACATCATCGCTACCGCTATCGGCCCCATAGAACCCGCTTTAAAGATGTACCGCAACCTCCCCAATAAGAATGTGGAAGTAAATGTAAAGGTCTTAGCCTCACGCAATCAGGTCCTTCAGCAGGCTAAGAAGCAGATTCGGGAAGAACTGCGCGAGCGGCTCAAAAACCTACAGGATAAGGTAGATCGACTTCTCCCGCTGCAGTGATGCGTTGGCTAGGGCGGTGGGTGGGGCTCGGGGGGCTTTTGGTATGGGCCCAGGAAAAGGTAGTTACTGGTCAAGCGGAAGTAGAAGTGCCGCCGGGCTGGTCTATTGAACGGGCCGAACGTCAAGCCTACAATAGCGCCATCCTCCATGCCCTGCAAACTCACTTTAGCACGCAGGTAAGCGCGGCGAGCAAGCTCGTCCTCCGCAACCGCACCGAAGGCCAAAAAGCCCACACTCAAACCGAATTCTTTCTCACAGCCGACCAATACGTGGAAGCTGAATGGCTTCAAACGCTCAAGGTGCAGTACCAGCGCCAAGTGCGGGGCGGTACCGTATGGGTTATTTGTAAGGTACAGGGGCGGGCGCGCCCGCGCCAAAGGCCCCCCTTACCCCTCACCCTTACCCCCTTGCGCTGCCTAGACACCAGCCGCTGCGCTACTACGGAGTTTTTAGCGGGAGACCCTTTTTACCTACTTTTCCGAAGCCCAATAGGCGGCTACCTCCAGGTATTTTTTGAGGATTCTGGGCGGGTGTTTAGGCTCTTACCCTACCAGCATCAGCGCCAGCTAGCGTGGGAGGTTCGTCCCGATTCTACCTACCTTTTCTTTGCACCGGCGGCGCAGTCCCGCACCGAAGCTTTCTGGACCGATCAGTTCTGGATGACCGCCGAGCGGCCCGAAGTGCTTCACCGCCTGTACATTCTTTTCTCGCCTCACCCCTTAGGCGCTCCACCTGAACGGTTTGACCGTCCACAGGGTCTTCATACCGTAGCTCTGGCCGAATTTCATGAGTGGCTTCTTCAAGAACGCCTACGCCTTCCCGAGCTCAACCTGCGCATCATAGATCTAACGGTACGCCAGCCATGAAGCTGCGGCTTTACGCCTTTCTAAGTCTTACCCTACTCAGCGCCCAGCCTTATAAAGACTTAGAAGGCCATACAGGCAGTATTTATGCGTTGGCCTTTTCCGCTGATAGCCGCTATCTTTTTACCGCTAGCAGCGACCGAACCGTGCGGTGCTGGCACCTGCCTATCGGTACCCCTTGCGGGCGCTACCACGGCGCTAACGCCAGCCTCAATGCTCTAGTCCTCTTTCCTAGCGACCGAGAAGGGGCATTCAAAATTTGGGCGGCTTCAAGTAGCGGTCGGCTTTACCAGTGGGAAAGTGAAGCCAAGGGTCCCCTTCCCGCTCGAGAAGAGCCGCTTTTGCGCCGCTTAGGAAAGGGGGTCCAAAACGACCCCTGGGAAGCCCTTGTAGCGCACCCTGAGAAACCTATTCTCTACGCGCTAAGCCGCAGCGGGCATTTAGCGGCATGGGATTATGAGGAAAACTGGCTGCAGAGCTTTCAAGATACGGCGGGGGTAGCCTATAGCCTTCTCTTCCATCCACAGGCGAAATTGCTCTATCTAGGGAGTGGCTCAGGCGTAATCTTAGGCCTCCATCCTCAGGAAATGACCGTGCGGAAAATTCTGCGAGGACATACCAAAGGCGTGCGCGGCCTAGCCCTCAGTCCCGACCAGCGTACCTTAGCCAGCGCTGGCTTAGATGGAAAAGTTTTTCTGTGGACAGTGCCAGAGGGCCTGCGGGTGCGTAGCTTGGAAGGCCATTCAGATGGGGTACGGGCCGTGGCTTTCAGCCCAGATGGCCGCTACCTAGCCAGCGCCGGTAAAGACGGCAAGCTCTGCCTATGGTATGTAGCCTCGGGACGCCTAGAGAAAACTATAAATTTAGGTGTCCCCCTTTGGACCGTAGCCTTCAGTCCTAATGGGCAGTACCTTATCGCTGGCGGGGAAGGAGGACTCCTGCGTATTTGGCGCATAGATCAGCTGGGAATCCGCCCGATTCAACTCATCGCTGAAACCGACTCGCTCTACCTACCTCCTTTAGACCTGCTGAACGACCTTCCCCACTGCTCAAATCCTCGCCCGAATCGGTATGCCTTTATCGTCGGTAATGAAGATTACCGCAGCTACCAGCCCACGCTCTCCCCTGCTATGAATGTACCCTACGCCCTGAAAGACGCCTATACCTTTCGCATGTACGCCGAACAGATTCTAGGGGTTCCTGCTCAGAATATAGTGCTTCTCAAAAACGCCACCTCGGCTCAGATACGGCGAGAAATGGAAAAACTTCTCCTTCTTATGCAGGTAAGTGGGCAGAAGGCAGAAGTCTTCTTTTACTATGCCGGGCATGGGGTGCCCCATCCGCAGACCCAAGAAAGCTACCTTTTGCCAGTGGACGTCTCGCCTAATCTTCTGGACGAGGGCGGTATCCGGCTTACAGAAGTGGTGGAGCGGTTAGGCAACAGCGGCGCTGGGCGGGTGTGGCTGATTGTGGATGCGTGCTTCAGTGGAGGGGCGCGGCAAGAAAGCCCTATAGCTGCCCGCGGCATACGCCTAAAACCTAAGCCCGTGCGTCTAAGCGGCCCCGTAGTTCTTATCTCCGCTACCACTGCGGAAGAAGAAGCCCTTCCCTATCACCAGGCTAGCTACGGCCTTTTCACCTATTTCTTCCTAAAAGCCCTACGTACAGCGGGCTGTCAAGGGGCTCCGCTCCGCACGATCCTCCAAAATGCCGCTACCGAAACTACACGCTATGCCCTCTTACTCCACAATAAACCGCAGCGCCCCTCGTGGGTTATCAGCCCTGAGCTGTCCGAAGAGGCCATACTGAACGAGCGCTGGTAGTACCTTTGAAGGTGGCTAAGTTGCGCTTTTGGAGCGCACTGGTAGGAGTTCTGGGCGGGATTATAGGGCTAGCCCTCTTTTTGCCCCAATTCCGAATCGTTATTTGGGATACTCAGCGCACGGGAGTACTCTACCTCTGGGGTGGGCATAGCCAGCTGGGTGCTACCGTGCACTGGGGTATTTACCTCATTGCCGCGCTGTGGGGGCTAGCTGGCTTGGCGGCTCTGGTGCAAGGCGCCCGACTCATCGCCCAAAAAAACCTCCGCAGCGTAGCCCTACTAAACTGGAGCGCCTTCTTCATTGCGATGGAACTGGTTTTTCTCTTAGTGGCGGCAGAAGAAGTGCTAACCGACCTGCGGGTTCAAGCGCTCCATGCCGATAGCTACGCCAGCCTAGGCAGTTGGTGCAGTTTTTTAGTACTTATAGGCCTTCTTTTTCTCCCTAGTCGCATCAAGAAGGTCCTTGCCAGCCTTCAGTAAAGCGGGGGAAACCGCTGAGGGTCTAGCTCATGGAAAATCCCATAAATGCTATCTATAATTTCTTCTTTGCTGGGCTTGGAGAAGAAGTCGCCATCTGAGCCATAAGCGGGCCGATGGGCGCGCCCTGAGATGCAGAGCGGCGGGGAATCTAGCCAAGCATAGCCCCCTTGCTTTTCCAAGACGTGCCACAGCATGTAGGCTGTAGCTCCCCCGGGCACATCTTCGTCTATAAAGGCGATGCGGTTCGTCTTCTGAAGGGACTTTCCGATGATCCCTGGCAAATCAAACGGCAGGAGGGTTTGGACGTCTATCACTTCGCAGGAGATGCCCATCTCGGCTAGGGCTTCGGCGGCTTCTAGGGTAGGGCGCACGGTGGCGCCGTAGGTAACGAGGGTTATATCTTCCCCGCTGCGCAGGATTTCTGGCCAGCCCAAAGGCACCCGCAACTCGCCTATGTTTTCGGGCATGGGTTCTCGCAGCCGATAGCCGTTGAGCACCTCTATAAGTACGGCGGGTTCGTCAGCCGCCAAGAGAGTGTTATACATGCCTACGGCTTGGGTCATGTTGCGCGGTACGAGCAGATACATCCCCCGCAGGGCCCCAAGAAGCAGCTGCATGGGCGAGCCCGAATGCCAAATTCCCTCCAGCCGGTGCCCGCGCGTGCGCACGATAAGCGGTACCTTTTGCTGGCCAGCGCTCCGCCACGAAAGCGTAGCTACATCATCTGAGAGGATTTGCACGGCATACAAAAGGTAGTCTAGGTATTGGATTTCGGCGATAGGGCGCAGGCCGCGCAGGGCTAAGCCTATACCTTGACCCACAATAGTGGCTTCGCGGATACCTGTATCCATAACGCGCAGCTCACCGAATTCCGCCTGAAGGCCCGCACAGCCTTGATTCACATCACCTAACCGGCCTACATCTTCTCCAAAAATCACTACGCGTGGGTCGCGTTGTAGAGCAGCCCGAAAGCCCGCATTTAGTATGCGAAAACCTTCTACATTTTCTGGCTCAGCCTTATAAACAGGTGGTACAGGACTTACCTGGAGTGCTGTGCCGCGATAGAGCCAGGCATCATAGCTTTTGTCCAGCTTTTGGTACATTTCTTTATACAGCTTTGCGGCAGCGGCATACTCAGGTGAATAAGGACTTTTACGCACGGCCCTATGAAGAATCTCAAAAACTTCGCGGTAGGTAGTGGGCTTGAGTTTGGCCAAGGTGGCCTGTTCGGGACCAGGCGGAAGGGTAGCCAGGGCCTGCTGATGAAAGGTTCGGATGGGAGTGAGGTAGGCCTCCCAGGCTTTTTGGCGGCTGGCCCGCGCTTCAGCTTCGGCGCTTTCTTCCAGCTCTTTTAGCTCGGCGGGTGTAGCTAACCCTTCCGCCAATAGCCAGGCACGCATGCGGCTGAGGCAATCCCACTCACGCTCCCATTTGAGGCGGTCGGCGGGCTTATAACGCTCATGGCTGCCTGAGGTTGAATGGCCCTGCGGCTGGGTAAGTTCGGTTACATGAATAAGGGCGGGCTCATGGGTGCGGCGCGTGCGCTGCGCCGCCGTCAGGTAAGTTTCCACTAAGGCGGGGTAATCCCACCCCTTGACAACATAGATGGCCAGGCCTGCCTTACCCTTCTGGGTACGCATGCCACTTAGGGCTTCGGAAATGCTCCCTTTAGCCGTCTGGTACTCCACAGGCACCGAAATACCATACCCATCATCCCACACACTTATGATAGCAGGGGCTTGAAGCACTACCAGCGCATTCACCGCTTCCCAAAAAAGGCCTTCGCTGGTACTGGCTTCCCCTATGGTAGCCCAAGCAATTTCATTTCCATTTTGGGAAAATTGCGTAAAGGCGGCCAGCTCAGGCAGGCGGCGGTAAAGTACCGAGGCCCACGCTAGCCCTACTAGGCGCGGCATCTGACTGGCAGTAGGAGAGACGTCGGAAACGCTATTGCGGTATTTTACAAGGGGTAGCCATTCCCCCTCGGCGGTGAGAAAAGGGGTGGCGAAGTGGTTATTCATTTGGCGCCCAGCGGAGGCTGGCTCACGCTGGGGGTCATTATCGGCATACAGCTGAGCCCAGAAGGCCTCAGGCGTAAGAAGCCCTGCCGCTAACATGAAGGTCTGGTCGCGGTAGTAGCCTGAACGAAAATCCCCCGGGGCAAAAGCGTGGGCCATAGCGAGCTGGGGCAGCTCTTTGCCATCTCCGAAAATCCCAAACTTTGCCTTGCCTGAAAGGACTTCCTTTCGGCCGAGGAGACTGAGATTTCGGCTTAGGTGGCCTAGGTAGTAATCGCGTAAGATAGTTTCACGCGTGAGATTTCCGGGCAGCTGGGCCTCCCGAACCGGGCGCATGAAACAAAAATAACCTTTTCGGGAAAAAAGACTGTGCCCAGAAGGAGACTCGAACTCCTACGGCCTTTCGGCCACCGCCCCCTCAAAGCGGCGCGTCTACCAATTCCGCCATCTGGGCGTGACTCCGCCGGGACTCGAACCCGGGACCCCTTGCTTAAAAGGCAAGTGCTCTACCACCTGAGCTACGGAGTCCCTCGGTGCACCGCAAAGATAAGAAAAAATCAGGGATAAGTCCCTACTATTAGGCGACCGGTTCGGCCGCCGCCTTCTTGCCAAAGGTAAAGGCCTGGCACCGATGGGGCGTGTATCGGCTCACTTGCGGTATAGCAGCCAACGAGCTGGCCTGCAAGGCTCCAAAAACACAGGGGTGGCTGCCAAAGGCCTTGGGGCAAAAGCGGCGCCCCAGGCTCAGCTACATTAGGCAGAAAAGGCTCCGCCGACGCTTTCAAGAGTCCCGTTGTAGGACTTTGAAGCGCCACCCGCAAAAAAAGCACGCCATTTAGGCTGGAAGGTTGCCAGCCTCCTCCCGACTCTATCCATACGGCATTTACCCTTTCGCTTCGGGCATCCCATCCTAACCCTAAGGGCTGCGCATCCAGCTGTATACAGCCCACTCCTATCGCCCCTTGCACCAGCACTACCGAGTCTATTTCATACCACGACCATCCCCCTAAGCTGTCTAGCCGATACCGTGCGAGCTGGCAGTGTAGAGGGCGCTGCGGACTTTGATCTATCTGCCAGATGCATAATTGAAAAGGCTTACCGTATTGGGATGGGATGGGAAAGAAACGCAAACCTATTCGGGTGATTCGCTGCACACTATCTAACTGGAAGCGCTGGCAAAAAGCCTGACCGTTTTGTCGGAGGCCATACCCTGACTCCATCTCTCCATCATCGTAGCCCCACACCCCTTCTAGGATGAGGCTGTCATAAAGGGTAATAGTGCGATTTACTTCCGTATCATGGAGCGTCCAAGCGATCTCGTATTGTCCAGGCGCGGCCAAGGGGAGAGGGGGAACCGTTAGCGTAAATACCTCTGCAGGAAGGCGAAAGGAACGGCTGTAAATTACCTGCTGATTTATAGCTGCGGAGAGGTTTATTAGACGGCCAGCTGGACCGCGCAAGGTAAGGGAGAGGGGGTTGCGTGGAAGGTAGCCTTCTCCCCATGTCCCATAAGGCGCGCCGTAAAGCGCGGGAATTGCTTGCCAAACGGTGCTTTTGGTGGCTGTGTCAGTCCGGACGTAGGTATAAGCAATGTGCCAGTTATCATAGGCGCCGTAGGTACTCCCCCATACGCTCCATTTGAGGCGGAAGCAGGCGTGGCGCCAGTGCGGCTCGCGCAGGGTAAGGTGGACCTCCTCGAAAGTGCTATCGGGGGTAAGTCGGCCTGGCGCCTGCCAGAGGGGTAGCCATGTGCCTTCACGCGTCCAGCCCCAGAGCACGAGCGTATCCGTGGGTTCGGGCGGGTCCATCCGTCCGCCGCGCTGGTAGGCAAAAGAAACAAAGAAGCTATCAATCGTATCCAGCCGTAAGCAAGGCGAGATGACGCTGTCGGCCCACCCTTGTTGGCGAGGGTCTTCGGTTTGGTAAGGAAGACCGTGGCTATCCGCCCCATTGAGAAGGAGGGTATAGGCGCGGGGCGCCCCTAAAGCGCCACTTTTACGCCATTCCGCCCCATACAGGGTCCAGCTAGAGGTCACCCTTTCCCCCCACTCCACCATCAGCTGGAGCCAGGCTAAAAGAAGTCGCATCATAGGCCCTTGGGCTATTCGGTAGGAGTGGATTTGGGAGGTTCGCTATTCACAAAAAGGTCTATGGGCGTTCCTACACGCACCGAGTCATTAGCCACTCGCTCAGGGTATTGGCGATACACATACCCTATAGGTACATTAGGCGCAGGCTTGTACCGAATATGGCCGACGGTGAGGCGGGCTGCACTTAGCCGATTGAGGGCCTCCTCCAGCGGCAGCCCTACTACCGAGACAAAGGGCACTTTTTCCTCGCCTAGGCCACGACTTATCACGAGAGTAAGGGGGGCATAGCGCGGAAGTAGAGTACCCGTCTCTACCCTTTGCCCCTCGTAGCGCACTTCCACTACGAGATCAGCCTCTTTGCCCTCTACATATACGAGGTTCGCTATACGGAAACCATAGGTTTCCTGTAAGAGCCTTCGGGCCTCCTCATAGGGCATCTCTTCTACTTTCGGCAAGGCCACCTGCGGCGCTGTAAAGCTAGTGAGGGTAAGGTAAATTTTGCGCCCGCGCTTGACCGGGGTACCGGCGGCGGGGTCTTGGAGAAGCACTAGCCCGCCCGGCTTGTCCGGCAGATACTGGGAGTCGGTTACAACTACGCGCAAGCCGGCTTCTTCCAAAGTCTGCCTGACAGCTATATAGGGCTTTTGAGTGAGATCCGGAAGGACAACCTCCTGACCCTGGCGGGTAAAAAGCGGAAGAAGCAAACCCAAAAATAAGATGTACGAGAGCAGAGCAAAAGCTACTACGGCGGCCGTGATTAGAAGCCCTTCTCTACTCAGGCAGTATTTCCACAGACTTTTCCACCCCAGCACAGGCAGAGGCAAAGGTAATAGTCTCAAGCTGCTCTACCCATTGGCGCAGCTGCCCTCCCGAAAGGGGTGGAAAGAAATGCTGGAGCATACGGGCACGCAGCGATTCTATTTCATGGAGGATTTGGTAGGCGGCCGGAAGGAGACGCACGAGAATACGGCGGCGATCCGCTTTATCTCTATGTAGCTCTACATAGCGCCAATAAGCCAGGTGCCGAAAAAGGCGCCCCACGGCGGGCGAGGTAAGGGGAAAGAAGTCATAAAGCTGCCGAAGGGGTATCCAGCCTTCTCTTGGGGCCAACCGATAGAGAAGGTACAGCGCTTCCACATGACTTGGGCCCAGTTGGTATTGAGCCGCTAAGGCGCGCTCGGCGCGTTGAAGCTGGCCATACACCCGCAGGAGAGAGAAGCCAAAATCGCTCCATAGCCTGAGCTCCTCTCGGCTCATACGAAAGAACCCTGCAAAAGCCGTTCCAAAATACTATAATCCTTTGGCAAACAAGTCTTTAGGTCGGAAGTATCTCAGGCTTAGTGTATCACCCTTGCCACAGATAGGGAGCCACGAGGAAAAAGAGAAGGGTTTCTACGCTACCTAAGGCAAGTAGGACTTCAGGCGCAGGGGCCGGCGAACCT
Organism: Bacteroidia bacterium; assembly: GCA_025059535.1. GTDB lineage: Bacteria > Bacteroidota > Bacteroidia > SpSt-205 > SpSt-205 > SpSt-205. Next base: position 13,727 of record JANXCX010000016.1, read on the forward strand.
CCTAAGAGGAGGAGAGGAAAAAAAAGGAGGGGGAACGCTAAGATTATCCCGACGACATAGGAGGCTTCGGCGCGTGCAGTGAGGTAAGCGCTTAGAAGGAGCGGCGAAACCAGCACTATCCCCCCTAGCCCGATCGCCTGAAGCGAGGGAGCAAACCGCCAGAATAGGAAAGTCAAACCCGCCAGAAGAAGCCCTGCCACCAGGGCTAGAACCACTGCATACAGCCAAAGTCCCGCTAGCGCTAGGAGGGGGGGAAAAAGGTGAAAAAGCCAGCGCCATTCTTCACTTCGCCGCTCTAAAAGGGCGCGTGGAACGCCCTGGAAAAGGGCAAACACATACGCTATCCAGAAGCTCCATCGCTGGACGGGCAGGGGCCAGGGGACCGCTTGTTGCGCAAGTCCTACCGCTAGGCCAAGTAGAAGGATAAAAAGCCCCAGGGCGGCTAAGCCATGGGCTTGGCGTAATTCTAAGCGCCACCACCAGTAAGCCGCATAAAGCCCTAGCCGAAGCACAGCTACTTAGCGCAGGAAGTCTTGCAGGGAAGGGGTTGGAGAGGGGGCTTCCGTTTCAGCCGTTGAGGGGCATTCAGGCGGGTTAAAATCGGGCGGGGAGAGGATCCGCCGACGCGGCAACTTCAAAACTGAGTCGTGGTAGGCGGCTTTCATGTAAAGCGCCCAAATCGGCATAGCCATCCGAGCCCCCTGCCCTTGGACAATAGACGGAAAGTGCACGGCCCGGTCGGCGGTACCTACCCAAACCCCTGTGACATACTCTGGTGTAAAACCCACAAACCAGCCATCCGCATGATTTTGCGTCGTACCGGTTTTACCCCCGATGTCCAGGTCAGTTAAGCCATACTTCCATCGCAGTTCGCCTGCGGTGCCTGCTAGGGTGACCCACCGCAGCATCTCCACCATTAGGTAAGCGGTACGTTCGCTAAGGGCGCGCCGAGTTTGAGCGGAAAAGCTCTGGATGAGATTCCCGCGCCGATCGCGGATTTCGCGAAGGAAAATAGGCTCACGCCACACCCCCAGCGTAGGAAAACAGCCATAAGCGCTTGTAAGTTCCAGCACGTTTAGCTCGCACACCCCTAAACCCAAAGCATATACAGGTTCTAGCTCGGACTGGATACCCATGCGGCGCGCATATTCCACAACGACCTGCGGCCCAAGCGCTTTCATAAGACGGGCGGTGATGATATTTAGCGAAAGGGCCAGAGCGTTCCGCAAGGTTACTTTACCGCCAATCTCGCGGTCGGCGTTTCGGGGGCTCCATATGGTATCACGACCTTCTACCCGAACGGGGATCTCCACGGGCACATTTAGCTCTTCATAGCAGGGCGAATACCCATTATCCATTGCGGCTGTATAGACAATCGGCTTAAAGGTAGAGCCTACCTGACGCTTGGCCTGCAGCACATGGTCGTATTTGAAGAAAGTGTGATTGATGCCCCCCACCCAGGCCTTGATTTCGCCGGTGTGAGGATCCAGCGTAACCAAGCCCGCCTCTAAGAAGCGAAGGTAATAAATCAACGAGTCCCAGGGCGTCATGAGGGTATCTTTGTAGCCAGGTGGGGTCCAGGAAAATATTCGCATGCGAACTGGCTGCCGAAACTGTTGGCGAATCTCGGCTTCGGACAGGCCGCTTTGTTTAGCGGTTAGGTAGCGCTCGCTGCGCCACATAGCCCGCAGAAGGATAGTAGAGTCCTTTTGCCAGGGCGGCGGACCCGCCTGAGCCAATTCCCGTTCAAAGACTTTTTGAAAGCTAGCTAAGTGGGTTAGGACGGCATTTTCGGCATGGGCTTGGAGGCGGCTGTCCAAAGTCGTATAAATTTGGAGGCCATCCCGATAAAGGTCGTATCCCCGGGCGCGCGCCCATTCGGTAAGCCACTGCCGAAGGTACTCTCGGAAGTACGGGGCCAACCCTTGACTCTGGCTGGCTGTATAGGGCGCAGGGCCTACCCCAAGCGGCGCCTTTTTAGCCGCAGCCGCCGTACGCCTATCAATATACCCAGCCTCCTGCATAAGATCCAAAACAAGGTTGCGCCGAGCGCGCGCTCGCTCTGGATGGCGATAAGGGCTATAGTATGTCGGCCCCTTGAGAAGGCCAATCAGCAAAGCCGCCTCCGGTAACTTAAGCTCCTGCACATCTTTACCGAAGTAGTAGCGGCTGGCCGCTTGCACGCCGTACGTCACACCCCCAAAAGGCACTGTATTGAGGTACATCGTAAGAATCTCGGCCTTGCTATAGCGGTACTCCAGAAAAATCGCCACAATGATTTCCTTGAGCTTGCGCCAAAGGGACCGCTTGACGCCAACGGCATCGTAAAGATTGCGCGCCAGCTGCTGAGTAATCGTGCTTCCTCCCCGCACCTGGCCCCGTAGAACCGAGAAAAACGCCCCCATAATACCCATAGGATCCACCCCTGCATGCTCATAAAAGCGCCTATCCTCTACCGCTAAGAGGGCCTGTTTGATTTCCTTGGGGATTTGGTGGGCTGGTACCCGCACCCTATCCGTGCTTCGGTAGAAAGTACCCAAAATCTTACCATCTGCTGAATATATTACACTGGCCAGCTCGGGAGAAGGATCTTCCAAGGTGCGGAAAGAGGGCATCTCTATAAATACATACAGGAAAAGCATGGCTGGAACACCCCATAAGAGACCGGCCAAGGTAAGTACGAGGATAAGCCGCTCCCGCCGGTAGGCTGGCTCTAGCTGCCACATGCTTTGCGGATAAGTTCTGTGGTAGAGTAGCCTGAAAGGTAAGGAAGGATTACCACTTCGCCGCCATAGCTGCGAACGAAATCTGCGCCGACTACCTCTTCGGGCCGGTAATCCCCCCCCTTGACCAGCACGTGGGGACGCACTTGGCGAATAAGGTCTAAGGGCGTATCCTCCTCAAATATCACCACGGCTTCCACAAATTCCAGTGCCGCCAAGATCCGGGCGCGAGCTTCCTGAGACTGGAGCGGGCGCGGCGCCCCCTTCAAACGTCGTACCGAAGCATCGCTATTCAGCCCCACTACCAGTACATCGCCTAAGTTAGCCGCCGCCTCTAAATACGCCACATGGCCCAAGTGCAAAAGATCAAAACACCCATTAGTAAAAACCACCCGCTGCTCTAAGTGGCGCCAATAGGCCACCCACCGCGGCAGGTGAGTTCTATCCAGAATTTTTTGACGCGTTTCGTACATTAGTGGATGCATGTGGCACAGGGCAAAGGTAGGTATTTTAGGCCTCTCCCTTCTATGGGCTCAAGAAGAAGTCTATACTCGCCTCATCTTTTACGAGGAGCTTTTAGATCGGTACTTCCGCATCCACGCTTGGAGTAAAGATGTCTTTACCACGCGGCCCGATACCGTAATTTTTCTCCAAGTCAGCGAAAGGCTGCCAGAACTTAGGCGTTTTAGCCGCCTAGAGGGTTTATTTCTATCAGATTTAGACGAAGTGGATTTACCTCAGCTGGTAGGCCAGCTGCGCGCCTACTGTCCTAAGTTACGCATACTGGCTTTAGAGAATTGCGATATTCAGGATCCTCGGCCCCTTACGACTCTAAAGTTGGAAGGCCTCCTGCTGGATGGCAATCCTATCAGCGATTTCAGCAGCCTAAATGAGCTCAGAACCCTGCAATTTTTCAGTGCGGCACGCACCCCTCTGCAAGCCATAGACTTTCTGGCAAACCTTCCCAAACTGCAAGCCCTAGACCTAAGCGAGACGCCTATCAAGGACCTTCGGCCTCTGGCGGCGCTTCCTTCGCCTTTACGGATGATTTCGCTTTTTCGCTGCAACGGGATTTCGGATTTCTCTCCTCTTTTGCGCCACACTGGCCTTGAATATCTGAATCTATCCCATACAGCGCCGGCGGCGGCCCGGCCTCTTCTTTTAGAGCTTCACCGCTTTCCTACCCTACGCGTTCTTCAAGCCCAAAACCTCATCTATGATTCTGCCGTCCTTGAGCGCATAAGTCAGCTTGTCCATCTGGAAGAGCTTACAATTGGTCAGAATCCTTTCATAACCCGTCTGGACTTCGTGCGGCCCCTGCAGCGACTCCTCTATCTGGATGTTCATCGGTGTAACATTCAGAATTTGGAGCCTCTGGCCGACCTTCCCAATCTCGTCAAACTCTCTATAGGCAAGAACCGAATTACCCAACTTGCTCCTTTAGTGCGCTGCGTCCGGCTAAGCTACCTTTACTGCTACGAAAACCCTATAACGGATTGGGAAAAACTTTTGGAGCTACCTGCCCTGAGCTATGTGATGATTAGTCGGCGCGACCTACCGCCTGAGCGGCTTTCTGCCCTGAAGGCAAAGCTACTCCGTAAAGGCGTCAAACTGGAGGCCATGTGATATGGCTATTCCCCTTTATGAACATTACCGGCTGGTAGTGGATGAGGGTCAGACGCCAGTGCGGCTGGATAAGTACTTAGCGCAGCGGCTTACGCACCTGAGCCGCTCGCGCCTACAGCTTGCGATTGAGACGGGGCTGGTGCAAGTAGATGGACTTACCGTGCGGCCGAGCGCTAAGGTTCGCCCTGGCCAAACGATCCAAGTGCGCCTACCCTATCCGCCGCCTTTAGAGCTTCAACCCGAACCGATACCGCTTTCTGTCGTGTATGAGGATCCTTACCTTCTTGTAGTAGAGAAGCCAGCGGGTATGAGCTGTCACCCAGGAGCAGGGGTATATTCAGGGACGCTTTTGCAGGCGCTTTTGTATCACCTGCAGGGCGCTAAACTTCCTGCCACCGAGCAGAATGCCGCCCGTCCGGGCCTTGTACATCGGTTGGACAAGGATACCACGGGACTTCTGGTGGTAGCCAAAGAGGAGCGGACCTATTTCGGACTTTCCCGTCAGTTTTTTCTTCACTCCGTGGAGCGGCGGTACCAAGCCTTAGTGTGGGGCCTGCCTAAGGATAGGGCTGGTACGATAGAAGTACCCATCGGCCGCGACCCACGCTGTCGAAAACGCTACTGCGCCTTTCCCAAGGGCGACCAAGGCAAGCGGGCCATCACCCACTGGGAAGTACGGCAGGTCTTTCCACCCTTTGCTAGCCTCCTTGAATGCCGCTTAGAGACGGGGCGTACCCATCAGATTCGGGTGCATTTAGCCTACTTAGGTCATCCGCTCGTAGGGGATAAAACCTACGGTGGGCATAGACCACGCCTCTCTTTCCTAAGCACGCGCGCAAGCCAGCTGGCACATGAACTCCTCGCCCTTATGCCGCGCCAGGCCTTGCATGCTTATAGGCTAGGTTTTGTCCATCCTATCACCGGCGAGCCGATGCTGTTCACGACCCCTCTACCTGCCGACATGCAGGCGGCTATAGAGTTTTTGCAGCGCGTGTGCGCCAGCACCGCTACGGCGGGCGGGAAAGCCCCAGAAAAAGGCCAGCAAGGATAACCCCTACCCATCAGGGAAAAATTTTTCCTGGATTGAGTAGCCCTTTGGGATCAAATGCCTTTTTGAGGGCTCGCATAAGAGCCAGTTCTGTTTCGCTAAACTGGATAGGCATGTAGCGGCGCTGGACCCAGCCAATGCCATGTTCGCCGGAGATCGCCCCGCCTTGCTGTACGACAAACTGAAAAAGCTCGGCTACAGCCCGAGGCACTTCCTCTCGCCAGGCCTGTTCTGAAAGGCCTTCCCGCAGGATATTTACATGGAGATTGCCATCGCCTACATGGCCGTAGCATACGGAGCGGAAGCCATAACGCTGGCCTAAGGCTTTGACAAAGGCTAGCAAGTCAGGCAAAGCGCTGCGAGGCACTACGGTATCTTCTTCTTTATACGGGCCGCTGGAGCGTACGGCTACCCCGATACTCCGGCGCAGCTCCCATAGGCGCGCCCGTTCCGCACTGGTTTGGGCGTACCAGCTCTGTAGGGCTCCTTCCTTTTCGGCTAAGGCTTCTATTTCACCGCAGTGCGCTTCTATGGCCTCCAGCCAGTCCCCATCTAATTCTATCAGCAGTAGGCCACCGCACTGACGGGCCTCTGGATAGGGTGAATAGCCTAAATAGGCCTCGGCATACTGCACCGCCTCCTGCTCCATAAATTCCAAAGCGGCTGGCAGAAAGCCTTCTCTGAGTAAGCGTATGGCGGCATGGAGAGCCTGCGACGCCTCAGGAAAGCCTAAAAGCAAGGTACGCGCATAGCGCGGTTTAGGCAAAAGTTTGAGCGTAGCCGTGTGAATCACCGCCAGCGTGCCTTCACTACCTACCAGAAGCTGCGTGAGGTTATAAGCCGTGGCGTTTTTCAGCGTACGACTCCCAGTGCGCAGCGGCCGGCCATCGGGCAAAAAAGCTTCAAGGCCTAGAACATACTCGCGCGTCGTGCCATATTTCAGGGCTCGCACGCCGCCCGCATTATGAGCGATATTACCGCCTATAGTACAGCTTCCCCGACTGGAGGGATCGGGCGGATAGAATAGACCCAAGGCTTCTACCGCTTCATGAAGGTGCTGTGTAATAACGCCAGCTTGCACGATGGCCTGAAGGTTCGTTGAGTCAATCGTGAGGATACGATTGAGCTTCTGGAGCGAGACCACCCATCCGCCGGCTACGGGCAGCATCCCGCCGCTCAGACCCGTACAGCCTCCCGCTGGTACTATAGGGATATCATGCGCATAGGCATACGCTAGGACGGCCTGCAGTTCCTCCACCGTAGTCGGCAGGGCTACCGCATCGGGCAGAAAGCGTAGATCTTCCGTCCAATCGTGGCTATACTGCTCCCGCAGCTCTAAGGAAGTCTCTACACTTTTAGGCCACATGGCCCTCAAGGACTCCAGCCGTCATCCATGTAATCGGGCACGCCTGGCCGCTGAACCGACTGACTGCTGATATAACGAATCGTTTCTAATGTGGCCGTGGAAAAGCCATCTCGCTGGTCCAAGCGCAGCAAGAAGCTCCATTCCTGGGCATGGAGCATGATAATTTCGCCTAGGCTGCGTAGCGCCGCTTGCTGCATGAGCTTAGGCCAGATTTCGGTCTTGAGGGCCAGGAAGGAAAAATTATCCCTGTAAATAAGCGTCAAGAGGGTATCTAGCATTCCCATAAGCCCCTGGGTAAAGCCTTGCGGTAGCGGATAGCTGGCCGGCAGCCGCAACTCATAGGTAATGTGATGGCGAATGCAAGCGCGCTGCTGAATTTGGAGCCGGACCCCCGACGAAAGCCAAAGAGTCTCTAGTTTATTTTGGTTGTCCCACTCGTAGCGGTAGAGATAGGGGAAAAAGGCGGGGATGATAGGGGTAAGTTGGTCCGGCGTGAGACGACAGTTTCCCGTGACGGGGTTTTGGCTGAGCTGGATTTGGCTAAGGAGTAAAAGGCTGAGGAGCATAGGCTGCGTAGGGGTTTAGGACTAAAGCGGCTTTGCCTAGGCTGGGGTCAGTTTCAGCCAAGGCTTTATGAACGAAATAGAGGGCCTCTTCCACCGCCACCACTAGCTGGGCTCCTTGCGCCAAGCGCGCGGCGATAGCCGAAGCCAAGGTACATCCTGTGCCATGAGGCGGCCGCGCTAGACTTAGCCGCGGCTGTACCACACGCTGCACCAGCTGCCCCTCCTTGAAAAGAAGGTTGGTAAGGCTACTTTTCTCCCAGGTAGCATGTCCCCCTTTGATAAGCCAATAAGGTTTAGGATAAGTGCGCGAAAGGCGCTCGCCCAAATGATAAAATTCGGTTTCGTTGGTAGGTACGGCTTCGCCCGCTAGAAGGGCGGCTTCCAGGAGGTTTGGCGTGGCTATGGTAGCTTCGGCGCAGAAGTGGCGCAGGGCGGTCTCAGCCTCGGGATTAAGCAGCGGTGCCCCCGAAGTAGCCACCATCACAGGGTCGCATACGTAGGGCGTAGAGGGTGCCTCCCGAGCCAAAAACCGCGCTACTTCGGCGATAATTCCTGCCTCCGCAAGCATACCGGTTTTAATGGCTTTCGGGGGGATGTCGGCAAATACCGCCTCCAGCTGCGCCCGCACAAAACTGGGGGCAAGCGGAAAGACCTCATACACCGCCTGGGTATTCTGGGCCGTAAGAGCGGTAAGTACGCTCATGCCATAGACCCCCAGTACCGTGAAGGCCTTGAGGTCAGCCTGGATGCCTGCACCGCCACTGCTATCCGAACCCGCTATGGTGAGGACCGGGACTAGTTTCATGGCTGGGCCGTTTGCCGCAGAGCTTCCTGCACCTTTTGGGCGGCTTCCCACAGCTCCACAGCGGGGATAAGCGGCAGCCCCGAATCCCGAAGGATCTGGGCCGCTACATCCGCATTAGTGCCCTGCAGCCGTACTACCATGGGCACAGGTATCGTACCAATCTGCCTGTAGGCTTGTACAATCCCATTCGCCACTCGGTCGCACTGGACAATCCCTCCAAAAATATTGACAAGTATCACCTTTACCGCAGGGTCTTTGAGAAGGATTTGGAAGGCTTTGGCAATGCGTTCCACATTAGCCCCACCTCCTACATCCAGGAAATTGGCAGGCCAGCCGCCGGCTAGCTTAATCATATCCATAGTGGCCATAGCCAAGCCCGCGCCATTTACCATGCAGCCTACATTTCCATCTAACTTGATATAACTAAGGCCAGCGGCGCGCGCCTCGGTTTCCAGCGGCTCCTCCTCTTGGGGATCCCGCCAATCCTCTAACGCCCGATGCCGTACGGCTAAGCCGTTATCTTCTATTTCCAGCTTAGCATCTAAGGCTAAAATCTTATCGTCTGAGGTTTTGAGCATTGGGTTGATTTCCAGCAGGCTCGCGTCAAGCCCATCGTAAGCTTTGTAAAGGTTCAGGAGGAATTCTACGGCATTTTTGAAGGCTTCGCCTTGAAGGCCGAGTTTGTAGGCTACTTGGCGGGCCTGATAGGGCGTAAGGCCTAAAAAGGGATGGAGGTGCAGTCGCAGGATAGCTTCTGGGCGCTTTGCCGCCGTCTCCTCTATATCTACCCCGCCTTCAGCGCTGGCGATAAGGACGTCTCGCTCAGCGGCTCGGTCTAAGGTAAGGCTTACATAAAATTCCTTTATGGGTGAGGGCCCGGGGTAAAAAGCGTCGGCGGTGATGTAAAGTTTGCGCACGATTTTACCTTCTGGGCCAGTTTGCGGGGTTACCAGCTTCATGCCGAGCATCTGGGCGGCTAGGCGGCGCACTTCTTCTAGCGACTTAGCCAGCTTGATACCCCCGGCTTTACCTCGGCCGCCCGCATGTACTTGGGCTTTGAGCACCCAAGGGCCCTTACCCGTAGGGTCCACGCGCTGCGCCGCAGCTTCGGCCTCCTCTGCCCGCTCAATTACCTCTCCGCCGGCCACAGGCAAACCAAACCGCATCAATAGCTGCTTTGCCTGATATTCGTGGAGCTTCATGGACCGCAATATTAGCCAAAATACCCCTATATACCCGAAAAACATCCTTCTGCTTACTGGGCCGGGTACGCACCTTCATCTGCTAAGGAAAGCCCTTCAGGAGTGTGGCTTGCGCCTTACCGTGGTGGAGTACTATCCCGACTGGAAAATGGTAACCTCGGAGGAAACGGCCCGCCGAATTTTAGGTTACCGCTTAGCCGTTTGGCTTCTTTGGGCGCTATGGCGCCGCCTACCCTACTACGGCAAATATGAAACACCGCGCACTTGGCAGTACGGCTTGTATGACGCTTTAGTAGCCCTTCATTTTCCGGCTCAAATAGACCTTGTGTGGGGCTGGAGTGGCATGAGCCTATTTACCCTGCGAAAGGCCAAAAAGCGGCATCTCCCCACCCTTCTGGAAATGCCCATGGTGCATCCGAACTTCTGGAATAGAATAGCTTACCCCCTCTATGCTCACCACCCAACTATCGCAAGCGCTTTCGGGCTTTTACCCGCCAGCCTTATTCGGCGCATACGCCAAGAGCTAGAGCTGGCGGATGGGGTTATAGTGCCTTCCCTTTTCGCTCGGGACACTTTCTTAGCTGAGGGTTTCCCCCCCCATAAGCTCCACCACATACCTTTAGGCGTGGAGACGGACGAATTCGTGCCAGCTGAGCGGCTGGTGCGTCGGCCGTTTCGGTTTTTGTACATAGGCCGCCTAGACCTACTCAAGGGAGTAACTTACCTCTTGGAGGCATGGAAGCGGCTGCGTTTGCCGCAAGCTGAGCTATGGATAATAGGCCCTGCCCTTCCCGAAGTAAAGCCTATTCTGCGCCGCTACGAGGGCCTATTTCAGTACTGGGGGCCAAAGCACCGGAAAGACCTCCCTCCATTCTATCGGGAAGGCACGGTGTTTATCTTTCCCACCCTCTTGGACTCTTTTGGAATGACGCTATTAGAAGCGATGGCCAGTGGCTTGCCAGCTATCGCCACGCGCGCCAGTGTAGCTCCCGAAGTAATTCGCCCAGCCCAGGAGGGCCTACTCATACCCTCAGGCAGCGTAGAAGCTCTCATGGAAGCAATGGAAAGCCTTTACCGCCATCCTGACCTTGAAGCTATGGGCCAAGCTGCGCGTCGGCGCATAGAGGCGGACTACAGCCTGGCAGCCTACCAGCGGCGCCTAAGCGCTTTTTTGGAGAAATTTCTAGGTTCGCGCAAGACCCCTGCGCCGGCCGCTTCGACCTAATCTTCCTTACTTGGCAAAATTACCCCTAACATATGGGCCAGGTCTGTTCGCTGTCGTACGAGAAATTGATGAATGGCTAAATGCTCCATATAGGTAGGGTCATCTGGCGAAAGGTGGGAGAGCACAGCCAGATTTTCCCGCAAAAGCCGCTGAAGCTGACGGATATGAAGCAGGTTGAGATTGCTTTCTAAAAGCAGGCCCGGATCTTCGGTAAGCGGGCTATCATCCCAGGTTTGCCAGTGGGGACTAAGGCTATACTTTTCCAGGAGGAGCGCCGCCGCCCAATCCTGTACTTCAGGCGTGAGGCTCTCGCTTAGCTCGGGTAGGGTGGGAGGGGTATTTTTAGGCCAGCTGCATAGGGCTTGGCGTAAAGCCTCTGCCGCTTCTTCGGTGAAGGTAAAGCGCTTGAGCTCTTCTTGAAGGATTTGCCAGAGGGGAAGCCCACCATGGATATACTCCGGATAGGTGAGCCAGAGGCGCAGAAGCTCGCGCTCTGCGCTAATACGCTGAGGTTGAGCTGGCTCAGGTACTCGCGTGCGCTCAGCCACCTCTGTAAAGCTGTCCCAGAACTCTGGAGGAATCTGAAGGTGGGCGGCTATTTCGTCGGCATAGCTGCGACGCAAAAGGTAGTCGGGCAAGCTATGAAGACCTTCGGCCAGCTTTTGAAGGAGCTGGTAGCGCTGCACCGCCGAAGGCGAATCAGGCAGTCGCTTAGCTAAGAAAAGCGGCCAGCTCACACTTTCCTTTATAATCGCTTCAAGGGCTTCGGGGGAAGCGGTCTGGGCGTACTCATCGGGGTCTTTACCGGCGGGTATCTGGGCTACCCGTACGAAAAAGCCGGCCTTGAGCGCTGGGAAGATGGCGCGTTCGGCCGCTGCCTGCCCAGCTTCATCGCTGTCGTAGAGCAGGATCACCTCGCGCGTGTAGCGGCGTAGGCGGGCCAAATGAGCCTCCGTAAGGGCCGTGCCGCACGTAGCCACCGCCTGCCGTAGGCCGCGCTGATGAAGGCTAAGGACATCCATATACCCCTCCACCACTACTGCTGGCAGTCCCTTGCGAAGGGCGGCTTTAGCTTGGAAAAGGCCATAAAGCACTTCAGACTTTTGGTAGAAAGGCGTTTCAGGGGAATTGAGGTATTTCGGCTGATCGGTGTCCGAGGCCAGCGTTCGCCCAGCAAAAGCGATTATCTCCCCCGTTTCGTCCTGAATCGGAAAAATCACCCTATCTCGGAAGCGGTCATATAGCCGGCCACTTTCCTCATGGCGGGCACTCAAGCCATAGGTCACGAGAAGGTTCTCCGGATAGCCTAAGCGAAGGAGATGCTGGGTGAGGGCTTTGCCGTCAGGCGGCGCATAGCCTAAGAGAAAATCGGCTATGGTATGGGAATTCAGGCCGCGCCGATGAAGGTAGGCTTCGGCCGGACTACCCCGCAGACAGGCCTGATAAAAGCGGGTCGCTTCCTGATAAAGAGCCAAATAGCGCTGGCGCTCCTTAGACTGGCGCGCGGCTACAGGCTCGGAGGGGATAGGTATGCCATACTTTTCCGCCAGCTTTCGCAGCGCTTCCCCATACGAGAGCCCCTCCATCTCCATCACGAAGCGGATCACATCGCCGCCCTTGCCACTGGCAAAGCATTTGAAAATCTGCTTGGAAGGACTTACGGCAAAAGAGGGCGTACGCTCCGGCTTGAAGGGGGAAAGGGCCCAGTAATTGGAACCACGCTTTTTGAGGGGTATGTAGCTACTTACAACTTCTACAATATCGGCCCGCCGCAGCACCTCCTCCCGAAGGGCGCGCATATGGCTTCTATCGCCCTAAATCCAGCTGAAGCGAAAGGTCTTCCTTGTAGCCCTCAGGCACGCGAAAAAGGCTGGCTTCGGGTGGTCCTTCTACGATTTTCGTGCTTGTCATGACCATGCGCACCTCCATGCCAGGGAATTCACTTACGATGCGCAGAGGTAAGCCCGGAACGCCAGCCCCACGCGTAAGACTACTCCGCCGAGTCAGATCCGGCGCCACTATAAGGTCTGGCGCCACCCAAATTTCTATCGGAAAAGACCCAAGCGGCGTAGGTAGCTCAGCTATGTATTTTTCCACCACATGCCCCAGAATTTTGCTCTTTTCTTCGGTCTTAGTTATTTTGGGGTTTTGGGTCGCCGTATCGGCCTTAGGAAGGGGGCTGACCGTGAAGGTCTTGAGGTTATGCTGGATAAGGATAACCTTCTGGCTATCCAAATCCAAAATCACCGACCTCTCTCCCATGTCGGTACGGCTCTTATTACCGCGGTAATAAATGGTCATGCGGTCGGGATTTTGGGAGCGGATGTAGCCTTCCAGCTGAGCTGCTGCAGCGCCTTCCAATTTCATTTGATACACAATCATGCCTTCAAACCGCTTCTGCGCCACCACCGCACCCAGAAGCGCGAGACCTATCACCTTACGCCACCTCATAGGTTCTAAGAGGAGGAAGACTTTTCCAGCGCATAGGCGATCATATCCTGCAAAATGTCGTCAAGGGTTCTCTTAGGCTGCCAATCAAGCCAGCTACTTATTTTGCTAATGTCAGGGGTCCGGCGTTGCATGTCTTCAAAACCTGGGCCGTAGTAGGACTCATAAGGGATAAGCTGGATGGGCGAAGGCGAACCTGTAAGGGCCTTTATGCGCTGAGCCAGTTCCAAGATAGAAATCTCCTGAGGGTTACCCAGATTGAAAATTTCGCCCCACGGAGGGCGAGGGGGGGCAATAAGGAGGCGGTAAAGGGCCTCCACCGCATCTTTTACGTGAAGGAAGGAACGCTTCTGCTGGCCGGTGCCATATACAGGTAAAGGCTTGTGGTGTAAGGCGGCTTGGATGAGGTTAGGGATTACCATGCCATAGGCGGCGGATTGACGGGGCCCCACGGTATTGAAGAAACGCACAATCACAAAGGGCGCACCCACCTGCTTGTAGTAGGCTAGGGCTAAAGACTCTTTGGCCAGTTTAGTGATAGCGTAGATCCATCGGTGGCGCGCAGGGGAGCCAAGGAGAAGGGGGCTATGTTCCGAGAGGCGCTGCGTTCCTGTAGCATCCAAGTAATCCAAGGCTCGTCCATATACTTCGCTGGTAGAAGCTACCAGCACGGGCTTATTTAGCTGAGCGGCAAGGGTCAGCACGGAATCGGTACCGCGGAAGCCTTCTACGATGGTAGCCAGCGGTTCTCTAAGTACGCGCTTGACCCCTACCACCGAAGCTAAATGGTATATCGCCTCGGCTTCGGCCACAAGGGGCTCTAAACAGGCCCTGGACTCTACATTTCCGCGTACAAAGGCGACCCGATCTTGGTAGCGATTCTGGAGCGGTAGGATGTTATCAAGACTCCCGGTGGAGAGGTTATCTAGGAGGATAACGCTGTGGCCCTCTTGGAGGCACTTCTCGGCGAGGTGGGAGCCGATGAACCCCGCTCCCCCAGTGATGAGCACTCTCATCGCCGGCGACGCGAGGACAAAGTACGACGCGAAAAGGCTTTGCCCTGCGAGTCGCCGTTTATAGCAGCCTTGTGACTTACCCGGTATTTACCCGTTCGGCTATCTATGCCTAGATACTTCACAAGGAGTTCTTGGCCTACCTTGAGCACATCTTGGATGCGCTGAATGCGATAGTGAGCTATCTCAGAGATGTGGAGAAAGCCTTCCTTACCGCGCATGAACTCCACTATGGCGCCTGTCTCCTTGAGGAGCTTGACCCGTGCGGGATAGACCTGACCTACCTCAGGCTCAGAGATGATTTCTCGGATAATTTGGGCAGCCTTTTCCAAGGCGGCTTTATTCTGGGCATAAATGACGGCGAGGCCACCTTGGTCGCCCTGTTCAATGGTGATAGTGGTACCCGTAGTGCGCTGAATCTCTTGTATGACTTTGCCCCCTGTACCGATGACAGCGCCGATAAGCTCATGGGGAATAGGAATGCGATGGATGCGCGGCGCGTAAGGCGAAAGCTCCGCACGTGGCGCAGGTAGAACTTCCAGCATCTTTTCTAAAATATACAGCCGGGCTTCGCGGGCCTGAAGGAGGGCCTTTTCTAAAACCTCGTAGGGGAGGTGCTGAATTTTGATGTCCATTTGGCAGGCAGTAAGGCCATTAGCCGTGCCGGCTACTTTGAAGTCCATGTCGCCTAAGGCATCCTCATCGCCTAAGATGTCGGTTAGCACGGCGTACTTTTCGGGAGACTTCCAGATGAGGCCCATGGCTATCCCCGCTACAGGCGCCCGAATAGGCACCCCCGCATCCATAAGGGCCAGACACCCTGCGCAAACCGTAGCCATGGAAGAAGAGCCGTTGGATTCTAAAATATCTGATACAATACGGATAGTGTAGTCGGCAAAGTCGCCGACTTGGGGCACTACCTGGCGCAGGGCCCTTTCGGCTAAGTGGCTATGGCCTACTTCCCGCCGCGAAGGCGCCCGCAAAGGCTTTACCTCACCCGTAGAAAAGGGCGGAAAGTTGTACTGAAGGAGAAATTTCTTTGTGCCCTGCTGGGTAGCGTAATCAATAATCTGTTCGTCCTCTTTGGTGCCAAGGGTTACTGTGGCAAGAGCTTGGGTCTCCCCGCGCGTGAAAAGCGCCGAACCGTGCGTACGAGGTAAAAGGCCTACCTCACAGCTTATGGGACGGATATCGGTAGGCCGACGCCCATCTAAACGAATCCCTTGCTCTAAGATAGCCGTGCGTATAAAGTGCTTTTTGAGCTCAGCAAAGCAAGCCGCCGCAAACTTCTGCACTTCTGGGGCAGCCCAGTCCGGATTGGACTGGACGAGCGCCTCGCTCACCTCCTGAAGTAGCGTATCAAAGAGCGTGCGGCGCTCTAGCTTAGAAAGCCCTTCCCACTGAATTTGGCGGAAGCGCTCCAGCAAAAAGGCCTCCAGGAAAGCACGCACCTCGGGGAACTCCGCCGGCGGTTGAATAACCAGCTTAGGCTTGCCGTAGCTCTCTCGTATCTTTTCTATGAAGGCGATAAGCCTCTGAATATAGGTGTGGGCGTGCTGGAGGGCCTCTACGAGTTTGGTCTCTGACACCTCCTGCATTTCCCCTTCCACCATTACGATGGAGTCCTGCGTGCCAGAGACTACGAGATTCATTTCGGCCCCTTCTATGAGGGAGGTAGGGGGATTGAGCTGGAAGGCACCCGCGCGTTGGATAACCCGGGCCGTAGCTACGACCTGCTCAGTAGGAATAGAGGAGAGGGCCAAGGCTACGGAGAGGCCCAGCGCCGCCAGCACGTCAGGCGGATAGTCTGGGTCATAGGATTCTAAAATGGCTATGAGTTGCGTCTCACGCCGCCAGCCTTTGGGGAAAAAAGGGCGGAGAGAGCGATCTATAAGGCGCGAAACGAGGATTTCCGCTTCGTTGGGTCGGCCATCGCGCTTGAAGAAGCCGCCCGGAATGCGGCCGCTGCTGGCAAAATTCTCCCGATAATCTACCGTAAGGGGGGTAAAGTCGGCTTCTATTTCCTGGGCGCTGGCGCAGGCCGTGCAGATTACAATAGTGCCGCCCTGCTGAATCCAGACGGCCCCATCGGCCTGACGTGCAATGTCCCCAAAGCGAAGGATTATAGGCGCTACCCCCTCAATCTCAAAGACCTCAGTACGCCGCGTCATTCTTTATCCCCGCAAATTGAGCCGCTCCACCAGCGCCCGATAGCGCTGGGCATCCTTCCGCTTGAGGTAGTTTAGGAGGCGCTTCCGCTGGCCAACCAGCTTCAGAAGGCCGCGTTGGGCCGAAAAGTCCTTCCGATGCATCTGAAGATGACGTGTAATCTCTTGAATCCTGTAGGTCAGAAGACTTATCTGACTCTCTGGCGAGCCCGTATCCGTGGCTTCCTGCCGCGGGCTATACTGGGCCACTAACTGGGCTTTGAGGGCTTTATCCCAATACATAGCATACAAAGGTACAAAACAAAATCCGCATATTCGGCGCATGTGGGATTTCCTGAAAGCCCTTCAGAAGATTCAAGAACTGGCGCAGCTATTAGAGCAGGTCCAGGTTACTGGTGAGGGGGCTGGTGGCAAGGTGCGCATTACGATTTCGGGCCATCAGGAAGTGGTGGAGGTGTATATAGCGCCTGAGGCTTTGGCTTCGCCGGAGGAGCTGGCAGACGGCATAAAGGCAGCTTTTCGCGAGGCCCGCGAGAAGCTTCAAAAGCTGGTTTTGGAAAAATTGGGGATAGAAGGACTACCGCCGATGTTTCCAGGGGGAATTGGTTTGGGTTAGGCGCGCTCAAGGAGGAGGCTGACGCCTTGGCCAACCCCTACGCAGAGGGTGACAAGGCCGAAGCGCTTATTATAGTACTTAAGGCTGCGCGCCAGCGTAAGGGCTAAGCGAGCCCCCGAAGCCCCCAAAGGATGCCCAATAGCGATAGCGCCCCCATGCACATTTAGCTTCTCTTCGGGGATCTCCAAAAGCTGCTGGCAGGCTAAAACCTGAGCGGCGAAGGCCTCGTTGAGCTCGATAAGGTCTATGTCCTGGAGGGTTAATTGGGTGCGACGCAGAAGCTTATGGGTAGCGGGCACAGGCCCGAGTCCCATGTAGGCAGGGTCTACCCCTGCTGTGGCGCCTGCGACTATCCGCGCTAAAGGGGTGAGTTCGTAGGCGCGCACGGCTTTTTCGCTGGCTAAAAGTACCACGGCCGCCCCGTCATTGATGCCCGAAGAATTGCCCGCCGTTACGGTACCCTCTGGCCGAAAAGCCGGCTTGAGCTGGGCGAGCTTTTCTAAGGTAACCTCGGGACGGGGATGTTCGTCCTTTTCCATGAGTGTGCCATCGGGAAGCGGTATAGGTAGGATCTCCTTGGCAAAAAAGCCCTTGGCGTAGGCTTGGGCGTAACGCTGCTGAGAGCGCAGGGCATAGGCATCCTGGGCTGCTCGGCTAAGGCCATAGCGCTGGGCCACATTCTCAGCCGTTTCGCCCATGCTGTAGGGGGGGTATTTTTCGGCCAGGCGCGGATTAGTAAAGCGCCAGCCGATAGTGGTGTCGTAAAGTTCTAGGCGACGTGGGAAGGCCGTATCGGGTTTGCCCAGCACGAAAGGGGCGCGGCTCATGGATTCCACCCCGCCAGCTAGAACGAGATCGGCCTCGCCCGTAGCGATGGCTCGGGCCCCCTGTAGGATAGCCTCCAGTCCGGAAGCGCAGAGCCGATTGACGGTAACCCCCGGCACCTCCACAGGTAGCCCTGCCAAAAGAAGGGCCATGCGCGCCACATTCCGATTATCCTCCCCGGCCTGATTCGCCGCACCGATGATGACCTCATCGTATGCGGCCAGCGGGATCTGCGGATAGCTTTTTACCACCGCCTCAAGTACGAAGGCAAGGAGGTCGTCTGGACGCACCGCAGCCAGTTTCCCGCCATAGCGTCCAAAGGGACTACGCACCCCCCCCACCAGATACACGCCCTCCATAAGCCAAAAGTAGTATTTTCGCGCCCATGATAATTATAGAGCCGCAAGAAGGAGAAAACTTGGAAAAAATGCTGCGCCGTTACAAGCGGAAGTTTGATCGGTTAGGCATCGCTCGAGAGGTACGCAACCGCATGTATTACATCTCAAAGGCTGTCCAGCGACGGGAGCAGATCAAACGTGCCGCTTACCGCCAGCGGATGCAGCAGTCGGCTCAACTCAGCTGAGAGTCCTTCTTAACCGCTTCACCTTCCCCTCTGCAGCATAGAGCAAGTTTAGCCAAGTGTTACCTTTGTAGGCGTGCGGGAAATCCTTCGGTTGGTAGTGCTTTTTCTTTTTTTGGGCTTTGCCCTTGGTCTGGCGAGCTTTCTTGTGGAAAACTTAGGCCTAGCGGGCTCTGGCCCAATCCAAACGGCCGAGCAGGCCTTGGCGCTCTCGGCAGGTAATGCGCTGCTCCTAGCCATAGGGTTTGGGGGGGCTGGGCTTTTGTATTTCCTCTTTATCCTAAAGGATTGGAAACTTTTTCAATCAGCTGGTGCTCAAAAGAAGTTCTATGGCTGGATAGCCCTACTTATGCTAGGACTTTTTTTAGTTCTTCCCTGGCTGAGTTTGGATGCCCAGAGCTTCCGATTGCCGCCTCAGTGGCAAGCCTTGGAGCACTTTTTAGAGGCGCAGGAAGCCCATATAGAAGGCCTCATGCGGGGCCTTATCACGCATGGCCACCTGCTCTATCTACTACTCTTTATGGCCGTGGCGCCAGGGGTTTTTGAGGAGATATTTTTTCGCGGGGCTTTTCAAAGTCAAGTGGCCCGCCTCGTCAATCCGCATGCCGCCATCTGGATAACAGCGACGATATTCAGCCTAATCCACTTTCAGGTATATGGCTTTTTTGCACGCCTACTTTTAGGGGCTGTGATGGGCTACCTTGTTTGGGCTACGCAAAGCCTCTGGCCAGCAATATGGGCCCATTTTCTAAATAATGCCTATGCTACGCTCGTGGCGTATGTAGGGCTGCACTTTCTGGGTCACCCAGAGTGGATAGACTCCACTTATCGGCCGCCCTTATGGGCGGCCGGCTTAGGTTTAGCCTTAGCCGGCTTAGCGGGCTATCAGCTTTATCGCTTAGAGCGTGGCTAAGCGGCTTATTACGAGCATGGTAGCGGGAGCCCTCGTAGTGGGACTTTTATGGGTAGGAGTTATAGGCTTTCTAATAGGATGGCTGGTAGTGGGGCTGATACTTATCTGGGAATGGCAGAAGGGCGAGCGCCTGCCCTTAGGCTGGCGAATCGGCCTAGCCTTACCTATCTTAGCCATATGGGGAGCGGGCCTACACGCCCCCCTGTTGCGCGGGCTTCCTTTTCTCTTCTTTCTTTGGGCGGTCGCCATCCTTCTCTTTAGCAATCCCACCCAGGACTTTTACCGCAGCGGCGTAGGCCTGTGGGGGGCAACTTTCCTCGGCATAGGCTGGGGCAGTTTTCTCTGGGCCTTTTGGGAGAGGTACGATTGGCGAAGCGTCCTGGCGTTTCTGTCGGTGGTTTGGGTAGCGGATACGGCCGCCTATCTGGTAGGTCGGCGGTGGGGCCGGCATAAGATTTTACCGCAGGTCAGCCCGCAGAAATCCTGGGAGGGACTGGTAGCAGGGCTTGTAGCGGCGGGTGCCTGGGGCTACTGGGCCGTAGAATGGGCGGGTGGCTTAGCTCCTTTACCCCCCGCCTTAGGCGGAAGCCTCCTAGCGCTCGTAGGGTTTTTCGGCGATGCCTGGCAGTCCGCCTGGAAGCGCTACCATGGCCTCAAGGACTCCGGCACCCTCCTTCCCGGCCACGGGGGCATATGGGATCGCATAGATGCCCTCCTTTGGGTAGCGCCTTTCTGGTTTTTCTGGCATCAGAAAGGGTGAGTTGTAGTAAAGTAGAGCTGAAGGCCTTCTCGTCCCCAAGCTAAATCAGCCCGAAGTACTAGATTCATATTCCACAGCAGGCGCATTCCGGCACCTACCCCATAGATAACCCGGCTAGGTAGGTGGAGCGCATCGGTACCAGTGGCTACATCGACAAAAAGTACAGGGCCACCCATAAAGTGCTGATGCCATAGGCGCACTTCACCTATACGCGTGCGCAGCTCATACTGAAAAAGATAGGCAAAAGGAGTTACGAAGCGGTTCTCACGGAAGGCTCGCACCGTAAGCGACCCAGTAAGCAGGGCTGAGCTGCGGAAGTCCGCCCAACGGTTGTAGGCTTGGAGGTCTGTAAGAGGCAGCAAGCGTCCTACCTGGGCGATAGCGGCGCTATGTAACGCCCCCCCTATAATCCATCGCTGGGAAGGACTTTGGTACCAGAGGTGATAGTTTCGGATGCCGAAGGCTAAACGATGCGTAGAGAAAGGCAGGCGCAGCTCGTAGCTTCCCTCTATAAGCCAGCCGCGGCTAGGGCTAATCTCAAAGTCGCGTGTATCCCACACTAGCGCTAAACCCCCATAGGTGCGCCACTGCCAGCGGCCTAGGCGTATTTCTACATTAGACGGCAGAGGTTGGAAGCCTTGGAGGGCGCTATCCAGAGTGGTAGGCTGCTGCTGGGCCCATACTTTTTCGCCCGTAGGCGTAGATACTTCGTAGCGGCGGCCGGCCAGTGACGCCAGGCGCTCGGTTAGCGTGCGAAGACTGCCCACAAGGCGAAGCCGACCCCCGAGGAGGGTACGCTCTGCGCTCATCCACGCCTGCCACTGGCTAATGTAGAAGTAGTGTGCCGCCGCCCGCGTGACCCATACCCCTTGGCTGTCCTGCCAGGCCTGAGCTAGCTGCCGCTCATAGCGGCTAAGGGAAGGGGCTGCCTGGAACCGACCCAGATGCGCCTCCCCCAAGCCCCAAAACTGGCCTTGGCTCTCCTCGCGGTAGTTGAGTCTAAGCGAAAGGCGATAAGGTGAGCCCTTCACCCAAGGTGCATCAAATAAAAAACGCACATACCGACTCTCACGCAGGAAAAAACCACCCTGGAGAAAAAAGTAGTATCTATATGGCTCATAAGCGAAGGTAGGGCTACTGGCCTTACCATTATAGGCTAAGGATAGCACCCCAGCAAAGCCGACGGTGCGCAGGGCATCATAGCCGCCAGCCGGATAGCCTACTATCACCCATCCCTCCCGCTTACGGGCAAGGTCGTAAGGGCTAAGCGGTTTGCGCCCATGAAAGGGAAGGCTATCCCCCAAGCCTATGAGTATGCCCAGCCCTATAAGGAGAGCCACCACCGACAAGTATAGGGCTTATTCGCTATCTTTGAAGTTATGCTTGCGGCTCCCTCCACCGCCGTACGAGAAGCGTATGCACGTGAGCTGCAGCGCACTTGGCTCAGTGGCAAGGTACACTCCACCTGGACCTTAGCTCATCTCCAAGAGGACTTTCCTTGCGAGCAGGTTGTACGGCTTATCCTTTTTCAGGTGGAGAGTCGGGCCCTTGCGGCGCTTCATGAAATAGGCTACTGGGATGGGCAGGATGGTAATCTCACTATATGGATGGGCGACTTTCTGCGACGGGCGCGCGAAAAGCTGGCCATCCACCCCGTGCGCCTGCCCCCCCTACTCTTCAACGCTATCTTCCACACCCTAAATATCCTACTTGAACCTCAGCGCACCTTGGCCCAATTCTACTTCAGCCATCGCACGGCCCTAACGCTGGGCGAGTTTGACTTTTACAGCCAGTATGTGTATTACTTTGACTTCATCCCCGCCGCCCTGCTTTCCTATGCTCAGAAAAATTCCCTCTCTGTGATAGACAAGGCGCTGTGGGAAGAGAAGGTACCCCGTATTCTACAGGTTTATGAGGAAGAGACGCAGGAGCGCATAGAGGCCTATCAGCAGCGCTTTCTGGAAAAAATTACCCAGCAGTCCTGGACTAACCTCCAACGACGCTGGAAAGAATTAGAGGAGGAAGGCGAGAACCTTATTCGGACGGTCGTCATAGAGGAGAAGTCGTCCCAGGAGCTGAGCCATAACCTTTTTGGCACTACTATCGGCCCTACGGGCTCTGGCGAGGAGAGCCGAAAAGCGCGTAATCCCCTCCTGTCAGCTATTGATTATGAGCCGCGCAAAGCCATTTTAGAGCAGTTTCGAAGCCCTGTGCGTCGGGCCGATACCCTGCGACGCTTTGAGCTGGAGGAAATTCCGATCCACAAGCAGTTTCGGTTTGTGCAGCGGCTCTTTGAGGGGGACGCCTCAGCCTTTCGGCGCCTTTTGGACCAGCTTAATGAGGCGCCTAATGCGGCGGAAGCCCAGCGCATCCTCCAAAAATCCAAAACTGACCGATCGGATCCGGACATATTTGCCGAATTTGAGCAGTGGGTACTGTCCCGCTTTCCCAACTAAGGGCTGAGCTGGAGGCGCTTTATGCGCAGTACCACCACCCGGCCTACCGCGCCGAGGACCCCGTAGAGGTGGTGTGGGAATATACTGGCCCAGAAAACCAGGAGCTCGTAGGACTATGGGCGGCGCTTTTTGCTTGGGGGCTCCGACGGATAGCTATCCAAAAGGTTCGGGCTCTTTTGGCGCCGTTGGGAGCCGAACCAAGCTACGCCCTGCGTCAGGGCGCTGTACCCGCCAGCTTGCGCCATCGCACCTGGAGCCCCGAGGACATTCAGGCCTTATGGCAGGTTATCCGAAATCTTTACCGGAGGTACGGGACTCTGGCGAATTTTTTTTGGCGTTATCGGCGGAATTGGGCTGAGGGAATAAAAGCTTTTCAGGAGGCTATTTTGGGGGAATCGCCTAGGCTTCGCCGTCATATTGGGTATATAGGGGCAGGTAGCCCTTCTAAGCGGCTTCAGCTTTGGCTACGGTGGATGGTACGACGGGATGTAATAGACCCAGGCCCCTGGGAGGGCTTCTCACCGCAGCGCCTTTTCCTACCAGTAGATACACACATGGTCCGCTGGGCGGCGGCGCGCGGCTTATGCGCAGCCCGCCCACCTACTTGGTCCACCGTGGTAGCGCTTACCGAGGTTTTCCGCCAGCTTGCCTCCGCCGATCCCTTGCGGTACGATTTCGCCCTTGTAACTGCCGCCGCCCGCAAAGCCATTGCCTCCACGGCTTTATAGCCGCTGAGGGAAGCCCACCGCTCTAGTTTAGACCCACTCAGTCAAGCCGACCCCAATCAATAGGCGCTAAGCCCTTCTCTATCAGAAAGGCATTAGCCCGGGAGAAGTGCCGGCAGCCAAAGAAGCCTTTCTCCGCTGAGTAAGGCGAAGGGTGAGCCGCCTCCAAAATCAAATGCCGTGTGGAATCAATTAGGTGTTTTTTGCTGCGGGCGTATTGGCCCCACAGGAGAAAGGCCACATGGGGCCGCACGCGCGCAATCTGAGCAATTACCCTATCGGTAAAGGTCTCCCAGCCTATACCGCGGTGCGAGGTAGGCTTATGGGCCTCCACAGTAAGGATGGCATTCAGCAAAAAGACGCCCTGTTCGGCCCAGCCCGTAAGGTCGCCATGCGCTGGAGGCGGAAAACCTAAATCCGCCTCCAGCTCCCGAAAGATATTTTGCAGGGAAGGCGGCGGGGGCACGCCCTTAGGCACCGAAAAGCACAACCCATGCGCCTGCCCCGGCCCATGATAGGGATCCTGACCTAAAATCACTACTTTCACCTTATCCACAGGGCACAGATCAAAAGCCCGAAAAATTTGGGGGCCAGGCGGGTATATAACCTTGCCGCGCTGCTTCTCACTCCGCAAAAAGGCTACAAGAGCCTCAAAATAAGGTTTGCTGAACTCCTCGGCTAATAGAGCTTTCCAAGAAGGCTCTAAGCGCACCTCCGCCACACGGCAAAAGTACATACCTCCACCCTCAACAGCCTAAGGCCCAGAAATCCTTGCGAGCGCTCTTAGGGAATGCGGGCTTCTTTTCCTGGGCGGTTTCAGGCTTTGTTAAGGTCCCTATAAGCGCTCAGAGGTAATCCACCTTCCCCTCACTGCGCAGTCGCTGTACCCAGTCCCGCAGGCTTTGCTCTTGACTGCGCGGGAGAATGAGGAGAGCGTCCATTGTATCTACCACTAAGTAATCTTTGAGCCCTTCGGCGACGATAAGTTTGCGTGGCAGCGTAGAAAGGAAGAAGCTTCCCTCCACCTCTCGCAGAAGCGCAGGACTGCGGAGGGCGTTTTTCTTTTCATCCTGTGGGGAGACTTCATACACCGCATTCCACCCCCCTAAGTCCCACCAGCGAAATTCGCCCACGACCACACGCACGGGGTGGTATTTCTCCATGATGGCGTAGTCAAACGAGATAGAAGGCACGCGCTGAAAGGCCCGAAGAAGGGCTTTCGGGTCGTTCTCTAGGTCGGCGCCGTCTTGAAACACCTCATAGATTTCGGGGGCATGTTCCTGAAAGGCTTTTTGGAAAACCGCGGCCCTACCTAAAAACATGCCTGCATTCCAGAGAAAATCGCCGCTCTGGAGGAAAAGCTCAGCTAGCTCGCGCGAGGGCTTCTCGGTAAAGGTCTTGACGGGATGGCAGAGGCTGTCGGATGTAGGCACAAACTGGATGTAGCCGTACCCCGTGTGAGGGTAGCGCGGCTGAATGCCTACGGTGTAGATGGCTTCGGAGAAGTCGCAATTCTCCAGCACGCGCCGCATCAGATGGATAAAAAGCTCCTCATCGGGTATGAAATGGTCAGCCGGCAGCACCCAGAGAATGGGATCGCCAGCCCGGCGCGCAATCACCTGGCTGGCCCAGAATAGGCTGGGAGCGGTATTTCGTTGAAGAGGTTCTAAGAGGCGGTTAGAGGGCGGTATTTCGGGCACCTGCTGAGCCAGTAGGTCCGCGTGCTGCGAATTTCCAATAACCCAAATGCGCTCCGGCGGTAACAGGTGGGCCACTCGCGCATAAGTGGATTGAAGCAGCGTTTGGCCTATCCCTAGTACATCCAGAAACTGCTTGGGTTGGGCGGCTCGGCTCCATGGCCAGAAGCGCGTACCGCTTCCCCCAGCTAAAATAACGGCATGCGTATGGGCTATCATTGGAGGCCTTCCTTGATAAGATCATGAAAGTGGATCATGCCCCATGGGCGCCCCTCATCCAGCACAATCAGCTGAGAAACCTTGTAGGTGCGCATGAGGTGCAAGGCTTCATAGGCTTTTTGGCGGCGCTCCACGGTTTTAGGGTTCGGCGTGGCGATTTCCACCGCCGTAAGGCTAAGTAAGCGGTCGGGAGAGTATTTTTCCACGGTGCGGCGGATATCGCCATCCGTTATGATGCCCTGCAATACAGGGGTATCGGGGGCCAGTACGGCTACGGCCCCTTTGCGCCCGGCCGTAATGGCTATAAGTACTTCTTTAAAGGAGGCGTTAGCAGGCACGGCGGGCAAATGAGGTTCGGCAATATCCTCTACTTGCAGACGCAGCCGCTTACCGAGTGCGCCGGCGGGGTGGGTAGCGGCGAAGTCTTCTGGGCCAAATCGACGAGCCTGCATCAGGGCAATCGCTAGGCTATCGCCAAACGCCAAAGCCACCGTAGTAGAGGCCGTAGGAGTGAGATTATGGGGGCAGGCCTCCTGCGCTACAGACAGGTCTAATACCAGATCGGCGGCGCGGGCCACGGAGCTTTCCGGCGCCCCCACACACGCCACGATAAACGCCCCGCGCTGCCGCAGCACCGGTAGCAGCGCCTTTACCTCTGGCGTCTCGCCGCTTTTGGAGAAAATAAGCACTATATCCCCCGGTTGAACTACCCCTACATCCCCATGCACCGCTTCGGTGGCATGCAGCCATACCGCTGGGGTCCCTACCGAATTGAGCGTAGCGGTAATCTTAGCCGCAATGTGCGCGCTTTTGCCTACACCCGTCAGCACTACCTTACCCGAAGTCTCCAAAATGCGCTGCACAAGCTCCGTGAATCGCCCATCCAGGCGCGCCGCCAAATCCCGAAGGGCTTGCGCCTCCGTCTCTATGACCCACCGCGCCAGCTCTACATACATGTAGGTTTCTCTTTATCTTTGAGCAAAGGTACAAAACCCACCGCGTTAGTATGTCGGTGAGCACAGTAGACCTTCGGGAGGCTCTGCAACGCTACTTTGGCTATCCGAGCTTCCGAGGCCAACAGGAGGAGATTATCAAAACCCTTTTAGCTGGCCGAAATACTCTAGTAATCATGCCTACGGGCGCTGGCAAGTCGCTGTGCTATCAACTGCCTGCCCTCCTTATGCCTGGCACCGCTTTAGTGATCTCACCCCTGATTGCGCTTATGAAGAATCAGGTGGACCAAATGCAAGCTTACGATATCCCGGCGGTCTTCCTCAATAGCAGCCTCAACCGGAAGGAGTACGAAGAGGTCAAACGTGCCTGCCTGCGCGGGGAGGCTAAGCTCCTGTATGTAGCGCCCGAGACGCTTGTGAGCGAAAACTTTCGTCCTATTCTCCGCCAGCTTCAGCTCAGCTTTGTAGCCGTGGATGAGGCCCACTGCATCTCGGAATGGGGCCATGATTTTCGGCCCGAGTACCGACGGATTCGCCAGGCTCTGCGTGATCTACCCCCCTTCCCCATAATTGCCCTCACTGCCACCGCCACCCCACGCGTACAGCGCGACATTATGGAAAACTTAGAGATTTTAGATGCGGTGGTCTTTCGCAGTAGCTTCAATCGCCCCAACCTCTACTACAAGGTTGTGCCTAAGCGGTCACCCCAAGCGGCGATACGGGAGATTGTCCAATATATCCGGGAGCGGCCAGGTCAGGCGGGGATTGTGTATTGCCACTTTCGCAAGCGCGTAGAGGAGCTGGCTAAGGCCCTTCAAATCAATGGCATCAAGGCCCTCCCCTACCATGCTGGCCTGGATGCTGCCGAACGTAACCGCAATCAGGACGCCTTCCTCAACGAAGAAGTGCAGGTCATAGTCGCTACGATTGCCTTTGGCATGGGCATAGATAAGCCAGATGTACGCTTCGTTATCCACTTTGATGCGCCCAAAAGCATAGAAAACTACTACCAGGAAACAGGACGAGCGGGGCGGGATGGCCTTCCAGCGGAATGCCTCCTTTACTACGACTATAACGACATTCTGCGGCAGGACCGCCTCCACCGCGATAAGCCCGCCAGCGAACGCGAGGCTATCGTATTTCTCCTCAACGAAATGGCCTATTTCTGCGAAAGTAGCCAGTGCCGGCGCAAGTTCCTTCTCCAATATTTCGGTGAATCTTACGATACGGATAAATGTGGAGGCAATTGTGACAATTGCCGTTATCCAAAGCAGGGCTTTGACGGGCAATCCATCGCCTACGCCATCCTCAAAACCCTTCAGGAAGTAGGGGGCTGTTACCCGTATGAGGCTATCCTGGATCATGTGGCAGGCCGACAGCCAGACCTAGGCGGGCGTACCCTTCCCACCGCCGGCGCCCTCAAATCCTATAGCCCCGAAGAACTCAAGGCCTTTCTTATTCAGCTCATCATAGAAGGCTATCTGATGCGAGAGCCGCATGACTACACCCTTATCCGCCTCACGGATAAAGGGAAGTCCTTCCTAAAAAGCCCCGAGCCTCTAACCTTATATCCACCCTACAATAGAAGCCTGCACACCGAAAACGAAGAAATGGTAGAGAACTTAGAGCTTCATGACGAGGTTCTTTTAGAGAAGCTCAAGGAGCTACGTCGGAAAGTAGCCCAGGAACACCGCGTGCCGCCTTATGTGATTTTCCAAGAGCCCGCCCTTATAGAGATGGCTACGCAGTACCCCATTACTCTTCAAGAGCTCGCCCGTATACCCGGCGTGGGGGCCGTAAAAGCCCAAAAATTCGGCGCACCCTTCCTCCAGCTCATCCGAGAGTATGTGGAGGAAAATGAAATAGAGCGCCCCGTAGAACTTATCCTCCCGCCCAGCCAGAAAAAGCATCTGGATTGGGCAGAAATTATTCAGTCTATTGACCAGCGCATCTCCCTGCCTACCATTGCGCGGCGTATGGGAATAACCTTGGACGAACTCCTAACCAAGCTGGAGCGGATAGTTTTGGTAGCAGGGGTTCGGCTGCATTTAGGGTATGCGGTAGAGGCGATGATAGACCCTGATCGCGTGGAAGAAGCTTTCGCCTACTTCTATGAAGCCGAAGAAGATGACATAGAAAAAGCCATGCGGGCCTTAGGCGGCCAATTTACGTATGAAGAGCTGCGCCTACTTCGGCTGCATTTTCATCTGTCTGTAACCTAGTATGCTGGTATTACTTCTCTGGCTTAGAACGGCCCTGCCTGAGGTGCCGTCGCAGATGGTGTATTGTGGCATGAGAGTATTCATCCAGCCCGAAGCCCGCCGCCTCATAGAGGACCAAATCGCCAAATTCTATGAATATCCCCCTGCCTTGGAAGCCCTTATTGCGCGCGCCGAAACGCTCCTACCCTATATAGAAGAAGCCCTACGCTATATTGGCGTACCTGAGGACCTCAAGTATCTCGCAATCCAGGAAAGCCGGCTCAATCCTCATGCCATTTCTCGCTCCCAAGCCGTAGGGTATTGGCAAATGAAAGACTTCACTGCACGCGAGGTGGGCTTAGTGGTAAATGACACCATAGATGAGCGCAAACACCTTTTTCGTTCAACCGCTGGGGCCGCACTATACCTGGGTAAGCAGTATGCCCGCCATAGAAACTGGCTCTTTGCCCTTATCGCTTACTATGAGGGTGGCACAGGGGCCTTACCCTATATTGACAGCGCGTATGTAGGAAAAAATGAAGCGGTCCTCCATGCTAAGACCCACTGGTATGCTCTACGCGCCGTGGCTTATAAAATAGCCTTTGAGGCGCTTATTCAGCGGAAGGTGTATGGGCTGCGGCCTGTAGCCTATCACGGGCCGCCCTGTGCCGCCGACCAAATAGCTCGGCTACATGGCGTGAGCCTTGAGACTTTTCTGGCTTATAATCCCTGGCTAGTACGACCTTTCCTGCCAGGCAGCCGCCCTTCTACTTACTACCTGCCGGCTGAGACCCTTCTTGCGGAGCTTCCCCAAGAGCCTGTTAAAGAGCTTTTCCTACCTATCACGGCGGCGATGGCGTACGCTTCCGTGCCCACGGGGTACCTTCCGCCCCGTCCCAAGTCCGTTGATACTCTTACCGGATCCCCTCCACCTCCGCCGCCCCCTGTGCCTAAACCTTCTCCTACCTCTGCACGCTCACGGACTACCTTTGCGCCCTTTGCCCTTCTCCCTCTCCAGAAAGAACCCTACCTAGACAAGGAGTGGGCCTATCCACCCCCACCTCTAACCCGTAGGCTCAAACGCTGGAATCCCTTTTATACGGGTAAGGGCCCTATTCTGATTGTACCCCCACGGCGCGCGCATGTGCATATTGTACAAAGCCAGGAGACGCCGCGGGCTATAGCCCAGCATTATGGCCTCCGGCTGGAGCAGCTTCTTGCGCGCAATCGTTGGGAAAAAGCCGACACTACCCTGCCTACTGGGCTGCGCGTATATCTGCGTGAAAACCGCCCCTACGACGAGCGCCCAATTGTATATAAGTGGTAAAGTGTTTCCAACGGCATTTCTTTTCTGAGCTGGACTCTACGCAGAGCCTCCTCCGCCAGTGGGCAAGCCAAGCTACTCTCCCCGAAGGCACCCTTATTTGGACCAGGCACCAGCGGGCCGGCTATGGCCGTCAAGGTAGGTCCTGGTGGAGTAGCCCTGGAGAAAGCCTAACGTTCAGCTTTCTCCTTTACCCTTCCCCGACCAGCGCGGCCTACCTGAGCGCCTACATAGGGGTAGCCCTGCACCGTACGCTTCAGCCTTATACGGCTCATCCCCTCTACCTGAAGTGGCCCAACGACCTATGGTGTATTCCTCAAAGCACCCTACCGGCTGGTAAGCTGGCAGGGATTCTTATAGAAGTCCTTTGGCCTCAGCCTTCCCGCCCCATAGCGCTAGTTGGGATTGGCGTCAACGTATATCAGCGGCGCTTTCCCCCTGGCCTCTGGGCCTGCAGTTTAGCGCAAATCGGCACACCACCCCGCCGATTAGAGGCGCTTCTGGATGCCTTTGAGGCCGAATTTACCCACACCTACACACTCAGCGAATCCCATCTCCGAACTTCCTTTTTAGCCGCCCTCTGGCGGAAGGTATGGGTAGAGGCGGGGGGGCAGAAACAGCTCGCCGAAATCAGCGCATGGGAAGGCGATAAGCTCCGACTAAAAGCGCTAAGCGGAGAGGTGTGGGAGATTCCAGCGGCCCAGGCGGCTTTTGAGATCGCCCTCCCATGCTCCTTGTAGATATCGGGAATAGCCGGGTAAAGGCGGCCTGGGTACATCCCAATGCCACTTTGCAAAGGGTAACCCTGCGAAGGCCGGCTGACCTGCACCAATGGGCGGGAAAACCGATTGCCTACATAGATGTACGACGAGCCGAGCCTTGGCGCCGCGTGCTGGGAGAGCTCCAGGCCACCGAGCTCACACCCAGTTTAGGACTGCCTTTTCCTTCGGCTTATAGTCAGACCTTAGGAGCTGACAGAGCTGCCCAAATTCTGGCGGTTTGGCAAGCCGGAAAATACCCCGCCCTTATTCTAAGCCTAGGTACTGCCTGCGTGCTGGACTACATAGATGAGACGGGACGCCATCAGGGCGGGATCATTACAGCTGGCGCCCATCTACGGCTAAGGTCGCTGGGAACTTTCACGGGCCTTCTTCCAACTTTAACTCCCAGTAAGGCACCGCTAGCCTTTCCAGGACGCACTACCGAAGAAGCGCTGCAGATTGGGGTAGTGCAGGGGCTAGCGCTTGAGCTTCAGGGCTGGCTTCGGCATCTCGCCTCGCCGCAAACCTCCCCTACGCTGTGGGTTACGGGAGGCGAAGCACCTCTGCTTCTTCCTTTCCTCCCCGCGGATGCTATCTTTGTGCCCGACCTGACACTAAGGGGAATGTGGCTGTGGTGGCATGCACTTCAAAAGGGCTCCTCAGCATAGGCTTGTCCCTCCTCTGGGGTCAGCTAACCTTTAATCCATACAGTGGGTATGGGATTGGCCTTCCGCACTTAGGGGCAGCCACAGCGGGGATGGGCATGGGGCGCCTTTCCTGCATAGGGGCAGAGACCCCTTTACCCGAGCAGCCCGCACATAGTGCGCACCTGCGCTCAGTACAGGCCGATTTTTCAGGCTATGGCCGCCGCATCCGCCTTCAAACCCCTACCCAAATCGCCCACTTCGGTACGGGAGGCCTGCAAAACCTTCTCCTCAGCTTCAGTCGCGGACGGGGGTGGGGGTTCGCTATGGGCCTTCTACCTCAGTACCTTCAAGGCTATATTAGCGCCCCCCAATCGCTAGGAAACGGTGCCTTTTTCAGCGAACGGGCAGAAGGCATGCTCACGCTAGCCTACCTTCAACTGGCGTTGCGCTGGCGCCACCTGGCCCTAGGCTATCAATTTGGCTACCTCTGGGGCACCTATGAGCGCCGGCGTACCCTTCAACCCCCCATACAGCCCCTACCGGATTACCTTATCACTCAGACCTACCTGGGTGGCCCTCAGCATCGCTTCGGCCTTCTCTGGCAGGACTCCCTAGGCCCTTGGGCCCTCCAAATTAGCCTAACCTACACCCCCTCCACTACCCTTAGCCAAGAAAACCTCTATACCTTCCAGAAAAACTTCAACTATACCGCCATTCTTCTAGATACCTTTGCCTTTACTACTGGGCGGTGGGGTTTAGGTTCTTCCCTACGAGGTGGTATGGGAATAGGCCATCGTAAATGGTGGCTTGGCTTGGAAGGCAGCTACCATACCGCCCCACAGAAATGGGAAGCGCAGGGTGTAGTGCCGCGGCCCGCCAAACCCAGCTGGGATGTGCGGGCCGGATTGGTATTTGTGCCTGAGCGCCGCAGCCCTAAGTTCTACCAGCGGCTGCATTACCAGTTCGGCGCCCTTGCAGCCCAACCGCCTTACACCGAAATACGCTGGTACGGCCTTACTTTCGGCCTAGGATGGCAATTTCCCAAACTTCCCAATCTCGTCTTCCTAAGCCTTGAATATGGCTGGCTGCCCGACAGCTACGTGCACGAAACCTACCTTCAAGTAGGCATAGGTATGCTCTTTCGGGAGCTGTGGTTTATTCCACCGCGCATAGATTGATTAAAAGCGGCGCCTACGGCTTTACTTAAGTTGGGGGTAGGCACGCGCCGGGGAAATGATCGGGGGAGG
>JANXCX010000018.1 GCA_025059535.1 Bacteroidia bacterium
ACCCGCATTTTGAAATGCAAGGCCATTGATAGCCTCCACATTAGCATTCAGATTTTGAATCTGAAGTCCAGCCAGAGAAGTAGCGTAATCGCTGGAACTGTTATGGTGCGAGACTCGGAGGCGCCCATCATAGACATGAAGACGTTCAGCGGGTGTGCTTGTTCCGATCCCCACATTCTGGGCCGCTAGAAGCCCTATAAAGCAAGCCAGAACTGCATGCCTCCGCAGCATTCGGCAAATATAAGAAAAGTACGAGTCTACTCCATTTGTCCCATAAGATACATTATGTTAGATTTTGAAAGTCCTCGTCCTCTTAGCCTTCTGAACTTCTTAGCTTTGAGCCTATGACCGCCCTACCGCTTCTCAGAGCTTTTCTTATAGGCAGGCAAGCCCTAACCCTATGGATGCAGCAAACTCCACTTGCCGCCGCTCAAAGCATTCTAGCGCAACGCCTTTTCCTTCCTTCAAAGGTAGTAAACAGGTAAAATTCTTTGGAAGGCCGGCGTAAAATTTACTGCCACATTACGGATCAGTGGCTTGACCTACCGCGCACCTGCCAAAGGGTAGTTAGTTTTAGCCCGGCCCTCTCCGATGCGCTTATCCAGATGGGATTAGGCGAAATCCTCAAAGGCCTCAGTGTCTATTGTGTCCACCCTAGCGTAGAGATACGCCAGGGCCGGGTCATTGTCGGCTCGTACGGTTCCTATAAGAAGGAGGCCCTGGAGGTCCTTCAGCCAGAGGTGGTCTTCACTACCACAGGTTATCAGCTTGACTTTGCCCGAAAGCTAGCCGAAAGGTACCCTGTGTATGCCGTCCGATTGCCGCTCACCCTGTCTGACCTCATAGCTACCTGTGTAGAAGTCGGCGTAGTATGCGGCTATCCCGAAGCCGCTCAGACCCTCCAGAAAAAGCTCTTATCAGAGCTGGCCAGCTATGCTTGGAAGGGAAAAACTAAGTTCAAAGCCTATATAGAGGTTCAGCTAGGGGAACCTATTACCTTTGGCGCTTATAGCTATATTACCGATGCCCTCTACTGGGTTGGAATGGAGAATATCTTCGGAAATCATCCTTGTGAGTGGCTGCGGCCTGACCCTGACTTCGTAAAAGCGCATCAGCCCGACCTTATTCTCTACGAACCAGAAATGTTTAGCAGACGCCGAGACCCCGAAGCCATAAAGGAGGCCCTTTTGGCCCGTTTCGGTGAGCTTGAAGCTATTAGAAAGGGCAGAATTTTTATCACGCCGGGCATTCATGACTTTTTTGCCCATCACGGCCCTTCGTTTATTAGAGAAGTGCTTCCTTTCCTTCTCCAAATCACAGAAAAGCTATCCGATAATACTGCTGTGGATTAGCCTGTAGCTATCCCACAAAGCCCTAGGTGCCAATTGAGGGTATTTTCCTTCTGCCATAGGTAGCGCTAAACGCTTGGGTTAAGCCCAACCCCTCGTTTGTCTATCAGAGAAGCTAAAAAATTATGGCCTCAGAGAGATTTAGCTTTCTAGGAGAGCAGGGAAAGTCCAAAGTAGGTAGTTTGCCTAAGGGATGGAGGCAAAGCAGTCTTTAGTTCCGATTGCGCAGGGTTTTTTCCAAAATATGCATTCGCCAAGTGAGGTAGCTCATATACCCCAGCAGCGCTACCCATATAATGAGAATTACGGCGACGGTTGTCGGAAACTTCTCGTAAGCCGTAAGCCACTCCTTCACATCTGTAAAGGTAGTACTTTTGCCAAATGCGCTTTCCTTTGAGTTGCGGTATAGGCCTTTTCCTTCTTGCCTGCTCTCACAAGGCCCGTACGAAGAAGGGGGCTGATCGCATGCCTACTCAGGATACGGCTTTTACTCAGGTAGTAGAGGCGTTGCGCCAAGAGACTAAGGCCACTGAAGATACCCTTCTGCGCCCTGCGCAGGCTCGGCGCTATCAGGGAAGCTATCCCATGCGCTGGCAGCTTATCCATACCGAACTGGATTTAAGTATTGACTGGGCGCGGCGGGAGCTGCCGGGTGAGGCGCGCCTTACCCTGCGTCCCTACTTTGCCCCTCAATCCGAGCTGGTACTGGACGCCAAATACATGGCCATAGAAAGCGTGCGTTTAGTGCGTCCTGCTACCGGCACCATTACAGCCCAGCGCTACGATAGCCTCAAGCTCTACCTTACCTTGGACCGACCTTATACGGCTCAGGAAACCGTAGTAGTAGCGATTCGCTATCGGGCCCAGCCAGAGAAAATAGGTGAAGGGGGTACAGCAGCGATAGGCGGACGCAAAGGCGCTTACTTTATCAATCCCGACGGTCAGCAGCCTTGCGTCCCGCGCCAGCTTTGGACCCAAGGGGAGCCAGAAGCCGCCTCGGCCTGGTTTCCTACCTTAGATAGCCCCAATCAAAAATCCACCCAGCGCCTTTGCGTTACCTTGGAAGATTCCCTGGTTTCCCTCTCCAATGGGCTTTTGGTAAGCCAGAAGAAACTTCCTAAAGGCCTTCGGCAGGATTGCTGGGAGCTCAAACAGCCGCACGCCCCCTATCTTTTTGCCCTCATAGTCGGACCTTTCCGCCTAGTAAAAGATACCTGGCGCGGGCGCGAAGTCTCCTATTACCTCGAGCCAGGATGGGAAAAGCATGCTAAGGCGATTTTTGGAAATACACCCAAAATGTTGGAATTCTTCTCCAATAAACTTGGCGTAGAGTTTCCTTGGCCTAAGTATAGCCAGGTAATTGTACGCAACTTTGTATCAGGGGCCATGGAAAATACTACTGCTGTGGTCCATGGCGATATGCTCCTCTATGACTCGGCCAAGGCCCTTACAGAAGATCATGAGGATGTGATCGCCCATGAGCTCTTCCATCACTGGTTTGGCGACCTTGTAACCTGCGAGAGTTGGGCCCAGCTTCCGCTCAATGAAAGTTTTGCGGATTATGCGGAATATCTCTGGATAGAGTACAGCCGAGGTCAGGATGAAGCCGAGCGCCTTCGGCGTCAGTCCATGGCCACTTATCTGACCGAAGCCCGCCAGAAGCAAGTACCCCTCATTCGTTTTGATTATGGGGATCCTATGAATATGTTTGACGCCCATAGTTACCAAAAAGGCGGCTTGGTACTCCACCTCCTGCGCAACCTAACGGGCGACTCAGCCTTTTTCACAGCCCTGCGGGTTTACCTTCAGGAAAATGCCTATCAAGCGGCGGATATAGACCATCTGCGTCATGCTTTTGAGAAGGTTACGGGCGAGGATTGGACGTGGTTTTTTGACCAGTACTTCCGACGACCCGACGAGGTGCGGCTGCTCATCCAAGGCTGGCAAAAGGACGATACCTTAGGCCTGCGCATTCTTCAAAGAGGATATGATACACTGCGCGGTCCCTTTCAGTTTCCTACCACTATCGCTATATTTTCCGAGAGGGGATACGAGGAACTGCCTTTAGTACTTGTAGGTGATACGCTGCTGACTTTGACTCGGCGCGGGGTTCGCTTTGTGGATGTAGACCCTAAGCGGCTGTGGGTCGGTTCGGCCCAGCGTACCTATCCCCGCCGATGGTGGGAGGGAATTCTTCAACAGGGGCGCTATTTTTGGGCTCGGGCCCAAGCGCTTACAGAGCTGCAGGCTTACTTGACTAGCGATTCTGAAATCTTAGCCCAGGTACTTAGCACTTACTCTAGGGGTAGTCCTGTTTGGCGTCAGCAGGTGTGGGAGGCGCTGGAGTTTGTAGCCGACTCTGAAGCCTTGGGACCGGTCCTAGCGCTTGCCCGCACGGCTATCCGTGATAGTTCTGCAGCGGTGCGTTTGGCGGCGTGGCAATTCTTGCGGGCCATGAGCCAACAAGAGCTACTGTCTATGACTGAGTGGCGCTCTGAAATAGAACAGGCGCTCCGCGATCCTAGTAGCGAAGTGCAAAATGCGGCGCTCTTTGCCTTGTATGAAGCCGATACTATGGCCGCACTGGCCGAGGCGCAGGCCCGTCTCCAAGCGCTCTCAGAAGACATTTTTCTGGCGGCTGCGGCGCTTCTCCTAGAAGCTGAGAAACCCACAGTGGGTCAGGCGCTTCTTCAGCGTTACCCCTGCCTTCACAGCCTAGAGGCTCGAACGAATGGCCTTTTGCTTTTGGCCAGCTCTTACGAGCGCTTCCCTACCCTGCGTCCCCAGCTGCTACCCCTTATCCAGCAGGCAGCTCGTACCGAAAATCCCTGGTATCTGCGCCTTCAACTGGTATATTTCCTCAAGCTTCGCCTGGGGGGTGAAGCCGAGGTTAAGAAACTCCTCCGTGAGCTTAAAGAGGAGGAGACTCATCCCATACTCAAGTCTATTTATCAGAAGCTTTTATGACTTTTTCTCCGTATGACGCCTATTTCCGAAAAGCGAAACGGGAGGGCTTTTTGGCCCGGTCGGTTTATAAGCTTCAGGCGATTGATGCGAAATATCATCTTTTTCGTCCTGGTCAGCGCATAGTGGATTTAGGGGCGGCGCCAGGCTCTTGGAGCCAGTATATTCTTCAGCGCTGCGCTGGTCGTGTAGAGATT
The DNA here is from genome assembly GCA_025059535.1 of Bacteroidia bacterium. GTDB lineage: Bacteria > Bacteroidota > Bacteroidia > SpSt-205 > SpSt-205 > SpSt-205. The sequence goes on from JANXCX010000018.1 coordinate 4,511, forward strand.
TTAGCCGTAGATAGAATGCCGCTGCGCGTGGAAGCCCCAGGACTTCGCTTTTTAGAGGCCGATATTTTTTCCCCGATTGTAGAGGAAGCGGTACAAGAGCAGAGCTGGGATGGGGTGGTCTCCGATGCCGCGCCGGCTACAACGGGGGCTTCTCCTACGGATCAGGCCCGTTCGGCGGCCCTGGTAGAACGCAGCCTGGACCTAGCGGCTAAAGGCTTACGTCCAGGCGGCTTCTGGGTAGCTAAGCTTTTAGAGGGCCCCGCCCGAAAGGATCTAGAGAAGGCCGCTAAAGCGCTCTTCCAAGAGGTACATACTTTCCGTCCCCCTGCTACACGCAAGGGTAGTACCGAATGCTTTCTAATAGGTCTGCGGCGTCGCCTTTAGACCTTCTCTCTTCTACCCTCTCTCCGCTGAAGGATAGCCTTGGCCTTTACCTTCATATACCCTTCTGCCGGAAGGCTTGCCATTACTGCGACTTCTACTTTGTGGCCCGTCCAACTCTGGCCGAAGCTTACATAGAAGCCCTAACGCAAGAGATAGCCCTCTTGGCACCTTTACTTACCCAAGTCCCCATCAAGACTGTATTTCTCGGTGGTGGGACGCCTTCTCTGCTTCCTCTAAACCTTCTGAATAGGCTTTGGCGCAGCCTTGAGGCCCTCCCTACTTTCGCCCCTACCGAAGTCTCCCTTGAAGCTAATCCCGAAGATGTAAATAAGCCAAAACTAAATGGTTGGAAAGCCTTGGGCATTACGCGCCTTAGTCTAGGTATCCAAACATTTTCGGAAAAGTTCTTGGCTGTTTTAGGGCGCCACCATTCCCTCAAAGAGAGCTTAGAAGCCTTGACCTTGATTGCTCAAGATTCATTTTACTCGTGGAACCTTGATCTAATATTTGGTATGCCAGAGCAAAGATTGGAAGATTTCTTGGAAGATCTAACCCAAGCCCTCCACTACAATCCGCCGCACCTGTCCCTTTATGGCCTTACCATAGAAGAGCGCACGGTGCTGCACAAAAAGCTTCAGCGAGGCCGCCTAAGGCCGATAGAGGATGAAGTGTATGCAGAAATGTACCTCCAGGCTTATGCGCATTTGAAAAGCCAAGGGTATGAGTGGTATGAGATTTCTAACTGGGCTTTACCTGGCCATGAATGCGCCCATAACTGGCGATATTGGGTAGGCCAACCCTATGTGGGCCTGGGTCCAAGCGCCCATAGTTATATTAGGCCTTATCGGTGGTTCAACAGCTACAACCTAAGGAAGTATTTAGAGAAGCTTCAGCGGAATGAACTTCCCATGGAGAGTTTTGACCGTCTCGGCGAAAGGGAAATAGTTATAGAGACCTGGCTTACGGGTTTCCGCACGCGCGCGGGCTTACCGCTAGAGTGGATAGAGAGGCACTTTCCTAAGGCTTATCCCTTTATAAAGAGCTGGCAAGAGAAAGGCTGGGTGATAGCCCAAGGAGGGGCCTTAGTCTTGTCGCCCGAAGGGGCGCTTTGGAGTGATTACATACTCCGAAGCTTACTTTAGGGATGATTCCGCAAAACATTTACTACAGCAGTCCATTTATAGTAGCACTAGACCTCTTACTAACTCCCCTCTACTTAATCATGTGCTATGTCTTTATAATTTTGCCCTTTTCTGAAAGCCAGTGCAGAGATGCCGAGGAGAGGCGCGAACTCCTAACTGCTTGGCTAGTAAAAATAGTCTCTGGCATAGCTATTTATTACTTACTCTACAAGTTGTACTATGGTTCGGGCGATATAGTGGAATTTTTTGAAGGCTCTAGAATACTTGCCGCCTCCTTCTATCTGAAGCCATTAGATACATTAGGTTACATAATTCATTCTATATCAAGCTTAGACTACACAAGCTATTTCCAAATAAACGCTGACTTTGCTAGCTTGTGGAGGCAGAATAACTTAACATTATATTATCCTCACGACCCAGGCTCAATTACAACATATATATCAATTTTTCCTCTATTTGTCATGAGCATAAATACAATCACTCCTGCTATCGTATTGTTCAACTCTATTACCATGCCAACTTACTTCTACTTGTACCTAAGCATAAAAAACAGGTATAGGATATCCAGCAAAGCTCTCTACTATTTGATATTCTACCTACCCTCTTACCTTTCATGGACATCGCTACCATTCAAAGAAGGTATATGTTTGCCAATGCTAGTTTATATAGTAAATTCTATTCACTTTATGAGATTTTCTCGTATAAGATACGCAAAATCTGCCCTTTTCATATACTTGTTATTTGCAATAAAGCCCTATATACTATTATCTTTTTCTATAGTACTCACTTTCTCTATTCTGGCACTGGTAAGAGACAGGATAAGGAATAAAATGCTAGTTTACCTTACATATTCTGGCAACATACTCTTGCTTCCATTCATATTTTATGGCTTTATAACTTATCTGTCAAGTAAGAGTGGTAAGTACCAGCTAGAAAATATACCCAAGCAGATCGAGTTAGTCTATACAGACCTCAAATACAATCCGGCCTATTATGGAGCGACTGGAGGTAGCGTGTATGACTTAGGGGAACTTGAACCCACTATTCAGGGAATAGCCTCCAAGTTTCCGTTAGGGTTATTTATAGCCCTTTTTCGCCCATTTCTTTGGGAAGCCAAAAAACCAATTCTACTTCTTGCCTCAATTGAGACCAGCTTTTTATTGATTTACCTTTTATTATCTTTGTCAAGGTACGGAATAATTAACTCAGTAAAGGAGATATTTTCAGACGAGATTAGGGCTTCTTTTGTAATTTATGGGATAGTATTTCTTGGGCTTGTGGGCATTGCTTCGGGGAACTTCGGCAATCTTATGCGCTACAAGGTACCCGGCCTATTCTTTTTTTGTTTGGCGCTAGGGATTACTTTTGCACGGCTTCGTGCCCAAACTGCTCATAATTGGGGCCGGCAGTAGCGGCCTCGGCGTAGCTTTAGCAGCAGCTCGACGCGGCTGGCAAGTAATCGTATATGAAGCCAAAGACATTGGAAGCGGCACTTCTACCACCTCTACTAAACTTATTCATGGGGGGCTGAGGTATTTAGAGCGCGCAATCCGGCACTTACGCTGGGCAGACTGGAAACTTGTGCGCGAAGCCCTTGCCGAGCGCGCCTGGATGCTTCAAAGCCATCCGCAGCTCTGTCGCCCGATTTCTATAGTCCTGCCCATAGGCAACCTCTGGGAGAAATCCTATTACGGCCTTGGACTCTACCTCTACCATTGGCTCAGTAGGCCTTATCAACTCGCTCCGCCGAAGTGGGTGCCTGCGGCTCAGCTTCGCCCTCTCTTTCCTACTCTCTCCCCTCCCCTACAAGGGGGCTGGCGCTATTACGATGGCCAGTTTCAAGACCGGCTTTATCTTGTACACTTAGCCCTTTTTCTGCGTCAGCGCTTTGGGGTTGACATTCGGCCCTATCATAAGGTTACGGCTATCTACACTAGGCCTTCTTATGTAGGAGTGCGCGTAGAGACGGCGGAAGGGCACAGTTATGAGGAGGCTGGCGACTTTGTGGTAAATGCGGCAGGGCCTTGGGCTGACCTAATCCGTCAACAAGTATATCCTGAAGCCCTTCCGCGCCTGCGTCTGAGTCGCGGGAGCCATCTGGTATTTGCTCGGGCCGATTTACCCTTAGCAGAAGGCTTCCTCATACCGCGCACTCGTGATGGACGTTTGCTTTTTGCTTTGCCCTGGCTGGAGGAGACCGTATTGGTAGGTACGACCGACATAGAGGTGGAAGCTCCGACTTGGGAGGTGTCTGTAGCTGAAGCCGAAGAGGCCTATCTGAGAACCCACTTAGCCTACTACTTTCCTGAGGCGCGCGAAGCCCCTATTTTAGCTCGGTTTGCGGGGCTACGCCCTCTTGTGAGCGGTGGAAGTCATTCTACCGCCCAGCTAAGCCGGGAACACGTGGTGGAAGTGTGGCCAGAAAAGCGCTTCGCTAGCCTTATGGGCGGAAAATGGACTACCTACCGTGTGATGGGAGAAGCAGCCCTTAGGGAAGTCTGTCGCGCCCTTCGTATGCCCTTCACGCGTGGCGAATCGGTTGAGGAGATTACTCCGGATCTTTCCCAGCTACGGCAGCTTCAAGAAGCCTACCCTACCCCTATCGTAGAAGGGGAGCCTTTTACTGAAGGCGAGGTGCGTTTCTGGCGCCGCCTGGGGTGGGCTCAGAGGCCCGAAGACCTTGTTGCGGGACGCTGGCAGTTGGCTTTTATTCACAGCGAACGCGCGGCTAAAGTCCGTGCGGTACTTCAGGCTAAATGGGAGCAACTTATCTAAAGTGCCTATTCCCTTTATTGATTTAGGCCCTACATGGACCCTTCTGCAGGCGTTGGACGAAGCTAATGCCCCCCCTTAATCTGACTGAGAAGCGTGTAGGGCCTCAGCCAGTCATGCCGATGGAGGGAAGGCGGAACAGATGCGTAACTTTGCCGATATAAGGAATACCTTTTCTGCCGTTATTTATGAGGACCCTCAGGCTTGTTGGGTTTGCATGTATTTTGGGTTTCGCTGGCTTTTCTCCCGTGCCTCAAATTTATCGGCCACAGGTCAATACCTTAGCGGCTCCCGATACCCTATGGCTAAAAAATTTTATCCTCACGAAGGCTCCCCACCTGCTCCCATATTTGCAGGCGGCAGAAACCTATCACCTCCAAATCATTTATACCCAAGTAAATCGGGATGCGTACAATCGGCCTATCCTCAAGCATTATGCCTTTCGGTTAGATACGAATGAATATTTCTATCCTGCAAGCCTGGTAAAGCTGCCTTTGGCCGCCTTAGCCTTGGAGCGGATTGAGCGCCTGCGCGGTCAAGGGGTTACGGTGCGTACGCCATTTATCTTAGAGCCGCTGGCCAAGGGCTGCCTCCAGGAAGTGCCGCGTACGGCCTACTCAGTAGTTGATTGCCTTCGCCGTCAGATGGTATATAGCGATAATACCACTTTTGATTACCTTTATGCGCTGGTAGGCCCAGGGCAGGCTACACAGGCCCTTTGGCGCAAAGGTTATCATTCGGCCTATTTTGGCCATCGCTTAGGCCGTAGCTGCAGCCCTGAAGAAAACCGCTGTGCCGAAGGAATTGCCTTTCAGCACGAGGGTCGTGTAATCTATCGGCTACCCCCCTCTTGCACCTCCCAGCCCTTGCCTCATCCCTACGCTAATCATCCCTACCTTTTTCTATCCGACGGGAATGCCCTCAACCTCAAGGATGCCCATACCATCCTGATTAGTCTTATCTTTCCTCAGGCTGTACGGCCCGCCGAACGGTTCCAACTCAGCAGCGACGCCTATCATTTGCTGCGGCGCTACCTCTCCATGTACCCTTCCGAAGCACGCGAACCAGACTACGATCCCCGCGAGTATCACGATGGGGTACGCAAATACTTCTTAGCTGGCGGCGATACTACTTTCATTCCACCCCGTATTCGGATTTTCAACAAAGTTGGGCTGGCCTATGGCTACCTGTCGGATGTGGCTTATATTGTAGATTTTGAGTTGGGCGTGGAATTTTTTCTTTCGGCCGTCCTTTATGTGGGGCGGCGCAAGCCTAATTACCCTCCTACGGGAACCTACGCTTGGAAGGAAGGGTTGTACTTCTTTCGGGAGCTGGGATGGGCGTTGTACCGCTATGAGACTACCCGGCCGCGGCCACGCTTTCCCGACCTGAGCGCCTTGCGTTATGACTACCGTCGTCCATGAGCGGCGAGCAGCGCATTCGGATCTTGCCCGAGTCAGTTATCAACCAGATTGCGGCGGGAGAAGTCATTCTGCGTCCAGCCTCCATCATAAAGGAACTGGGGGAAAATGCGCTGGACGCCGAAGCCTATCACATTACCTTCTGGACTAAAGAGGGCGGCAAGGCGTACATCCAGGTGATGGACGATGGCATAGGCATGTCGGCCGTAGATGCGGAGTTATGCTTTGAGCGGTACGCTACCTCCAAAATCAGTTCGGTCCAAGATTTGTATCGCCTCACTACTAAGGGCTTTCGTGGCGAAGCCTTAGCCAGTATTGCGGCTGTAGCTGAAGTAGAACTTTTCACCCGACGCCCGCAGGATCTGTTAGGCACCCACGTACAAATAGCCTTTGGCAAAAAGGAGATCGTAGAGGCGGTGCGCTGCCCGCCTGGTACCACCCTCATAGTGCGGCGTCTTTTCCATAGGCTGCCCGTACGGCGCAAGTCCCTGCGCAGTGAAGCCACCGAGCACCGCCACAATTTGGAAGAATTTCTCCGACTGGCCCTACCCCACCCCGAACGCCATTTTGTGTTCTACCACGATGACATGCTCATTTATGACTTACCGCCCGAACCGCCTGAAAAGCGCCTTCTTCGGCTGTATCCCGAGCTGAGCTTGGAAGACCTTCTGCCCTTCCAAGAGGAATTGCCTACTTTCCGTATAAGGGGCTACCTCGTGCTGCCAGCCAAAATACCGCCGCGGAATAAGGAAAATTTTCTCTTTATCAATCGCCGTTACATACGCCATGGGGGTATCCAGCAGGGACTGGCCCAGCTGTACAAGCCGCTTTTAGCGGCTGAAACACGCCCATTGTATTGGCTCTTTCTGGAAGTGCCGCCCGCTGAAATGGATGTCAATATTACTCCCTCTAAAACCGAAGTGCGCCTACTTCATGAGATGGAGATTCGAGCGATGTTGGTGGGGCTTGTGCGACGTGTATTAGCGGTAGGCCGCCTCCAAGGCCCACTTAATTGGCTGGAAACCCCCACCGTAGCGCTGCCGGCGAGCCCTGAACTTCCCGTCCCCCCTCCACCTGATCCGCTGCAAGCGCCCGAACTCTTTGGCAGCTTGGAAAAATCCTCCCCCCTTCCAGGCAGTGTGGAGCGCTTCATGCTGCTTTACGAAAGGTATCTTATACTTCAGATAGGGCGGGAATATTGGCTTCTGGATACATGGGGGGCCTATCAAAGAATCTTATACGAACGGTATTTGCGTGGCCTGCCTATCTCCCCGCAGGGCCTTCTTTTCCCCCCTCAGCGGCCTATTTCTCCGCGTCAGATGGCTTATCTTCAAGAGGTAAAGGAGGCTTTGAGCTTCTTAGGTATCCGTTTAGAACTGCGGGAGGGGCGAGAAGCCGTGCTGCATAGCCTACCCGCTGGGCTTCCACCATCCAAGGCCCGAGAGGTCTTAGAGGAAATTTTAGCCATGGCAGAGGAAGGCGGACCATTCTCGCAGTGGCGGCAGCGGCTGGCGCAGTACATAGCCCGCCAGACTGTTCCTACCCTAGCGGGCGTAAAGCTGGCCCCAGAGGCGGTGGATAGCCTATGGCAGGACCTTCAGCAGTGTCAAGAGCCTGATAGGGCCCCCGATGGACGCCCCATACGCTATCGCCTTACCCCCGAGCTACTCCAGCAGCTCTTTGGAAAGGAGTAGCCTAACCGCTCCTTTCCCATTCTAATACCCATTCCCATAACGCTTCGGGTATGGGCATTACGGAGAGGCGCGGCTGACGCAGGAGAGGAATACCTTGGAATTGAGGCTGGGTTCGGATAATCGCTAGAGTTACTGGCCGGCGCAGGGGTCGCACGCCTTCAAGTTCTACGGCCCAATAGCCAGGGTAGCCTGGCTCGGGAAAAGCGGCCTGTCGGACCCGGGCCAAGCCTACGATTGCGCGCTCTCGCCCCGTGTGATAATATAGGACCGCCTCTCCCACTTGCATCTGGCGCAGGTAGCGCTGGGCCTGAGGGTTGCGCACCCCATCCCAAATCGCCTGCCCCTCGGCCAAAAGCTGCGCAAAGCTATAAACCTCCGGCTCGGATTTCACTAGCCAGTACATAATCCCCACAAATGTAGGCAAGCCTTATGTTTGCCCTAAATGAAGGGGCTACTAGTCCAGTGGAGCCTATCATTAGGTTTTTTAGGGCTAAGAGCTTTTGCCGCTTCACCCTGTGAAGCCTGCCGCGAGGATGCTACCTGCCTCGGTGCCTGCGCCTACCGTCAGCTAGCTGAAGCCCATACGCCAGAGGCCACGCGAAGGGCCTACCTCCTTTTGGCCGAGGCTTGGCTTAAAGGTGACTTAGCCGAAGGGGTGCCCCGCCTGATTTATCAGATCCTAAAGGGTTCAAAGGACTCCATATACTACCATGCCCTCATTCTATTAGCCCAGAGCTACTATAAGTTAGGGCAGGCGGACTCCGCTATTCTGATTTACGAGCGGATACGCACGGAGGCCCTATCCTATCCTTTCCTGCGCTGCCAGGCTAATTTAGCCCTGGGTAGTATTTATGCGTTCCGAAAGGACCTGCGGGCGATAGGTTATTCAGGTGAAGCCTTAGACCTTGCGCAGAAGCTCAACCATCCCCTCCTTTTGGCTTTAGCCTATAGCCAAGTAGCCTATGAGTACGCCGAGCAGAAAAACCTTGAGCAGGCGCTAGCTCTAACCCATAAGGCTATAGAAGCCGCTGAGCAAAGCTATACCGCCCGCTTATACCATCCCCTTTTAGGGGGAGCGGAGAAGGTATATACGGCCGTACTGGCTAATGCCGCCTCTTTATATGGGGAACTCAGACGGCCCCAAGAAGCCCTTGCCCTCTATCAGAAAGCCCGTGAGCAGGCCCTCAAAGAACGGGATACCCTTTCGCTGGCTCAGATACTTTTGGGTTTAGCGGTGCTCCAGTATGAGGCGGGGGCGCTCCAGGCGGCTCAGGCCCTTATCCAGGAAGGCCAGAGCCTAACCAAGGCCCTTCCTTCAGCTCTTCTTCGGGAATTTTGGCGACTCCAGGCGCAGATCTATGCGGCGCAGCGTAAATATGTAGCCGCATTAGAGACCTACGAGCAGCTTCTGGCGGAGGTAGAGCGGCAAGCCGCACTTACCTACTCGCAGCGGCTAGAGCAATTGCGCCTCCTTGCGGGGATAGAACAGCGCGAAACGGCTTACCAGCAACTGGTAGCCCGTCGGGCTCAAGAGCGGCTCTTCTACGGCTTGAGCGCCGGTCTCCTACTTTTGGCAATTGGCGGCCTTATTTATGCCGTTTGGCAGGCGCGCCGACGCACCGCCGAAGAGCGCCATTTTCGCGAGGTTATCGCTCAACAAGCCACCCAAATCCAACAACAGGCTGAAGCCCTAGAGCAGGGTAATAAAATGCTAGCAGAGCTTACGACGGAGCTTTCCCAAGCCCTAAGCACGCTCCAAGAATCTAACATCGCCGCACGACGCCTCCAGCGAGCCATGCTGCCTGCCTTAGAAAAAATCCTTCCCGGTAGCTATGTTTACTACCAACCCTTGGAAGAGATCGGTGGGGATTTTTACTTATTTGTGCCTGACCCTTTTACGCAACGCCTACTTATCGCGGTGGGAGACTGTACGGGTCATGGGGTAAGCGGCGCTCTCCTAACAGCCCTTTTCAGCGCAACCATTCAGGGAATTTTCCTGCAAAATCCCTCTCAACAACCCCAAACGCTTCTCCAGCGAACTCTCCAAGCGACGGCTTCCTTCTTTCGCACCGAAGAGGCCGAAGTCAAGCAGCTCTTGGGCGTCAAAGAGGGGGCGGATGTAGCCCTTCTGATAGCCGACCTGCGCGCCCAGGAGCTCCACTTTGGCCTTGCGGGGCGACCCGTGTGGATTTACGATCCTCAAAAGGGCCTATATGAGCTGGAAGGCGGCCGTCGGGGTATAGATAGCCTAACGCCAGCCGACTACACCTTTCCTACCTATACCGAAACGCTGCGAGAAGATCTGACGCTCTATCTTTTCACCGATGGGCTTACGGATGTCCTCAGTCCCCGACATAAGCGCCTGGGTACTCGCGCCTTGCGGGAATTTCTGCTCTCTTCGGGTATTCTACGCTTGCCCAGTCGGGTGCAGGCTCAGCATATTTTGGAATTTGTCCGCTCCTGGCGGGATCAAGCCCCCCAAAATGATGATATCACCTTCTTAATCCTTCCTACCAGCGGGTTGATAGCTTACGCTAGTCGCCTCGCCTAAACTTGTAGTGAAATAAAGTCCGAAGTATCTTGAAGAAGTCCTTGACCTTTATCTTTTTGCCTTCGCGGTAGCTGCGCGCGCGAGAGGTTATGGGTACTTCATAAATTGTGTAGCCTTTTTGCACGAGCTTTACATTTATTTCGGTTTCTATCTCAAAGCTTGCGACTCTGTATGGGCCAAAGGTCAGATAGAGCATGACGGGGTAGCAATCTATAGCATACCAGAGCATCACTGAAGCGGGCGCCATAGAGCCAATTCGTGAGAGTGGTGATGAGCCTATTTGCGAGGTAGGCAGGCAACCAAACTTTTTCGGGCTTTTTTTAGGAAGCGTGAACCGTAGACAGCGAATCTTTCGTGGCCTTCACGCTGTAGCTTTTCGCCCAGCGCTAGTAGTCGTAATCGGTATCTACCTCTTGGGGTATAATCTATTGGCCTTGCGCCTGGGCAAAACCTGTAGCCAGGGCTGCCCCCTTTCCTTGATTGAAAGGGTGAAAAAGAATAACTAAACCGGCCCTGTTAGCTTGTTTAGCGAGCCATTCGCGCGTGCCGTCCGAGGAACCATCATCCATTACGATCACCTCTTTATCCATATTGAGGGTCAAAACTCGTGCGAGCGTTTGCGGGAGGTAGGGTAGCTCATTATACACGGGGATTATCACGGAGAGAAGTGGCGGGCATGCCTGCGGCTGGCTAAGCCAAGCGTAGGCTTATAGCCCTTCCGCTTCCACCGCGCGCACTTCGGGAATAAGGCGGGTGAGGAGCGCTTCTATACCCGCTCGCAGGGTAAAGAGGCTGGAGGGACAGCCGGCACAGCTGCCCCGCAGACGTAGCCGTACCACCCCATCCGAAAATCCCACTAGCTCTACATCGCCGCCATCCATGGCTATACCGGGACGCACATATTCTTCTAAAATCTGCCGAATTTGCGCTTCTATACTTTCAGACTCCTCTACGGGGGGTGAGTGGGGGTTAGTGAGCCTGCCTTGAGGAAGGTGCTGCTCTAAGACGCTCTTGATAAGGGGTATAAGGTCGGTCCAATCGGCCTGCTCGGACTTAGTAACCGTTACGAAGGCGCGCGTGAAAAAAAGCCGCTCTACACCGGGTATGTTCCACAAAGCCTGTACTAGAGGCGGATCACTGGGGGAAGGGGTAGAAAATTCCCACGTCCCTCGGTCTATAGCGGGACTATCCGGTGGGAGCAGAAACTTGAGGCTGTGAGGATTCGGTGTGAGTTCTGTATAGATGGCCATACCTCTTCAACAATTTTCACTTGGCTATTTCAAAACGTGGGCCATACCGCTCGGCTAGGTAGGCGGCGCGCTGGTAGAAAGCCTCCTCCCCCATCCAGCGAACGAAATGGAATACCCCGCCTGAATATGGTGCGAAACCCCAGCCTAAGATGGACCCCACGTCCCCGTCCGCCTGTGCCAGAAGGATACCCTCCTGCCAAGTGCGGTAAGCCTCCGCCACCTGTACATAGAGGAGCCTATCTTGGAGGTCGGCATAATCCGCTGGCTGAACGGTACGGGGTGGAAAGTAATGAACTAAGCCTTCCCATAAATATTTCTTTTGGCCTGGAGGGTATTCGTAGAATCCTTTGCCTACTTTGCGGCCGACCCGCCCAAGTTCTTCTACAAAAAGGCGCCCTATTTCGCGTACAGGGTCATCCACTAAGGCGATTTGAAGGTCTTTTTCTGTCTGGCGGAGAATGCTATAAAGGAGGGAAAGGCTTACCTCATCGGCTAAGGCCAGTGGGCCTACGGGCATCCCAGCCTGCCGACCTAAGTTTTCTATGAGCGCTGGGGGTATGCCCTCTTGAAGCAGGCGTAGCCCTTCTCGCACATACGTAGCGAAAACCCGAGAGGTGAAAAAGCCGCGGCTATCCCGCACTACGATAGGTACTTTGCCGATTTGCGCAGCGAAATCCAGCGCCCAAGCAAGGGTTTCTGGGGCAGTTTCCTTTCCTAAAATTACCTCTACTAAGGGCATCCGTTCGGCCGGGGAGAAAAAGTGTAGGCCTATGAAGCGCTCTGGAATGCCTGCAGCCTCCGCTAACCCCGTGATAGGAAGCGTAGAGGTATTAGAGGCTAAAATCCCCTGCGGCGAAAGGTAGGGAAGCATTTCTTGATACACCGTGCCTTTCACCGTGCGATCCTCAAATACCGCTTCTATGGCCAAATCGGTCCCCTCTAAATCGGGATAGTTTAGGGTGTAGTGGAGATTGGCGCGCGTGCGCTGGGCCTGGGCGGGGGAGAGGCGCCCCTGTCGCACGGCTTTTTGGAGGAGGTCTTCGGCGAATTTCTCTGCCGTTTGTAGCGCGGCGGGGTCAGTGTCCTTTATCCAGGTGGGAAAGCCGGCTAGCGCGCATACATACCCGATGGCGCGCCCCATCATGCCCGCACCCAGAATGGCTACTTTTCGGATAGCGGCGGGGGGCACCTCACGGGGACGATGGGGTAGGTTGAGGAGCCGCTGGCGCTCGTAAAAGAGCGTGCGTACCATCGCCCGCGCCGTACGGGTGGTAAGGGTCTTGGCAAAATACTTGCTTTCTATGCGTAAGGCTTCTGGTAAGGGCAATTGTAGGCCTTCGTATATGGCTTGGAGGGCATATAGAGGGCCTGGGTAGTGGCCGTAGGTTTTTTCCCGCAGCCGGGCGATGGCCGCAGCAAAGATTTGCCGCACGGCCTCATCCGTGAAGCTGCCCTCGGGTAGGCGATAGCGCGGTTCATGCCAGGGATTGACCGCTGGGGGCGATTTGGCCAGCCAAGCAAGAGCTTTTTCTAAGAGAGCGTCAGGGGTGTCGGCTAGTTCCTCTATCAGGCCCTCTTGGAGGGCTTGGGCCGGACGCAGGCGCTTTCCTTCTAAAATAATTTCCAACGCCCGCATTAGGCCGATTTTGCGTGGCAGGCGCTGGGTGCCCCCTGCTCCAGGCATGAGGCCCAGGGTGGTCTCGGGCAGGCCGATTTCAATTTCGGGTTCGGCTAAGGTAACCCGGTAGTGGCAGGCCAGGGCTAGCTCATACCCGCCGCCTAAAGCCGTACCATTGATAGCCGCTACTACGGGTTTTCCCCCTGTCTCCAAGCGTAGAAAGGTCTCTTGCACGGTCCATACCGCCTGGTAAATCCCGAGTGCATCCCCCGACTCCATCAGATGTTGAATAGTGCCTAAGTCAGCGCCCGCCACGAATTCTTTCCGCTTGGAGCTGATTACTAGGCCTTCCACGGTCTTATCCGTAAGGAAGTGCTCAAGGGCTTCGCGGAAGGCCGCTATACTTTCGGCATTTAGCACATTCACGCGGGGCATGTTCCAAAAAATGAGGGCATGCCGACCTGAGCGTTCTACTTCTATCATATTGGCGAAGGTAAGTATATTTACGCGGGTGGGGCGCTGGATGGGTTGGGGTAGTTTGCTGCTGCTCTTAGCTGGCTGCGATCCGTACCGCAAGCTGGCGAAGAGCCGCCATTTGGCCGATCGCGATTCGGCCGCCTTTGGGTATTTTCGCCGCAAGCAGTATGAGAGCGCCACGCCGCTTTTTGAAGAGCTTGTGGGGCTTTACCGCGGCAGTGCCCGAGCAGCGGAGGTGCTGTACCACCTAGCCTGGGCACGCTTCTATGTGCGGGACTACTATGCGGCGGAGCGCTACTTTGGGCAGCTCGCCGAGGAATACCCCCTCAGCCCGCGCGCCGAGGAGGCCCTTTTCCTTCAGGCTAAAATGAATTACCTTCTCTCCGCCGACTATGATTTTGATCAGAAGGAAACCCGCAAAGCCATAGACCGGCTGCAGGTGTATCTTACGCTCTATCCGGAGGGACGTTATAGCGCAGAGGCGGAGCGCTTGCTTCGGGAAATGGAGCGCAAACTAGAACTAAAAGCCTTCCATACCGCTGAGGTATTCTACCGTATTGGGCGTTATAGGGCGGCTGTGGTGCTGTATGGGGACTACCTCAGGCAGGGCAGTTTGCCCGAATTGCGCGAGGAAGCCGCTTATAAGCGTGCGGCAGCCGCCCTTCAAATGGCGGAGCAAAGCGTGCAGGAGAAGCAGCTGCCTCGCTTCGCCGAAGCCGAAGCTCATTACCAGACCTTTCTCCAAGAATACCCAAAAAGCCGATTTTTGCCTATCTTGAAAAGCCAATATGAGCACACGCAGAGAGTACTACGTATCCCTAGCCGAGAAGCTGGGGGTGCCACAGGAAATTGAAGCTGTTTCCATCCAGGCGCTGATTGAGCGCTCACCGCGACGCAATCTCTATGAGGTGGTGGTGGCCATGAGCCGTCGCGCCGAGCAGATTCTCACTGAGCTTACGCAAGAACTGCGCGATAAGCTGAATGAGCTGAATAAGTATGAAGAGGTAGCCATAAGAGATCCCAAGCAAGTTGAGATGCTGCGGGAGGAGACGCAGAATTGGGTACGGCTCTATCGGAGTCTGCCCAAGCCTTCGTTGATTGCCTTGTGGGAAAAGCTGGAGGAGCCACCTGTACCACCAGCAACGCCTTGAGCGGTGGCGCACCTTCTCCTTGGGGTAACAGGTAGTATCGCCGCTTACAAAGCGCCGCTTTTAGTTCGCCGCCTCCAGAAAGCTGGGTATACGGTGCGCGTCGTGCTTACGCGCGGCGCTGAGGCATTTGTGTCGCCTTTAGTTCTGGAGACCCTGACCCAAGGAGGAGTTTATAAGGACCTTTGGACGGCTTCGGCTATCGGCGAAGAGGCCGGTACGTGGACCCAGCATACGGCTTTAGCCCAGTGGGCCGATGCCATTCTAATAGCTCCTGCTACGGCCCATACCCTCGCCAAACTGGCGCAGGGTTATTGTGATGACCTTCTGAGCGCTTTGGCCTTGACGGCACGCAAGCCCCTTCTTATCGCTCCCGCTATGGAGGGCCATATGTACCGCCACCCTTTCGTCCAGGCGAATCTGCGTCGGCTAGCGCGCCTACCTTGGGTAACTCTTATCCCGCCTGGGCGAGGCTTTTTAGCGAGCGGGCAGTCGGATATAGGCCGACTGGCAGCACCGGCCCGCATCCAGGCAGCAATAGCGCGCGCCTTAGCCCCCCCACTTCTGCGCGGAAAAAAAATTCTCCTTACCGCGGGGGCTACGCGCGAGCCTTGGGATGCGGTACGCTTCCTTTCTAATGGCTCTACGGGCCGAATGGCCCTTGCGCTTGCCCAGGCCGCCTATGCCTTCCACGCCAAGGAAGTCCACGTCTTAGCTGGCCATTTGGAAGTACCCTTTCCCCCTAACCTTTTCCGTATTACCCGCGCCTATACAGCCCAAGCCATGCTGGAGGCTTTCCAAAGGCTCTATGCAGACTATGATTGGCTTATCTTTGCCGCCGCCGTAAGTGACTATACTTTCGCCGAAAAGCTTCCCACTAAGCATAAAAAGACCGATACGCTTACTCTTACCTTAAAGGCTACGCCGGACATTCTGGAGTGGGCGGGCGTCCACCGCCGGCCCGGCCAGCTTCTTATTGGATTTGCCTTAGAGCCTCCGGGTGAAGAGCAAACCGCCTTAGCGAAACTTCACCGCAAAAACGCTGACTGGATAGCTTACAACCCTATTTCGGATCAAACGGGCATGGGCAGTGCCACCAACGCGCTTACCCTCCTAAGCCGCTGGAATCATCGCCACCCTTTACCCCTGGCGCCTAAGCCCACCTTAGCCTACGAAATGCTTAAATTTATTGCCCATGCGACCCCTCCTTTGGCTTAGCCTGGGCCTTGCTCAGGAGCTTCTGCCAATTGTGAATATTCAAGCGCCTGGAATCCAGGGCATAGACCGCAGTATCCTCCAGCAGCTTCAGCGCGATATGGCGCAGTACCTTAGCACAAACCGCTTCTCCGAAGATGTGTTTGCGCCCAACGAGCGCATCAAGTGCCTCTTCAATATTATCCTCACGGCCCTTCCTGACCCTACCCGCTTTGAGGGTACCATGCAGGTTCAGGCCATTCGTCCGGTCTATGGCAGCACCTACGAAACGCTTACCCTAAACTTCAACGACCCCGACTTCCGCATCAACTACTCTGCCACCCAAACCCTGCAATTCTCCGATAACACCTATGTAGATAACCTTACGGCGCTGCTCAACTTTTATGCCTATCTCATTTTGGGCATGGATTACGACAGTTTTGGACCGGAGGCGGGGATGCCCTTTTTTCAAAAGGCCCTGCAAGTACTTAATTTAGCCGCGGCTAATAGCAATGAGCCTGGCTGGCAGCCCTCAAGTAATTTTCTCCGTTCCCGCTACTGGCTCCTAGAAAACCTTCTCAACGGAAGCTACAAGACTTTCCATCAGCTTTTCTACCGTTACCATCGGGAGGGCTTAGACAAAATGCACAAGGATCCGGCGGCGGCGCGCGAAGTGCTTCTTAGCGTCCTTCAAGACATGGTGCGATTCAGTCAGGAAAACCCTAATAGCGTTCTTATTCGGGCTTTTGTAGATATGAAAGGAACGGAGCTTATGCAGGCTTTTGGCAAGGCCCTTCCGGAGCAGAAGCAGCGCTTCGTGGCCTGTATGCGCCAGTTGGACCCAAATAATCTAAGCGTCTATGAAAACCTTCTCCAGCAGAGTGGTCCTTAGGGGTTGAAGCGCAGGGTTTTTCTCGTAGGTCCGCCAGCAGCAGGCAAAACGACGCTAGGGAAGCGATGGGCGAAGGAATTGGGCGTACCTTTCTACGATACGGACGAAGAGGTGGAGCGGCGTACGGGCCTTACACCTGCAGCTTGGCTATTGAGAGGGGAAGAAGCCTTCCGTGCTGTAGAGCGATCGGTGGTAGAAGCGCTTTTAGCCGAGGGGGCTTGGGGCCTTTGGGCTACCGGGGGCGGGACTCTAACCCAAGCCAAGCTGGCCGAACGGCTCTGGCGGGAAGGGTATATCGTTTGGATTGATCCCCCCTCCGAGTGGTTATACGAGCGACTAGAGCAGGGGGCCGCTGGGCGGCCACTTCTCGCCCAACAGCCCCCAGAAAAGTGGCTGGCTTTTTTAGAAGCGCGTCGGCCTTTCTATCGGCAGGCGCACCTCCACTGGAATCCCGCTCGTATCCCAGAGGAGCGCCTGCTCTACTGGCTCAGACGGCTTTTTGCGCGCCTTTAGAAGCAGTATTTCCCCGCCTCTAAGAGCCGGGCGGCGATAGCGCGGCGCAGGCCTATGGCATCTATTTCTAATGGCTTGGTAAAGCGCTTGAGCCCCATAAGGAGCATCCGCCTTTCATCCCCAGCCGCCGCATGCAGAATGGCTCGGCGCCCAGCTACCCAAGCCCGCTCTTGAGCCTCCGCCAGGAATACCTGTGTCATTCGTAGGGCATCGGCCGCCGCAACCTCGCCACCCTTCTGCGCAAGCTTAGCCGTACGCAGAACAATAGATTCACTGACATAGGTATCTATGAGCATGTCTGCTATGACTAAGAGGATCTCCTGCTCCTCCGCGAGTTTCTGCATGTACTTTTGCGCCGCATAGCCAGCAACAAGGAGTACGGCCTTTTTGAGGTTTTCCACGGCTTTCCACTCAGCCGCTAAGAAGGCCCCATTTCCATCCCCAAACTCCGGAATGCTCATGAGCTCATTCTGAACCTTCATAGCGGCGCTGAGAAGGTCTAATTCGCCCTTCATGGCCTTACGCAGAAGGTACTCCACGCTAAGCATGCGGTTAATCTCATTCGTTCCCTCATAGATGCGGTTGATGCGGCTGTCCCTATAGGCGCGCTCTACGGGGTATTCGGCCGAGTAGCCGTAGCCGCCGTGGATTTGTACCGCTTCATCCACCACGTAGTCTAGGACTTCGGAGCCAAAGACTTTCAGGATAGCGCATTCGGCGGCATACTCCTGAGCTGCGCCTAAGAGGGCTTTTTCATAAGGCTGCCCCTGAGCTAAAAGGTGCTTTTCGTAGGCTTGGATATCCGCTGAGGCCCGGTAGGTAGCGGTCTCGCAGGCCCAGGTGTAAATCGCCATATCGGCTAGCTTATGCTGAATAGCGCCGAAGCTGGCAATAGGCCGGCCAAACTGGTGCCTTTCCTGTGCATACCGCACACAGATGTCTATAAGACGCTTGGCGGAGCCTACCGTAGCCGCCGCTAGCTTGATGCGCCCAATATTGAGGATATTGAAGGCTATTACATGGCCTTTACCGATTTCTCCTAATACATTTTCAGCGGGAACGGGCGTATCTTGGAAAAACACCTGCCGAGTTGAGGAACCTTTTATGCCCATCTTCTTTTCTTCGGCGCCTACAGAGACGCCTGGGAAGCTGCGCTCCACAAGGAAGGCGGTGAAGTGCTCGCCATTTACCTTAGCGAACACGGTGAAGAGGTCGGCGAACCCCCCATTGGTAATCCACATCTTTTGGCCGGTGAGGGTATAGCCCTTCCCGTCTGGCGTCGGGATGGCTTTACTCCGCGCGCCTAAGGCATCGGATCCCGAGCCAGGCTCCGTAAGGCAGTAGGCCGCAAAGTACTCCCCTTTCACAATCCGGGGGAGGTATTTGGCCTTCTGCTCCGGCGTCCCAAAGTAAAGAATGGGCAACGTGCCAATCCCCGTATGAGCGAGAAGAGCTACCGCAAAGGAATGGGAGGGACCCATCTTTTCCGTAAAGAGCATGCCTGTGAGGAAGTCCGCCCCTAAACCACCATAAGCCTCGGGTACATTAAGGCCCAGAAAGCCCAAATCCGCCGCTTTACGCAGCAGCTCCGGCATAATCTTGGTAGGGTCCCCGTAATCTATCTCATCCAGACGGGGATATATTTCCTTTTCCAGAAACTCTTCGCAAAGCTGAGCGAGCTGGCGCTGCTCTTCATTCCACTCCTCTGGGATAAATACGGCTTCAGCTGGGGTGGTGCTAATCAGAAAAGCCCCCCCACGCGTAACGGCTACCGTTTGCTGTGCCATAGGACAAAGGTAACAAATCTACTCTTTACCATGCGTTACATTTTTTCCAACTTTGCCGTATGGCTCAAGCAGTGGATATCACCAACGGGATGATTTTGCGCTTGGAGGGCGAGCTTTACGAAGTCTTAGAATTCCTCCACATAAAGCCTGGCAAAGGGAACCCCTATGTGGCTACCCGACTGAAAAATGTCGTTACAGGGCGCGTATTTGAGCGGAATTTCCCCTCTAATATGCGCATAGAGCCTGTGCGCGTGGAGCGGCGGCCCTGTCAGTACCTCTATACCGATGGCAGCCTCTACCACTTTATGGATACAGAGACCTTTGAGCAGTTTTCAGCCTCCGCTGAGCAGGTGCGCGGCGTGGAGTTTCTCACCGAAAATCAAAACTGCGAAGCCTTATGGGAGGCCGATACGGAGCAGCTCCTATTTGTAGAACTGCCGCAATTTGTGATCCTAGAAGTCATAGAGGCCGAGATGGCCATCAAAGGAGATAGCGTAACAAATATTATGAAAAATGCTGTGGTAGCCTCTGGCGCGCGCCTGCGCGTACCGCTTTTCGTGGAAAAGGGCGATAAGGTCAAAATAGATACCCGCAAAAAGGAATATGTAGAGCGTGTAAAAACCTAGTTGCATTATGGATACCAAGCCTATACTAGAAATCCTTCGCTTTGTAAGCCGTACCGATTTTAGTGAAGTGATTATAGAGGAGGGGAATCTCAAGCTTACGATTCGGCGTGGGGTTACAGGGGTAAATGTGCCGGCGGTGCCGGCGCCCGTAGGGCCCCCGTTAGCGCCTGTAGCGGCGCCTCCACCGCAAGCTGAACCGCCCCAACCGCCTCCAGCTCCGGCCAAACCCGTAGAGTACATTCGCTCGCCCATGGTAGGCACTTTCTACCGCCGCCCTAGCCCTGACAAAGAACCCTATGTAAAAGTAGGCGACATAATCCAGAAAGGCCAAGTCGTATGCATAATAGAAGCCATGAAACTCTTCAATGAAATTCAGTCGGAGATTAGCGGGCGCATAGTGAAGATTCTGGTAGAAGATGGGCAAGCAGTAAGCTATGACCAGCCGCTTTTTGAAGTAGAGCCCTTAGAATAGGCGGTATGTTCCGCAAGATTCTTATTGCGAATAGGGGGGAGATCGCCCTACGAGTAATCCGCACGTGCAAGGAAATGGGCATACCTACCGTAGCGGTGTATTCTACGGCAGACCGTGAAAGCCTTCATGTGCGTTTTGCGGATGAGGCGGTGTGTATCGGGCCACCCCCCAGTAAGGACAGCTACCTCAACATCCCTGCCATTATCTCTGCCGTAGAGGTAACGGCGGCTGACGCTATCCATCCAGGCTATGGGTTTCTCTCAGAAAATGAGCGCTTTGCCAGCATTTGCGCGGAGTATGGGGTCAAATTCATTGGCCCTTCGCCAGAGGCCATTGCGCTTATGGGCGACAAGGCTACGGCGCGGGCGACAGCCCAGAAAGCCGGCGTGCCCGTAGTACCCGGGTCGGAAGGCGTCCTGAGTAACCTAAGTGAAGCCCGTCGCGTGGCTCAGGAGATAGGGTATCCTGTACTCCTTAAGGCCACCGCTGGCGGGGGCGGAAAAGGCATGCGTGTCGTATGGAAGCCCAGTGACTTAGAAGATGCCTGGAATATTGCGCGGGCTGAAGCCAAGGCCGCCTTCGGTAATGAAGGCCTCTACATGGAGAAGTACATTCAAAATCCGCGCCACATTGAAATTCAGGTAGTAGGGGACCAGTATGGTAACGTATCGCACCTCTCCGAGCGGGATTGTACGATTCAGCGCCGCCATCAGAAGCTTATAGAAGAAGCCCCTAGCCCGATTCTCACACCGGAACTACGCCGTGCCATTGGGGAGGCCGCCGTACGCCTGGCTAAGTTCATCCGCTATGAAAGCGCCGGCACCGTGGAATTCATCCTTGACCAGGATACGGGCGAATACTACTTTATGGAAATGAACACCCGCATCCAAGTAGAGCACCCCGTTACAGAGGAAATCTTCTTCTTTGACCTTGTCAAAGAGCAGATCAAGGTAGCGGCGGGCGTCCCAGTGTCGGGCCGGCACTACTTTCCGGAAAATCGCTGGGCGATGGAGGTGCGTATCAACGCCGAAGACCCGTATAACGACTTTCGGCCTAGCCCTGGCCGCATTGAACACTATCACAAGCCCGGCGGCCACGGGGTGCGCGTAGATACGCACGCCTATGCTGGCTATACCATTCCACCTTATTACGATTCGCTTATAGCTAAGCTAATCGTGGCCGACTTTTCCCGCGAAGAAGTAATCAATAAAATGCTGCGTGCCTTGGATGAGTTTATCATTGAAGGGCCAGGCCTCAAAACTACAATCCCGATTCTAAAAGAGATTTTGCGCACGGAGCAATTTCGTAAGGGCACCTATAATACGCGCTTTTTGGAGATGTGGAAGCATTAGATATCTTTGCAGAGATGCCGTGGTGGGTACTTGGGCTAGGGGGGGTGTGGGCGATGGCTCAGACGCTGAGCAATTGGGGCGAACGGATTCGGACCGTGCCCGGTACTTTGGTAAGCGTCGTGGGCAGTGTAACAAATCGGCAGGGGGGCAGTTGGTACCATTCCGGGGCGCTTTATGTTACGGACACGCTGGATAATCGGGCCGGCAACGAGATGTTTCGGGCGACCTTCCCCGATAATCGCCCCGTAAGCCCCGGGAAAGTACAACTGCGCGGCGGCTATCAGTGGATTACGGGCACTGATCCGATTCACTTTGACACGCTAGAGCTGCGTGGTACCTCCAGTAAAAATCTCGCGCTGGCGGCCTACGTGCGCCACTGGCTGGATTTGGGCGACCGCATGCTGAATACCCACGCTTTTGTACTTTACCACCAAAATCCTGAGCCGGCCTCCATAGTGCGTGGGGAAGGCTTTGTGCGGTCGGCGCTGGGAGGAGCTCTGGCGCGCTACTGCCACACTGGTGCGCGCTACCTCTACCCTGTAGGTGATTCAGTACCCGTTCTGCGCTATCGCCCTGTTTATATTACCCCTACCCAGCCGGGGCTTTATCCTGTGCGGTTTGCGGCGGTAGATGCCACCCTTGAGGGGTATGACCGCAGCCGGCGACCTCCCACTTTTTGCCTTATCAACCCCGACTTCTTCCATCATGTGGGCGGCCCAGCTGGAGGCGTACTGGAAATTGCCTTTGACCCTATACAGGATGGTGCCTATGACGCTACGGCCCACTGGCGCGGCACTCGCTGGGATAGCATAGGCGGCGCCGTCCAAAATGGTGCGCCGCTCGTCTTTCTGGTTCAAACGGTAGCTACCTTCTCCCCTACTCCGTTTGCTTTAGCGGTACGCCAGCCTTATGCCCAACTCGTAGTGCGCGGGGATACGGCGCTATGCCCTGGCGACTCCGTCCAACTTACGGTAGAACCCTACAACCCCAGCTGGACCTACATCTGGAATACCGGTAGCACAGGGCCTACCTTATGGGTGCGCACTCCGGGGACCTATTTTGTCACGGTACGCGCGGCTCTTGGGTGCCAGTATACCAGCGCACCCGTAACTATTCGCGGCCTACCCGCTCCTTCTATTACTTTGCATCCCCCCTCACCTCAGGCGCTCTGTCCGGGCCAGAGTCTCCGGCTTGTAGCCTCGCCGGCTCAAAGCTACCGCTGGTTCTATGAAGGCCAGCTTGTGCCGGGAGCTACAGACTCAGTATTAGTGGTCTCCCAACCAGGACGCTATGTGGTGGAGGGTTTACAGGTTTGCGGTTGGGCGCGTAGTGAGCCCTTTGTGCTTAGCCATTATCCTAAGCCGCGGGCCTTCTTTACCGTCCAGCCGCCTGATACGGTGGAGTTTGGACAGCCTGTTACTTTCCTGGACGCAAGCCAAGGCGGCACCCCTCTCCAGTGGATCATCGGCGGACAGAGCTTTCCTGGAAGTCCCACCCTAACCTACGCTTTTGGCCGAGACTCTACGCACCTTGTTATCCTCATCGTCCAAAACGAGCACGGCTGCCGTGACACCTTCACCCGCTCTATCTATGTGCGGCCTTTCTCGGGCATATTTATCCCTACGGCTTTTTCGCCAAATGGGGACGGGATAAACGACGAATTTCTGATTGTCTCCCCGCCTTTAGAGTGGAGCCGGCTGCGTATCTACTCGCGATGGGGGCATCTCATTCGGGAGATTGTGGGCTATCCTCTCCGCTGGGACGGCCGCACACAGAGTGGGGAGCCTGTCCCTGAAGACGCCTACACCTTCATATTTGAGGGACGCCTATTTTCTGGCCAAACCTTTCTACGGACGGGTACTATTACCCTTCTGCGCTAGGCCTGAGCCCTTTCTTGGACCTTAGGCAGCGCCCGCAGAAGCCGGACAAGCTCCTGATGAAGCACCTCAATATTCTCTCGCTGCGTAACGGATACAAAGACTGTGGGATAAGGGCTCTGGGCACGCCAGCTTACCTCCACCAGTTCCCGTTGGGCTGGGGAGAGGCGATCTATTTTATTCATTACCACCAGAATCGGAATGTGCGCCGCGCCAATCCGCTCAAGGGTACGTTCTACCGTACGCAGCTGCTCTAAATACCCCGGGGAGCTGGCATCTACCACTAAAAGGAGCAGGTCAGCCTCGCGCACCTCCTCAAGAGTAGTGTAGAAAGCCTCAAGAAGCCGAGGCGGCAGCTTACGAATAAACCCAACGGTATCCGAAAGAAGGAAGGTAAGGCCCTCCAGCATTACGCGCCGAGTGGTAGTGTCCAAGGTGGCAAAAAGCCTATCGGCCACGAGTACAGGGGCTTTGGTAATAAGGCGCATGAGGGAGGACTTTCCGACATTAGTGTAGCCGACCAGCGCCACGCGCGGCAGAGCCGACCGCCCCGCGCGCCGAACCTGAGCCTGACGCTGAATATGAGCCAGCTGGTGGCGGAGGCGCTTTATCTGCTCCCGCACCTTTCGCCGATCTATTTCTAGCTGCTGCTCACCGCCGCCGGCCCGCAGCCCTATCCCACCACGTTCGCGCGAGAGGTGCGTCCAACGATGGGCCAGACGCGGCAGCTCATACTCTAAGCGGGCCAGAGCCACCTGAGCTTTAGCCTGTGCCGTACGCGCATTGCGGGCAAAAATGTCCAAAATGAGACCCTCGCGGTCAGTTACAGGTTTATTCCACCGCTCCTCCAGGTTGCGCACTTGGACGGGCGAAAGGTCGGCATCCACCAGCACAAAATCTACGCTCCCTCCCTGCGCCTCTAAAAACCGTTGCACTTCTTCCACGCGGCCCTTTGTAAGGAACGTAGCGGGGTCAGGCGAGCGCCAGGAGTAGGTGAAGACGTGCGTAATCGTGTGGCCTGCACTGCGCACTAAAAAGAGAAGCTCTTCTAGGTATTCTTCTTTTTGCTCGGGGCTTTCGTTTGCCCCCTCTATGCGTACCACGAGGGCTCTGAGAGCTGGGAGGGAGTTAGCCTGAGGAGAAGAAGAAGGGGTCATTCACTCAGCGCATAGGCTCGGAGAGTGCGCCCTTCTCGGGCAAATACGCGCCGCTCCAGCGGGTCTACCTCATACAGGTCATAGGCGCTCAGCGCAGGCCGGCCAAGCGGCACTTCCATAAGGGGGGCACAACGGCTTCGATCAAAGGTGTAGAGGAACAAACGGTCCTCTTTGAGGCCTGCTAGGAAAAGCAGAGGGCCGAGGCTATCGGCTTGGGCGCGGCGCCGCTTGACAATTCCTTCCCATAGCACGTCCCCGAGCAGAGCTGTGCCGAATGCTCCCAGACCCAAAGCAGCCGACTGGAGGTTACGTCGGAGCGAAATGGCGGTATTCCGTTGGGAAGTGGAACTCTCTTCAAGCCCAAGGAGAGCGAGGCTCATTTGAGTCAAACACGCAGAGGTAGCGTAAGCTCCTAAGGCCGCCGCTGCACCTAATAGCCGGATAGCTGCTGGCTGCGCAGGCACGGCGCGCTCAAATTGACATTTCAATTCTCCTGCTGGGGTCAGGCCATAGACCGCTGAGCCACCCCACACCCAAAGAAGCCCCTGAGCGTTATCGTAAAGAAGACCTTGAGGGGGATCCTGGACGAGGTTTCGCAGAGGGCTTCCAATAGGCTGTGGGGTAGAAGCGCCTGCATCCCAACGATAAACCTGACCCGTTTCATCTACTATAAAGGCCTGGGCTATGCCCCCTTCTTCGCGCAGGGCAAATGGCACTTCAGCGGGACGCCGAATAGGCTTCTCCCATAAGATATCACCCGACTCTGAGAGGCCTTGCAGGCGCGCCGAAGTTTGTACCAGTATCCCGCCAGCGAAACTTGCCGCATGTAGAAGCGATCCAGGGAGCGAAAGGGCCTGTCGAAAAAGAAAGCGCCCTTGAGGAATGTCTAAGATATTGACTACGGTTTGCCAGCGGTCGCGCGGCTCATTCCTTAGGCCACGCCAGCTGCGCTCACGCACAAAGAGGCAAAACAGCCGATCTTCCGAAAGCGGAATATAGCCTACAAGGAGCCCCGGCACTTGAAGGGGCTCTGGCCACGCTAATCCGCCGTCCGTATAACGGATGAGCAGGGCCTGAGGCGGAAAGAAGAGATTACGCCCGGTAGACGCCTCTTGGGAGCCCGGTTGTACATCATCCGTGAAGACCAACAGCCCTGCTTCACTGCTAAAGGCGCCTACAAGATTGTTTCGGCGTATTTCGGGTAAGCGGTTCCACACCGCTACTCCATCCTTTCGCCGTACAGCTATCAGACGCCCACGCGTAAAGCCTATCACATAGTCGCGCGCTTCATCTATAAAGAGGTAAGTGCCTGTGATGGCACGCAGCGTAAAGCCCTCTACTACGGGGGCCCGCCATCGCACCGTCCCTGTACGAGCTTCTACGGCATAGAGGGCCTGCTGAGTCAAGTAGTACAGGTCGCCGCCGTAGGCGATAAGCTCCCCTAAGAGGTATTCGCTCCCAGGTTTCTTCCCCGCTGGCTGGCGCCAAAGCAGCGCCCCTGTGCGAGCATCATAGGCCGCTAAAATGGAAGTCTGTGAACTGATAAACTTCTTAGGATTATCCGCTCCAGCACTATGAATTACTAGAATGCCCTGCTCGGGAATGAATCGACGCCCAATTACCCATGTGAAACCCTCTTTTTGGGCACGCAGAGAAAAGATTTCTCTACCTGTGAGCGCATTTATGACCTGGTAGGGTTCTAGGCGCCAGGAGGGGTAGGCCCTATCTACTGAGTCGGGCGGTGTATTGGGGCTGAGGGGAATAATCTGCCCGGCTTCTACCAGAGGATATCCATCCAAAAGACGCCAGCCCGAGCGGAAGGTTTGACAGGCGCCACAGCGCCAAATGATCTGCCCATCCTTGGCAGAGAGCACATACAGCTCCCGATTGGTCCAAATAAGTAAATTCCCATCCGGCAAAAGCT
Source organism: Bacteroidia bacterium (assembly GCA_025059535.1). Taxonomy (GTDB): domain Bacteria; phylum Bacteroidota; class Bacteroidia; order SpSt-205; family SpSt-205; genus SpSt-205. The sequence goes on from JANXCX010000018.1 coordinate 30,762, forward strand.
GCATATCGGCCTGAGCGGGGAGCGTATGTTCCCAGAGAAGGGTTTGAAGCCAGATGAATAGGCTAGCGGCGAGGTATCCCATACCCTATCGCGAAGGTAGGAAAATCTCATAAGCATACTCCAGCGTTTCTACGCTCCCTGGTCGTAAGAGAATTTCCCAAGATAAAAGGTGGCAGAGGTTTGTGCCGCGCCGCTCAGGAAGCCGGGTAGCGCGCGCAAAACCCAAACGCTCAGATAAAGGTACGCCAGTTATACGCTTTTCTAAGATAAGGCGAATCTCTCTATTAGTACCATTCTGTATGCGTAGGCTACCTGCAAGCCATACCTTATGGCCTAATAAGGGTTCTTTGACTTTTTCGCGGCGTACCTCGCTCTCTTGTGCCCGTATTTGCAGATTTGGCGTGGAGGCCAAGGGTAAGTAGCCCGAAGCCAGTGGAGGTACTGTAGGGAGGTAGGATTGCGTCAGAATATTCCCTGCTTCGTCCAAAATATCCACTGCCCCTGAGGGTAAGGTGATTTTTTCGGTATTTAGGACTTGAAGGGAGCGCTCGGCTGTGCCCTTCCATGAAGTAAGCTGGAAAGGCTCTAAACTCTCCACTAAATCAGGAAGAGATACGCGATACACTTCCGTGTAGGGCAGTTCGGCTTGCAGAAGGGTAAGGCGCTTCGCTGCGCCTATTACAAAGCGCTGCATGGGCAGATGCCAACTAAAGCCTACACTGCTATCACTTTCAGTTTGTATGATGTAAAGCTCTACTGGATAGGCATTTTCGTTTAGAGGGGGTAGCTCTATCCATGTCGTGAGAGCTAGGCGGGTAGGGCCTATCAAACGCATGAGATGGCGCGCCCGCCACGGGGCTAGGGAATCCCAGCCCATCACGCTCAACCGCCCTAAAGAGAGCGCGGTATCCGTTTCTACTGTGAGGCGCCAGGCCGGATAAACGCACTGAGCGGGCGCATTCCCTTCTACCCGCGCCAGGCGCAGCAGTTCCCCTGGTACCCACAGCCGTTCTTGGTTGGGCCGGCGCAGAAGCACATCGCCCCGAGTATTTACCATCTCCAAAGTGCCATTTGTTTCTTCCCACTCCTTGCCCGCTTCATAAAGCAGCCACACGGGCCCCCCAATGTGAGCCCGTAGAAAATCGCTAAGCGTGGTAGGCAGCTCAATTGGAGGCCCTTGAAGGGTATCCGGCACATAATGCCAGTTCCGAATCCGATACTCCGGTTGCGGCAAGGGGTAGAAAGGATACCTTGTGGCCGGTAGGCGTGCCACGGCTACCGCGTGAGGCATCGGTAGCATCGCCTCCCGCAACCATACCACCCGCCCAGAACTATAATAGGTAAGGCGTGTCAGGGGCAGGAGCATCTGAGCCCAGCCCCAAGCTATGACGCCACCCCATAGCTTTGCCATGCAAAGGCAAAAATAATGTGGGGCTTAGTTTGGGTTCGGAAGTCTGGGCTGAAGGCACTCACCTATATCTTACCTGACCTGTGGGGCCCTTACCAGCGGGGGCTGCGCGTATTAGTACCGCTGGGAAAGCACAATTTTCCCCATATCGGCCTGATTATGGGCGTCTATGAGACCCCCCCACCTTTTCCCAACCTAAAACCTATCCTCCAGAAGTTGGATACCGAGCCCCTTTACGATGAGGCCGCTTTACAGTTTTTTGAATGGTTGGCCTCTTACTACATGGCTTTACCGGGGGATGTGGCTTGCACTATTCTGCCGGGGCGGGTGGGTGGTATAGCGGATTGGAAGGTTTCTTGGGTAGCGGAGCTTGATGCCCCTGTCTTAGCGCCCAAGAAGCTGTACCTGAAGCTGCGCAATCAGCCTACCTTTTCGGTACGGCGGGTGGCAGCCCAGCTAGGTTTGAGGCCTTCCCAGGTTTTTCGGGCCGTGCGCCAGTGGTTCAAAGCCGGCCAGGTACGGCTAGAAGCCTTGGTGCGTCAAAGCGCGCGCCTTCCGCCTTCCTTCTTAGAAATAGATCCTGCTTATCAAAACTCCGCCGCCTTCAAAGCGGTGTGGGAAAACTTACCTGAGGCGCAGCAGGCCTTGGCCATGCGGATTCTGCAGGCTACCTTACGGCAAGAGCCCCTGGCTTATGCGCACCTGCGGCGTACGCAAGGAAAAGCGCTCAGGCCCCTTCTGCGCCTGGGCTTAGTGCGCTGTGTGCCAGCAAGCCGCTACTATGAAAAGCTCTACGCCCGCCCCCTTCAGGCTTACACCCTTACCCCAGCCCAGCAGGCCGCTCTAACGGAGATTAAGCAGGCTCTGGCTGATCAGCCTACCCGCCCCGTGCTCCTTTACGGCGTTACAGCCAGCGGCAAAACCTTCATTTTCATGGAGCTGATGCGGAGCTACCTTCAGGCCGGCAAGCAGGTGCTCTACCTCCTTCCCGAAATAGCCCTTACTAAGCAGACGCTAGATCGGCTGCGGGCTACATTTGGTGAGGCGCTAGCCCTTTATCACAGCGGCCTTAGCGAAGCCGAGCGCTTCCGCCTCTGGAAAGCCGTCCGAGAAGATGTGGTGGATGTAATTGTGGGGACGCGCTCCGCTCTCTTCCTACCTTTCCTTCGGCTGGGACTTATTTTGGTAGATGAGGAACATGATCCCGCCTATGGTCAAGAGGGACGCGCCCCGCTCTATCAGGCGCGCGATGCGGCTATCTACTATGCCCGACTGCGCCAAATCCCCATAGTCCTTGGCTCGGCTACCCCTGCGTTAGAGAGTTATTTCAACGCGCAGCAAGGTAAATACGCCTGGGTAACTCTCACGGAAAAAGCCCTTCCTACCCTTCCACCCGAGCTATATACCGTAGATATGCGCACTGAACTGCGCGCACACCTAAGCATGGGGGTCTTTTCGTCCACTCTGGTAGAACTTTTGGAAGAGATGCTCCAGCAGGGGCGTCAGGCTATTCTTTTTCGCAATCGGCGCGGGTATGCCTCCTTGCTCCTATGTTCCGTGTGCGGCCATCTGTGGGAATGCCCAAATTGTGCGGTAAGCCTGACTTACCACAAATCCCATGAAGTCCTTATATGCCACTACTGTGGCCATCGGGCTGTAGTGCCAGCACACTGCCCTGTATGCGGTAGTCAAAAGACTAATCTTCTAGGCGTAGGCACGCAGCGTATAGAAGAGCAGCTCAAGCAGTTTTTCCCTCATGCGCGCGTGCTGCGAATGGACCGCGATACCACGCGCGGCTCGGGCTATAGTGCCATCATAGCTGCCTTTGAGCGGGGTGAGGCCGATATCCTAATAGGTACGCAGATGGTTACCAAAGGTCTAGACTTTGAGCGGGTGGGACTGGTAGGCGTTTTGTACGCTGATGCGCTTTTGGCGCGGCAAGATTTTCGGGCCGAAGAGCGCGCCTATCAGCTGCTTGTTCAGCTTATGGGCCGCGCCGGCCGGTACGGCAGCCAAAGCTACATAGTTATTCAGACTTTTCGGCCGCAACACCCGATTTTCCAGCAGCTTACCTTACCTTTTCCCGTCTATGCGGAGGCAGCCTTGGAGAAGCGCCGCACCTATGGCTACCCGCCTTACCGACGGCTTATTCAAGTATATCTTCACCACCCGCATACAGCTACCCTAGAAACTCAAGCGCATCAGTGGGGGGACCTCCTGCGACGGGCCCGACTGGGGGAGGTACTTGGGCCAGTTTATGCGGAGCCGACACGGATACGCCGACATTACCGCATGCAGCTGTTATGGAAACTTCCTCTTATCTATGATATTCGCGGCGTGCGTCAGTACTTAGAACGCCTGGGGGAGGCGCACTATCGGCGGTGGGGTCGTACGGCCGCACGCCTAACCTTCCGCGTAGATCCCTAATCGGCGCGCTCGCCCACTAGTTCCATCCCCTGCCCTTTTACCTGTAGCCGTAGGGGCCAGCGCGTGGCTTTGTCAAGCCATACTTCTTGCTGTTTATTCCCCTGAGTTAGGCGCACTTTCCACGCCACCCGCTCCTGCCCGCCTAAAGTAACTTTCTCTTCCCTCTCCACGCTTATTTCTACCTCCTCAAAATTCTGCGTAAGGGGCGAGAAAAGCTCCACAGTCGCCCTGTACCCCTGCTCAAGGGGCAATGCTCCAAGGTAATAGAGTATCGCTTCATTGGGCGGATACACGGGCTTACCGCCTAGAAGAAGGTCAAGCTTAGTTGGCTGGCCCATTAGTTCGTAAGTTCCGTGAAGCCGGTCCCCTTCCCGCTGGATGGCGATTGTAAGGCCCTGCTGAGTCCGCCTATAGGTGGCTAAAAGGCCGCTGGCATCTACTTCCACCGTATCTTTACCGCTAAGCATAGGAAGCTGAGGCGCCTCAGTGATACGGGTAAAGCGCCAGCCGGTCGGCAGAGCTTCCCATCGCTCCACGGCCTGAAGGCTGATTTCCTTACCCTGCAGACGAAAGGTAAAATTCCACCGAAAGAGCTGGGGTTCCCGTACTATCAATTCCAGTTTGGCTTTAGCGGCTGAGGCGTCGCTCGGTGCAGGGGGACGCACCTGAGCAGGATCTTTGGTGATTTCTAAAAGGCGCTTAGCTATCGCTTCGGGTACCTCGGCCTGAAGGCGCCCCCCAAGCCTTTCGCTGAGAAACTGCTCAATAGCCACTATCATGGCCATGCGGTTGTCGTAGTTCTGGAAGCCATGCCCTTCATCTGGGGCTAAAAGGTAGCGTACGGGGTACCCCTTAGCGTGCAGGGCGGCTACGATTTGATCGGACTCCTGCTGTTTGACGCGAGGGTCGTTGGCCCCCTGCACAATCAGCAGCGGCACGCGAATGCGCTCTATGTGGTACAGGGGCGATTGCGCCTTAAGCCGTTCTAGGTCCTGCGGATCATTCGGGTTGCCGACCCGGTGATAGAAAGTCTTGATAAGCGGCTTCCAGTAGGGCGGTACAGAGCGGATAAGCGTGATAATGCTGGAGGGACCTACGATGGAAATACCACAGGCGTAGAGGTCAGGGGTAAAGGTTACTCCTGCTAGGGTAGCATAGCCGCCATACGAGCCTCCCATGATGGCGATGCGCTTAGGGTCAAAGAGGCCCTCTCGCACCATTTGCTGCACGGCATCGGTAAGGTCGTGCTGCATGCGGCCCGTCCCCCATTCTTTATTACCTGCATTGAGGAAGGCCTTACCATAACCAGTAGAGGCGCGAAAATTGACCTGAAGCACGGCGTAGCCGCGATTGGCAAGAAACTGGGCCATAGCGTCGTAGCCCCAGTAGTCACGGGCCCAAGGCCCGCCATGCACATAGAGTACAGCAGGGAGGTTTTTGGGCGTTAGGCCCTTGGGAAGGGTAAGGTAGGCGGGTATCTCTGCCCCATCGCGCGTGCGAATGCGTATAGGCCGCATTTCCGCTAAGTGCTCGGAGGGTAGATCCGGCCGCGCCCGCGCAATCTCCCTAAGCTGCTGCCGCTGAGCATCCCAGAGATAGTAGCGCGCAGGCTCCCGATCGCTACTAAATACCACCACCGCATACCGCTCATCCTCCGAAAGGCTCGCTAGGCCCACCTCGCCCCCCGGCAGCCTTTCCTGCCAGATTTGAAACCAGCTGCGAAGCTTGTCATCAAAGAAATACCGCCGACGCCGATCATCCGTATAGGATACCAGGCGTAGCTTGTCGGTTTTTTCATCAAATAGCACAGACCCAATATCCACCCTATCCTCTGGATCCTTGTGAATTTCTTTCTCTACACCAGTTTTGGGGTTGAAAAGCACTAAACGGGTCTTGTCTACGCCCCGATTGGTAAGGAGATAGACCTCTGAACCCTTGCGCGGCAGATACACGATTCCAGCTGATTCGTCCCAGGCTACCTCATATACCTTGCGAAAGCTGAACGCACTACCTTTCCGGTTGACCTCGTAAATCTGGGTCTCGCCTTCTGGGCCTACTTTCGTAGCGAAGCGAATCCGCCCCTCCTCATCAACCTCCCAGCCGAGAATGTTTTCACTATTTGTGTAAAGGAGCGTAAGGCGGCCGCTGGGCAGATGAAGCTCATAAAGGTCATGGAGACTAGGATCGCGGTCGTTTAGGCCAATATAAGCGATTTCAGGCTTGAACTTAGGAAAGGCGTACGGATATACGCGAATCCCCGGCCGCGGCGTAAGGTCGGTCGCTATCGGCACCGTGCCCGGCTTAGCCTCAGCTATAGTGATCCGATAGAGATGGTAATTCTCATCCCCATCCTTGTCCTGCACGTATAGGATAAAGCGGCTATCGGGACTCCAGAAATACTGCGTGATGGGGCGGCGATTGCTAGCCGTTATAGGGAAAGCCTCCCCTAATTCCCCATCCCGGATGGGTTGAATCCAGATATTAAGCGTGCCATTGTAGGGCTTGAGAAAAGCCAGCCATTTGCCATCTGGGGAAATTTCCAAGTTAGCGATCTGAGGGTCGCCGAAGAAAAGCTCGCGATTCAGCAGGGGTGGAAGCTGGGCTGTGGTCATGCCCAAAAGTAGAAGGTATCGGACAGCCAGGGGCATGTGCAAAGATATATCATGAGGCTGCTTGGAGGAGGGCGCGCGCCGCCGCCTGGGCAGCTTCCCCAGCGCTTTCCCCACCTAAGAGGCGAGCGATTTCCTCCACCCGCTGGCTTGCCGAAAGCCGCACGATTTGGGTCAGATCGCCTTCTCGCCAAACCCTAAAATGGGCGCCGCGTTGGGCCGCTATCGCTGGCAGGTGCGTAATAAGGATGATCTGTACGCGGTCGGCTAATTTGGCTAAAAACTCGCCCATGCGCCGAGCGCCCTCCCCGCTCAGGCCGGTATCAATCTCGTCGAGCACGAGCGTTGGCAGACGAATGCGCTCGGCTAAGGCCGCCTTGAGCGCCAGCATAATTCGGGAAAGTTCGCCTCCGGAAGCCACCCCGCTCAACGGCTGAAAGGGGAAGTCAGGCTGCGTGCGCAAGAGAAACTGCACCGCCGAAAAGCCATACGGCGTAAGCTGTACGCCTTCTTCCGCCCAGCGGTAGGGGCTCTGCGGGTCGCGCAGGCGCTCTACCGCAATATGAAACGCCGCATAGTCCAGGCCAAGCTCAGCTAAATAGGCCTGCACCCGATCGGCTAGAGCCTGCGCCGCCCCCAGCCGCGCAAGCTCTAGCCTATACGCCTGCTCCAAAAGACGCCCCGTAAGCGCCTCGTACTGGTGACGTAACGGTTCTAAACTTTCTACCTCCCTCTGGAGGGCCTCTCGTTCTGTCCGATACTTCTCATATAGCTCTATTAGTTGGCTGACCTCCACCGCCTGGTACTTGAGCAAAAGCGTGTTGTAAAGGTCATACCGCTGACGCGCCTTTTCTACGGCGTACGGATCAAGCGTGAGATGAGACAGGAGGCTTTCCATGTGAGCGGTGGCTTCCTGGAGCGAACTGCGGGCGCTTTCCAGGTGAGCCGTGATGGCGGCTATTTCGTCTAGCGGGAAACGCTGAAGGGCTCTGACCGCTTCCTTAAGGAGGCGCAGAGGGGCCTGCGGACTTTCACTGAGGTAGCGTTGCCAGTGAAGGAGCGTCTGCGCCGCCTGCTCTTGGTACTCCAGCCGGCGAATCAGACCCTCCAGTTGCGCATATTCCTCTGGGGAAAGGCGGGCTTTCTCCAGTTCATCTACCTGAGCTGTAAGCCACTCTAGCCGCTGTGCTACGGCCTGCTGACGGCCTTCCAGCGCTTCAAGCTGCGCCTGAAGCTCTTTCCACTCCCGATAGGTGGCTTGATAGGCGCGCAATTCAGGCTCTAGTTCCGCATAGCTATCCAGAAGCTCCCGCTGAAAGCCGCTCTGAAAAAGCTGCTGGGTTTCGTGTTGGCTGTGGATTTCCACTAAGTAGTACGCTATTTCGCGAAGGGTAGAAGCAGAGATAGGGCTATCGTTGAGAAAATGGCGGCGCCGCCCGGTTGGTAGGAGTTCGCAGCGTAGCCAGAGCATCTCGGCTGGCTCCTCTAAAAGGGCCTGCACGGCAGGTGGTACCGGAGCAAACTCGGCTTCCACAATCGCCTTCTCCCGCAGCGGAGGTAGCTCCACGCGAAAGCCTAAAAGCGCGCCCAAAGCTTCTATAAGGAGCGATTTGCCGGCCCCCGTTTCGCCAGTAATGAGGTTCAGATGCGCTTCCCACCTAATTTCCACCGCCCGCAGGAAAGCCAGGTTATGAATACGAAGGGATTGTAGCATGTTTCAGGCAAAGTTCGTAATATTGCACCTTGATGGGTCGGCTTTTACTTGCCTTTCTGCTGAGCTTAGGGGTGGTATGGGGGCAAGGGCGTCCCTTATGGCGCACTTTTACCGAGGATAACTACGGCGCCTACACGCAAGTACGCACCATCGTGCAGGATAAGGAAACCGGTCTTCTTTACATCGGTACGAATCAGGGTATTTCAGAGTATGATGGTCAGCGTTGGCGGTTCTATCCCACCCCGAGCTTAGTGCGGGGCTTGGAAATTTCGCCCAATCACCGAATTTGGGTAGGTGGGCGCGGCGACTTCGGCGAGCTGCGCAGCGATGCCGCCGGAAGGCTTCAATATACCTCCTACCGAAACTTCCTACCCGCCCAGCAGCAAAATTTCGGCGAAATTGACCGGGTATTCGCCACCAGCGATAATCAGGTATACTTTATAGGCCAACGGGGAATTATTCAGGTAGATGGCTCCTCCCTAGCGGTAGCGCCGCGCTTCCTATCGCCTAAAGAAGGCATAGGTATAGGGGGGGCTGGCAAAGTAGGAGAAGAGATATGGGTTAACCTTCAAAGAGGTGGCGGACTCCATAAACTTACCCCTAACGGCTTTCAACCCATACCCGGCGGTCAGCTTTTTGAGGACAAATTCGTAATTATACTAGCCATAGATCGCACCGTGTATGTGCTTACAGAAGATGGAGCGATCTATGAAGGCCCTCGCGGCGGCGGAACCTTTCTTCCCCTCAAACTTCAAGACGAAGCTTATTTACGCGAAAACCGAATTTACCGAGCCAGTATCTTACGAGGCAACCTTCTCATAGGGACGCTGAACGGAGGGGTTTTGCTCGTAAGTCCCAAGGGTCGCACTTTAGAGCGCTGGAGCCGCGCCCAAGGCTTCCCTGATGATGACATTTACGACCTGTATGTGGATCACGCCGAAAATGTGTGGATTTCGCACGGAAAAGGGCTTACGCAGGTACTTTATTCCCTTCCGCTGCGTACTTTCGGCGAAGATTCCATTATAGAAGGCAAAATAACAGACCTCCTCCTTGTAAAAGGCGACCTGTACATCACCACTATACAGGGGGTTTTTCGCCTGCGCGGACGCGAGGGTAGGATTGAGCGGTTAGGCGACCTCAAGACGGAGTGCTGGCGGCTGGCTTATCTGCAGAATCGCCTTCTCGTGGCGACTTCCGCGGGGCTTTATGATATTACGGGAGGGGGACTGATGCCTGTCCTTAGAGAGCGGGCGGTGGTCGGTATCGTAGGCTCTCAGAGCAATGCGCGCCAGGCCTACGCTTATGGCCGCGATGGGCTCATGCTCCTTGAATATGACGGAAGTCGCTGGCGTGAAGGAGCTCTTCTCTTTCAACGCGACGTCCAGAGCCTCGTGGAAAAAGGGGAGTACCTCTGGCTCGGTACCTCTACAGGGTTAGTACGCCTCCACCTCCCCTCACGCAAGGAAGAAGCTATAGAAAAAGGATTAGGCTTAGAGAAAGCCAGCTACTATGTAGGTGAGATAGGGGGTAGGCTCATAGCGCAAAGCGGTCAAACGGCCTTCGTGTATGATGAGCGCTCAGGGCAATTTATCAAGGAGCCAAATTTAGGCCGATTGCTAGCGGCTGATAGAGTGGACCGGCTGCTACAGCATGAAGGCTGGTGGCTGGTAAAAGTACCCGAGGGCATTCGGCGTCTGCAAGTAGAAGCCGAAAAGGGATATGAGCTTTCTCCTACCCTAAACCAGAGCTTCTTCACCCTGAATGCCTTAGGCCGAAGGCCAGACGTAGTGCATGTGCAGGATAATACCGTATGGGCGGCTTACAAGACTGAGCTGATTGTAGGCCAGCTTACCTTTACGCCGCAGTGGATTCCGCCTACCCTCATCCGCGCCGTTATAATAGGGCAGGATTCGCTGATATCGGGTGGGCGTTATTACGACCCTGAAGGCATGCGTGTAGCGCTAGCCCAGCCAGGGAAAGCTATCCCGGAAATACCGATTACGCTGGCATATGGGCGTGTTCTAGTAGGCTGGTGTGATCCGTATGGAGGACTCGGGGCTACACGCTTTCGCTACCGCTTCCGCACCCCTACCTCGCGGCTAGGCGGGCTTTTGCGTTCTCAGAGTGGCGACCGCGAGTGGTCTTTTCTAGAATCAGGCGCCGTCATTCCCTTCGCCGACCTTTTCGAAGGTACCTACACAGTGGAGGTGCAGGCAATTGCGCCCTACGGCTTAGAAGTGACCTCTCATGAATATACTTTCCGAGTACTACCGCCCTGGTGGCGAACCTGGTGGGCCTTCATTACGGGTATTTTGCTGATGCTGCTGGGAATTTTCGCCATAGTCCGATGGAACGCCGCACGTCTAGAAAAGCGCAACCGCGAGCTGGAAGCCATCGTCAATGCACGCACAGCTGAGCTTCAACAAAGCTACGCCCAGCTAGCTACGGCTAAGAAAAATCTAGAGCGTGCCTACGAAGACCTCAAGAATACCCAAGAGCAGCTGGTCCAATCCGAAAAGATGGCTGCGCTAGGTCAATTGATAGCTGGGGTGGCTCATGAAATCAACACTCCTATCGGTGCGATCAGTGCAGCTGCCACAAATATCTCCAAAGCCCTTCCCCAAACGCTTCAGCAGTACCCAGAGCTTTTAGCCGCTATAGGTGATCAAGCCCCTCTCTTTCATCAAATGGTAGAGCGCACGCTAGGTTTCACGGGCTCCCTTACCTCCCGCGAGGAACGCCAGTACCGCCGCCAGGTAACCGAGTGGCTAGAACAAAACGGCGTACCCAACGCTAGCGCCATCGCCCAGTCTCTCATCAAGATTGGCCTATTTGATAACTTAGAGCCTTTTCTGCCCCTCATCAAGCACCCCAAAGCTCCTTTCATTATAGAAATGGTAGGTAACATCGGGAAGTTGCGCCTAAATATAGACAACATAGAGCTGGCGGTAAGTAAGACCCAAAAGATTGTTTTTGCTCTGAAGGCTTACTCACGCAAGGGTACAGAAGAACGGCCAGAATATACCAACATCGTTGAGACCATAGAGACCGTGCTTATAATTTACCACAATCAGCTCAAATATGGCATAGAGGTAACTAAGGAATATGAGCCAGATCTGCCAGCTATTTTAGGCCTACCTGATCAGTTGTCTCAGGTTTGGACGAATATTATATCCAATGCTATTCATGCTATGCAAGGCAAAGGCTCTCTAAAAATTAAAGTCTGGCGAGAAGGGAGCGATATAGTTGCAAGCTTTACAGATTCTGGTCCAGGTATACCTAAGGAGATTCAACATCGCATTTTTGAAGCTTTCTTCACCACTAAGCCGGCGGGTGAGGGCACGGGGCTAGGCTTAGATATCTCTCGCAAAATCGTGGAAAAGCATGGAGGGCGCATTTACTTTGAAAGTGAGCCCGGTAAGACAACCTTTTATGTACGGATACCCGTTAAAACGCCTTTTGAGGCTGTAGCCGTATCCCAACCCGCCGTACAATCCACTTAAGATTAGAGACCTATGGAAGAGAAGAAACCAAAAAGGGCTATCCTTTGCGTAGATGACGAGAAGATCGTCCTGGATAGCCTGCAAGAGCAGCTGCGTGCTACCTTCGGAGATAAGTTTGAGTATGAGATTGCGGAAAGCGTAGATGAGGCCTGGGAGGTGATAGAGGACCTAGTATCGCAGGGCTATGAGATGGTTCTGGTGATTTCCGATTGGCTAATGCCGCGGGTAAAAGGCGATACCTTCCTCATAGAACTACATCAGAAATACCCAGACACCGTCACTATTATGCTCACAGGCCAAGCTGATCCTGAGGCAGTGGAAAACGCCTTCCAAAACGCTAATCTCTATGCGTATATCCGCAAACCCTGGCGTGAAGAAGACCTAATTAACTATGTAAATAGTGCTCTGAAGAAGCTCGGTCTTTCTTAGCTTTCCCATGACGGCCAAAAAGCCTATTATTCTGTGTGTAGATGATGAGAAAATCATCCTAGATAGCCTTCAGGAGCAGATTCTCAATCGGCTGGGCGAGCGGTTTGAGTGTGAAGTAGCTCAGGGCGGCGAAGAGGCACTAGAGCTTATCGACGAGCTACGCCAGGATAACTATGACATAGCGGTCATCATCTCAGATCAGCTTATGCCAGGCATGAAAGGAGACAGGTTTCTTATCGCCGCTCATCAAAAAGTGCCTGAGGCTTACAAAATTCTCCTTACGGGTCAGGCTACGCTGGATGCGGTGCGTAACGCTATCAATCATGCGCGCCTGTATCGCTATGTCATGAAGCCCTGGCAGGAAGACGACCTCATGCTCACCATAGAAGAGGCCGCCGAGGCCTACTTACAGAAAATACGACTTCAGCTCTACACACGCCTTTTGCGTGATATCAATCACCTCACTCAGAAGCTTTCCGGCGAACGCGAAATCAATAGGCTCATTGAAAAGTACTTCGAAAGTTTAGCCGATACGGTAGGTTTTGCCTCGGCTAAAATTACCGTAGAATACCCGCAGCAGCGTATCAGCCTCCAAGCTGTAGCCAATGCCATAACCGCTTATACAAAGAAGGTTCAGGTGCAAATGGTGGATGCCTATGCAGACCCCGAGCGGGCTGAAAGCATACGCCAAGAAATTATGGAGGCCATAAATCGGGCTCTTTTGGAGGAATCCCCTACTCTGCTGGTGGCCCCTATACGCCTACAGCATGGGGGTAAGGAACTCGGACACGTGGTGCTAGAGCGTAGCGAAGCGGGCGATTTTCTGCGTGAGCAGCGTGAAGTACAAAATACCCTTCAAACCCTTACCAGCCAACTAGCCATATCGCTTGAAAATGCGGTACTTTACCGAACTATTTTAGAGCAAAAGAAAGAGCTAGAGGATAGCATTGTATATGCGCAGCGCATTCAACGCGCCCTCATGCCGAATATTGAGCTCGTCCAATACCATTTTCCCGAAAGCTTTATCCTCTACCTCCCCAAGGCCGTAGTAAGCGGAGACTTTTACTGGTTTGCCGAGCAATTCGTAGGCGAGGAAAATTATCTGTATTTGGCTGCCGTAGACTGTACGGGCCACGGGGTGCCCGGCGCCTTCATGAGCGTTCTGGTAAGCAATGCCCTGAGTTATGCCGTCAATACTTTGGAAATTACCGATGCGGTGGCTATCCTTGAGACGGTAGATTTAGAGGTGCGTAACCGCCTGCAAAGGCAAGCGCAAGGCGAAGCCATCAAAGACGGCGCCGAACTTGTCCTGGTGCAGCTGAATAAGCCGCAGGGCACCCTAACCGTAGCCAGTGCTAAGCGGCCCTTTATCTACTACTCTGAGGGTCAACGGTATGAGATTGCCGCCACTCCTCGAGCTATAGCCGATGACCCAGCCCTCTTTGGTAATGTAACCTTCAAAGGGCACGTACTTACCCCGAAACCGGGCGATACCTTTTATCTTTTCTCCGATGGATATGCGGACCAAGAAGGGGCTGTACGCCGCCGCTTCGGAACCCGGCGCTTTTATGAGCTTTTGGACGAGATTCATAAGCTGCCGCTAGCCCAGCAGCAGCGCATCCTTGAGCAGCGCTTCCGAGAATGGAAGCAGGATGCCGAGCAAACGGACGACATCCTAGTTATAGGCCTGCGTTATACCCCTTGAGGGTGGCATGCGCCTCTTTCAAGGCCTTTTAGCCATCTGGGAGCTCCATCCCAAAGCGCTCTCTTTCGCTCCCCGTGACCCTATCCCGGCACCTATCCAGGCCGCTCTTGCTAACCGCGGCATTACCAGTCAAGCCGAGTTAGAGGCTTTCCTCCACCCAGATTGGAATCTTCTAGCGGATCCCTACCAGCTTCCTGACCTCCCGAAAGGTCTATTCTACTTTCACCGGGCGATTCAACAAAAAGATTTTATTTACGCTGTCGCCGATTACGATGTGGATGGAACGGCTGCCGCTGCGCTTTTAGGCCGCTTCCTGAAAGGCATTGGCCACCCAACTAACCGTTTCTGGCTACACATACCCAATCGGCACCGGGAAGGCTATGGGATTTCCCAAAGCGCCCTACAGGACGCGTATCGTCGAGGGACAGGGCTTTTTATCGCGCTGGACTGCGGCACTAAAGAAAACGAAAAGATCCGTCAGCTCCAAGAAAAAGGGATTCCTACGCTCGTTCTGGACCATCATGCGGTAGAGCTTGTTCAGGTTGGGCCGAAGGCTGACGCATTTATCAATCCTCAGCGACCCGACTCGGCCTACCCTAACCGCTATCTCTCCGCTACAGCGGTTACCTATCAGTTTCTTCGGGCCTATCAAGCTTCCTACGGTGCCGAGTTTCCCCTTGAACAGGAGATTGATTTAGTGGCGCTTAGCCTGCTGGCGGATATCATGCCTATCCAAGGGGAAAATCGGACACTTATTCAGCTAGGGCTTAGGTATTTTCCGCAGGCTTTGCGGCCTGGCCTGCATGCGCTTATGGAGAAAGCCGGAGTCCCCCTTGATCGGCCGCCCCGTTCGCGTGAGGTAGTTTTCCAGATTATCCCCCGGCTCAATTCTGCTGGCCGCTTGAAAAGCGCCCGCTACGCCCTTTATCTACTCTACCACTCCAATTGGGTACAGGACATCCCCAAAGTAGCCCATTATTTAGACGAGCTGAATAGGAAGCGCCAGCGTCTGCAAGAAGCGGCCCTCCAAGCGGCCCTAGACCAGCTAGGCTTACCTACACTTGAAGCTTTGCCTCCGGCCCTAGTTGCAGCAAGCCCCTTATGGGAAAAGGGCGTTATAGGCCTTGTAGCCGCTAAACTCGTAGAACGGTTCTATAGGCCGGCCGTGGTCTTTACGCAAAATTCCGATGGAAGCTGGACTGGCTCGGCCCGAAGCCCGCAAGGCATCCCCCTGCCAGAGGTCTTTGCGCAGGTGCGTCGTATGGCTTCCTTTAGCTACTTTAAGGTAGGTGGCCACGAACGCGCTGCCGGCCTAACTATAGGCCCCCAAGATCTAGAGGCTTTCCGAATGGCTTTCAGCCAAGCCTGCGCCAACTATCCAACCCCCATTCGCCGCGAGGTTATAGATGCAGTGGTTGAGCCCGATCAGCTGGCCAATGCCGAAATAGTGGAATGGTGCGAGCGCTTTGAGCCCATAGGCCAAGGCAGCGAAGCCCCGCGCTTTCTGGTTCAAGGCCTTACGCCAGACTTCTTGAGTGGGCAGCTCTGCCTACGGCGCGCTACCTCCCTCTTCTTTCCTCTTCAATGGGACCGACTGGAGCGGGAACAGCTGGAACCTTTCCTAAAGCAGCAGGTAGGGAAGCCAATTAGCGCCATAGTTACTCCCCGCCGAGGCTCAGGTCGTCGCATTGAACTGCGCCTGCGCGACATTCTGCCAAACCTACTCCCTTAGGGCAGAATGGGAGTCTCTTAGCGCCTCATCGCTGGCGGGAGGCTTACTTTTGTGGCATGCCTATTTATGCTAGGGATTTTGGAGAGGGTTTCCACTGGGGCGTTTCCGTCTCAGCCTACCAAATAGAGGGCGGATGGAATGCTGACGGAAAAGGCCCTTCTATCTGGGATGCCTTTGTACGCCGGCCGGGTAAAATTTACCGCCGACAGACGGGGGATGTAGCCTGCGACTTTTACCACCGCTACCTGGAGGATATTCAGCTAATGCGCATGCTCCACATCCCCGCTTTCCGTTTTTCTATCTCGTGGCCACGCATTCTGCCAGAAGGTCGCGGAAGCCCCAATCCCGCTGGCATCCGTTTTTATCACCAAGTCATAGACGCCTGCCTAGCCGCAGGCATAGAACCTTGGGTAACGCTTTACCACTGGGATTTGCCTTTAGCCTTAGAAGAAGCCTATGGTGGTTGGCTGAATCGGCGCATCGTAGAAGATTTTCTGAATTACACGCGCCTGTGTGCGCAAGAGTATGGCAACAAAGTCAAGTACTGGATGATTCTCAATGAGCCTTTGGCCTTTACGGCGGCGGGGTACCTATTTGGCATACATGCGCCTGGCCGGCGCGGTCTGCGCCCCTTCCTAAAGGCTGTACATCATGCCGCTCTCGTGCAAGGAGAAGCCCTGCGCCTTCTCAAAAGCCTCCTCCCAAAAGCCCAAGTAGGCACCACCTTTTCTACCTCACCTACTTTTCCCTATCGTCCTAAGAATCCTCGTGACAGGGCGGCCGCTGCCCGATACGATGCTGTCCTCAATCGCCTTTTTGTAGAGCCTTTGCTGGGCAAAGGCTACCCCACCGATGTACTACCCCAGCTAAACCGACTCAGTAAGTACATGCAGCCTGGCGACCTAGAGCGCCTACAAGCCCGTCCCGACTTTATCGGTATCCAAAATTATACCCGCGAGGTTATTCGGTATCACGCTCTTATTCCCTGGGTGCGTGGCCGACCTATACCTCCCCGGCGGCGTAAAGCTCCCTACCAAGCTATGGGCTGGGAAATCTACCCCGAAAGCCTCTACCTAGCGATCCGTCAGTTTGCCCAGTATGACCCTAACATCCCTATCATCGTCACCGAAAACGGTTTCGCCGCCGAGAATGAAACTACCGACGATCCAGCCCGCACCCGCTACCTACAAGCCGCCATCAAACAGGTCTACCGGGCCATACAAGAAGGCCTCAACGTCAAAGGCTACTTTATCTGGACGCTTCTAGATAACTTTGAGTGGGCCGAAGGGTACCGCCCCCAGTTTGGGATTGTATATGTAGACCGAGCCACCTTAGAGCGTCGCCCCAAAGCCTCTGCCTACTGGTATAGCCGCTTCCTCCAGAATCAGGAGCCCATAGAGTAAAAAAAAATCTTTGTACCTTAACAATATATGGATTGCTCAGGCCTAGGCGTAGCTCTGGCCACCCCTTTTCAAGCGGGAGGGGACTTAGACGAGTCAGCCCTTAGACGGCTTTTAGCCTATCTGATGGAAAATGCGATAGATTACTTGGTAGTCCTAGGTACCACGGGTGAGGCAGTTACGCAGAGTCTGCGGGAGCGGATGCACCTGCTGGAGGTAGTCTTTGAGGCCACAGGGGGGCGCATACCTGTAGTAGTAGGCGCTGGGGGATATAACACCCGCCAAGTTTGCCGCGAAATGCAGCTTTATGCGCGCCACTTTCCCGTTCGGGCCTTTCTTTCCGTGACGCCCTACTACATTAAGCCGACAGCCGAAGGGCTGTACGCCCACTACGCTTATCTAGCCGATCGCAGCCCGCAGCCTATTATACTTTATAATGTGCCTATCCGTACGGGCGTCAATCTCAGCGCCGAGCTTGCGCTCCGATT
Source organism: Bacteroidia bacterium (assembly GCA_025059535.1). Taxonomy (GTDB): domain Bacteria; phylum Bacteroidota; class Bacteroidia; order SpSt-205; family SpSt-205; genus SpSt-205. The sequence goes on from JANXCX010000018.1 coordinate 48,177, forward strand.
GGCCCGCAGCTACCCCAGTCAAATTATAGGCATTAAAGATGCGGCTTTGGATTGGAACCAAAGCCTTCAGCTTCTGACGGAAGCGCCAGCGGGCTTTCAGCTTATCTCTGGAGATGATGCGCTAGCAGCCCCCCTCATCCTAATGGGATATAAGGGGGTGATTTCAGTGTTAGGAAATGCGTTACCCCATCTTATGAAGCGCCTAGTACAAGCAGCTCAGCAGGGCGAGGTCGCAATAGTTCAACGACTCCAGCGTCAGCTCTTCCCCCTCATGCGCCTATGTTTTGCCGAAGGGAATCCTACAAGCATTAAGGGCCTACTGGCGGAAATAGGGCTTGCTCCCCCCTGGACGCGCCTACCGCTTCTGCCAGCTTCGGAGAGCCTGAGGGCTAAATTTCGGGAGGCCTTATCGCTCCTTCCTTCCCCAGCGGAGGCGACATGAAGCGCTTCCTTGCTTTGAGCCTCCTTACTCTAAGCGGCTGCAAGCAGGAAAAGCCTTCTTCTTCTCCCTGCCCTGAGCTAGACACGCTGCGAGCTACGTACGCGGCGTATGTGGAACGGGTAATGCGCCTCCACTGCCTTAGCTGTCATCAGGGTCAGAATCCTGCGGCAGGTGTAGCTTTGGATTCTTACACCGCTGTCCGGCAAGCAGCCGAACGCCGCCGGTGGTACGAGGTCATGGCTAATGGCACCATGCCGCCTTCGGGTAAGTTAGATGACTGCACCCTAGCCGCCCTGCGCAAATGGATAGAAGCTGGTTATCCGCCTTGAGCCAGATTGCGCTCTGCGGCCTAGTAGCTGCTCAGCCCTCTGAACCCGTTATAGCTACCTTCAAGGGTACTAGGCTTTTCCAATTCCACACCACTGAAGCCCTCCCTAAAAAACACTTAGAATTCCGTGTGGCCCATCGCTTCGGTAATGCTTTAGAGGGCTACCGTAATTTCTTCGGTTTGGATGCAGGGGCTATGGTGCGCCTTTCCTTAGGGTATGGGGTGCTCTCGTGGCTGGAGCTAGGGGTAGAGCGCAGTAGCGCAGGCAAATGGTGGAATATTTATACTAAAATACGGCTTTTGCGGCAAAGTACGCCAAAGGGCTCCCCTCTTTCGCTCACTTGGCTCAGCGCAGCTTTCGTAACCGAAGCTTCGGATCAGACGCGGTATAGAGAGCCCCTTCACCGTGTGGAATACCTGCACCAGCTCCTGGTAGCGCATAAGCTAAACTGGCGCCTTTCGGGGCTTGTGGGATTGAGTGTGCTTCACCAGAATATGGCCCTCAGTCCGACAACGCCCAATACGTGGTTGAGCGGGTGGGCCGGCCTACGCTTTAAGGTCCTAAATCGCCTTTGCCTTTTTGCCGAAGCGGCCTTTCCCTTCTGGCGAAATCAAAGCCTTCCCCACTACCAGCTGCCCTGGAGTGCAGGTTTAGAAATAGAAACTGGCGGCCATGTATTTCAGTTAGGCTTTACTAATAGTGAAGGGATTAGCGAAAATGCCATCCTTCTCAACCGTTGGCGTGGCCTGCGCGCCGGTTTCAATATTTCCCGCATTTTCTCTGGTGAAGCCTCCTGGTAAGGGTATTCTGGGGCTTCTCTTGAGCCTAATCTTTGCACAGCGCTATCAGAGCGACTCTCTTATCATACGCTTTTACTCGGATGCCCCCTTAGAAAAAATCACAGCTATCAATTCTACAGGTTGCCAAAGCTGGATAGATTTTAGCACTGATTCTGTCTTCGTTCAGGTCAAAATTCGGGCCTTTAGATTTCCAAATAAACTCATGGAAGAGCACTTCAACGAAAACTATTTAGAAAGTGAGCGTTACCCTTATGCCTATTTTAGGGGAAAGTTGGTGACCCCTTTTCCTTACACTACCTCTGGCACTTATGCGGTAAGTGCGCAGGGCTTTCTAGAGATCCACGGGGTAGCTCACCAGCGGGTAGTTACGGGTACTTTTGAGGTTCAACCTGACGGTGTTCTCCGCTTAGAGGGAAAGTGCTGGGTGCGTCCCGCTGACCATAAGATAAAAGTGCCTCGTTTTCTCTGGCAGAAAATCGCAGAAGTAATAGAGGTAACCTATCAGGGTTTCTATTCGCCCATATCGGCTAAGTAAGCTCGGCTGCTTTGGGACCTCTGACTTAGGGCGTCTATACCTCGGACTGATTTGGAGGACGGTAACGCACTTATTTTGAGTAGGCTACTCCCCGATTTTTACCCGACTTTTCTTTATCTTTGCGAAGTAGCAAGGTTATATGCTTTGTGGCATGATACTTGCAAGGAAAACCAAAAACTAAGGCATATGAAAAGCTTAGACGAATTTAGGCAATTTTTTGCCTCAACCTTGAGGCGCAAATTGGAAGCCGCTGAGTCGGCGCGTAAGCAAACTATTCTGCGGGCGGTTTTAGCAGGACTAATTACCCTCCTCGTTATGGTGCTAGTACCGTATGCGATTACGCAGGCTTTCGGTACAGAGTATGCGGTTGGGGTTATTGTACTCAGTGTATTGGTATTTAGTGCTTTGGGGTATATGGTGATGCGTGAGATTCTTTCCAGTCGCGGCTTTTATAACCTCTTCAAAGCCCGGGTGATAGAAGGGATTATCCAGTTTATAGACAATCGCTTGCGTTATATCCCCCACCGGCACCTCACTCCTACCATACTAGTGAAAAGTCGGCTTTTTTCTAAAAACATACATGAGTTTGAGGGTGATGATTATTGCTTCATGCAGCTCAGTAATGGTACTTTTGTAGAATTTTCAGAAGTACATGCCAAAACTAAAATCCGAGACCAAGCAGGAAAGGACATGGAGCCAATTTTTGACGGTCTTTTTGCCCACATCCACTGTACTGAAGGGCGGATTGGCGACCTTTATATCGTCCCCAAAGGCATGGATGAATCCCACCTATCTCCCCATCAGTCCGGCAAACTCCAACGCTTCAACACTGAAAATAGCGAGTTTGAAGAGTACTTTACTGTATATGGTACTTCCAGTGTAGCGGCTCGCCGCTACATTACCCCAGCCCTCATGAGCGCCCTTGTAGAGTTTCGCCGTTCTCATCCCGATCGCTTAGTGTACTACGCCAGCCACGGAAGTGAAGTATATATAGGCATGACCTCGGAGTCCCACTTATTTGAGCCAAATGTATGGAAGCCTCTTACCGATGTGAAGAGCCTTGAGAGGTTCTTTGAGGATTTCAACGATTTCTTTGGCCTTCTGCATGCAGCGGCCGATCTTTCGGGCGAGCCTATTCGGTCCGAGGCTCAGCCAACGACCTAATAGGGCTTTCTAGCTTAGCTAGGCGCTGCGTCTTGTCGGCCAGACGCAGCGCCTCTATGATTTCTTGCAGTTCACCTTCCATCACCTGATCCAAATTATAGAGCGTCAAGCCAATCCGATGATCGGTCACGCGATTTTGGGGAAAGTTATAGGTTCTAATCTTAACGCTTCTATCACCAGTAGAGATAAAGGAACGACGCAGGGAATCCTCTGCTGCCCGCTTCTTTTGAAGCTCTAACTCATACAAACGCGCCCGCAAAATCCGAAGGGCAATTTCATAATTCTTGATTTGCGAGCGCTCATTCTGAATAGCCACAGTAATGCCTGTAGGTATATGCACGAGTCGGACAGCCGAATAGGTGGTATTTACAGACTGCCCCCCATGCCCAGAAGAACAGTAAGTGTCTTTGCGGATATCGCTCTCTTTGAGTTCAATTTCTATTTCTTCTGGCTCGGGTAGCACCGCTACGCTGGCGGCCGAAGTGTGTATGCGCCCTTGGCTCTCGGTACGAGGGACACGCTGCACCCGATGGACTCCTCCTTCATACTTAAGCCACCCATAGGCGCCTTCACCTCGTACTTGTACGATAAGCTCTTTGTATCCTCCTGCATTCCCTTCCGTGAAGTCCGAAACCTCCCACTTCCACCCTTGCTTCTCGCAATAGCGTTGATACATTCGGGCCAGGTCCCCAGCAAATAAAGCCGCTTCATCGCCCCCTGTACCAGCCCGAATTTCCAAAATAACATTCTTATCATCGTCTGGATCGGGCGGAAGGAGGGCTAACTTGAGCTGCTCTTCTATTTGGGTGGCTTCGGCGGTAAGGCGCTCTAGCTCTTCCAGCACAAGAGTGCGCCACTCGGCCTCACGGCTTGTCTCTAACTCCTGTCGTGCCGCTTCCAGAGCAGCTTGCACTCGCTGCCATTTCTGATAAAGCGAAACTATGGGCGCTAAGTATTTATGCTCTTTTCCCAAATTGCGCAGGCGGACGGGGTCTGCTATTTCTTGGCTAAGCTCGGCTTCAACCGTACGAAAGCGCTGAACTACTTGCTCCAAACGCTCCCACATACTCGCAAAATTAGCCGCAGAAAAGCAGGCGCCGGGTTTCCAGAGGCAGCTTACGCGTATCACCGCGCGCCAAATGTACCGTAGTCCGGATACCCCCCCGTACGTTGTACCGCAACGAAAGGCGCAGGTAGCGCGGCTCTAAAACGCTCCATAAATCCTCAAAAATCAGGTCTGCCACAGGTTCTTGAAAGATCTCTTCGTTGCGATAGCTGAAGAGGTACATTTTGAAGGATTTCAGTTCTAAGCACCGATCGGAGGGTAGATACCATACATCTAGCGTACCAATGTCGGGTAGGCCTGTACCAGGGCACACAGCACTGAATTCCTTCGTATGCAGGTGGATAATTTGGGGTTGCTCAGTTACAAAGCTAAACGTCTGAAGTAGCGCCCGGCGCTCGGGCTTGCGTACCTCGGCCCGCGTATCAGCGATGCGTATCGGCATCTTTTTTGAAGTTAGGCAGCATCTTAAGCCAGGCGACTTCCTGGGGGGTCAGGAAGCGCCATTTACCGCGCGGCACTCCCTTGCGGGTAATAGGCCCAAAAGCAATCCTATCCAGACTCTTCACCCTATACCCTACCGCTTCCATCATGCGTCTTACAATATGCTTGCGGCCTAGGTGAAGGGTGATAATTAGGGTGTAGGGGTCCTCTAGGTAGGCTTCATCGGCCTGGGCTACCCCATCCTGCAAAGGAATGCCCCGTCGCAACCGCTCCAAAGCCTCTGGCGTAATAGGCTTCACCGTCGTTGCCCGGTAAGTGCGCGGTACCTGCGCGGCCGGATGCAAGAGCTTCTGCGCAAGCTCCCCATCGTTGGTAAGAAGTAAAATCCCCGTAGTATTTCGGTCTAAGCGGCCAACGGGATATAGGCGCACGGGGGGCGCCCCTTCCAGAAGGTCCATCACGGTCCGGCGGCCTTTCTCATCCCGAACGGTACAAAGCGTATTCTTGGGCTTATTTAGGAGGATATATACTGGCCGTTCAGGCTTTATGGGACGACCTTTGTAGGTAACCGTATCTTTGCCCAGTTCCACCATGACCCAGGGCTCCCGCACAATCTGGCCATTTACCGCCACTTGACCATTCTGGATAAGCTGGACAGCCTTTCGCCGGGAAGCTACCCCAGCTAAGCTCACATACCGTACCAGCCGCAGGCGCTCAGGCAAAGCCGTAAAGGCCGGAGGCTTTGAAGGCCTACTTGGCATAGAGGCAGGGCCTACGAATTTAGTAAAATCTCAGATATTTGGGGTGTGGCGGACGTGGATCGGTCTCTCCATAGGTCTGTGGGCCTGCCAGCGCGCTCCTTCCTGGCTAGCAGAGGCGCCCCTGATAGGGCATCGGGTGCGAGATGATGCAGGACGAATAATTTACCTCTCGCAGCCCCCTCGGCGCGTAGGCCTAGCCACGCCCGAAGCTACTCCCCTATGGACCAGTCATCCCCTCCTCCAACGCTATCTCACCGTCGCCTGCGCGGGCGAAGGCGAAGACAGCCGGCGCTTCTTCCTTCCCTGCGAGGATACCCTCGCGCTAAGAGACGCTCTCACCCAAAGCCCCCTTGACTGGGTATGGGTGCCCGAAACTCTCCCTGGACCACCCAAAGAAAAACAGTACATCTTTGCCCCGAAAACCCTCTGGCAGTGGCTGCAGCACCGCCAAGTTTTAGCCGAGATTTACGACCTTGCTGACCTCAGGCAAGAAACCGAAAGTCTTCAGACCGAAATCGCCCGCCTCACCCACCAAGCGCAGGCCGAACGCCTCTTTCGGGTATTGGTTGTAAGCAGTAAGGATTCAGGCTATGTACCCCCCTCTACTCATCCCATAAACGAACTGATAAAAATGGCTGGCGGTATCCCCCTACCACGTGAATCCCTTCAAATTATGGAGCGCCTGCCCCCCGAAGTCCTTATCCTTCCCGCTGGCAAAACAGACTTAGTAAATGCCCTCCTTTATCAGTATCCTCACCTATATATCTCGCCCGCTTTGCAGCACCAGCGAGTATTTGGCTTAGAGCGATGGATGATAGAGGAACCCATGCGGAATCCCATCGCCGTATTTCTAGGACTTCTAAAGATTATACACCCAGAGGTAGGTTCGCACTTAGCTGGTACGGCGCAGGAGGTAGAAAAGCCCACTGAGTAGAAGACTCACAATCAGGCTCGTACCTAGCGGCAGGTAAATGCGGAAGTTATTGCGCTCAATAACTATGTCCCCTGGTAGTCGTGGAAGAGCGAAACCTTTGGTTTCCCATAGCCAAACGAAAAGGCCGATTCCTGCCAGGAGAAGGCCCGTAGTTAAGAGAAATTTACCCATTACTCGGAGTTCAGGAATACGAACCGCTGCCAGTTTTCTCGGCCTTCGTAAAAGAGTTGAAGATAATAAACTCCGCTAGGCAGCGTAGAGCTGAGTAGGATTTTGCCCTCTGGTGGGATTTCCCCTTCTCCGATCACTTGGCCGATCACATTGCGTAGGATGTAGCGAGCCCCTGGTAGAGGTATATAGAGCACGCCGCGGGTAGGATTAGGCTGGAGGGTGGGAAAAGTAAACGGCGCCGCCGTGGCTGTGGGAGAACGTGTAGAACGTAGCGTATCCTTGTATTGTACGAGCGTAGGAAAGAAGCGGTTCATCTGAAAGGTGCCTTGGACGCGCACCAGTGGGACCCCTTGCTCGCGTCCAAGCCATTCCAGAAGGGTATAGCTGGTGTCCCGCCGTTGCATGGGGAGGCCATTGAAGAAGAGGGTGTCCCACTGGCGCACATCTTGCCTTAGACGCAGGCAAGAAAAAGTACCTAAAGGGGTGGTAACTGTCCCATAACCATCCACCTGGTGAATTCGGTAGCCACGCTGAGAGAGGGTAATTTGAGAGCCCCCCGGTGCGGCGAAATCAAACCGTACCCAAAAGGTAGTACTATCCCGCCGGCCATACTGCATAGGCAAGACATAAACCTCATCGGGGTCTCTGTAGCAGGAAGTTATCGGAAGGCCATTTAGGGTAACGCCAATGCCATTTACCGCAAACTCACTAGAGCTTTTTCGTAAAAACGCATATAAATCCCGTGCTTGAATCGTACCAGAGCCAGGTATTGAAAAAGAGCCTAAGCTATCGGCTAGCTTGAGTAGAAGAGCCTGAAAGCTGAGATTACCACAGTTGAAGATATACCGTGGCACTTCTGTAGGACGCTTCCATTCTACTCTCAGCTGGGTATCTGGGCTAAGTTGGGCGAAGTTCCACGAGTAGCCAGCCCCTGTAGCCAGGTAGTCCACCTGCAAGGTAGCGCGGGCTTGGCTAACTATGTGCTGCTCGCCTGCATTGGGCAGGTCAGCCTGAGTAAGCTGAAGCTGCGCCCACCCGAGCCCCAAGAAAAAGGCAAGTACCCACATAAGTGGTTTAAAGGTACAAAAAATGGAGTATGTAGAAAAGTAAGGAGGGGCAGTAAGGTCTGCCCCTCCCAAGACCCTGAGCGAAAGAGCCTCTCAACGTTCACAGAACCGGCTCCAGCGTCGGCACTTTCCGCCCCGTCCAAAGTACTGCTGCGCTAACTTAGCTCGGCTTCTTTTTTTGCGGGGATCCGCCGACACCACCGAGTAGGTCTCTGAATAAGTTTTTACCTCTGAAAAGCTGACCATCTTGGCTTCGGCCAGCGCTAGGCCCATCAGGGCCCCTACTATGACGCCTATCTTCCGCATAACGCTATTAATACGAAGAAAGCCTCTGAGGAGGTTGCATCGTCAGCTAGCCTAACGACGACTGCGGAAAAACTCTTGAAGTAGGTACTGAGCGGCTTCGGCCAATAGGCCCTGGCGGACGCGGGTCCGTGGATGAAGCAGAGCGGGCGTATAGCGGGTGAAGCCCTTTTGCGGGTCTGAAGCGCCATATACTAAACCTCCTATCTGGGCCCACCCCAAAGCCGCCGCACACATGGCGCAGGGCTCTAAAGTAACGTACAGGGTAGCGTGAGCTAAGTATTTGCTCTGAAGCGCCGTGCAGGCAGCTGTAAGGCAGAGCATCTCCGCATGGGCCGTCGGATCGCAGAGCTGCTCTGTACGATTGTGATCTCTAGCAATAATGCGCTCTTCCACCACTAAGACGGCGCCCACGGGCACTTCGCCTGAGGCCCGAGCCCGCTCAGCTTCCTCCAGGGCAAGTCGCATGTAATACTCATCGCCCTTCATCGGTGAAAAGAAAAAGGCCCACCGTTGTGAGAAGGGTGGCTGAAGCCAACTGCCAGGAAAGCGGCTCCTGACCCAAAGCCGCCGCCAGGATTAGAGTACCAATAGGCTGAAGGTTTATATAGAGGGCGGTTCGGGTAGGTGTCAGGTAGCGTAAGCCTAGACTTAAGAGAAGGTAGGCTACTACGGACATACCTACCACCAGATAGGCTAAGCTAGTCCAGGCAGCTACTGATAATGCCTCCCATTCTTGACGCCAGAGGCCTAAAAGAAGCGTAGGCAGGTGCAGGAAAGCCCCTAAAATCATCACAAGGGCTGTAGTGCCTAAAGGACCGATGGTCTGTACAACTGGGGGAGAAACTTGTAGGTACCAGGCCCAAAATCCCACGGCGGCCAGAATAGCCAGCCAACCCCATCCGTGGGCCGCATGCAGAAGATTGTGCCATAGCGCCAGCACTACGCCGGCATAGGCCGCTATCAGGCCAGCCACTTTCCGCCAGTGGAAGCGCTCGCGTCGAAATACCCACACACCCAGCCCAAACACCACCGAAGGTGTAAGCGCATATATAAGAGCCGTCGTCGCAGCTGTAGTGTAGCGCAAGCCTGTATTGAAGAGAAACTGGTTGAAAAATATGCCCAGTAGGGCTAGCCGCCATAACTTTTGGCGCCAGATAGGTTCTAGCGCCGTCCAAGAAGTTGTAAAGGCTCCCCACCGCCTCAAAAAGGGGAGGAGTGTCAGGTAAATAAGTCCGCTAAGGACGGCCCGCAAACCCGTAAGGAAGAAAGGATCAAAATGCTGAGCGGCTTTTCGCCCAAAGACATAGCCCCCACATATGATTGCCGTCTGTCCTAAGAGAGCTAAATGGCCTTTCCAGGGCGCAAGCCGCTGCTTATCCTTTAGGAGCTGAGGCGATCGCATAGCAGGGCGTAGTCGCAGTAGGTACATAGCGTCCCGCGTGGGCGCATAGGGAAGGCTTCCATTCCTTGGGGCAGCTTAGCCTGAAGCCCCTCTACGAGGCCCTTCCAAAAGGCTAAAATTCGCTGCTCCCAGTCCGGCGGCAGTTCGGCGCGTACTACTTTTATATAGGGTGGATTTGGCTTCGCCTTTTTACGGCTGGGGCGCCACCAGAGCGAAACGATCACCGCCTCCTCCACTTCTATCCGCCTCTGCCTCAGAAGCGCTAAGTACAAAAGTAGCTGCGCCCATGCCTCCTGCCAAAGAGACAATTCCAGAAACCCTCCTTCCCTCCAAACCTCTAAGCCTTCTAAGGCTTCATCGATGAAATCTTTCAGATCTTCATCCCTTTTATTTTTTATAGGATCAGGCAGGGTGCTTTTGAAGTCTAAGAGAATCCATCGGCTGGAAGGCTGTTTTGAGCGCACTAAAAGATCAAGGCGCGCAGTAGCCTGAAATGGGTGGGAGACTAGCCAGAGTTCAGGGAGAAGGTAGAAATCCTCTTTTTCGTTTTTCAGGTGATGCCAACGAAGCGCCTCTGTGAAGGAATCCTGCTCCATAGCGGGAATAGGCTTGAGAAGGGCATAGAAGGTATGAAGGATGGGCTGGCCTACCCCAGCTAAAAGCGGCCGGAGGAGAAGGCGACTCTGACGCGGCAGAAGCCTGCGCCACCTTAACTTGTCCGACCTTATCGCAACCTCCAGATGGCCAATACGATAAAATAGACGCCGCGGACTGAGCCCATAGCCCAGCCGACGCAGCGTAAAGGCATATGAAGCCCCTGGCAGGGAAGTAGCAGAGGCTTCAGAGGAGCGCTTTGGTCTCTGAAAAGCCTTTTCTAAAAGCAGATGGAGAAGCTGGCCTAGTCGGGCCGGTTCAGCATACGTCTGAGCGGGAAGAACCCTAGACCAATAATAGCGACGCGGACAGCTCATCAATTTGAGGCTTTCCGTGATGGAGAAGCTTGATTGGTTTTTTAGTGAGGCTATTTCCTGACCATTAGGCATCAAAGTAAGTGGTGCTGCGGGTGGGAAGACTACTTGCTTGCGTTCGGCAGCAGGGCGCGCCAGATCTCGCACTTCGACTTTGAAAAGGTTTTTTATACCGATTTCTTCGGCATGAAGTAGGAGTTCTTCTATAGGCGTTTGAGAGGCTGGGCTGGCTTCTCGCCAGAGGTAAATCTCCTTACTGGCCCACAAAAGGAGGGAAAGGAGCTGCCAGGCGATGCGCTGGTGCTGCAAACGGCTGGCGAATTGCTGTCGCACCTTAGCTAGCCAGAAGGTGGGTCGTTCCCATTGGCCCAGTGGCTCGGCCGAGGGCAAAACTAGGAAGAGCTTATCATAAGCGCCGCCAGCCAGTTGGGCTAAACGCCCTATGAAAATCCTTACACTAGGCGAAAAGTCCGCCTTTGGGCTGCGGGCCTGCTGGAGAAGGTGGAGAAGGAGCCGCCAGTTTTCTGGACGATTCGGTGCAGCTTCCGTTGTAAAAAGTTTATAGAGGGCCTCGGCGTACTGCTCAAAAGGCGTAGGGTCAGCTGGCTTGAAAGGCGGCCATGTCCGACACTGGCCCTGAAGGCCAGCGGTAACAAAAGGACTGAGCTGCGCCCCAATCGTACTACCCTCCCAAAGGCTCTTCGGTGCGGGGGAAAGAGGTAGAGCCTCTCCTAAAAATTGCCGAAGAAGCGGTTCATACATCGGCTCGCAAAGTACCCCTATAATGGCTGTCGGATTAGCCTTTGCGGCTTCCTGGATGGCTTGGGCAGCCCTTTCCACGGCCTCCACAGGTGAAAAGACCCGATATAGAAAGGTAGGCTTAGGCTCATGAGGCAAGGGAACAGCCAGGTCGGTAGGTGCAATCCTATCGCCCCAGATTTCTGGCAAGGCCTGCTTGAGGGGCCTTAGGTCCCATCCCCAAGCCGCTGCCCGGCGCGCCTGAGCCAACTTAAGAAGCTCCGTAAAGAGCGAATAGGTATCATAGAGGTGAAGGAAAACCACCCCCTCCCAAGCCGCCTCCTCCTCAAGGAGCTGATGCAAAAGCGCCTCCGCGAAAGCTCGCTTGTTTCTTGAAAGAAAATCCGAGTATTTCTCTATATCTTTGGTAAAATTTTCCCAAAAATTCGTTTTCTTTTGGTCATAAGCAAGCGGCAAAAAAATAAAGCTCTCCCACTTGCGCACCTCCTGGGTATCGGGGGCATACCGAAGGATGAGCCGCATCTCGTGGGCCAGCTGCTTCCAGAATGTACTCGCTAAGCTGAACCGCGGGACACCCTTTAGGAGTTCCTCCCAATCTTTACCCAACTTTTGAGCCTCTTCCCAAATCAAGGGAAAGTCCGCTAGTTCTGATAGCTTAGAGCCAAAAGCCGCTTTAAAGGCCCGGTAAAGGTCTATGGGATCAGGGAGAGCTACCCCTTTCTGAATGCTGGCCCATGTATAGAGATCGTAAAACTCTATATTGGGCCAGTAGGCGCTAAGCGCTTGAGCTAAGAAAGGATCAGGCAAGAGATAGGTTTTCTTAGGCTGGACCTCTATGGCCTCCTGCAAGGGCGCAGGTAGGAGGGTATTCATCGCAGTTCAAATCGCCCGCGCCCAATCTCTATACCCTCGCAAAATACGGCTACCTGATAAGTGCCCTTGACCCATTCATGGTCGGGCGCCTTTTCATAGAGGCTACAGACTTCTTGACGGGCTTTTTGATAATTGAAGGTCACTTTGGCCGAGAAGGGCTGCTCGGTATCCATGACGGTAAAGTAACCGCTCCCTTCGGTGGCCTTACCGAAATTGGTAACTACCTTACCATTAGGATCGGATATCACGAGGTAGGCGGTACGCTCACCGGGCTCAGCGATTTCATTTTCTAGCACCGTGAAGCAAATTTTTAGCCGGTGTAGCCGGCGCGCCCGAAAATCCGTATCCCAATCCTCTTTTCCATTATCTCTCACAAGGGCGAAGCGAAAATCGGTAGCCTTGAGGTAGGAGGCGGCTTTGACCTTGATTTCTAAACGCTCCTTTTCCTGAATAACCTGCTGGGTCTGCAGCTCTTTTTGCTGAATTTGCTTCTCCAATTCGGCCGCACGTGCGCGCAATTGGGCATTTTCCTCCTGCAGCTTGCTAATGCGCCCCTGATACTCCTGAATATAATAGCTCATCTGTTCAAGCTTGAATCGCATTTCTTCGGCTTCCCGGGCTGATATCTTACCCTGCTCCTCGTACTTGCGCAGGCGCATGCGGGCTTGGGCTAATTCACGAGAGAGCTCATCTACCTTTTTAGATTTTTCGGCCAATTCTAAATCCTTGCGGTTAATCTCCGCCTCCATGGCCTTAATTTTTTCATTTAAGCTCTGAATCTCTGCCTCTAGCTCTAATTTCTCTTCGGTGAGCTGTATCCGTTGGCTTTCGGATTTACGCAGCTTCCAGTATAAGAAACCCGCTGTGGCTGAGATAACCACGAGAAGTAGGCCTAAGAGTAAGCCAGTGCGAAACACGGCACAAAGTTAGGAAGCGGCTTTTTGTTTCTTAAGGTATGGGCCTCGTCGTGCTTTCCTGTACCCACCGTCCAGCGAGCTATACCCGGCGTGTAGCTCTCTACTTATTGCGCCGTTTAGAAGCGCGTGGGGTAAGAGCACAATTCTTGGATTTTCAGTATCTACCGCGTGAGTTTTTATTTTCCGACCTTTTTGGCGCGCGTTCGGAGGAGTTTATGCCGTTTATAGAGGTGCTGTATGAGGCTACTAAATGGCTGTGGGTAGTGCCTGAGTATAATGGGAGCTATCCGGGTGTGGTGAAGGTGTTTATAGATGCGCTTCCGCGCGAGGTCTTTCGGGGGCGGTGGGCTGGGTTGGTGGGCCTATCGGACGGGCGATTCGGAAACCTGCGCGGCTTAGAACACCTGAATGGCGTACTGAATTACTGCGGCATGCAGGTATTACCCTACCGGGCCCATCTGATGTATATTAGCGAGCGGTGGCAGGAAAGCGAGGGGCGCCCTATCTCCGCTTACATCCAAGAGCTGGACCAGCTTTTGGATACCCTTCTTCAGGCCCCTGAGCTAGCTAAAGCAACCTAAATATTTCTTAGCTTTGCAGTGGGGCCGAAGTGGCGGAATTGGTAGACGCGCACGTCTCAGGAGCGTGTGGGGAAACCCGTGTGGGTTCGAGTCCCACCTTCGGCACGGCCAGGCCTTCTTCGTAGATTTCCCTTATGCAGCGGCTTCTCCTCCTGGGTTTGAGCGGTCTGATCCTGGCCCAGCGTGTGGAAATTCGGCGCGATAGTTTCGGGACGCCTTACATTTTTGGGGTACGGGATGCGGATTGTGCGTATGGGCTAGCTTGGGCACACGCCGAGGATGATTTCGGCCGCATCCAGTACCTTATGGCCCTAGCCCAAGGCCGCCTAGGCCGACTTTTAGGCAAGAGGGGGGCTATCGGCGACTACTTTGCCCACTTTACAGGGGCCTTTCACCTAGCGCGACAGCAGTATGACAGCCTCTCCCCTGCCCTACGCGCCATTTTGGAGAGTTACGCCGAGGGTCTCAACGCCTACGCCCAAGCTCACCCCCAAGAAGTAGTAGATAAGGCCCTCTTTCCGGTAAAAGGCGAAGACATCCTGCGCGGCTACATTATCGTACTGGCTGGGATGGTTGGCGTAGGTCAGGCCCTCCAAGCCGTTTTTCAAGGAAGGGCGGAAAGTTATGCGTTTGAAGTACAGGCAGGGTCTAACGGGATAGCGGTGAGTTCAGCCCGCAGCGCGGATGGCCATACCTATCTGGTAATCAATCCCCATGTGCCTTTGGAAGGTCTTTTGCGCTGGTATGAGGCTTTCTTACACAGCGAGGAGGGATGGCACATTCTGGGAGGGTTCTTTCCGGGAGCGGTGGTGCCCGGCCTCGGTACTAACCCGTACTTAGGCTGGGCCATGACCTTCAATTGGCCCGACTTCGTAGACATCTATCGGCTGCGAATGCACCCTAAAAACCCCCGCCTGTACTGGGTGGATGGAAAGTGGGATACGCTGCAGGCGGAGCGCGTCTGGCTACATGTGCGCTTGATTGGACGCCGCTTGGAGTTTGTCCACGGCTGGCCTGTAGGAGGTCTCAAGCGCGCCCGCGGCCCCGTGATTCCAATTCGGCAGAAGATAGAGCGCAGCCGTTTCGGCCCTATTGTGCGCACAAAGAAAGGCGTATATGCCTTACGCTTTGCGGCTGAGCGGTTCTTCCGCGCGCCGCAGCAATGGTACGAAATGGGTAAGGCGCGCTCCTTTGCGGAGTTTTACCAAGCTCTCCGTCTGCAGGGCATACCTCTCTTCAACATCGTATATGCTGACCGTCAGGACACGATTTACTACCTCTTCAATGCCCTCTTACCTGAGCGCAGCCCCGGGTATAACTGGCAAAGTGTTCTACCGGGCGACACTACGGCCACTCTCTGGAAGCGCTACCTGACAATTGAGGAGCTTCCCCAGGTTCTGGCCCCTAAGTGCGGCGTGGTATTTAGCGTGAATAACAGCCCTTTTGGTACGACTTGCCCCGAGGAGGCGCCGCGCCAAGCGGATTTCCCCCCCTACCATGGGTGGGAATGGAATAGACATAATAACCGTGAGCGCCGTCTGCATGAGCTAATTTTTGCTAAGGAGCGGATTTCCTGGGAGGATTTTAAGGCGATAAAGTATGACCGGCAATATCCGCGCGAAGGACCTATAGGGAAAATATGGATTTCGTATGCAACTCTGCCTGATACGGGTGCCCCGCCTTTGCGAGAAGCGCTGGGGGTTATTCGTAATTGGGACCTTTCGGGGAGCGGACGCAGCCGAGCTGCCTCCCTTCTAAGCCTTGCTATAGCCTACGCCCTCAAGAAGGCCGGCCTTCCAGCCTATAACTGGCTGGAAGAAGGCAAAGCCACTTTCCCTGCTCAACTGCTCTGGGAGTCCCTGCGCTACGCCACGCAGCAGCTCTACCGCTACTACCGAGATATTGCACCACCCCTAGAGAAAGTGCAGGCCCTAGAAATAAAAGGCAAACGCTATCCCTTTGACGGCTTACCTGAGCAGCTTGCACCTACTTATGCCATTTGGGATGAGAAAAGGGGATTTTTGCGGGTCATAGCGGGGGACACCTATATTCAATTTGTACGTTTTTTGCGTGAGGCGCGCTACCCACAGGTGGAGTCGGTGCTACCCTTAGGTATCTCGGGCAAACCGAATAGCCCGCACTATGATGACCAGCTGCCGCTTTACCTCAAGCGCCAGTGCAAACCGATGACCCTCAATCCGGAGGAAATTCGGGCACGTACGGTATGTACCCACGTCTTCATGCGGCCATAAAGTGCGGGGCCCAGAAACGCCGAAGCGCTTGGACCACGTAGGTGGGGCTATCTACGTGAATCCAATGGCCCGCTTGGGGCACAACTTCTATCGCCGCGCGAGGGAAAAGCGCCTTTATCTCCAGCTCATCCTCAGGCCTAAGGTAGTCCGAATGTTCGCCCCGTAGAAAAAGAGCTGGCCCCATGTAGGGCCTACCCGATACTGCGGCCAAAATAGCCGGATAGGCCGCGTAAAGGCCCTCAAGGTTAATGCGCCAGTAGAAGCGTCCCTGAGCATCACGCGCAAGGTTTTTGAGAAGGAACTGGCGCACCCCTTTGTCAGGAATAAAAGGCGCTAGTTGGGCTTCCACCTCTTCCCGGCGTTTTACGCTGAGGTCGGCTTGACGAAGGGCTTGCCATACCGCCTCATGACCGCCCGAATAGGCGCGTGGGGCTATATCACCCACCACAAGCGACCGCACGAATTCGGGGAAATTCAAGGCAAGGTACATAGCCGTTTTGCCGCCCATAGAATGGCCCAGCAGGTGAGCTGAGGAATGCCCCTCTGACCCAAGGAGCTCTAAGACATCCTGCGCCTGCTCCGCATAGGTATGGGAGGAGGTATGCGGCGAACGCCCATGATTGCGCGCATCCACTAGGTAGAATGTGCCGGCTAAGTCTAGCTGCTTGACCACACTCCGCCAATTATCCGCATTCCCAAATAAGCCATGCAGGAAAACATAAATGGGCTCACCCCCACCCAGCCGCTCAAAATATAGGCGCATGAAGCGAAGGTAAGTTTTGGCTTACTTTTGGCGCGTGAAGCTTGGGCTACTGGCTGGCGAGCAGGTGCGCTCCTTTTCGCCGCTGCTTTTTCAGCGCGTCTTTGGCGTGCCCTATGAACTCTATACGCCACCCGATTTGACCAACCTACGGCAAGCCATCCATGAGCGCGGCTGGATTGGTTTTAATGTAACCTTTCCCTACAAAACAGCCATATATCCCCTTTTAGAACTGCGCGATACAGAAGTGGAGGCTACGCAAGCGGTAAATGCCGTGAGCATCTTACCGGATGGCCGTTGGCAGGGACACAATACCGATTACAAAGCGGCTCATTACCTTCTGGGCGAAATAGAAAGTGTGTATGGCGCTTGGGAAATGGCCGTAATTCTGGGCACAGGTGGAGTAGGACGTGCAGTGGCGTATGCCCATGCTCAGCTCTATCCTGAAGTGCCTATTCTTTTTGTGAGCCGCGAGCCCACGGCACGTCTAGTAGGCTTTTCGGTGCCCCATCGGCGCATTAGTTATGAAGCTTGTAGGGATTATCCCTTTCCCGAAAAAGTACTTTTAGTCCAGGCTACGCCGGTGGGGATGTTTCCTGCGGTGAAGGCCATGCCGCCCTTTCCGCTAGGGCGCGTGCAGCCTTCTTGGATTGTGTGGGAGATGATTTACAACCCTCATCCTACTTACTTCCTCCAAGCTGTTTGGCAGCGGGGCGCCCGCTGGGAGAGCGGTTATCCCTTCTTCCGCAAGCAGGCGGAATATAGTCTGGCTATATGGAATGCCCTGTGGGTTACGCATTACAAACGGCGGACACCAGCCTCTTGACAAAAGCCGGAAAGTTCCTACCTTTGCAGAGGTGGTCCGGTAGTTCAGCTGGTTAGAACGCCGGCCTGTCACGCCGGAGGCCGCGGGTTCGAGTCCCGTCCGGACCGCAGGCGCGCATGGCCCTCAGTGTAGCCGAAGCGGCCCAGCGCATCGCCGAACTTGTGGCGCAGCTAAATCTCTACGATTACCACTACTACGTTCTTGCGCAGCCTCTTATTCCGGACTCGGAATACGATCGTCTCTACCAAGAGCTAAAGGCTTTAGAGGCGGCTTATCCCGAATTGCGCCGGCCAGACTCCCCGACCCAGCGAGTAGGGGGAGGGCTTACAAAGGAGTTTCCCACGGTGCGGCATCGCCGCCCCATGCTTAGCCTAGACAATGCCTACACCGAGGCTGAGCTGAGGGAATTTGCGCAGCGGCTACAGCGTCTCCTGCCCGAAGCTACCTTCACTTATCTTGTCCAGCTCAAGATAGACGGGGTAGCCGTGAGCCTGCATTACGAAAACGGCGTATTAGTGCGCGGGCTTACGCGCGGGGATGGCGAGCAGGGCGATGACATCACGCCTAACCTGCGCACTGTACGGGATATTCCCCTGCGCCTACTGGGTGAAGGCTATCCGCCTTTCTTGGAGGTTCGGGGCGAGGTATATATGACGCGCACGGCCTTCCAAGCTCTTAATGAGGAGCG
This sequence comes from Bacteroidia bacterium, assembly GCA_025059535.1. Taxonomy (GTDB): domain Bacteria; phylum Bacteroidota; class Bacteroidia; order SpSt-205; family SpSt-205; genus SpSt-205. The sequence goes on from JANXCX010000018.1 coordinate 66,219, forward strand.
GGAGGCTATCGGTGATCCCCCCTTCATGAATCCGCGCAATGCTACGGCTGGCTCGCTCAAGCTGCAGGACTCGGCTGAGGTGGCCCGGCGTCGCCTGCGCTTCTGGGCCTATGCCGCTGAAGGCGAAGGCCTGCCCGACTCCGACCTTGCCGTTATGAACTGCTTGCGCCAATGGGGCTTCCCCGTCGTAGAGACCCAAGGCCCCTTCGGTTTAGCGGAGGCCTGGACCTTCATCCGCAGCTGGGAGACCCAGAGGGAAAAACTTCCTTATGATATTGATGGGGTGGTGCTCAAAGTGGATAGCCACGCCCTTCGGGCAGCTCTGGGCACCACCGCTAAAGCCCCGCGTTGGGCCATCGCCTATAAGTATGCGCCCGAACAGGCCATTACCCAGCTGCAGGGCATTACCTTTCAAGTAGGCCGCACGGGCTATATTACCCCCGTAGCCGAGCTCAAGCCCGTGCTTCTGGGCGGCACCATAGTCAAGCGCGCCTCGCTGTATAACTATGATGAAATTCAACGCCTAGACCTCCATGTACCTGATGCCGTGGTAGTAGAAAAAAGCGGTGAGATCATTCCCAAGGTAGTGCGGGCGCTGCCCGAGCGTCGTCCTCCGGGGGCTCGTCCAGCTCCCCTTCCTACTACTTGTCCAGAGTGTGGTACGCCCCTTATCCAGCCACCTGGGGAGGTAGGTCGCTACTGCCCCAACTACAAGCACTGCCCCCCCCAAGTCTTAGGTCGCCTTGAACATTTCGTCAGCCGAAAGGCAATGAACATCCAGAGCCTCGGAAAGAAGATTCTAGCTAAGCTTTACCACAAAGCCTTGGTAAAACGCTTCAGCGATCTCTATGCGCTCACACCCGAAAAGCTCACCGGTATAGAGGGCTTTGCCGAAAAAATGCCCCAGAAGATTTGCCAAAATATTCAGCAATCAAAGGCTGTGCCCTATCCGCGCGTGCTATATGCCTTAGGTATCCGGCATGTAGGGGAAAGCGTAGCGGAGAAGTTGGCGGAAGCCTTCCCTTCCATTGAACGCCTTCAAGCGGCTTCTGTAGAGGAAATCGGGGCAGTGTATGCCATAGGACCTGTTATAGCCCAAAGCGTGCGGGCCTTTTTAGATGACCGAGAGAATCAGGAGGAGATTGAGCGGCTCAAAGCAATGGGGCTTCAGTTTCGGCTGGAGCGGCCTGCCGAAGCCAATCTCCCCCTCCAAGGTAAGCGCTTCTTAGTTACGGGTACCTTTCCGCAGGCCAGTCGGGAGCAGCTTATTGCCTTCATCAAGCGGTGGGGGGGGACATACGCCAGCAGCCTGAGCGCCCAGCTGGACTATCTGATTGTAGGCGAAGCGCCAGGCCCCGCCAAGCTAGAGAAAGCCCGAAAGCTCGGCATAACCTGCATCGGTTTAGCGGAGCTGGAAGCCTTAGCGGGACGAAAAGTAGCGGAATCCGCTTGAGGCTTCCAAGAAGCTGAATTCGGCGCCTGACTTCCGCTCTTCTGCCCTCTGTAGGCCGCTTTTCCCTACCTTTGAGGCTTGTGGAAATCTTCAAACTGCTGCATAGCCTCTTAGACCCTGAGCGCATCATTCAGCTGGGCGGGCTGCTGCTAGTCGTGGCTATTGTCTTTGCGGAGACGGGCCTTATGATCGGCTTCTTTTTGCCAGGCGATTCGCTCCTTTTCACCGTGGGGCTTTTCTGTGCCCTTCAGGTGTTACCTGTCCCTATCCTAATTGTCCTAGCCACTATCACGGCGGCCGCCATCATAGGCGACCAAGTAGGCTACTGGAGCGGACGGCTCTTAGGCCAAAAGCTCTTTGAGAAACCCGATAGTCGGCTCTTCAAGCGCAAGTACTTGGAGCAAACGCGGGCTTTTTACCAGCGCTGGGGGGCTAGTGCGATTATCTTAGGGCGCTTTGTGCCTATTGTACGCACGTTTGCGCCCATTTTAGCTGGTGCCGTGCAATTTCCGCCTAAAACTTTCGTGCTCTATAACGTCTCAGGCGCTTTTCTGTGGGTTGTTTCGCTTGTGCTGGCGGGATATGGGCTCGGGCGCGCCTTTCCGTGGCTGCGCCAGTATATAGAGTTGATTGCCTTGGGGATAGTCTTTCTCTCCGTGCTCCCGCTCCTTCGCACTTGGTGGAAAGAAAGACAGCGCCAGAAAACCCTCTCTATGTCATGAAGGTAGGGATCGTAGGTAGCGGCCACGTAGGTAGCGCTACGGCCTACGCCATAGCCCTACGCGGGATTGCCCGCGAGATAGTGCTAATTGATATTGACCAGAAGCTGGCGCGGGCCCATGCGGAAGACATTCTCCATGCTACCCCCTTCGCCCATCCGGTATGGGTGCAGGCTAGCGATTATGAGGCTTTAGCCGGGGCCGAAGTCGTCATTCTAGCGGCGGGGGTAGCCCAGCGCCCTGGCGAGACGCGCCTTCAACTGCTTAGCCGCAACGCCACCGTATTCCAGCAGATTATCCCCCGCTTGAAGGCCGTTGTGCCTGAGGCGATTCTGCTTATCGCCACGAATCCTGTGGATGTGATGACCCATATCACCCTTCGCCTCTCTGGCTTGCCCCCTGAACGGGTGATAGGCTCCGGCACAATCTTAGATACCGCTCGGTTTCAGGCGCTCTTAGCCGGGCACCTGCGTGTAGCGCCGCAAAGCATAGACGCTTACGTGATAGGTGAGCATGGCGACTCAGAGGTACTTGTTTGGTCGAGCGCCCATGTAGGGGGCCTGTGGCTTTTTGCCTTTGCCGAAGCTCGGGGTTGCCCGCTCACTGAGGAGGTGTGCCAGCGTATTGACAGACAGGTACGCTACGCCGCCTACACGATTATAGAGGGTAAAGGGGCCACCTACTACGGGATTGGGGCTGGTCTAGCCCGCCTTACCCAAGCTATCCTCACCGATGAAAAAGGCCTTTTCACCGTATCCATACTCAATCCTTCCGTAGAAGGGGTGCCAGAGGTAACGCTTTCTCTGCCACGCATTCTTGGCCGGCAAGGCGTAGAGACGACCCTTTATCCTCCTCTCAGCCCAGAGGAAAGCGAAGCCCTTCGGCGTAGTGCCGCCCTTCTCAAAGAAGCGGCCGTGAGTATTGGCTTCCCGTGATTCGGTACCTTCTCTTAGACTTAGGGGGCGTCCTCTATGAAGTAGTTTATCAGCGCACGCTGGAGCGGCTCGGTTTGCCTCCTCAGCACCTGTCCGAATTCCTCCAACACCCGATAGTGGCCGAATTTGAAAAAGGCTGTCTTACGCAGGAGGAATTCGTGCGGTATTGGCAAGGGCACTTTCCCCATTTAGCCCCTTCCGCGATTTTGGAGGCTTGGAATGCCATGCTAAAGGGTCCGCTACCGCAGGCCGAAGAAGTTCTGAGGCGTTTGGCTACCCATTACCCTCTAGCCTTGCTGAGCAATACGAATACGACGCATTTAGAGCTTGTAGAGCCTCAGATTCGCCCTTGGCGGCCGTACTTTCAAGGCATCTTTTTCTCCAATAGGTTAGGCCAGCGCAAGCCGGACCCAGCGGTTTATCGGACCGTCCTAGCCCAGCTTGGGTGGCTTCCCGCTACCACGCTCTTTGTGGATGACAACCCCACTAATCTGCAGGGCGCCCAGGCCGCTGGCCTGCAGACTTTCCTCCTTCCGCCCAACAGGCCCGAAAAACTTTTAGAATACCTGGCGCTTTCCCCTGTTTAGCTTCCTGCGCCTCCTTCCACAGCGTACTTTTCCACATCTCCTACACCGGCTGCAGGAGCTTTTACGGTAGGGCTTCTGTTAACTTCGCCGTATGGCCACGCGCACCTACACTTTCGGTGGACGGGAATTCATCTTGGACGTAGAAAAGGCCGAACAGGCGATTGCCGAAAAGCGCGTCATCAATGGACGCCTTACAATGGCTTTTAACCTCCTCCCCCTCAAGTACCCCTGGGCGTACGACCTCTATCGTACCATGAAGGCTAACCATTGGGAACCTGAGGATATCCCCATGCACAAAGACGCCGCCCAATGGAAAAGCCAAGAAATTAGCGATTTAGACCGCTGGATTATTCGCATGGCGGTCGGCTACTTCTCTGCCGCCGAAGGCATCGTCGGCGATAATATCATCCACGTAGTACGTGAACTGGTAACCGCTAGCGAACTCAAGCTGGTATTGGGCCGGCATGCACACGAGGAAAACGTCCATGCCGACTCCCTACTTTACATGATTGCCTCGCTCGGCATAGACCCGTATGAATGTGAAGCAATGTTTGTAGATATTCCTACTATCCGTGCCAAGAACGCCTTTGTAACTCGCATCTCTCAGAACCTACGGCGCGACCTAGACCTGACAAAAACCGAAAATAAGCAGCTTTTGGCTAAAAATATCTTCACCTTTGGCCTCGTTATGGAGGGTACGCAGTTTTACGGGCTTTTCGGCATGGTGCTAAGCCTCTACCGCCAAGGGAAGTTTCCGGGCATAGGGCAAATGTTCCGCTACACCCTGCGCGATGAGAGCAATCACATTGAGCTTTTCCGCCGGCTTCTTTTAGAATTGATAAATGAGAATCCCGACGTTTGGACGCCGGCCTTTCAGGAAGAGCTGCGCCAGCTTATGGCTGAGGGCGTACGGCTAGAGGAGGAATTTATCTGGGACTGCCTACCCCTCCCCGCGGTGGGCCTCAAGCCGGAGGAATTCATTGAGTATATCCACTACATCGCTAACCGGCGCCTGCAAAGTGTGGGCCTGGAGCCGCTTTTCCCGGCAGCCCAAAATACGCTTCCCTGGTTAGCAGAACTGATGGATATACGAAAGGAGCAGAACTTCTTTGAAGGGCGGGTAACGGAATACCGAAAAGCCTCGGCCCTCATTCCAGCTAGCGATGAGGAGCTCTAAGAGAAATTTCTTATTTTTGTCAGATGTGGCGCTTGTGGCTGGGCAGTCTGACTCTCGTGTGGGCGCAGAACTTTGGGATTGGGACGACTACGCCTACTGAACGGCTGGATGTGGAAGGGGGGCGACTGCGCGTGCGCGCCTACAGCGGCACAGGTACTCGTATAGCCTCCGTAGACCCTAATGGCGTCTTCGGGACTATAGCCGGTAATAACGCCGGCGATGTCCTCCAGTGGAATGGCACGGCATGGGTACCTGCGGCCGTTTCCACGACGACGCAAACGACTAGCCCCCTTCAAGGCAATGGCACGGCAGGAAATCCCATTACTTTCCGCCCGGGCACCCAAGCTGGCCAGGTATGGGCTTGGGATGGTGACAGCTGGGAGCTCACCGTACCTACGGCGGCTACCAGTGCTCCTCTCCAAGGGAATGGCACCCCAGCTAACCCCATTACTTTTCGCCCAGGCACCCAAGCTGGCCAGGTATGGGCTTGGGATGGTGACAGCTGGGAGCTCACCCTACCTACGGCGGCTACCAGTACCAGTGCTCCTCTCCAAGGGAATGGCACCCCAGCAGATCCCATTGCGCTTCAGTCCGGCACTCAAGCTGGCCAAATCCTCTTCTGGAATGGTACAAGCTGGACTCTGACCCAGCATCCCGTACGAAATGGCCTCACCTTCGCTACTAACCCCTCCCCGGCCATAGAGCTGGGCGGCGCCCTAACCCGTAACACCGACATCCCGCTCAGCGGTTTCAACCTCACCCTAAGCGGAAATACGGGAAATGTCGGAATAGGGACAAATAGCCCTAATCCCTCGGCGCGCTTGGAAATATCGGCTAGCAATGCGGGCCTACTCATCCCACGGGTCAACCTCACCTCTGTAACCGATGCTACTACTATTCCGAACCCCGCTACAAGCCTTCTGGTCTATAACACGAATGCGGCCCTCCCCGCAGGCACAGGCTATTACTACAACGCCGGTACGCCAGCTGCCCCGCGCTGGGTAAGCATAAATAATGAAGTAGTGTGGTACCACCGCAGCAGCACGGGGGCGATAACCCTAAATAACAACCTGGTTCTTACTCTTCCAGGCCTTTCCCAAGTGATCACGATTCCCCCGGGTTACACCGCGGAGGTAGAAATCTGGGCTCAGGCAGGCGTCGCTCTAACTGGTGGCGTACCTAACTCCTGGGCGTTAGTGGATGTGATTATCTATCGGAATGGTAACTTCATTCCTGTAGGTGGATGGAATCGCCGTAAGCTCCACAATGGGGCTGGGGATGTGACCGACATGGATGCCTTAGTGGTAATAGCGCGCGAAACGCTCGGCCCCGGCACTTACACATATGAGGTAAGGGGCACTCGTCCCGCAGGTAATCAAGAGGTAGCCATAGGGGGTGATTGTGTATTTGATGTAAATTGCGGCGAGCTCAAGATAGCCGTACGCTACCGACCGCAGTAGAGTCTCTATTTAGGGTTGAGGCTCTGCGGCGAAAACGAATACAAAAAGGCTACGAGCGTCTCGCCCACGGCTTGGAGGGTGGTTTTATCTATGACGCTTAGGTCATCCTGGGTCGTGTGCCATTCGGGGAAGAAGCCCTGAGTGGGGGTGCGCTGAATGATATTACACATGGGGATATGCCCCCGGCTGGAGAGGTAGAAGGGATCGTCTAGGATAGGTTCGCCGGGGGCAAAGCGGAAAATACCGCCATAGCCCAAGTAGGCGGCTACCTGCCATAGGCGCTCTGTGAGGAAAGGGGCATATTGGCGGCTATACCCTTCTTGAAAGAAGGTAGCGCCTCGCCCACCCACCATATCTAAGTGAATGCCCCAGGCATAGGCTTGGGTCGGGTAAGGCTGCGGCTGCTCCAGCCAATATTGGCTTCCCAAGCAGTAGGAATCTTCTATGCCCTCCTGTCCTAAATCCTCCGCATCCCAGAGGGCGATATCTACGGGATAGGGCAAGGGCTGCTCGGCAAAAAGGCGTGCCAGTTCCAGAAGCACGGCTACGCCGCTGGCATCGTCGTTAGCCCCAGGGACAGGGGCGTTTGGATTGTGCGCATCTCTATCGGCCCGCGGACGGGAGTCCCAGTGAGCGGACAAAAGCACCCGACCCTGCGACACCGTGTCGCCAAAGGAAACGATAAGGTTGCGAATCGGCGTGCCTTTGTAGGTACCGATCTGCTCGGTAAGGCGGGCCCCGCGCCGAAGGAGCTCCGCCTTAAGCCAGTCGCCACAGGCTTTATGCGTAGGAGTCCCCGGTATGCGCGGCCCGAAGGCGAGCTGCCGCTCAATCGCTACATAGGCGCTTTCGGCGGAAAAAAGCGGACGCTGCGCTGCTAGGGTAAAGGCAGGGCGCGCAGGCAAGGGAGAAGTAGGCGGCGCAGAAGTACAGGCCCACAGGCCTACCGCTAGACCCACCCAGCCTTTCAGGCGGAAAGTTCCCATAAAGTCTCATCGGGAAAGTCCATAAGCCGCACCCCCGCCCCACTTAGCTCCTCCCGTAGGAGGTCTGCTAGTCCGTAATTCTTTTCCAGACGCGCCTGGCGCCGCAGCTGGATAAGCAATTCCACTACTTTCTGCCAGTTTACCCAGCTTACCTGAGGCGGGAAGGTAAGGCCCAAAATTTTTTCCAGTACTTCTTGCCACGTATTTTGAAGGAGGGTTAGGTCTTCGGGCAGGAGGAAAAGCTCCCTTCGCCGCAGCCGCAGGATATCCTCTATCTGGCTAAAGAATAGGGCTAAGGCGGCCGCCGTATTGAGGTCATCGTCTAAGGCGGCGAAAACCTTCTCCCGCCAGGCCTGTACGGAGAAGTCTGAGTGGCTGCCAGGGCTTACTTCTTTCAGGCGCTGATAGGCGCTCATGAGGCGCAGGTAGGCCCGATAGGCTCCCAACAGCGCTTCCTCGGAAAAATCCAGCGTGCTTCGGTAGTGCGCCTGAAGGATAAGTAGGCGCAAGGCCATGGGCGGATAGGCTCGCGTAAGCTTTGGATGAGTACCCGTAAAAATTTCCTCCACGGTGATGAAGTTACCCAAAGACTTACTCATTTTTTGCCCTTCTATAGTGACGAGGTTATTATGAATCCAGAATCGGGCTTGATGCTGGGCTTCGGGTCCGAAGCAGGCATGGGCTTGGGCGATTTCAGCCTCATGATGCGGGAAAACTAAGTCTAGTCCTCCACCATGGATGTCAAAGGGTAAGCCTAAATAATGAATGCTCATAGCGGAACATTCAATGTGCCAACCGGGAAAGCCGCGTCCCCAGGGCGAGTCCCACTGCATGAGATGGGTAGGCTCGGCGCGCTTCCATAGGGCAAAGTCCCAGGGATTCTTTTTTTCGCCCTGCCCTTCCAGCTCGCGCGTGCCCGCTAAAAGCTCCTCTACCGACCGGCCAGATAAAATCCCATAGGGAAAGTCCTGCCGATACCGCTCAATGTCTAAATAGACCGAGCCATTTACTACATAGGCATAGCCTCGTGCCAGAATCCGTTCTATCATGGCTATCTGCTGGGGGATATGGGCCGTAGCAGCCGGCTCTATGGAAGGACGCAGCACATTTAGGGCATCCATCGCCTTATGATAAAGGGCCGTATAGCGGTGGGCGATTTCTATGGGTTCTACTTTTTCCAACCGAGCTTTTTTGAGAATTTTATCTTCGCCTTCGTCCGCATCCCCTTCTAAGTGCCCTACGTCGGTGATATTGCGCACATAGCGTACCTTGTAGCCGAGGTAAGTAAGGTAGCGGAAAAGGACATCAAAAGTAATGGCAGCGCGCGCATGGCCCAAGTGCGGGTCGCCATAGACGGTGGGACCGCACACATACAGACCTACATAAGGCGGCTTATAGGGCGTGAAAAGCTCCTTTTGGCGGGTGAGGGTATTGTACAGGTAGAGTGGCACGACGCAAAAATACCCTATGGGCTGGAAGACGCAGTAAAGGCTGACAGAAGGTCTTTCCAGAAAAGGATATCGTGCAGGGGCAAGGAGTAGCGGAGCGCCTGCCAGTAGGTTTGGATGCGGGCGGGGGGGAAACCGTAACACTGGGCCGCCTCTTTTAGCCACTGGGAAGTGAGCTGCATATTTTGCCAGTGCCTTTCTAGGGTTTGAGCTTCGGCCTGGCGCGCACACCAGACGGCAAATACTACCGCGCGACGAGTAAGCTCATACATAAGCTGGCCTAGGTCTAACACATGGGGGTAAAGCTGCCCAGCCGTTAGGGCCGCATTCCCGATTACTAAGCGGGCACCCGGGGCTCGGGAAAGTTCTCTGGCCGTGATAGGAAGATTGGGTAAGGCTCCTTGCTTCATGGCATAGCGCACCATGGCCGCCGCCGAGGTGGAAGCCTCATCCAATTCTATCTGTTGCCACTTTTCCAAGGGAAAATGGCTGACTAAGAGCACGCTCTGCACGGGGCCTTGGCTACCTATGCCCCAAGGTAGAAAAAAATCCACGTCCTTTGCTGCCGCCACTGGCAAAAGGGCTACATCCCCTGCCCCAGCCTCCCAGGCTTTTAGTACGTCCCTTGGGGTGGGCAAAAGCGTATAACCTAAGCCCGCTTTCTCCAAAGCCCTCCGGTAAGGGTAGGTATTCAAAAAATCAAAAAGCAGTATCCGCACAGGCAGCCAGACGACGAAGGTAGAAGTTACCCTGAGGCAGACGCACTAGCCAACTCAACTGGCCAGGTAGATGCGTGAAGAGTTTGTAAGCCTTTACTGGATAACCCATGAGACTACACAGAAAAAGCTGGGTAAGCCGCGGCGGCATAAGGAGCAGCATATTCCCGGTTGAAACTTGCGATTGAAGGTTTTGAAAAGCCCGATAGGCGGCTTGGAGGGGCCTTCGGAAAGCCGGAAGACTCTCGGGGGGGACATCCGCCTGCTTGTGAAAAAGCAGGCGAACCCAGCGGTGCAAGGGTATCTCTGAAACGGCCATAACTACTTGAGGCCGCTCTTCACGAAAGACCCCCTTCCATCCCCACAGCGCTGAAACAGAAGGGCTGGCAATGAGCTGCAAGGGAATATCTTGCAGAACCTTTGCCCACTTCTGGGCAAAGGTCAAGCTGCTCTGAAAGGGGCGTCGCGGCGCATAGCATACCACAAAGACCGATTGGCACATTAGGCCGAGGCTAAAGGTTGCTTTACAGGCCGATAGAGGGAGTCGCGCTCTTGCGGAATATACCCTGCCCCTCGAATAAGCGCTTCCAATTCGGCTGTAGTCATGGCGGGATGCGCTTCGCCCCCGGCCATGCTATAGATGCGTGTGGTATCATCTATCGTGCCATCCAAGTCATCCACGCCAAAGGCTAAGCTCAGCTGAGCCGCCGCCCGCCCAATCATAGGCCAGTACGCCTTCAAATGCGGAATATTGTGGAGAAACAGCCGACAGACGGCGTAGTTCTTAAGGTCCTCTATGATAGAGACCTCGCCCACGTGCGAAAGGGCGTTATTTTCCTTGCGGTATTTGAGGGGAATAAAGCAGAGGAAGCCGCCCGTCTCTTCCTGTAGCCTTCTAAGAAGGGCTAGGTGATGGACCCGATGGAAGTAGCGCTCAATATGCCCATACAGCATAGTGGCATTAGAGGGAATGCCTAAGAGGTGTGCCGTGCGATGGATTTCTAACCACTCTTCGGCGTTGGCCTTAGTGGCGCAGATTTGCTGGCGGATTTCGGGATGAAATATCTCTGCCCCTCCACCCGGTAAGGAGTCTAAGCCAGCCTCCTTGAGGGCTAAAAGGCCTTCGCGATAACTAAGCCGCGAGCGCGCACACATCACCTTAAGCTCCACGGCGGTGAAAGCCTTTACATGCACCTGGGGTAAAATACGCTTGATGCGCCGAATTATATCCGCATAATACTCTATGCCCCGTTTCGGATGGACGCCTCCTACGATATGTACCTCGGTAACGCCGGTGCCTACGTAGCGCTGCGCCAGGGCTTCTATCTCCTCGGGCGTATATTCCCATCCGCCTGGCTCGCCCGGCTTGCGCGCAAAGGAACAAAACGCACACTCATAAATGCAGATATTCGTAGGCTCAATGTGAAAGTTGCGGTTGTAGTAGGCTACCTTTCCGTGGAGCCTTTCCCGCACTCGGGAGGCCAGAAGGCCCAAGAAGGCTAAATTAGAGGATTCATACAGGGTAAGCGCATCGGCTTCGGTGAGGGGCTGGCCCGCTTCCACCTTATCCCATAGCCTTTTCTCCTCAAGGGTCAGATTAGGAGGCGGTTTCACAAAGGGATTGAAACAAAATAAAAAGGGTTACTTGCCGCGCTCTATCTCTATAGTCCGCTCCTTGAGCTCTACCACGCGGATAGGGGCATTTACTGGCCGCAATTCGGATTTGAGCAGGATGCGCTGGCCGTCTGGACCGGCCAGATAGCTTACAAAGCTGCTGGCCACACCCATACGAGGCTCCCTATTCAGCGCATAAACAAGGCGAGAAAGGGGGTAGAACCGCGGATCGAGATAACCGGCATACGGATGGTAATAAGCTTTTCCCTCCCCTGCGAGGGCTACCACGCGCACCGAACCCAGAAATTTACGGGTTACTTCCGCCTCGCGGTCGCATACCCATGCGGCCCCGATAAGGCCGAGAAAGCGCGGATTTTCTTGTACGTATTTGAGAACCGCGGGGGCAGAGTCAGCCCGGTAGAGTTTGGCTTGGGGCATTTGACCGCCTAAGAGGGAGTCCCGCAGATGCCGTAAGATACCTGAGCCGCTCCCTCCTTCGATCACGAAGCCATAGGGGCTATCCTTACGCAAAAGCCAAGCCCGCAGAGTATCTAAGATGAGTAGGGTATCCCGGCAGGCTGGATGAGCTACTATCGCTATGCCCTCTCGCACGATTGGGGTGAGCTTGGGTCTAATCTTCTGCTCCGCCAGAGCCGCTGAGTCCTGGGCGGTATAGCGACGCGTAACGATGGCTACCTTGAAGCTATCGGCCAAAAAGCCCTGTACCGCTGCCTCTTCGGAGGTATAGACTACCCTTATGTGTGCGCGGGGATAAACCCGATGGAACTGCTCCAGTACGGGTTCTAAAGCCGGCTTCAGGCTGATATCCGCCGCAATTGTAGCTTCACCCGTAGTGGGGCTTTCTACTCCACCGCCCCCTTGACAGCCTACCGCCTCAACGGCGAGAAGTAGGAGGGGCCACCACCTTCGCGCGCCGCGCCAGCCTATCCCACAAAAGCGCCGAAACATCGCTGGCCACATATATCGTCGCAAATATGCCTAGAATAAATCCACTCAGAAGAAGCAAGGCAAACCCCTTGGTATTTTCCCCACCTACCAGCAGTAAAATAAGCACTACTAAGGCTGAAGTGAAAGTCGTCAGAATTGTGCGCGAAAGCACGAGATTGATACTGCGGCTATGGAGCTGTGCCGTACCCATAGTCAGGCTGAGGCGGGGCCGCTCCTCTCGTATGCGATCAAAAAGCACTACAGCATCATTGATGACATACCCAATCACCGTAAGCGCCGCAGCAATAGTATCCTGATTAGCTTCCAGCGAGAAGGGCAAGATGTCTAATCGGCTAAACAGGGCATAAAGTCCCAGAACTACTATTACCGTAGCCGTAAGGGAAAGGGCACTACCGATAGAGTAAGCTATGCTTCGGAAGCGCAGAAGGATGTAAAGCGCAATCCCCAGTATGCCAAAGATAACCGAGGTAATCGCACTGGAGCGGATATCCTCCGCTATGGTAGGGCCGACTAAAGCGGAGCGCAGGAGGGTAGGCTTAGCGTCCGCGTGATGCTTATTCAGGCCGCGGAAAAGGGCCGCTTCCACTTCCGCCTGCATGTTGGGCTGATCATAGAGGTAACTTGTACTAATAAGCACATCGTTTTTGGCCCCGATAGTTTTGATTACGGGCACATTTCCGCCAAAAGCTTCCGTAAGGTCGCGGCGCAAGAGGTCCAAATTAGGTGGACGCGAAAGGCCTATTTGGAACTGATAGCCGCCGGTAAATTCCAGCCCTTGGCGGATACCTACGCCGAAAAGAAGCGCTAGCCCTACTACGCTCAGGCCCAGCACCACCCAGCGGCTGACGGGATAATGGCGATCAAAGTGGATATCAGGCACCCGCCCAAAAAGTCGCTCCACTTTATCTGAACGAAAACGCAGGTAAGGGCTCCACCGCTTGGAATTGTAAAGTCCTTCTATGAAGAGGCGGGTGATGATTACGCCCGTCAGAAGGGTGCCTAAGACACCAATGATAAGGGTTACAGCAAAGCCGCGTATAGGCCCTATGCCAAAAATGTAGAGAATTATCCCTGCCAGCAAGGTAGTGAGGTTAGAGTCCACTATAGCGGAGAGCGCATTATTGAAGCCGTTTTCAATGGCGCCTTTGAGGGATTTACCGGCCCGTAGCTCTTCTAAGACGCGCTCATAGATAAGGATGTTGGCGTCCACGGCCATCCCCAGGGTCAGTACGATTCCAGCTATACCGGGTAGGGTCAGCACGACGTTCATAGCCGCCATCACGCCAGCGATAAATAGAAGCAGAAGTAGCAAGGCGAGATCGGCTACAAGTCCAGCTGTGCTATAGAAAAGCCACATCACGAGGAGGATAGACAAAAAGGCCAAGCTAAGCGCAATAAGACCACGGCGGATGGTATCTTCCCCCAAGGAGGGCCCTACAATCTCCTCCGCCTCTATGCGAATGCTAGCGGGAAGGCGCCCAGCTTTCAGGACATTGGCTAAGTCTTTGGCCTCTTCTATGGTAAAGTTGCCTGTAATTTGAGAGTTTCCATGCGCTATGACGCTTTGGACGACGGGATAGGTATATACATAGCCGTCCAGAACAACGGCGATAGACTTACCTAAGTAATCCGTGGTGAGCTTTTTCCAGATGCGGGCGCCTTCGGCGTTCATGCGCATAGTTACCATGGGGCGGCCATCATCGGGATTGAAGTCCTGGCGCGCCTCCTCAATTACCTCCCCTGTGAGGGGAGCTTGACGATTGGGCGTGAGGCGCAGAGCTACAAGCGTAAGAAGCTCGGAATTTTCCGCTTCAGGCTTTATAGTCCAAGCAAAGGCTAAATTTTCCGGAAAAAGGAGCTGAACCTCTGGATGGCGTAGATAGGCCATTACCTGGGCGGTATCGCTAGGCCGCGCATAGCCCACTACGGGTGAATTTTCGCCCCGATCTGCAGCAGGCAGAAGTACCGCAAAGAGGGGATTCTCTTCTTTTTCTTTGGGCGATTTCTTCTGGATAGGGCTGGACAAAGAATCCGGCGCAGCACCCGTATCGCGGGGGGAAAGCTTGCCCTTCAAGAGGCTCTGGAGACTTTCGGAGACCTTTTGTTGAGCGGTGTCCTTAGCAGTGGTATCGGGGGCCTCGCCCCGCTTGAGCGCCGCTACCTTCTCAGCGGCTTTTTGAAGAAGGGGCCCAAATTCCTTCAACGTATAGGTAGGCCAAAATTCCAGTTGGGCGGTAGTGCGCAGAAGCCGTCGCACACGCATATTATCCTTTACCCCAGGCAGTTCCAAGAGGATTCGGCCCGTGCCGGCCTGCCGCTGAATATTCGGCGAGACCACCCCAAACTGATCTATCCGTACACGCAAAATTTTGTATGTGCGTTCTACGGCGTCCTCTACTTCTTGGCGCAGACGGGTTAGAATCTCTTTATCCGAAGCGTTATAGCTCACACCCAGCTTAGGTCCAGCGAAGAACTGGGCGAGGGTAGTGCCGGCCCCTTGCCGCCGATGCTCTTCGGCAAATAGCTCTACTAGATTCCCGCCTTCTTTCCTATAGCGTTGGACCGAAGCGGCCAAAATTTTCTGGAAGAGCGTATCGTCTGGCACTTCGCATAATCCACGCAGAATGTCTTCTACGCCCACTTCTAGGGTTACATACATCCCACCTTGAAGGTCTAGACCGAGGGTGAAGGCGTTTTCTACGGCACGGCGATAATGGGCATAATTAGCCGGGTCTTTCAGCCATTCGGCGCGGGCTTCAGCGGAGAGCTGAGCCAGGCGCGTCTCTATGCGAAAGCGCTCTACCACCCAGTAAAGGTTATAGAGCACAATCAGAAAAAATAGGCCGAGGAGGGTGAGGATAAAAGTGCGGTGTCGGAGCATGGAGGCCACAAAGTTAGCGCTTTTTTAGGCTAAACGGGAAGGTAGGGGCGAGCCTAAGATCTAAATGGAGCCAATTGAGGAAAGGGAGGGAGGACTTCAGGCGGTTTTGAGTGGCTTGGCGGGCCAGAAAAGGCCCTTCCCCGGCTTAGGGGGAAATTATGCGAAATTCTACTCGCCGATTGAGCGTGCGGCCTTCGGCGAGGCGATTATCGGCGATGGGCTCCAGAGGGCCTTTCCCCAGTACAATTAGGCGTTCGCTGGCAATACCTCGGCCAGTCAAGTAGCGCGCTACGGCCCGAGCGCGGCGACGCGAAAGCTCTAAATTCTTCTCCAGCGCGCCCACATTATCCGTATGGCCGATAATCTCAATCCGCATCGTTGGGCGATCGCTGAGCAGCCAAGCCAGCCGCTCAAGCTCCACATAGCTTTCAGGGGAAAGGGTACTATCCCCCGTAGCAAAAAACAGTCCGTTCAGCCGAATAACCTCACCCACTTGAATTGGTGCTACCAGAATGTCTTTCTCTAGGGGGGACTTAGAGGCACCTTGGCGAAGATCAATCTGCTCGCTGATGCTGAAATACCCTGGACTGAGCACTACAATTCCATAAAGCCCTCCAAGAGGCAGGAGCATTTGGTACTCGCCCGTGGAGTCCGCCGAAAGCGCTGTGCCTTCTAAGCGTCGCTCCTCAAGGTTATAGTAGCGCACCTCGGCATTAGGAATAGGGCGCTTGAGGCTGCGTTCCAGTACTTTGCCGCGCACAAGGACTACGGGACGCGGCTGATAGGCGGGCGGCAGAGGCACCCGATAAATCTGGCGCCCCCACAATTCCGCCGAATCATTAGATACCAAATAGGCCACCTCGGGGCGCAAAGGCGCAAACTTAAAGTAGTAGTCATCCGCCTCAGAGTTAATCGGCGGGGGGAGACGCTGAGGCGGGCTCCACTGCTGCCAGCTGTCATCCAATCGCCGACTCATGTAAATGTCCAGGCCCTTAGAATCGGGCCGCCCGTTGCTGGAAAAGTAAAGCGTAACCCCATCCGAGGCTAAAAAGGGGGTAATTTCATCCTTAGGGGTATTCAGGATAGGACCTAGGTGTTTGGGTTCGCTCCAGAGGCGCTGATCCGGGTCGTAGAAACTGACGTAGAGGTCTTCCCCGCCTAAGCTTTCCTTGCCCCGCATGGAAAGGAGGAGGGTGCGCCCATCCCACCCTAAAGCGGCCGTTAGCGAAGAGCCACTTTCGCTGTAGAAATTTTGAATGCGTAACTGAACTGGGGCAGACCAAAGATCGCCTAAAACCCGCCGGGAGAACCCCAACTCACAGGGATTGCGTGGATTGCGAAATTCTTTATAGACTAGTAAAAACTGCCCATCGGGGCTAATTCCAAATGGAATGTTACCGCGGGCATCATTTATGGCACCACCTAAGTGCCGGGCCGCTCCTAAATCACCCAAAGAGTCTTCCCACTGAGCCTCAAAAATATCTTGGGCGCCGAGGCCCACAGGGTCGTCAAGCCGCCAAAAGAAAAGCAGGCGCCCGTCACTGGAAAGTACAGGGGCACTCTCATGAAGAGGGGTGTTGATATAACTGGGCAAAGGTACCCGCTGCCCCCAACCTACACTAAAAAGGAGGAGCGCAAGGCAGCGCATGACGGGGTGCAAAGGTAGCACCGCTTATTCAACTTGACTCAAAATACGCACTATGCGTCTATAGGGATAGGCCAAAGCCGCAAGCCCTACGGCTAGACCAAGGGCGCCAGCTCCCACATACCCGTAAGCCCGCCAATCCCAATACACCGGCAAAGTAGAAAGAAGATAGTTCTCTGGGTCTAAACGCACCCACTCCCACACCTGCTGGCTGAGTAGAAAAAGGGATACAAGGCCGGCGCCTAGGCCGACTCCTATGGCTACGGAGAAGAGGGCTTGATAGAGGGCAAGGCTCCACAGCTGCCAAGACCGAGCCCCCAACGCCGCACACACCTCGTAGCGAAGCCGCTGAGCCATCTGAAGGACTAGAAAGGCTGCCGCCACCGTAAAAAAGCTCACTACACCCACCAGAAGGAGAATGAGCTGAACGTTCTGCCGAATAAGCCCAAGCCAATCAAAAATATCGGGAAATATGGCCGTAAGCGGTGTAATCTCATATGTTATGGGTATTCTCTGGCTGAGAGCTTCGGCAAGCTGATTAAGGTCTTGGCTGGAGTCCACAAAAAGATGCCCTATTTGAATATGAGTAGAGTCCCATCCCAATAGGCGCTGGCCTAGCTCTAAGGGCACAAAGGCTACTTGTCGGTCTATTTCATCCAGGCGGGCTTCGTATAGTCCTACTACAGTTAGGCGCCGCAAACGGGGCGGGTCGGCCAGCCACACTACCGTCGCTTTATCACCTATTTGGAGGGCGAGGCGCTGGCTTAGCTTCCGTGAGATGACGATTTTACCCTCGCCTAGCCACGCCTGGGGAAGGGGTCTAACCCACTCGGCCCATCGCCCTTGCCACCAGCTGGAGGCTACCGAAATAAGTTGCACACCTTCGTAGCGTTCGCCTTTCCCTTGGAGTAGTACGGGTAGGTGAATAGCCGGCTCGGCGCGCACAAGAGTCCCCGCCAAGGCTTGTACATAGCGCTTTTCTATAGGTAAAGGCCGACTTTCTTGCTCTTCCCCATAGGCCCGCACCCAAAGGGCGCCAACCGCACCGTACAGATAGCCTACAATAGCCCGTTGAAACGAATGGAAAAGCACAAGGATAAGTAGAGCTGAACCGCTACCTAAGGCAATACTACCGATATGGAGGAAGAAAATGAGCCGCTGCCGACGCAGACCTTGCCCTAGCAGCAGGCGCCAACCTAAGCGCCCGATTTGGAGAGCGGATAAAGCCGACGCCACTGGGAAAAGTAGAAAGCCCAGCGCTGGGCGTACGCCACAGCTCCTAGCGTCGCGAAAGCCTCAGCCTGGTAGGCCTGCGCTTCTGGCGTGAGAGAAGCCCACCACCGCTCCGCCTCTATCCCCTTCTGCCGTAAAAACTCAGCCAGTTCTGCCGGCACCCCATGCCGAGGACGGGACTCGAACCCGTACCGCCCTTGCGGGCGACAGGATTTTAAGTCCTGCGTGTCTACCAATTCCACCACCTCGGCGAGCGGCAGACGGGACTCGAACCCGCGACCTCAACCTTGGCAAGGTTGCGCTCTACCAGCTGAGCTACTGCCGCAGCCCTACAAAGGTAAGAATTTTCCCTCATCGCATAAGTACCATCTTCCCCCAACCCCCTCGGAAGTAACGGCCCATCCCTTCTTCCCGCTGCTCTATCGCATGGCCCTCAGGCATGCGCAGTACCACCCGATAGAGATATACCCCATTAGCCAGCCGGTCCCCATATTCGTCGGTGCCATCCCAGGCATAATTCGTCAAGTGCCGCCCGATCCGCACCTCGCCCAGCGCCTTAAGATCTATCACCTTCACCAGTCTGCCTGACACCGTGTAGATGTGTATCTGAAAGACTTCAGGCAGTACCGCCCCAGTCAGCTCATAGTAAAAGCGGGTAGAGGTAGAAAAAGGGTTAGGATAATTCACCACATGCGTGACAGTGCTCTGATTTATTACGCGGAAACGCACCTCATAAGGCAGGAAGCCTGAGCGATTGCGCTTTTTGTCAAAAGCCTCTACACTTAGAATGTAATCGCCATCCTCAAGGTGGCCAGGGCGAAATTCCACGCCGGCGCGGTTTTCCGCCGGGGTAGCCGGTAGGAAACGGAGCTTACCCGAAGCGTAGTTGATACGCTCCCCTAGCCCGCGCGCTTCGGCCCGACGCAGCCGAACCACCGCTACCGAGGTATCATCCAGCAGAAGATAGCGATTTTCGTCCTTGATGTCTATAGTTATGGTCGGCTCGGGCGAAACGATATCGCCATTTTGAATGCGAATCCCATCAAATAGAACATCCACTATGGGGTTAATCCTATCTACACGCACAAAGAAGCCGACTTCCCAGCGGTTATTGGCGAAGGTGCGCTCATTGAAAAGGGGGCGTGGATTTAGAATAAGGCGTAGCCGGTGAAGCCCGCCTAAGCCGACCGTACTGAAGCGCCAGCGCACGATCATACTGTCCAGCGCCTGCAAAGGCGCATAGCGCTGCCATCCGATCGTATCCCACCCGCCAGCCCGCTGCAGTAGGAAGACCACTTCTACGCTATCTGGCGTATCGGCCGAAAGCAAATTCCGCACGCCTAACTCTAATTCGGCCCATTCCCCCTCTTCTAGCGTATCCCGTACGAAGCGCCAGCGCAAACCAGGGTCTACGGCTATATCGGGAAAGGGCCGGAAGAATACATACCAGTAGGCCAGCTGAGGGGCTGTAGCGTGCTGCGGGTCGCTAAAACGGGCTTCCAGCCGAAGCTCCGTATGAGAGGCGTTGTAGGGCCTCAGATCGCATGCCTGCTGGGCGGCGACTTGCCGGCAAAGGGTATCCCAGCCCCCTTCTGGGCGAAGCCCATATACATTCATGGTGATTTGGTCGGAGGGGTCCTGGGGCTGATAGGCAAAAAAGGCCTCTTCCCACGCTACAGGCCGCCCAATGCGCGGCGAAACCATCCATCCCAAAGGATAGTTAGCCTCAAAGAAACGCTCCGCTGCACAGGAAGCGGTTTCGTCACAGAAGACTTCTACGGCCGTGCCCACTGGGGCGCCCTTGACGCCTATTAGGATGGCCTTTTGGGTGGGAGTAAGGGCTAAAACGGCTGAGGTAGCGCCGATCTGCGGCAGAACTTGCGCTAGGCGTGCCGGCCAGTGCTGGCTCTGATGTCCCGTGGTAAAGAGGAGTACCACCGGCGCCCCGACTGGCGCGCGCGCCACTACCACGCGTAGGGACTCGGCCATAGCCTCTGCGTCCATCTCTACCCAATACGAGGTCCCACCCTCTACAATCACCATATGACAGGGCCCGCCCGAGCAGAAATAACGCCACCCACCGAGCCCTCGGATACTTTCAAGCGGCTCAAAGGTTTGTGGGTCAAACACCCCGACGAATATGCCGGGCGGACGGGCGCCCCACCACCACCCTGCCCGCGAGGTATAGCTTCCCTGCCCAGAGAGCACCTCGTCATCCCGCTCCAAAAAGCGGCGTATGGTGTAGGGGCCATAAGACTCTACCGCCCGAATACGCACCTGCCGCTGGGCAAATTCCCACCGAAAGCCCGGTGCACTGTAGCGCAGGCCACGCAGCTCATTCTCCAAAAACTGCGCCCGCCCGCTTTGCCCCCACCCCTCCTTATCCCCTGCAATGTACTGAAACGAAGCTTCTGCCCACTCTTGCTGCCCCGACCCTTCCAAACGAACCCGCCAGTAATACACCACGCTATCCTCCAGCTCAAAGGGGAGTTCCCATCGCCCCAGGGCCGTGCTCCCTTGAATCCGCCCGCTGCGCCGCAGCCCAGGCGAATCAAAGCGATAACTCGTATCTATCTCAAAATAATAGCCCTGTGGCGCATAGATACTTTGATTATATGTAGCGGCTACCAAAGCGATACGAGATTTACTTATAACGGCGTAAGGCCAAGGATAGATGGGGATAGGCCGCGCCGAGCGCACAAAAAACTCCACCCGGGCGCGGTTATTATCTTCCCTCGCTTCGTTAGAGATGTCATTTTGCGCATCTACATATACCTCTATTTCATTTATACCGGCCCATTCTCCGACGGGTGAAGGGAGAACGACCTCTAGGCTATCTACGCGAGCAAAAGCCGGCCGCCTATACCGATAGGTAAAAGTCTGAGAAGTACTACTGACACGATGCACAATCTCTACCCAGAAGCTGTCGTGAAAAGCAATCCCGAGGTTTGAGTAGCGCAGGCGCAGCGAAAAGGAAGGGCTCTCGGCAGAAGGTTCTAAGGGGATGACCTGAATGTCCCCACTACGGATTGCTAAGTCAGGTAGGCGTGGTCCGGCAAGGCGCACGCACGGATCTCCGAGAAGGGGCTGCCCAGCGAGGTGGTAGTAGTCAAAAGCCGCTGTCCCCTGCCCAAAAAGCCGCCGAAATACCGCCACGAGAGCATCTCCCATAGTAATGCCCAGCGAATCCCGAAAAAGTACGGCATATAGTTCTACCGTCTGACGGCCGAGTGGGCCTACGAAACCAGACCCAGAACCCGATAAATACCATAAGCAGCCCCGCCCAGGCTCCAGCACAAAGCGCTCCCCATGCAGCAGGGCCGCCTGATTAATCCCGTCATAGCTACCTTGGTAGCAGCCATTGAGAATCAGTAAGGGATACCTACCCCAATTATCGTAATCCTGAGCGTCGTACAGGCTTATATCAAATATGTCAAAGGCCGAGTGGCCAAAGCCTTGGAGAACGACTACACCACTATCCATACGCTCTTTGATGGAGGGGCTACCGGGAGGAGCCTGCATGCCGTCCGTGCGCCTCTGATAGTACACTACCTGACCATGGTAGGGGCTACCCTCAAAAATCTGCTGACACGCCCGCAGCTGCGCTTCAATAAGGGCTTGTTCTATGGCATCTGCGCCGCCACCCAAATGAAGGGCCCATTTATGCCAAGGTTCGTTGGGGCGGCTCTCATACTGCCGAACTTTTTCTACATAGGCCAGCCCCTGGGCATCAGTATGGACGGGGACACGCCCAATAGGGATTTCAGGCACCACATTCCCATCGCCGTAGAAATCCGATACATACCCCCAGTCCGAAGCAGGCAGCCCAAAAAAGGGTACCTTGTGATAGGGCGGAAGAGGACTATTGTAGGCTACCCGCCAGAATCCTACCCCATCTCCCCAGATGAGTACATAGCGCGGCCGAACCGACCAGCGGTCTAAAGCCCAACGGATAAAATTCCGAATAGCCAGAGGATGATTTACCCGTCCCCAGCCAAATTCATCATAAATCGCATCCGTGTAGGCAATGAATACGCTATGGGGATTAGTTGGGCTAGTTTCGCGGTAAGCTTTATAGGCCTGGGCAGAGGCCGCAAGGCTTCGGTGCGTAATTAGAATCACCGAAGCCCCTGCCGCCTGGCTGTAATTTTCCAGAACAGGCTGTTGGATCAGCGGCGTTTGTACGCTGGCGCCCCGACAAAGGTACAGCGCGAAGGTATCCGCCAGCGGTGGGAGGGGTATATACCACTGAGTGCCTTGGGAGACCGCCCGCCACCGCCAGCGATGCTCTACATCATACACAAGTAAGGAATCACCCGGCGCAATCGGTACATTGCTCAGCACGAGGGTAATTGGCTGGGCCGAGCTCCGCCGAACCCCTATTTTCAAAAAGGCCTCATTAGCACTAAGTACGGCGCCGCGCGGATAGACTACGGCGCCATAATGTACAAGTTCCCCTCCATAGCCTGGGTCTGAGCTCCTACATACCACGGTAAGCGGCGAACTCAGCAAAGTCGTGCTTAGCGTGAAGGTAGGTCGGAAGTAATAGGGGGCAGTGGAGGTCTGATTAGCTATTAGGGTGTTATTCACGCGCCATTCCAAATTGAAAGTTCCGCCTATGGAGAGGGCTGCATGGGAAAGTTCTATAGCAAAGCTAGGGGCAGCATCTGGACGGATTTCAGGGAGGGTGAAGCTAATTTGGAGCGGATTCATACCCCGGCCGCGCCCCTCACCGGCGATGTACATGGGGTTATTGTGCTGTTCGTAGCCGCCGCTCCCTAAGCCACCCGCACCAGTCCAGTAATTGAAAATACCCGGGTGATAGGTAATCTCTTGGCGCCACCAGAACCAGTCCTGTCGGGGATGAGCTAGCGCGTTGGGATCGTTATAAGGAACAAGGCGAAGGCCATCCCGTCCACCCCAAGTGAGAAAGTAAGCGGAGGTGTCGTTGTGATTGAGCGACTGGCGCGGATTACCGGCCAAACCAGGGAAATGGCGTAAGAGGTGCGCATGCCGAAAGGCTACAGTATCTGGCTCGCCATCATTACGCTGACCGACAAATTCCAGGTAGTCATTGGCCTCAAATTGCCCATCTCCGCCATCCTCCACATAGATAGGTATCTCGGTGCCGCGCCAAAAAAGGCGAAGCGTGGCAGAAGGCACGCCATTTAGGCCCAGCTGCGCCGCTGTTATGCGATAGACCCCATCCTGTCCTACCAGCAGCTTGAGGTAGGGTGCCCCAGCCTCTATCCATCCATTCCCATACTCGTAACCCTGCGCCCACAGAAGCCCAAGCACCAG
Organism: Bacteroidia bacterium; assembly: GCA_025059535.1. Lineage (GTDB taxonomy): Bacteria > Bacteroidota > Bacteroidia > SpSt-205 > SpSt-205 > SpSt-205. Next base: position 89,343 of record JANXCX010000018.1, read on the forward strand.
ACTAAGCCGCCCCATTTACCCGAAGGTTTTTCCAAAAATACGACATCCGCGCTAATCCCGAAGTGGAAACTGGGAACTTTCTCCGAGTTTTTTGGGTTTCCCCCTTTATGCGTCTTTTTGGTCCGACGCGCTGGGCCACTACCAATCGCCTGACGGTTTATTTTCTCACCTTTCTAATCACAGCTTTAGGCCTCTCTTCCTATCTCTCGCTGCCCAAAGAGCTTTTCCCCGACTTAGTTATACCCACGATTGTAATAACTACCACTTATCCGGGCTCTTCACCAGGGGATATTGAAAACCTTATCACGCGCCCCATAGAAAAGCGCCTAAAGGGCCTCGCTGGCGTAGAAAAGATTAATAGCTATTCCCAGCAGGATGTTTCCACTATAGTAGTGGAGTTTGGGGTAAATTTAGACCCTAAGGAATGCAAGGATAAGGTCCGAGACGCCGTAGATAGGGCGCGTGCCGATTTACCCAGCGACCTACCCAAAGAGCCCGTTATAACTGATGTGGATTTTTCCGAGATACCCATTATGTCCATCAACTTAGCTGGCGACTATTCCCCAGCCCAGCTTAAGCGATTTGCCGATGACCTCAAAGACCTTATAGAGGCCCTTCCCCAAATCCGGCGCGTAGATATAGTAGGGGCTTTGGAAAGGCAGATTCGGATAGATGTGGAAATGGGGCGCCTACAGGCTTACAACCTGTCCTTTTCGGATATAGAAAATGCCATCCTCCGTGAGAATGTCCTCATATCAGCGGGGGAAGCGGATTTCGGCCGGCAAAAACGCACGCTTCGCTTAGATGCGCGCTTCCGCTCGGTAGAGGAAATTCGCAACCTAATCGTGCGCTCGGGTTTCGGCGCACCTATCTACCTGCGCGACGTAGCCAATATATATGATGGATACAAAGAAGCCGAAAGCTACGCCCTCTTAGATGGTAAGCCTGTCATAACCCTAAATGTCATAAAAAAAGGGGGAGAAAACCTTATAGAGGCCGCCGACGCTATCTTCAAAATTCTTGAAAAATCTCGGGGCCAGATTTTTCCTGACGACCTGCGCGTGGTAGTTACTAATGACCAGTCCGAACGCACAAGACTCCAGCTCAACGACCTCGTAAATTCCATCATCATCGGCTTTATCCTAGTAACCCTAGTCATGATGTTCTTTATAGGCTTAGAAAATGCGCTTTTTGTGGGGCTTTCGGTGCCGCTCTCTTCCTTCGTCGCCTTTCTTTTCTTCCCTGCTCTCGGCTATACCCTAAATCTGGTAGTACTTTTCACCTTTCTTCTCGCTTTAGGGATAGTAGTGGATGATGCGATTGTAGTAGTGGAAAACACCTACAGACTCTTTGACAATGGACGCCTACCTACTCTCCAAGCCGCTCAATTAGCCGCTACTGAGGTGTTTATTCCGGTTTTCTCGGGCACCCTTATCACCGCTGCGCCATTTATACCCCTGCTTTTTTGGCAGAGCATCCCGGGCAAATTTCTCCAGTACCTGCCCGTAACTTTCCTCATTACGCTTTTTGCCTCCCTTTTTGTGGCCTATATCATTAATCCTGTTTTTGCTGTAGACTTTATGCGGCCGGCTACCACTCAAAGGCGGATATGGACGCGCGGGTTTTTATTGAGCCTGGGCTTTATAGGGGTACTGGCCTTGGGCGCCTACGCCCTTGGAAGCATAGGTATGGGAAACTTTTTACTTTTTCTTGGCCTCCTTCTTATAGCTGCGCGCACGGTGATACGGTGGCTTATAGAAGGCTTTCAAAAGAGCATTTTGCCGCGCTTCATGGAAGGGCACAGAAAGATTCTCGCTTGGAGCATACGGGGTAATCGCCCGGCATGGGTTCTAGGAATGGTAGGGCTCCTACTCATAGGTGGGGTAGTTCTTTTCGGCCTTCGTCCGCCGAAAATTACCTTTTTCCCCACGCGCGATCCCAACTACATCTATGCCTATCTGCGTCTTCCTGAGGGCACTTCAGCCGCTCATACTTACGAAGTGGCGCGCCTAGCCTACGAACGCGTGCGGCGCGTCTTAGGCCCTTCTAACCCCCTAGTGGGTTCTATTCTTGTGAATGTAGGCGTGGGGGCTGGTGACCCCTTTGACCGTACCAGCAATGTAGCGCCAAATAGGGCTAAAATCACCGTGGCCTTTGTGGAATTTCGCCAGCGGCAGGGGCGCTCTACTCGGCCTTATCTGGATTCTATTTACAATGCCCTGCAGGATCTGCCAGGCGTAACGCTCCTTGTGGAAGGCGACCGCGCTGGACCTCCGGCGGGTAAGCCCATCCAAATAGAAGTAAGCAGCGAGGAGCCTATGTTGGCCATTCAAACCGCTCAGCGGCTGAAAGCGTATTTGGACTCTCTGCGTCTGCCAGGCGTACAGGAGCTGAGCAGCGACCTTGTACTAGGCCGCCCTGAGATACGCTTCGTAGTTCAGCGGGAAAGGGCTCAGCGAGTAGGGCTTTCCTCGGCCCAGCTCGGGAACGAGCTGCGCACCGCCCTCTACGGCAAAGAAGCCTCCCGCTTCCGCCAAGGTGAAGAGGAATACCCTATCTGGATACGCTACAAGGAAAACTACCGCCAGCAGCCTGAGCAGCTCTTAGCGCATCGCGTAGTATTTCGGGATATGAGCGATGGACGCATCCGCCTCTATGCGCTCTCTAGCTTCGCTTCGCTTACCTACGCCTCGGGCCCTGGCCTTATCCGACGAAAAAATCTCAAGCGCACCATAACTATCTCCTCCGACGTACTGCCAGGGTATAACGCCACCCAAGTCAATCAGGAAATCCGCCAGGCCTTAGCCGCTTTCCCGATTCCCAAAAATGTTACTGTACGCCTGGGGGGTGAGCAGGAGGAACAGGCCAAAGCCGCCCGCTTCCTCCAAAGGGCCTTCCTCATAGCCGTAGCGGGCATCTTCCTGATTTTAGTGGCGCAGTTCAATTCCATCGGGCTCTCCCTGGTTATCCTCTCCCAGGTGATTTTCAGCCTGATAGGCGTGCTCTGGGGCTTTGCCATAAGCCGGATAGAATTCTCTGTTGTATTGGCTGGGGTAGGCATCGTGGCTCTCTTAGGAGTGGTAGTGAAAAATGGGATTTTGCTGGTGGAGTTTATAGAGGAGCTGCGGCGGCGCGGCTATCGCACCCGTCCTGCTATTATCCAGGGGGCTTCCATACGCCTCAAGCCGGTCTTACTTACGGCCGCCTCAACGATTTTGGGCCTTATACCGCTAGCGGTAGGGCTCAATATAGATTTCGTGGGGCTTTTCGCTGAGCTGGATCCGAAGATCTTTTTTGGCGGCGATACGACCTTCTTCTGGCTGCCCCTGGCCAGTGCGATTATCTTCGGCCTAAGTTTTGCTACCGTTATTACCCTTGTGGTGGTCCCTGTGCTGTACTACCTCCTTCACCTTTTCACCTTGAGTTGGCAGCGCCGCCTGCATCGGTGGAAACTTCGGTATTTATGAGTTTGCGTATCTTTGCGCCGTATGCCCTGCGGCCGAAAACGGAAACTGCGCAAGATCAAGCGGCACAAGCTCAAAAAGCGCCGCCGTCTTAACCGCCACAAGAAAAAACCGCACTAAAGCTTCCTAAGCTTGCGGGAGCTAGTCCTCCTAAAGGAGGGAGAAGTCGTTAAGGCCTTACTTTTTGAGCACAAGCAGCTTGTAGAATACTACCAACTGCGTGCAGCGCCCTGTAAGTTGGGCGACATTTTTTTAGGGCAGGTAACCCAGGTGGTACGCGGCCTCAACGCGGCTTTCGTAGATTTAGGGCTAAGCCGAGAGGGCTTTTTGCACTACAGCGACCTGGCTTGGGGCTTTTCTATTCAGCGCGCATGGGTGGAAGCGCTGCGGCGTCACCAGCCTCTACCGCCACCCCTTCCCCTTGCGGAAGGCCCCCTGCCAAAAGAAGGGCAAATTAGCAGCTATCTAAAGCCCGGGGACTGGATAATTGTCCAGGTAGTCAAAGAAATGGTAGATAACAAGGGGCCGCGCCTCACTACCCAAATAGCCCTTACAGGCCAAACAGTCGTAATGCTGCCGTTTTCCCCAGAGGTAGGGATTTCCCATCGGATTACCGAGGCCGGCGTGCGTCAGGTTTGGAAAGAAGCGCTCCAGCAAATACACCGCCCCCCGTATGGGATTATTCTGCGCACTGGCGCTCAGGCCCTTCCACTCCATCAAGTGGAGGCGGAGTATCTGCGCCTTATCCAGCGCTGGGAGGAGCTGATGAAGCGGCTGGTGGGGCAGCTCCCGCCGCGCCGCCTCACCGAAGCCGAACTGCCTCTTCATCAGCTTCTGCAAGATGTCTTATCTCCGCCCCCCCAAGTAATTCACACCACCGATGAGCCGCTGTACCAGCAGATTCAGCAATTCCTCCGCACCGCAGCCCTTTCGCCACCGCCGGCTTTGCGCTTCCACCGCCGTCGGCAGAATTTAGAAAGCCTTTTTGAGCTTGAACGGTCGGTGCGCAACCTCTTAGGCCGCACGGTAACCCTACCTAATGGAGGCTACCTCGTCATTGAACACACCGAAGCCCTCCATGTAATTGACGTAAATACAGGCTCGCTAGCGGCGCAAACCCTCAGCCCCGAGGAGCTTGTCCTGCAGACTAACCTTTTAGCGGCTCAGGAGATTGCTCGCCAGCTGCGGCTAAGGGACCTGGGAGGTATCGTCATCATAGACTTCATAGACATGAAGAACCCCGACCATCGCCAGAAGGTCTATGAACGGCTGCGTGAAGCTATGCGAACGGACAAGGCCCGCCACACTATTCTCCCAATGAGCGAATTTGGCCTAGTTCAGCTGACGCGCCAGCGCCGACGGGCTCCCTTAGAGCTTCCCCAATCCGCCCTCTGCTCCCTCTGTAAGGGCTCAGGTCAGGCGCTGCGCCCTGAAGCACTTCTCCTCCACCTTCAGCAGATGCTTCAATACTGGGCCAGCGCCTACCCACGCCTTTTTCTCAAAGTGCGCTTACACCCCTTCTGGGTAGCCATCTGGGCCCAAAAGTACCGCTGGCACGGGTCATGGGTATGGAACCTCCTACCCCACCGCTGGACCTTCGTAGAGCCTGATTCAGAGCTCACGCTCACCGAAGCCGTCCTACAAACCCTAGAAGGAAAAGTGATAGTCACACTGGGCTAGCGCTGAACGCTCTCGCCCTCCCTGCTCGCTTTATGAGGAAGCGTCCGTTTTCGTATATTTATTCTCATGCAGTATTACGCCATTGCGGCTTGTTTGGGTTTAGGTGGGCTTGTATGGGCACAGAATGTAGGGATAGGCACGGCTAACCCCTCAGAACGCCTGCATGTCAGCGGAAATCTTCGTTTAGATGGCGCTTTCATGCCGGACGGCCAAGCTGGCGCCGTAGGCGCCCTCCTCTACTCAGGTGGCGCTAATACCCCGCCACTGTGGCTAGCGGCGCCCAGCTCAGCGGGCCAAGTGCTAAGCAGCGCAGCCAGCGGGGCTAACTTCGTACCAGCCTGGAGCGACGGAAACGGCCTCTTCTGGCGCTTGACTGGCAATAGTGGCACAGATATCACCACGCATTTCATCGGTACTACCGATAATACAGGCCTGGCCTTTCGGACTAACAACCAGGAGCGCATGCGCCTCACTAATGTCGGCAATTTAGCCATCGGCACCACTAATCCAGAGGGCCGACTGGATGTTCGCCAGCCAAGCGATAATGAGGTTGCGCTTTTTACCACCTATGGCGCAGTGAATAGAATTTTCCTCCGCCGGGCCCAAGGTACGATAAGTGCGCCCACACCTACAAGTGGGGCAGGTACAGTACTTGGCCGACTGGATGCCCAAGGATATAATGGGACCGGTTTCACTTCTGCCGCTCGTATAGAGATGGCTACGGATGCTGCGGGCGGCACAAGCACCGATATGCCTGGGCGTATCACTTTCCACACTACCCCCGATGGCAGCGGCACACTCGTTGAGCGGATGCGTATCACGAATGCCGGCTATGTAGGCATAGGGAATACTGATCCCGACCATTACCTTGTAGTAGGGCCAGCCAGTGGGGGTCGGCACCTAGTCATCAACGACATACCTCAGGCGCGCTGGGGCTTTGCTACAGGAGGCCACGACTTAGCTATCCAAAACGACTGGGGTGGGACATGGAATACCCGCATGATAATCACGGAGATTGGGAATGTAGGGATTGGTCTTACCGATCCCCAGGTACAGCTGGAGATTTATGCATTTGATGGAGGAAATACGGCGGTAGGAGGGCGTCTCCGCCTTTCGGCAGGTGGGGGTCCCGGGCGTAGGACGTACGTGGAGTTCATGCCTTGGCGTGGGCGGCCTGGCGGCCCAGCCGCGCAGATCATCGGCGAAGATGACGGAGATCATAGCGCGCATCTCCGCTTCTATACCGCCCCGCCCGGCGGTCCCGGTAATCACCCTCCCCAAGAACGGCTACGCATCCAGTCTACCGGCGAAATATTTGGACGCTTCCGCCATGTAAGCTACCACACCCTCTACAACAGCGTATGGACCGGCAATCCGGGCAACCGTGTGCTCTGGTTTCCCTGCCCTGGCGGTGATGGCTGCGACGACAGCCAAATAAATGGCTCAGGCACCCCTGGCCTAAATGACCATAGGCAGCAGTGGGTAGCGCCTTTTAGTGGACGTATTGTGCGGGTGATTATCCGGGCAGGAGCTGATAGCGGCTCTAACCCGGAGTTTCGCGGCCGCATTTGCCGCTCCTTCAACGGGAACTATGCCATCATGAGCGATATAGATGGGGCAAACGACAACGACTGGCGCGCCTTCAACTGCTATCAGAATAATAGCTTCAGTCGCGGCGACCGCATCGCCGTCGGCCTAGATATGAATTGCGGCGGCTGCTACGCCGAAGATACGGCTTACTATGTGGCGATTGTATGGGAGTTTGAAGTTTGGGACTGATACATCTGGCGGCTGACCCGCTCTCAAAAATACCGCATATCTGCATGAGTACAAGTCCTACCTAAGTGGGAGGAGAAAGGTGGGTTTCCATAAAAGTTAGGCTGGACCTTTTCGGCCTAATCCTCCTCGGCACCTACGGCGGAGAAGTCAAGCCGAGGGGAAGCTCCCCTTCAGCTAAAGAGGCTCCCCCCTCACTTCGGTGAAGACGGATTACCCCTAAATCTTTTGAGGCGAAGCGCAGGCTAATCATCGCTACGCTGGCGGGATCGTTTAGTAGGTTTTTTAGGCTTTTCCGCGGGGAGTGTATCAGGTGGAAGCGAGTCGCGCAGCGCCTGAGCCTGGCGGCGAATCTCCTCCGTCGGCGCATTCTCAATAAGGCTTGCTAATAGGGGGCGTACCGATTTGAACTTTTTCTCCTTTATCTGGATTTGGGCTAAAATAAGGTAGGCCTTTGCGCGCGCTTCGGTATAATCGGGTAACTCATCCCTCAAACGGTATATGGGCCGGCGCGCCTCCTCCAAACGCCCCTGGCCAAAGAGTAAACGCGCCTCATGGAAAAGCGCCTCAGCGGCCAAATCATTCTTACTTAGATTCTGTACTTGGCGTAAGTAGAAGAGGGCCGAATCCGGCTGGCCCATCTTTTCTTGCAGGAGCGCATAGGTAAGCAGGGCTTTTTGGCGATACCAAGGGCGAAGAAATGGATCCGCTATGAGCAGGCGAAAAGCCTGAAGGGCAGTATCCGCTCGGCCTAAGGCCACGGCTAGCTCGGCCCATAGGAAGAGGCCTTCGGTTCGCAAGGGGCCGGCGGAAGGCAACCACCGCAGCAGCGACTCCTGAGCCGCCCAGGCTTCGCTAATCCTATTTTGGCTTTGGTAGATTCGGGCAAGCTTTTCCCAGGCGCGTAGGGCATAGTCGGGAAAAGCGGCTAAGGCATGGTAGCTTGTTAGGGCGGTAGCCGTATCGCCCAAATGCTCGCAGGCTAAGCCTAAGGCAAAAAGGGCTTCGGCTTCTAAGGCTGGATAGGTTTGCTGGAGGCGAAGGGCCTCGGTGCGCAGCGCCGCCCACTGCTCTGACTCCCGAAGCTGGGCCAGCCGATCGCGCTCCAAATTAAGGCGCATTTCGCTTGTGGGGGGAAGCCGACGAAGGAAATTCTGGTAGAGCGTATCAAACTCGGCTGGGCTGAGGAGGCTGCGCAGGCCTTCCATGGCTAAACGCACGGCCTCAGGAAGGTGGGTAGCAGTTTCTAAGGTCTGGCGCAGGGTTTGGAGGGCGCCGGCTCTATCGCCCAGTTCGGCTAGGGCTAGCCCCAGCCGAGCCCGAGCCAGAGGGGCTTTCGGTGAAGCTGGAAAGTGGCGCAGGAGAAGCTCAGCAGCCTCTTTCGTGCAGCTGGGCCGATTGAGCCAGAGAGCGCAGAGCTCTGCACGCAGGTAAAGGGCCGCATCGGCCCCAGGAGCCTGCGGCGGCACTTCCCGCAGAATCTGCTCGGCTTCGCTGTAGCGTTCCAAGCGCGCCAGCGTCTGGGCCAAGTGATACCGCACTTGAGCCGAAGGAAGCGAAGTATGCAGGAGCTGCTCGTAAAGACCTAAGGCCTCATTGTAGCGCTTTTGGAGGTAGAGGGCACCTGCCGCGATAAAAGTAGCCAAGGGACGGTAAGTGGGCGGGGCTTTCTGTCGCATGGATTGGGCAAGGCGCAGCGCCTCTTCGGCGGCCTGCAGCTGTAAGTGGTTCCAGGCCAGAGCCAGCTGGGCTTCCCAAAAGTAGGGATTTTGGCTACTCTGCGGATGGCGGAGGAAAGCTTGGTAGGCAGCGATAGCTTTAGTAGGATTGCCCTGGCGGTAAAGCGCTTCTGCATGCCAGAAGAGAGCGGTGGCGGAATGCGGCCCGCCTATACGGGCGCTTTGAGCGAAAAGGCTTTCGGCTTCGGTATAGGCTTTTTCGTAGAGAGCTTGAAGGCCAGCCAGTAGGCGCAGGCGCTGGCGCGGCTCTTGGAGGCCTGGACCCTGCAGGCTATCCAGAAGGCGTAGGGCTTCGCCATACTGGCGCTCAGCTGCGTAGAATTCGGCTAGCCACCGCTGCGCTTCCAGCTGACGGGGAAGACCCGGAAGGCGTCGGTAGCTTTGGAGCGCTTCCCGGCCTGAAGCCCACAACCGAAGCTGCCAACTAAGCTGGGCGGAAAGCCAGAGAGCCTCTGGCGCCGGCGCCTGCGGGCTCGGCGGAATTTGGCGCAGCATGCCCAAAGCCTCCTCCGGCTGATTGAGGCGTATAAGCGTCTGGGCGCAGCCATAGCGTGCCCACGAAGTCAAACTATCCTGCATCCCCAGCAGCGAATCCCAAATCTGCAGCGCCAGACTATCCTGATTCTGCTGGAAGGCGCACCAGCCAAGCCAGAAGCGCACTAAGCGATTGGACTCAACGAGTTTTGCATACCGTTCTGCGCTGGCGCAGCGCTTATGGTAGGCAAGGGTAACTACCACAAACGTCCAGAGCGTCTCGCCATGGGCTGGCCTCGGGGTAAGACCCATCCAGCGCTCGGCCTGGGCTTCCAAACCTTCTATATCACCTGCTTGGGCTAAGGCATACGCTAGCCATAAAGGCGCTTCTTGCGCATAGGGCGGGCGTGTCTGAACCGCTTGAAGGTATTCGGCTGCCGCTTTCCAATCCCCGCGCCCATAGTAGATCAGCCCCACATAGTAGTTGGCCGCATCGTGAAAGGGGCCGAGCTTTTCCGTGAGGGGACGCAGGCGCGCCAGCGCCCGCCCCTGATCCCCTTGGGCATACGCCGCATAACCCTCCATAAACTGCATTTCGGCCTGAAGGGCAGGCGGAAAGTCCTGCGGCTGAGTCCCCGCCAGATAGCTCAGCACCTCTCCGTAAGCCTGCCGAAGAAAGGCATACTTGGCCGCGTAAAATTGAGCTAGTTGACTGCGATAAGAAGGGGCCTCCGTCAGGGCATAGGCGCGCAGCTCAGCTGGCGCACTGGCGCGCAGTAGGTCAAACTGGGCATATTTCTCCCAAAGGGGGACTATTTCGGAGGGAGGGGGCTGAGGCACCGCTAAGGGCAAAGCTTCGCTGTAGAGTAGAGCCTGCTGGCGCCCCCAGCTTTGGGCACCATGGAAAGCCGCTAACTCCGCCTGGGTGTAACATGCCTCTGGCCCCCACAGAAAGGGTAGCTGCTGGGCCTTTAGGATAAAGAAGAGCGCCAACTTTGCCATAACTCCAGGGCTTGAGCTTGCTTCTCCTGCTGAGCGGCTACAATAGGCTGAAGAAAATCCTCAGAAGCGCCCTTTTTCCGAAGCCAGCGCAGAAGCAGGTAGAGGTCGCGCGCTTCGCCTAAGAGTTGCGTAAGAGCTGCTGGAGGCATAAGAGGGAGCTCAGCCCATTTCCCCGCAAGCTCCCAGCGGCGCAAGGCCTGACGAAGCTGGTGAAGCATCTCTGGGGTAGTTGGCACCTCTGGTAAAGCTAAAATGCGCCTTTTCTGGGCTTCTCCCCAATTCTGCACCTGTTGGTGCCAGAAGCGGCGCATACGCAAACCACTTTTCCAGGGTGGGGGGAAGGATTCGGCCCAGCGGCGCAAATCCGCCCGAGTCGCCTTATAGGTGGCTTTCCAGACCTTGCGGAAACGGCGCAGCCATTTCTTGCGGCGCTTTTTAGCCAGTTTGTACCAAGGCGGGCCGTAGGGTTTGAGGGCCTTCTGAATAAGGTGTGCCTGACGCAGCTTACCTGCGGCACGGTAGAGCGTAAGGAGGGCCTCGGAGATAGGCGGCTCAGCGGGAAAGGTATAAAGCGCCAGGTAGGCCTGCAGGCGCTTGACGCGCCGACGGAAGCGATAAATGCGCTTAGGTGAGGGACGACTTAGAGCTTTGAGGCCGAGGCGAAAAGGATTAGGTTTGGCCTTCATAGGCTTCTTTGAGCCGCTGCACCGCTTCGCGAAAGGCCTGACCGCGTGCCTCGTAGCTGGCAAACCAGTCAAAGCTTGCGCAGGCGGGCGAGAGCAAAACTACATCGCCTGGTCGCGCTAAGGCATGCGCCTGCTGCACGGCCGCGTCCATAGAAGAGGCCCGCACTAAAACCGGCACTTCTCGCTGAAAAGCCTCCTCTAGCCGGCGCGTATCCCGCCCAATCACAATGAGCGCCCGCACCTTAGCCCGCACCGTACTGAGCAGCTCCCCCCAGTCATTGCCTTTATCCACGCCGCCCGCTATCCAGATTATAGGCCGCTGGAAGCTCTGGAGCGCATACCACACGGCATCCGTCGTGGTAGCCTTGGAGTCATTGACATACAACACGCCCTGAATCATATCCACTGGCTCTAAGCGGTGCGGAAGGCGCTGCAGCGTCTCAAAGGTGCGACGCAAATCAGCCCGCCGAAGCCCCTCTAGCCGAGCTACAATAGCTGCCGCCAGCGAATTTTTTCGCTGGGGCAAATCTACAAGTGGCGTCCCCTCGTAGGAGACTTCCCATTTTTCGGAATCCTCTAGGGTCTCCATATCGCAAACGAGTTTGGAATTTTCCAGCCAAGCATGAATCCCTGGGCCGGGCGTCTCTCGGTAACGCCACACGCGCGCCGGGGTAGGAAAAGCCGGCAAGACTTCTGCCCAATAGGGACTGCCAGCTTCCTGTATCACCTCCACCGTAGGCGGAAGGCGACGCAAAATATGAAGTTTATCCTCTACGTACTGCCGCCAGCTACCATGCCAGTCTAAATGATTGGGTACTAAGCTTGTCAGCACTAGATAATTCGGTATGAGGGTAAGAGTATCCCGAAGTTGAAAGGAGCTGGCTTCCACTACGAAGTAGTCTGCCTGAGTTTCTACGAGGGCCTGGCAGAAGCTATAGCCGATATTGCCGCAGGCTACGGCGCGGCGTCCTGCCGTATGTAAAAGGTGCGTGAGAAGGTGGGTCGTAGAGGATTTACCCGCGCTCCCCGTAACCAGCCACAGACGAGCGCCCGGGGGGAGATGGCGCCAGCCCCACTCCAGGTCCGAAATTACTCGCTTACCCTCTGCCAGCAGGCGTTGGAGCGTTGAGTGCGTAGGCGGTATCCCGGGACTGCGCACGATAAGGTCCGCCGCGCGCAGGACGGGATAAGGGTCTTCTTGTACGACCCAGCTTAGGCCAGCCTGCTGAAGGCGTGCGCTACGCTCGGGTGTTGGCGACTCCTCGGCCACAAGCACCATATCATAGCCTTTTGCCTTTCCCAAAAGCGCCGCTCCTACCCCACTAGCGCCCAGCCCCCATACCCCTACCAGCAGGCTCATCGCAGCTTAAGCGTTATGAAGGCCAGCCCATTCAGAAGCAGGGCTAGTATCCAGAAGCGTACCACCACTTTTACCTCATGCCAGCCGCTAAGCTCAAAGTGATGGTGCAACGGCGCCATCCGAAAAATCCGCCGCCCCTCCCCATACCTCCGCCGAGTGTAGCGGAAGTAAGCCACCTGAAGCATCACCGACACGGTCTCCGCAAAAGAAATCCCCGCAATAAGCGGCAGAAGGAGCTCTTTCTTTACCATGAGGGCCATAGCCCCTATAAGGCCGCCTAGCATGAGGCTACCCGTATCGCCCATAAAAATCTGGGCTGGATAGGCGTTGTACCAAAGAAAGGCTATGCAGGCGCCGGAGGCTGCACCGGCAAATACCGTTACCTCAGCCGCATAAGGTAGGTACATGATCATGAAGTAGTCCGCCCAGATTCGGTTGCTGGAGAAGTAGGCAAAGCTGCCTAAGCTTACAAAGGCAATAGCCCCAACGCCTACCGCTAGGCCATCCAAGCCATCCGTAAGATTGACGGCATTACTGGTAGCGACAAGGATAAAGAGGATAACGGCGGCATATACGAGACCTTTGAGCCAATAGGGCGGATCCCACGAGCCAAAGCGGCCGTAGGAGATTTCCTGATTTTTGAGAAAAGGCACATTCGTGCGAAAGAGGGCTTCGGGGTGCTGCTGGCCGAAAAGCTCCCCCGCTAGGAGGCTGCGCTTTTCAGGCGGAATAGCAAGGCGCTCCAGCCGACCTTGCCGCTCTACCTCATAAAAGGCGGGGAAGTGTCCATCGGGAAAAGTAGGCCTAAAGCGCCAGGTTTTGTAGTCAAAAGGGATTCCTTCTACCGACCTTAGCCTGTCACCCCGCTGGAAGCCTACTTCACGTAAAGTGGCGGAAGGCACCAGAGTCCCGTTCGGTCTTACCTTGGGGCGAGTGCTATAAAAGCGCGGGTCGCCCATCATCAGAAGCACCAGCCAGAGGGCCGCAGCCAACTGCCCCAGCAGCTTAAAGCGCGGCGGAAGGCCTTTCTTCCCCCGCCGGCGCTTAAGCCAGTCATCTAAGAAGCCCAAACTACTAAGCCATACCGCCAGACCCAGCAGCGCCCATACATAAGGACTGCTTAGATCGCCCCACAGCAGTATCCCTACCCCTAGACTAAGTAGAATAAGCAGTCCCCCCATCGTGGGTGTCCCTTTCTTAGAGGCATGGGAAGGCGGGCCGTCCGAACGAATAGTTTCGCGCAGGCTATGGCGGGCCAGAAGCCGGATAAGGCTAGGTCCCAAGAGCCAGCCTACCACCCCTGCCGTGAGCCCGGCCATAAGCGTGCGGAAACTGATGTAATACGCCAGCCCCATGCCGGGCAAGCCATACTGTTCGTCCAAAAAGCGCATCAGCTCAGGAAGCATACCCCACGCCAGCTAATTCCAAAAGCACCGCTCGGTCGCTGAAGGGATAGCGCTTTCCCTGAATTTCCTGATAGGTTTCGTGGCCTTTACCCAAAACGGCTATGAGGCTGCGAGGGGGCGAAAGTTGAATAGCCGTGCGAATGGCCTCTCGGCGGTCTGGAATGGATAGGACCTTGTCCCGATGGGTGAGGGGTACGCCCGCCACCATCGCCTGAATGATAGCCCAAGGATCCTCCGAACGGGGATTATCGCTGGTAAGGATAACGCGATCGGCATAGAGGGCAGCGGCTTTGCCCATAGGGGCGCGCTTAGAGGGGTCCCGGTCGCCACCTGCGCCCACAACTACGATAAGTTGGCCTCCCGGCGGTACTAAAGGGCGAAGGGTGCGTAGGACTTTCTCCACGGCATCCGGCGTATGGGCATAGTCTACGAGCCCTAACCGCTCGCCCGAAAGGGGTACAGGCTCTAGCCGACCGGGGAGTGTCTGCAAAAGGGTAGACAGGCGCGCAAGCTCCTGCCATAAAGCAGGCCAGCCTTTTTCCTCTCTCCTCCACTCACTCAAAAAGGCTGCCGCTACGGCAGCTAAAAGGTTGTAGCCCTGAAACCGCCCAATCAGGGCCGCTGAGAGCCCTTCTACCTCTTCGCTAAAAAACGGCTCAGCCCGCCGCCGCGAAACCCCACCTAACCGCACCCCTAGCCTATACTCAAGTCCCCACAGCGTGGCTTCGGTAAGCCGTAGATAAAACTCGCCTCCCCCCTCTAGCCCATACCCATACCGGCGCGCAGCGGTATTCTGCAGCATAAATCGTCCATGCCGATCATCCACATTCGTAAGCGCAAAGCTGCTGGCCGAAAGCCCATCAAAAAGCCGCTTCTTGGCATCGCGATAAGCCGTGAAAGTGCCGTGATAGTCTAAATGATCATGGGAAAGATTAGTGAATACGCCGCCCGCAAAGGATATGCCCTCCGTGCGGTACTGGTCTAAGGCGATAGAGCTTACTTCCATCGCTACGTGCGTAATCCCTTTCTGGCGGAAGTAGGCCAGCAGACGATACAGCTCATAGCTATCGGGCGTAGTGAGCGAGGCGGGTAGGGTCTCCTCGTCCGCCCTACAAAATACCGTACCAATAAGACCAGCCCGATAGCCTAACTGCCGCCAAAGTTGGTAGAGGTAATAAGCCGTAGAACTTTTGCCATTTGTACCTGTAATCCCAACAATGTGTAGGTGCTGCTGAGGTAGGCCAAACCAGTTTCGGCAAAGGAGGGCATAGGCGCGCCGGGCTTGGGTGGTATGAAGGTAGGCTAAGTCGGAAGGGATTTCAATGGGGGCCTCAGCGAGTATGGCTACAGCCCCGCGCGCTATGGCTTCGGGAATAAACCGATGGCCATCGGTAGAACGGCCCCGCCAGGCCACAAAGAGAAAGCCAGGCTGCACCTGACGGCTATCCGCCGTAATCCCCAAAATCGGCTGCTCCACACTACCCTGCAGAAGCTGAGCATCGGGCAGGCCTACAAGCAGCTCACCGAGCCGTTTCATGGCCTAAATGAAGGAGTATTTCTTTTGGGCTGCGCCGCGTTAGGGCGGTTACTAAGGGGCCCTCCCCCGTCCAAAAAACTTCATACCCCTGACTTCGGAGAAGATACCAGGCTTGACGCAGGCTCATCCCTACCACCCCTTGGGGCAGTTCCGGCTTATAGGGGGTAAAGCGTACAAAGTAAGTAGTGGGTACCGCCTTCACCCATGCAGTAGGCGGGCGCTCCGGGGTAGAGATATTGAGCTCGTTATAGAGCGCCACAGCTTGCTTTTGGGGAAGTATAGGAAGGGTGGGCTGGAGGCGGGCTGCATTAGGCGTAAGCGGCTGCGGCGCAATCCGTAAATCCCGAAATACAATTGCATCCGCAATCTCCCGAAAAACAGGTGCCGCCACCTCACCGCCGTAAAATCCCCCTTCCTGCGGATCATCTATAACTACAATGCAGGAGTAGAGCGGCTGCTCCGCCGGAAAAAAGCCTACAAAAGAAGCCCGATAGCGATTGACATAGGTACGATGTTCCACCTTTTTGGCTGTACCTGTCTTTCCGGCGATAGCGTAGAGGGGGGTGTAAATTCCCTTAGCCGTGCCTTTCTCCACTACGCTGCGTAGAAATTGGCGCAGATAGCGAGCGGTGCGTTCCGAGAGAATGCGTTCAGAAGGCGGTAGCGGCGGTATCTCAGATTCACCGTTAGGATAGCGTATCTCCCGCACCAGACGCGGTGGAACCCAAACCCCATTGTTAGCAATGGCGTTGTAAAAGCTCAGAAGCTGAAGCGGCGTAAGGCGAATGTTATAACCTATGGAAAGCCAGGGCAGAGTAGTAGAATTGAATTGGCGGCTGTGAGGGGGAATGTAGGTCGGCTCTGGCTCGCCATAAAGCGAAATGCCCGTCCGACTCAAGAGGTGAAACTTGGCCAGTTGCTGGTAGAAGGTCTCGGGCTTGCTACCTAAAAGGCGGTAGCAGGCAGTGGCAAAGGCAACGTTGCTAGAGAAGGTGAGGGCTTCTTCCAAGGTGAGGGAGAGGGCTGGACGCCCATCCGAGAGGGTGCGATCGGCCACCTGCAGCGCTGCGGGCACCAGGAGGCGCTCCGGCGGCCGCCAAAGGCCTAGCTCTAAGAGCGCAGCCGCCGTCGCTACCTTGAAGGTAGAACCTGGCTCCCATAGGGTAAAAACCGCATCGTTGAATTTCTCCTCCCAGTTAGCTAGGGCTAAGATTTCGCCCGTACGCACCTCCATAAGGATAGCGACGCCCCCGCGGGCCTTATGTCGTTCAACCGCGCGCGCCAAGGCCTGAGCGACTATATCTTGCAAATGGGGGTTGAGAGTCGTATAGAGGTCAGCCCCCGGCTGCGGCTCATAATCGGCCAGATCCTCTAAGGGCACTTCCAACCCATTTGGTAAGCGTTGCACCAGAATGGAGCGTTCCTCTCCCCGAAGTTTCTCATGGAAAGCGCTCTCTAAGCCACGCCAGGCTACCGAGTCGCTCACCAGATAACCCAGGGTAGCGCGCGCAAGCCCACCATACGGGTAGGAACGCTTGTGAGTAATTTTCTCCACAATCAGGGCACGCGGCCGCCCATTTAGGAGAGGAAGCTGAGCCAACTGGGCCTTCTGGGAATAGGTAAGGAGGTACTTATAGGGCAAAAGGTACACGTGGCGGTCACGCGCCTGCCAGCGCTCCCATAAAAACTTGTGCAGTCTGTTGGGATCAGGGTAAATCTGAGGGAAAAGACTGGCAAGACGCTGCGCCAGAAGGCCCAAAGAGTCCTGCACCTCTTGGGCCTGCCAGGCGGTGGGATCCACCGCCAGACGAAAGAGAGGCATACTTGTGGCTAGTACGGTATTGTCCCGAGCGAGGATAGTCCCGCGCTCGCCCCGCACTTTACGGAGGTAGGGCCGATTCGCATAGGGCTCATAAGGCGATAGGCCCTGGTACTTCCACTGAAGGTACCCCAGCCGCACCCCCAATCCTACCCAGCCCAGTCCAACCAGTACAAGTAGGAGATAAAACCGCTTAAGAACTTTACTCATAGCTTACCTGAATAGGGGCTTCGCGCGGCAGAAAAAGGTTCAGGCTGTCCAGCTTGGGGCGGAGGGCGGAGTAGCTACGCTTCTGGCTCACGCTGGCGTTAAGCTGGAGGTACTCGGCTCGCTTCTCCGAAAGGGCCCGACGCAAAACATGCAGGCGACGAATCTTCTGCTCCGCTCGATACTGAGAGGCTACATATAGGATTATCCACAGCAAAGCATACAGCCATACCCCCAGATGCTGTGCCAAGCCTAAAAAGACCCAGCGTTTCATACCCTTTCTAAAATCCAGAGGGTGGCGGAGCGGCTACGGGGATTCGCGGCTTTTTCCTGGGGTGAAGGGCGGAACTTAGCCAGGAGGCGCCAAGCATAAGTTCGGGCGCCCGTAATGGGGTCGGCCCACTCCAGCTGCCGCTGATGCGCCTTGACCAGGCGCACTTCGCCGCTGTGGTAGGTAAGAAGCACTAGCCGGCCCCCCCGACGCAGAAGGGTAGTAGTCTGGGCAAGAAATTCGGCCAGAGCATTCAGCTCGTCATTTAGCGCAATACGCAGAGCCTGAAATACGGGGGCAAGGTGGCGGTGGGCCGCTGGCCCATATACCGCCTCCACGCAGGCGCGCAGGTCCTGCGTAGAGAAATAGGGATAGAGGGCGGCTTTGAGGCGGCGGGCTAGGCGTCGGCTATGCGGCACCTCGCCATACTTACGCAGGCATTCCGCTATAGTCTCCACAGACTCCCGCAGAAGCCACGCCCAGGCCGGCTGGCCCTCCTTTGGATTCATCCGAAGGTCTAAAGGCGCCGCCCAGCGATAGCTAAAACCACGCTGAGGCGTATCTAACTGGTGGGAGGAGACCCCCAAATCGGCTAAAATCCCCGTCACATCCTGAATACCGTATTCGGCTAACAAGGCGCCCAACTGACGGAAGTTCCCGCGTAGGGGCATAAAGCGCGGGTCTTGCAGGCTATCCAGTGGGGCCTCCGGATCGCAGTCCAGACCGATGAGTCGGCCCTTTGGGCCAAGTCGCGCCAGGATGGCTCGGCTATGCCCACCTCCCCCAAACGTCGCATCCACATATAAGCCCTCAGGTGCTGTAACTAACCCTTCTACCACCTCTGCCAGCAGGACGGGGGTGTGGTAGGTCTTTTCTAGCTCCCCAAGAACTTCTGCAGCCATTCGGAGAAGGTACTTTCGTGCTGCGTTTTCCAGGTTTCATACTGGGTTTGGTCCCATATCTCTATGCGGTCTTTGAGGCCGATAAGTAGGATCTCCCCCGTCAATCCCGCATAATCGCAAAAAGGCTTAGGTAGGAGGAGTCGGCCAGCCGCATCGGGCTGTACCGGCTGGGCCCCAGATTGGAAAAGCCGAAGGAAGTTTCTACCCTCAGGTGTAAAGAGGTTGAGGCGCGCATGAAGTTTTTCCAACTCTGCCTTCCATATGGCCAAGGGATAAAGCCAAAGGCACGGATCCGGGGCCTTTTGCAGTACAAATTCCGTGCGGGCCCCCTCCGGCAAAAGCGCCAGCAGCGCCCCCGGCACTACAAAACGTCGCTTGGCGTCCAAGCGCGCCTTGTACTCGCCAAATAGAAACACTTGTTGGCAAAGATAGCCACTCTCTCCCACTTGGCTCCACCCAACGGGATAATTACCTTTGCGTGTGCGTGGGGTGTGGATAGGCCTGTGCCTGGTGTGGAGCTGCCGCCGCGAATGGCTACCCCCTCAAGCTGGTGAATTGCGCTTTTCCCGCGATACCGTCGTATTTGACTCCCTCTTCTCTACCCTCCTCTCCCCCACCCAGCGCCTGTGGGTATATAATCCCCACCCTTTTCCTGTAGTTATCCGCTCCATACGCCTAGAGAAAGCCGAGCGGAGCCCCTTCCGGTTTATTTTTGATGGGCAACCGGGACCTCTTACTCAACCCTACACGCTTCGGCCGCGTGATAGCGCGCAGGTTTTCCTAACCCTTCAGGATACCACCTTTGTCAACGACACCCGAGTGGATCGCCTACTCTGGGAAACCGAAAAAGGCCTGCAGGCCGTAGTACTGCGCGCTACCCTCATAGCCGCCTACGTATATAGGGACTTCGGCTTTGACAGCGCTATAGTGTCCTTTCCCTCAGACAAACCGGTAGTGATTGATGGCTATTTTTACGTAGGGCCGGCGGGAGTTTTGCGGATTTTGCCGGGCACTCGGCTTTTCTTTTCGGGTAAGCGCTGGGAAAGCGGCCCTTTACGCGGCGAGCTCGCTTCGGGGCTATACATAGCTGGGCGCTTGGAGGCTTTAGGTACGCCCGCCCAGCCTATCACCATGCAAGGATGGCGCTTGGAGCCTTACTACGCTACTGCCGCGGGCCAGTGGCAAGGTCTATGGTTCCTCCCTACGAGCCACGCCAACCGCCTTCTCTACACGCGCATTAGCCAAAGTAGCATCGGCATACGCCTAGACTCCGTAGGCGATGCCTCTGCCCCAAAACTCTATTCAGAGGGGTGTATCATCTACAGGGCGGCCAATTATGGAATCTTGGGGCTAAGTTTTGCGCCGCAGCTACCGCCCCAGCCAATCCTCCGAGCCGTAAATACACTCATTTTTCAGTGTGGCCAAGCCTGCGCGGCTTTAGTCGGCGGTGGAAGCTACCAGCTTATTAACTGTACCCTTATCTATGACCAGCCAGACCCCCGACGCGGGCAGACGGCGCTTTTGATTGGTGATTTCTATCGCTTCCCCGACCAAACCCTCCGCACCTATCCCCTGAACTGGCAAGCCATAAATAGCGTTTTCTGGAGTGTGAAGGAGGATGCTGTAGTAGTAGAGACCTATAGCGCCCAGCCCCAGCTAAGCTGGGAGTTCTGCGCCTTCCAGCAAAAAAATCCCTTACCTGGCCCTGGTCATCTCTACCCCCGTAGCTTAGAGGTGGGGCCGGCGGCGGAATTCTACCCCCTGCGCGCTGAAAGCCCCCTTATAGACCGAGGTAAAAACCAGCCTGGCCTCATCCCAGCGGTTGACCTTTTAGGGCGGCCGCGCGACACGCAGCCCGATATAGGCGCCTATGAATACCTTCGGTAGGGCGCTGCGAATCACCACTTTCGGTGAGTCCCACGGTCCAGGGATAGGGGTGGTCTTAGATGGCCTTCCCAGTGGGGTCTCTATTTCGGTGGAAGCCATACAGGCGGAGCTAGATCGGCGCCGTCCAGGCACTTCCCCTTACACCTCGCCGCGTCGAGAGGCCGACCGCGTAGAGGTCTTAAGCGGCCTCTACACAGGGCGTACTACAGGCGCGCCGTTGGCGCTTTGGATCGCTAATACCGATGCGCGCCCGGCGGATTACGCTAAGTTGGCCCAACTCTATCGGCCCTCTCATGCGGACTTCACCTACACCCTCAAATACGGGCATACAGACCCGCAAGGCGGTGGGCGCAGTTCGGCCCGAGAGACGGCTGCCCGCGTAGCCGCTGGCGCCGTGGCCCAGCAGTTTCTCCAGCAAGCAATACCCGACCTGCAAATTCTAGCCTGGAGCTGTGCGATCGGCCCCTTTACCACGGCCTACCGCCCAACTGACCGTACCGAAATAGAGCGCTCCCCTGTCCGCTGCCCCGATCCCATAGTAAGTGCCGAAATGGAGCGCTACTTAGCCGAACTGCAAATCGCCGGCGATACTACCGGTGGAATTATCGCGGTGGAGGCGCGTGGGGTGCCCCCCGGCTTAGGCGAACCCATCTACGATAAGCTCTCGGCCCGCCTTGCCTACGCCATGCTAAGCATCAATGCCGCACGCGGCTTTGAAATAGGTGAGGGCTTTGCGGCAGCCTCCACCTTAGGCTCCGTGCATAATGACCCCTTTCATAAAGACGCCTCAGGCCGCATCCGACCCGCCACCAATCACGCCGGCGGCGTATTAGGCGGCATCTCTACCGGGGAACCCCTCTTTTTTCGGGTAGCCTTCAAGCCTATCGCCACCCTTCGGCGACCTCAGCATACCGTCACGCGCCAAGGTGAAGAAGTAATATTCAGCGCGGAGGGGCGCCATGATCCCTGCCCTGTCCCGCGCGCCGTACCGATTGTAGAAGCCATGACCGCCCTAGTCCTGGCGGACTTTATCCTGCTCAATCGGCTTTACAAGCACTAATTTTGTAGCATGATCTTAACGGGGTATTTGGTATGGCTTCAGTCAGCCTTAAGCATGGGGGCGCGGGTTCAGCTCATGAACTCCCACATCGCCTGCCCTACCGATAAGACCTCTCCCCTCGTAAGCTTTTCGCCTACTTACACAGCGGGCGTAACGGGATTCTTAAGTTGGGGTTGGCAGCCTTTCCTACGAGCGGGGATAGAGCTAGGCTATCAGGGTGTAGGGCAGAAATACTACGGCTTAGGGCTGAGCGGCCGCGATTATAGCGCGGAAATCAACCTGCATTATCTGCGTGTCGGGCTAGCCTTTCAGCCCCAGTATCAGCGCGAAGGCAAAAACTGGGGCCTTTGGATGAGCTTTTGCCCGAGCGTTACTTTTCTTACCCAGGCCGACATGATCTTACAGGGGGACAGCGTAAGCCCAGGTAACGCTATAGCCCCTCAAGTCATACAAACCGTGTTGGCTTACTTAGACCGTAGCACCCGCCCAGAGGATCGCCTTATTCTCCAACGCATGTATCAGCCCGTGGGCGGTAGCTTACATGTAGCCGCTGGCCTACGCTTCCGCCTGGTGCCTCAGGTATGGATTCTGGCTCTACTTAGCTACGAGATAAGCTTAGGTGATATTGAGAAAAAGAGCTTCCGTTTAGGCGGTGAAGGGGCCCCGCTCTACAGCTCCAACCGCAAGCCGGCCTTTTATCAACTAATCGGGCTACAGTTGGGCCTACAATACGAGGTCTTTCTGCGTCACTGATTCAGGGTTCGGTCTATCTCAAGGTAAGGTAGGGGATCGGGGGTAATCCAGTAATGCCACTGCGCCGGCTGAAAGGTGAGGCTTTCGCTGAGCTTTTGAACCCAAGCGATAGGGTCCTCGGTAAAAGCGTGGATATTTAGGGTGCGTTCCTGAAGGGCGTCAGGGGGTTCTACGGCTGAGCGATAGGCCAGGATTTCTTGAATGGCTTTGGCCTTTTGGGCATAGGTAGCGCGGAGGGCAGCTTGCTGGAGCTTTTCGCCCCATTTTTGCCAGAAGCGTTCCAATAGGCGTAGGGTATGGCGAAGGAAAGGCTGACCTTGTAGGGTCTCAAGGGGTGGGCGGTGCTGGCGCCACCAGGCCATAAGCCGCTCTATCTCCTCGCTGCCCCAAGCCTCGGCAAGGGCCCGCCGCAGATGGGAGAAAGGCACCTGCCACAATTCCTTCAGCGTCCAGCCAGGCGGCAGCTCAAGGGCGGCCATCGGTAGCACGCGTAAATGCCCGCGCGGATAAATCAGCGGCGACGGCACGCCAAAGGCCGAAAAGGTTGGCATAAGCTCTATCCAATAAGCTATCTCGGCTGGCCCAGCTAAGTAGGCTAAATTGGGAAGAAGGTATTCTTGATAGAGGGGCCGCAGGAGCACATTTGGGCTGAGGCGGTGTGGTTCCGTATGCACCGCACGGCGCACAAGGGGCTCCTCCTCGGGTGTAGGATAGCGGCGCTCGGTCTCCGAAAGCCAGAAAAGATTTATGGTTCGTGCGGCCAGCATAGGTTTCTCCCCTATGCGACGCAAGTAGGCACAGGCCAGACGGTGGCTGTGTAAGGTGAGCCGCTCCTCCACCTCACGCACCCAAAGGGAAGCTGCAAGGGCCTTAAGCTCAGGGTCATCGCCCGAAAGAAGAAGAATTCGCCCTTCAAAAAGCGCATAAAAAGCGGAGCGGAAAGCCATTTCCCAGCACAGGCCAGGCTGCCAGAAGCGCTGAAGCGCAAGGGATTGAGCTGCTTCAGGAAAGGCCGCCTCAATTATATGCCGACCTACGGGGCCTTGAAAGCGGCCAGCATAGCGCAGGCGCTGCGTCCAGCTAAGGGCTATTTCCCTCACTTCCGCCGCATCGTGATCTTCCGACGCAAGCCAGAAAATAGGTACAATCCGGTAGCGTCTCTCAAAGCTAGCCTCTACCTCTCGGGCTAATTGCCATGTATGAAGCGCTTTGATGATGGTATAAAGCGGGCCTGTAAGCCACCCCAACTGCTGGCCCGTGGTGATAGTGAAGGTAGTAGGTTGATGCAAAGCCTCTAAAAGCTCTCGTAAAGCCGGATAGGTCGCTAAAAAGGGGGCATTTTGCCGCTTTAGCGCCGCTACAAGACGGGCACGGTCATAAGGAAAGGCCGCTTTACGGCGGCGGACGGCCTCCCAAGACGCAGTAGCATAATGCTCCACCAAAAGCCCACTCAGAGCCGGATCGCCTGCCACATAGCGCGCCCACAACCTACGCACGCCCCCGATTCTGCCAGCGATAAAGCAGCTCGTCTAAAATCCAGAGCCCACCAATTGTAAGGGTGGCGCCGGTCAAAGAGAGCCAGGGATTCATGATGAAAACCCCCGCCAGTACTCCCAAAAGGGCACCCAAATTTTGTATAAACTCCAGATGTTCGCTGGTGGTGTAGAGGAAAAGCCGCTCCAGCTGCCTCTCGTCAAAGGCGCTTAGCTGGTTGTAAATAATCGGATGAATAGGCAAAGCCGTGATGACTGCCCGCAAAATGTCGGTGAGAAGGGATTCCAGCTCTTCGGTTTGGGACAAGATGGCGCGATGGATTTCCTCTTCGGGCGGTATTGTAAGCCGCATGGCCTCTTCAAAGGCCTCAGGGAGGGAGAGTATGGTACGCGCCAGTACTTCTTTGTAGCCTTTTTCGTTGAGCTGGCGGTAGGAGCGAAAGAGGCTGCCCGCAATCCCTGCTGGCGCTACCTGAAGCAGTCGCATGTCCAATACATGGACAAGCTTTTTTTGCTGCACAGGGTCCTGCACGATTTGCGTCAAGACTTGCTTGCCTCGGCGAATAACCTCCTCGCGGAACTCTGGGTCCTTGAGAAGGCTGGAAGTACCCTCCGTAAGGGCTAAGGCAAGGCGCTGCGCTACACCAGCTTCGTGAAGCACCCGATGTAGCACTTCTTCATTCAGGATATAGCGCGTGATGGCCTCGGCGAAGCGCTCTACGATTCGTCCCTTGTAGGCAGGGACTAAACCCTGGCCCCAGATAGGCCGCGGCTTACGGGGGTGAAAAAGCATCTTAATCGCGAGCCAGTTTGTGCCATACCCGACTAAGCCCGTCACAGCAAGTACATACGCCGTTTCGTACCACTCCTCATAGGCGGCGGGGAGAAACCCCCAGTACTTATGAGAAAGGCAAATTACCACTACTCCGCCTAAGAAGTGGGGCGCGTACCGAAGGAGACGGGCCATAATTTTATAGCGCCGACGAAGGGGGGGCACCGGCGCTGGAGGTGGAAGATTGGGAAGGGATAGGACCTCGTCTAAATGAAAGTGGCGCGAAATGTAGCGGTCAAATAGCCACCGCACTCAGCAAAAGTAGGCACTTTTGCATGTGCAGGCACGCAGGGCAGCCGAAGCGCTCCTACCCAAGCTGATCGCGTGGCGGCGCCACTTTCACCAGAATCCTGAGCTTTCGTTTGAGGAGTATGAAACCCAGCGATTCATTTTAGAGCGGCTGAGGGAGTGGGGCATTCCCGCTTCGGTGTGCGGCGGCACAGGCGTAGTAGCGGAGCTGTGTACGGCGCCTCACGGCCCTTGGATAGCCCTACGCGCCGATATGGATGCCCTACCCCTGACCGAGGTCTCAGATAGGCCCTATGCTTCGCGGCGAGCCGGCGTAATGCACGCCTGTGGTCATGATGCCCACATGGCGATTCTTTTAGGGACAGCTTACCTTTTGAAGGAATGGGCCGAAAACTGGCAGGGGGGAGTTCGGCTTATTTTTCAGCCTGGGGAGGAGCGTGCCCCAGGCGGGGCTAGCCAGTTGATTGCGGAAGGGGTACTCAAAGAAAGACCGCTGCGGGCGTTATGGGGCCTCCATGTTACCCCCCAGCTTCCAGTGGGCCAGATAGGCCTAAGGCCCGGCCCCTTTATGGCGGCTAGCGATGAGGTAGAGATTCGGCTGCGCAGCCGAGGCGGGCATGGCGCCTATCCTCACCTAACCCCCGATGTCGTGGTCCTGGGCGCTCACCTCCTTACCCAGCTTCAGCTTGTAGTGAGTCGAGCCGCTGACCCTCGCACGCCTACCGTACTTACCTTCGGTATTTTTCGGGCAGGTACAGCGCCTAATATTCTACCTACAGAGGCCTATCTCCATGGGACGCTCCGCACTTTTGAGGAGAGCTGGCGCACGGAGGCCAAGTCCCGCATCCGAGAGATTACGCAGCACCTGGCCGCCGCCTGGCAAATAGCCGCAGAGGTAAAGTTTGCCCCTGGCTACCCTGTCCTAATCAACGACCCCGAGCTTACCCGACTTACCCACCAGTGGAGCGCTGACCTTCTCGGCCCAGCCAATGTGGTGGAGATGCCGCTCTGGCTTAGCTCGGAAGATTTCGCTTTTTACGGGAAGCATGTGCCTACCTGCTTTATTCGGTTAGGCACTGCCGGCGCTAATCCCGCCACTCATCTACCCGTACATACCCCTGCTTTTGACATCGCCGAAGAGGCTCTTGCGATAGGTACCGCCCTTTTCACCCATCTGGCGCAAGAGGCTTTGCGCCATTTCGCTTCGCTCTAAGCAGGGAAAATTCCATAGAGGCTGCTCCCACTGCCATTCATACTGGCATAAATCGCCCCTGCCGCATACAGCTCCATTTTCCAGCACAAAAGCGTCGGATAAATTTGGAAGCTCACCAGCTCTAGGTCGTTGCGCAATTGATGGCGCCATTCCGAAATCGGCTGTCGCAAAATTGGCTCAATAGGTATTCGGCTCCACTGCGTGGGGCGGAGCGCCCGATAGATGTGCTTAGTAGAACAAGGCACAGGTGGCGTAAGAACAAAGACCTGATACCCCTCTAACGAAAGCTCAAAAGGCTCCAGTACCGTGCCTGTATCTTTAGCCAGCATAGGGCGGTTATAGAGGAAAAATGGCACGTCACTGCCTATTCGGGCTGCTACCTTGTGAAGGAATTCCAAAGTAAGAGGCGGCTCTACAAGCTCGCTTAGGATTCGCAGAAAAGTACCGGCATTGCTGGAGCCACCGCCAAGCCCAGCACTAATCGGAATCCGCTTGTGAATCCACACCTCCAGAGCTGGCAGGGGGGATGCTAGCTGCTGAGCCAAAACTTTATAGGTGGTATAGAGATAATTTTCGTCGGACTCTGGTATGTAAAGGCCAGTCGTACGCAGCTCCAGCCGATTTTTGCCCGGTAAGACCTTCACTTCTATGTCGTCATAAAGGTAAGGGTACGGATAAATAAGGGTTTCTAGAATATGGTAGCCTTCGGGCCAGCGCCCAAGAATATGTAGGCCAAGGTTTAGCTTAGCCGGACTGGGCTTATGATAGCGTTTCATGGGAGTCGCTGACGCTTGAGTAGATAACGGTAAAGGGGGGTAAAGAAATCCTGACGCATATCCACCGGGATAAGGTCTATTTGGTGAGCGGTGCAGAATTTATACAGCTGGCGCTCCCACCGCTGGAAGTGCTCTAAATAAAGAGCCTGAATTTCTAAGGTATGGATATGAGTCTTGCGCCGTGTCTCTAAGTCTATGAGCTGAAGGGGTTGGAGGGGAAGCTGAAAGTATTTCTCCGTAAGCTCGTCCCATATGCGAAAGAAGAGTACCTCATGCTTTTGGGCGTTGAGGTGGGCTA
Organism: Bacteroidia bacterium; assembly: GCA_025059535.1. Taxonomy (GTDB): domain Bacteria; phylum Bacteroidota; class Bacteroidia; order SpSt-205; family SpSt-205; genus SpSt-205. Next base: position 116,227 of record JANXCX010000018.1, read on the forward strand.
AGGCGCGGGTGAAGGCTTCTTCTTCGCCGGGTTCTACAAAGCCATCGCTCATAAGTAGGATAAGGCTTCGGCGCCGTAGCTTTTCGGCTATCCGATGGAGTGTCTGGGACAGGGCAGAGCGGCGGGGGCGCGGCGGGGCCCCTCGGAAAGGCTCTAAAGCCGCAAAAAGCTGGCGCACCCACGTGCGCCGCGCACGCGCTGGCAAAAAAGTATGAAGGCCCTCATCAAAAGCATACAGCCCCACGGCATCCCGCTGCTGAATAAGAAGATAAGCCAGTGCCGCACTCAAAAATAGCGCATAATCCAATTTGGTATAAGGTCCGCTTGTCGGATAGCCCATAGAACCGCTGGTATCTAAAAGAAGATAGGCCTGCAGGTTTGTCTCTTCCTCGTAGCGACGCACATAAAGCCGTTCAATCCGACCATACACGCGCCAGTCAATCCGATCAGGGCTATCTCCTGGTTGATAGCTGCGATAATCGGAAAATTCTACCGAAAAACCTTGAAAAGGACTACGGTGCAGACCTACTAAAAACCCCTCCACGATGCGGCGGGCAATAAGCTCCAAATTAGCCAGCTTGGCGGCTTCAGCGGGAGAAATCATAAGTCTTCCAGATTTTCTCCCCAATCCGAATCAAGGTCAAGCTCTTCCTCAATTGCTTCAGGAACTCCCTCAATCTCTCCTAGAGGTTCTTCTAAAAGGGGATCCTCCTCAGGAGAGTGGGGTAAGGCTTCGGGGACGAGGACAGAATCCAGCGAAGGCTCTGGCAATTCCAGCAAATCCAAATGCTTTTCACTCTCTAAACCCTCTGTTTCAGGGGTGAGCAGCTTCTGAAGTGCTAGCTGTTCGCTCCGCTTTTTGAGGGCTTGAACGGAAGGATAAGCGGAGTTAGTGATATAGAGCCGGCCTCGGGCCAAAACAAGGCGGGGGTTCTTAGAGGGCATGGCAAAAAGGTAGTAAATTCCTGGCTGAGATAATCTAATTGAACCTTTATAGGTAGTAGGGTGGCTGGCTTTTCGTGCAAGCGGGCTTATAACCTTTCGAACTTCTAGACTCTTCGCTACAAGCCAAAGGGTGTCCCAAGCAAGCCCTTGTTTTCCCGTAAGTTCCACAGCTATGATCAGTGGCGGCTTATCTAAACGAAAGACCGTATCACTCTGCATCAGCTTGCCGTCGGTGGAAAAGCCGCGTCCAAATCGCAACTGGGCCTGCACTGGAAGGAGGAGGCACAGCCAATAGGCCTGACGTCCCATAGGCAATCGCTTTTCCCAAAGATAACGCCCTACTTCTTGCGAAGGAGTAAGTATATCCCCACCGCGAAAAAGGGCACGCTCAGAAGCTGGCCCATATTCCACCCCAGCCCTAGGGAGAAGGCTTCTTGGGGTTCTTTGACCCACTCAATAGCCCAGCGTCCTCCAAATACCCATGAAAGAAAAAGGCCTAAAGGACGACCAACGGGCCAATGTCTATAAAAGCCTCGCCTATACAGATAAAGAAGAAGACCAAAAAGCCCAAAATACCATAGGGCTTCATAAAGTTGAGTGGGATGGCGTGGATGCGGGTCTACGCGCGCAAATATGAAAGCCCAGGCTACGGTGGTAATCTTACCATAGATTTCTGAATTGAAGAGATTGCCCAAGCGTATGAGGGTAGCGGCCAAGGCCGTAGGAATAGCCAGTCGATCCGCTAGCCATACAAAAGGCTGATCGGATCGGCGCCGCGTATATAAATAGAGTGCCAAAAAAACCCCTAAAGTGCCCCCATGACTAGCCAAGCCGCCCTCCCATATGGCGAGAATTTTTTCGGGATTTTCCAAGTAGTAGGCCGGCTCGTAGAATAAGCAGTGACCCAACCGAGCGCCTACTACTGTGCCAATTAGGAGATACCAAAGAAGGGTATCTAAATCCCGCTTTGGCTTACCTTCACGCGCGTATATCCATTGCATCAAATAAAAACCTATCAAAAACCCAGAGGCAAATAGAATGCCATACCAGCGCAGTTGGAATGGGCCTATGGTGAAAATCTCCGGGGCGACTTCCCATTGAATATAGGCCAGATTCATAGGGAATTTAGGTAGTGCAAAATATCTTCAAAAACCTTTTCCCGAAAGGTCTCGTGGAGCGGCTCGTGATAGCTATCAGGGTAGGTAAGAAGGGCCTTTTTAGGGGCTGGTAAGTGGTTGAAGAATCGTTTTGTAGCTTCGCTATCACAGACTGGATCTGCCTCTGGCACAAGGAAGAAATAGGCGCCTTCGTTAAGAAGGGGAAGGTCGCGCCAGAGCTCCGTCTGGGCGCGCTGGACTGCCGCAAACCAGCCCGCCGTAGCAATTCGGAAAACCAGTGGGTCGGAAGCGTAGGCCTGCGCCTCCGCTGGATCATGGGTGAGCGCCTCGGGCTTGAGGCCCGAAGGCAGACTCAGGGTAGGGAAAAATTGCGCCGCTACACGTCCTAGGAGTTTTTTCCATGATGGCACAGCCATCTTCAATTGGATAAGGGGGGCACTGAGAATTGTAGCCGCAGGTGTCCAGATTTCGCGGTAACGCTGCCTGTACCGTAAAGCCACAAGGCCGCCGAGCGAATGCCCAGCTAATACGACGGGCGTAGGCATCTGCGTGCGCCAATAGGTCCAGACCGCTGTAAGGTCATAAAGGTATTCGTTTATATCGGTGGCAAATCCCCGCCTGCCGGTAGATTTGCCGTGGCCGCGCAGGTCCCAGCAGAGGCTACCCCAGCCAGCCTTAGCTAAGAAACGGGCTATGGCTTCGTAGCGGCCGCTATGCTCTGCATACCCATGAATCCAAACTACACTGCCTTTGGGCGTAGTACTGGGCGGATACCAGCTGGTGTAGAGCCCTTCACCTTGGTAGCCCGCTACAGTATGGGCGTAAAACTCCATGGGGCAAAGGTAGTACGCTCATTCGTAGCGGAGGGCTTCTACGGGCTGGAGGCGTGCCGCTTCGTGCGCCGGCTGCAGGCCCGCTAGCACCCCTACTAGCACACTCACTCCCACGGCCAGCCCTATCCACCGCCAGGGTAGCACCGCCTCCGCCCCTATAAGAAGCGCAATCCCATTTCCCGCCAAAACCCCCATCCCAATTCCTATGGCCCCCCCCAGCACAGCAATTACTACCGCTTCGGAAAGAAACTGCCAGTAAATAGCCCGACGCGTAGCCCCTACCGCCATGCGTAGCCCAATCTCCGCCGTACGCTCTTTCACAATCACCAGAAGCACATTCATGAGACTTAGTATAGCACCCAGCAGAGTTATACTTGAGACGCCTACCGTAACCGCTGTTATAGTTCTAACCTGTTCAGCTAAAAAGTTCAGTAAGAGCTCGGCATATATGACGGCGAAGCTATCCTCTTTTTTGGGGTGCAGGCGGCGGATTTGTCGCAGGAGGCGGCGGGCTTCCTTCATGGCGGGCTGTATGTGGTCGAGGGTAGGCGCCTGTACAGCCAGCAGAATTTCCTGCCTACTACTGCGGCCTTCTACGGTTCGGCAAGGCACATAACAGTGCCAGTCGCGCGTTTGGCCGAAAGCCCCTCCCTCACGTTCCAATACCCCCACTACTAGGTAGGCCTGCGAGCCTACTTGAATCCAGCGGCCCACCGCCGACCCATGCGGAAAAAGCTGCCGAGCCAGCGAATGTCCAATTATAGCTACCGGTTTACCCAGTTGAAGTTCTAAGGGGGCAAAATAACGGCCCTCCACCACCCTAAGGCCCTGCATGGTCAAATAGGCGCCATCTAGGCCTTGCAGCCGAACCTTAGGCGGGGTGTGCCGACGACCAAAAACCGCTCTAAAGGCTCCGAATACCTCTATCAGCCGCGCCGCTTGCGCCCCCGGATAGCGATAGGAGGCCACAAATTCCTTCGCTTCGTGGGGCTTCAAGCCAGCTCCTCGCGAAAGCACGCGGCGTGCGCTACCTATCTGCATGCCTACCTCACCACCTTGAATAAAGAATACCCTAGGATTACCAAAAGTTGTCTTCACAATGAATCCCTTGAGGGCTTCAAGTACCGTAAAAATCCCCACCAGCGCGACTATGCCAAATACCAGAATGCTCAGCGTGAGAATAGCTCGCACGCGATATTCCCAAAGCGCCTTCAGGGCTTCTTTAATCACCGCTGGGCAATATCCTTTCTATATATGCGCCCTTCAAAGGGAAATTTGTCCAGTATGGCATAGGCGCGAGCGCGCGCCGCCTCTAAGTCGGGGCCTAAACCTACAGCCGTGTAAGTGCGTCCGCCAGTAGTTACCCATTGCCCCTGAGCGTTCTGATCCACGCCGGCCCAGTAGATATAGGAATCAGCTTCCACTAGGCAACCGCCTTCGGCCGCAGGGGGCTCGGGAAGAAGTTGGCCTTGAGTAGGTTTTTCGGGATAGCCAGCCGTGGCCGCCACTACCCCTACGGCATAGTTTGCATGCAGGCGTATCTTGAGCTCAGTCAGTTTTTGGATTTTGTAGTAGTACAAGACCTCTTCTAAATCATTTTCTAAAAGGGGTAGGAGCACCTGGGCCTCAGGGTCGCCTAGGCGTATATTGTATTCCAGTACGTAGGGGCCTTCAGCCGTCTTCATAAGCCCGATGTAGAGGAAGCCGGTATAGGCCCTACCTAAGGCTTGTATCCCCGCCCAGGTTGGCTCTATAACTTTATGACGGATAGTTTCTAGCCAGGCTAAGTCTTCGGCCGGCGCATAACTGCCCATTCCCCCAGTATTGGGACCTTGGTCTTTTTCCTCACGCCGCTTATAGTCGCGCACGGTAGGCAGAAGAGCATAGCCTTTACCATCGGCTAAAAGAAATACCGACCGCTCTTCTCCTTCCAAAAACTTTTCTACGAGAATCGTCTGGCCGGCGGCGCCAAATTTTTCGCCTGAAAGGCAGGCGCGCGCAAAGGAGAGGGCTTCCTCGGGCGTATAGGCTATGAGGACACCTTTGCCTTGGGCTAGGCCGCTGGCTTTCACCACCACGGGATAAGTGCAGCGACGTAGGTAGTCTAGCGCGGCCTCCAGCTGAGCCGACTCAAATACCACAGCCTCTGGGGTAGGAATCCCATGCTGTTTCATAAAGGCCTTTGCGCGCGCCTTACTGCTCTCCAAGAAGCTGAGCCGCTGCGGCGGAGCCACTACGGTAGCCAGATCATGGAGATCATCGTACATCCCGCGCGCAATAGGTGCTTCCGGCCCTACTATCACATAGTCAATGCGCTCCGTGCGAATGAACTGACGTAACCCTGCAATATCTTTCTCCTCAATAGGTACGCGCTGAATAGGGGGCCGCATAGCCGCATTACCCGGTGCCACGAATACTTTTAGCCTAGGGCTTCTGAGGGCCTTATGGGCGATGGCATGCTCTCGCGCGCCCCGTCCCACCACCAGGACACGCGTCATACCCGCAAAGGTAGCATAGCCGCAAAACAAAACCCCCGGGGACTCAACCCGAAGGGAATCAACCCGGGGGCCTCTCTGCTGGGCTATAGCAAAGATAAGGAAATTTCCCGAACTTACAACAGCCCAGTGCCCTTCTGGTCAAAACTAGGGGACAAACTGCGGATAAACTCCCCTCAACGGCTGATAGGTATGGCCGTAGCGCACAAATGCCACCCAAACCGCCGCTCCAAAGCCCGGAAAAGCCAAGAAGGCATCCAGCGAAAATACCACACCTTCACATACCGATACTGCTTGTAGTCGGCTATTCTATAAGGAAATATGTGATCTACCCACATCTCCACGGCCTTGAAGCCTGCATGCGCCAAAAGAGCCTTCAGCTCCTTAGTCGTGTAGGTATAAGTTACAGGAGAACCTTCTTGCGCTTCGGAGTAGCGGGCCACCCATTCAGCCGCTTTCCAAAATTGCCCTTTGCCATACTTAAGCAGAATCCATAATACCTTCCACGCATAGCGGTGATATACCATCACTTTGAGGACCGTATCCGAATGCGCATACTGACGCAGCTGAGCAAAGGCTCGCTCGGGCTTGGGCGTATGATGCAGCACCCCAAAGGAGTAAATCAGATCATAAGGCTCTACGGGTACATAACGGTCCAGCTCTTCAGCGTTCGCCTGAATAAAGGTAATCCGATCCTCTAGCCCATACACCTTTGCACGCTGACGGGCAATTTCCAAAGACTTTTCCGAAAGGTCCACCGCCGTGACATAGGCCCCATGACGGGCAAAGTTGATAGTATCCGTACCTATCCCACAGCCAATTTCCAATACGCGCTTACCCTTCCAACGGGGAAACTCGGCAAAGCGTGGAATGTGCGGCTCAACAAAATACTTGCGTGCCTCCACCTCGTCAAAGTACTCCTTTGTTCCAATCGGCTTAGGGGAGTGGCGGATGTTACACGGTCGCCTATCCCAGTAAGCCTGAACTTCCTCTATCGTAACCCTTTCAAAAACTTTAGCCTGTCGCATAGGTAGCAGATAATTAGGCTTTACTTTCGGCAAGGTAAGGTAAAACGGCTTCGGAGAAGGCTGAATCTGCGGCGTAGGGCAAAGGATAGGCTTGGAGAAACTCCCGAATCGTCTGACGCAGATTGGCTAAGTAGCTTTCCTCCTGCCAGTGGCGAAGCGCGGCATCCAGCCAACGCGCTACCTGCTGGAACTCCGTCTGCGTAAAGCCGCGCGTAGTGAGGGCCGGCGTACCCAGCCGTATACCGCTTGTCAGCAGAGGCGGCTGAGGATCGTAAGGAATCAGGTTCTTGTTTACTGTAATGCCCGCTTTTTCAAGAGCCTTCTCTGCTTGGGCGCCTGTGAGACCTTGGGGACTGAGGTCTATCAGTACGATGTGATTGTCCGTGCCACCCGTAAGCACCTTATACCCCAGCTCCATAAGGGTCTCAGCCAGAGCCTGGGCATTCCGAATAACCTGCTGGGCGTATTGGCGAAACTCTGGCTGCAGGGCCTCTCCAAACGCCACCGCCTTAGCGGCAATCGTATGCATGTGTGGCCCGCCTTGAATTCCCGGGAAAAGGGCCGCATCTAGTAAAGCGCTCATTTTTTTAGGCTGGCCCTTGGCCGTAAGCTCGCCAAACGGATTGGGAAAATCTCGGCCCATCATAATCACCCCGCCACGTGGGCCACGCAGGGTTTTATGAGTGGTACTCGTTACAACATGACAGTGAGGCAGAGGGTTATTTAGGAGGCCAGCCGCTATCAGGCCGGCCGGATGGGCAATATCCGCCACTAGAAAAGCTCCCACCTCATCGGCGATCTGCCGTAAAGCCACCCAGTCCCAATCCCGCGGGTAACTACTGGCCCCTGCAAGAATTACCTTGGGCCGAAACTCACGCGCTTTTTCCCGAATTTGGTCATAGTCCAGCCGGTAGGTATCGGGGCGCACGCCGTAGTGGGCTATCGTGTAGAGCTTACCAGAGGAATTGAGGGGACTACCATGCGTAAGGTGCCCTCCATGGTCTAGCGCAAAGCTAAGCAGCCTCTCGCCCGGCTTGAGCAGGGCTAGTAATACTGCCGCATTGGCCTGCGCGCCAGAATGAGGCTGTACATTTACCCACTCGGCCCCAAAAAGCGCCTTCAAACGCGCCTGCGCCAGCCGCTCTACTTCATCTACATAAGTACAACCCCCATAGTAGCGCTTCCCTGGTAGGCCCTCGGCATACTTATTATTCAGCACCGAACCCAAAGCTCGCAGCACCGCTGGACTGGCGTAGTTTTCCGACGCTATCAGCTCTAGGCCCTCCTCTTGCCGCCGCCGCTCTAGCTCTATCCAGTCAAACACAGGATCTCGCATTTCACAAAGATAGCGGTTTCTAACTAATTTTGGCCATGCGCCTAAAACGCCGCGGCCTCCTTGCGCTCTCCATCCTGCTATCCCTAAACAGCTGTCGCCGAAAAGAAGGTTGCCTGTATGAAGCCGCCGCAAACTACTGCAGCGACTGCAATAAGGCTAACAACGAAGTATGTGAGTACGAATTTACCGTAGGTTTCTGGTTTGACGGGAATTTTGCGCGGCTTCTGGCTCAGCAGCAGATAGATACGCTCTACCTGCGCCTAAGCTATGCCTTGCCTGAGGGCGGTACGAAAGAGCTTTGGCAGAGCTTTTACAGCCGAACTGATACCTTTACTTTTGAACCCCGCTGTAACGCCCAAAATGTGAAAAAATACACCCTTCGCTATAGCCTGGGGGCTATGCCCCACAGCTGCAGTGGGGGCAACGCTTTCGGTGGTGGCACACGCTGCTGGATCCTCCAATATAGCGCCTATAGCCCAGGCCAAGGCGAGGTGCGCGGTGGCTCTATCACCGTACGGCTAGGCCAGACCGGCTGCGAAATGGTACGCCTACAATAGGCTCTCTAACTTAGCCATAAGCTCTCTGAGGAGCGGCGCCGCTTCCGCACGCAGAAGCACGGCATAGATATCTGCACTCATGCTACTACCTGTAAGCGCACCCTTCCGTTCAGCCAAGCTAAGCGTATAAAGCACCCTACCCTCGCCTAGAAGGGTAAGTTGAAGCGTACTACCTGGCCAGCTATCCGCTAAGGCCCGCCACGCTCCAGTCTCAAGTGGCTTCTCCAGCCTAAGCAGGTATTTGACCCGCCAAGCGCATACCTGAATTTGCCGGCACTGTATTAGCGCTTTCACTTAGTTTTTACTTCCATCACATCCGCAGTGCCACCAGCCAAACGGCTCTCCACAAACGTCCCTTCATACCGCCTACCATTTTGGAAAAGATTTCGGTAGAGCGCGCCATCAAACATAACTTGCTGCTCGTGTAGGCGAGCCACATAAACAAGGGCCATGATCCCTGAAAAAAGCCCGCGTGCAAAGGGTGAATGATCCAAAGCTGGATGGGATAACGCGCCTATGGCTGTACTTTCGTACCAGTTTTTCAGGCTGAGCCTCCATGAGGCAGGGGTAGGCGGTACGGAAATCTGCACTATTCCCCACCCAAGCGCAGGCAGAACCGCCGAGATCCCATAAATCCAGCTTTCAGGGCCGTCCAAATGCGGACGCACTATGGCATCCCATTCCGCACTCTGCATAACCCCTCCTAAGGTGTTGAAGGCGCACACATGCCCTGACTCTATAAGCATGTCTAAAACTACATCGGCCACTTCAGGTCCTACCGCCTCTACCATTCGGCGCAGGTGGCGCTCCGAAATAAGGCTGTAATAGTTTCCTGGCAGCCGGGTAAGTACTACCCCAAAGGCCTCAATTAGGCCGGTTTCGCTATCTGGCCCCAAAGGTAGGCGGAGGACGGCGTCGCGAATTTGCCTCATCGGTACCCGCGTAAAGGAAGGCTGGTAAAGCTCGGCTTCCTCGTACCTACCTTCACCCACCGAAGGGCTAAGAGGGAGAGGATGATTTAGACGGAAAAACTCCCAGCGCACTTCGGAGTCCCCTTTTGTGAGGCAGGCTACTTGGCGACTGCCCATACTGCCTAGGGGCAAGTCATAAATAGCCTCTAGGGCCCCTGCCAAATACCCCTGAGAAAAATACGCTACCCCACGCTTATGCGGCGGGCGAGGCGGAAACGTAGCCACATAGGTATAGGCGTAGTGCTCGTACGGCGTGGCGAGCGTCCCTCCTTCTGAATTTACCCCGCCTAAATCCACCTTACCAAAGCCGCAGGTACTGTAAATGCTTTCCACCAGAGCTTTCCGCCGACCTACATCCCGCACATCCAGCTCGGCAAAAAGCCGCCTAAATAGGCTATGCCCTATCTCCTGGGCTGTGCCCACCAGTACCTCTTCCACGGGATAGAGATCCTCGGCATCTTCTATGCTAGTTTGCAAGAAGTGATTGTAATAGTGGCAATGGACTACATGCGGCTCTCCGCCAAGCACTACTGACCCGCGCGCAGCACGCACCTGAAAAAGCGTATCTACTTCTACCCTCATACCGATGCTGCTTTGTAAAGGACATCCTGAGGTAACTCAATCCCATACATCTCCCGGAGGGAGGCCAAAATGACTTGCAGAATAGAAGAAGGCACAACAGCGTGAGGGAGAGGATTTAGGAGAGAGCCTAAGGAAAGACCCATCGCCCGCACACGGCTCAGGGAGCGTATCACCACCCTATCCCACGCATAGGGAGAAACTGTTTGCTGAACCCACTCTTTTATGGGAAGGAGTCGTACATACTCCAGCTGTAAAAGGATTTGAGAGGAACCATTAGGCTTTGAGGAAGTATTCAGCCCCGAAACGAGGGGAGAGGCAGAGGCTGGATGAATTGATTCAGAAGGGTTGGAAGGTTGCGAAGCGGAAGCTGTTTCCCTCCACGGTAAGAGGGTTTTCAGCCAGCTGCGCCATATACTCACAGGGCGAAGGTAACAAAAATTAGGTTAATCCGGTTCTCAGATGGTAAGACGAAAGTACCACCGCTGCTGGAGCCGGGGAGACTGTAAGCTAGTATAAAGGCCGAATTGAAGAAGACCTAAGGAAGGTAAAAGTCGCAGGAGGGTCTGGGGCAGCCAGGCCTGTAAGGAAAGGCCGGCTTCGGGATACCAGGTAGCCTCAGCCCAAGCGGCTTGAAGATGCAGGGCAGGCGTAGGCCGCCAAGAAGGCCCAGGAAAGCGTCGGTTAGGAATTCGCCAAGTGTAGAAAAGATAAGCTACCGTCTGACTTGTGCGCGGTACCGGGTGAGCGGCCAGCGCTAAAGGCATTCCTACGTACGAGTCGCTGAGCGTGCGCAACCGAAAGTACCACAAAGGACTTAGGGGACGGTAAAGGTGGCCGGCGCTGAAGCGCCCTTCCATTTCCGCCCAGCACCCCCATGCCCAGGCATGCCAAACATCAAGTTGGATCCAATAAGAGGCCTGGCCGGCGGGTTCTGTGGGGCTTAGGATACCTATTTCGCCCGCTAAGCGGGGGCCCTTGTATTCGGCTCGCCAGAAAAGCGCCCCACGGCGCAGGAGTAGGGCATGCGGAAAGTATTCGCCCCGCAGACTTAGCACATAGCCGCGCCAGCTCGCCGTAGGACCAAGCCGTACTACATAGGCGGCGCTACTCCCTACCCATAGGCCCCGTCCTACCGCAAGCCGACCCAAAGCCCCCCACTGGCGCTCCCGCACTAAATCTTCCCAACGGAAGGCATAAGCGCGTAGGGTAGACTCATAAGGCGACGACCCGCCTAGGGGTAATCTGAGCGAGCCATCCAGAAGGCGGGGTAGAGTGACTTCCCGCACATCATCCGAGAAAAACAGGCGCAGCGCATTGAGCCCGCCTACTTCTATGAAACCGCCATAGCGCCAGGGAGTACCTAACCGTCCCGCCTGAGCGTAGGTACCATACCCTATCCATACCCCTACTCGGGCGTAGGGCAGAAGGCGCTCGCTGATTTCCCAGCCAATCTGGGGCCGCCAACCCTCAGCCTCGTGGTAAAGCAGGAGGGGCGTAAGAAGAAGGTACCCTGGGCCCACCGCTAAGCGTCCTAAGCCCAGGGCTGGAAGATCCATCAGCCACCCCCAGCGCCGCCGCAGGCCAGAAGCCCGAATAAGAGAGTCCAGAATCTGATACGAATACCTCTCTTGACTTGTAAGCGGCTCCAGACGCTGCGGCTCCCGGGGCGTCAAAGCCTCCACAACACTCTCCTGCAGAAATACTTTCTTTTCCTTTGGCGGCACTTCAACTCCCCACAGAAAAGAGCGACTGCGTCCCACCAGCACTATATCCCGTTTAGCCTGAGGCGCCCATAGCCCGATTTCCGCATGAAGCTGCATGGGAAACCATAGGGAATCCCCCAGCTTTGTATAGTGCTGCTGCATCTTGAAAAATACTGGGCTAAAGGCGCGCCCGGGTGGGACCCACCGTATCTCCCCCTGAAAGCTACGCAAAGCCGCATCCGGCAGACTTATTACCATTTGGCCCGTCAGCGCCCACTCCGCCCGACCAGGCCGAGGAAAAAAGCTCAGGGTTACTAAAGTATCTTCCCCTTCATACAGAGTATCCCGAATGGCATAGTCATAGTAGGCTAAGGCCGACGCACCGACAGGGCTGGCAATACGCTGATCCAAAATATAAAGCCAACTTTCATAAAGGCTTAGGGGCTGGAAGGAGGTCGGCGAAAATGGGCTTCTGATAGGTAAATCGCCTACAATCTTCTGAGCTACAAGAACCTCACGCTGACGCGCCGCAGAAAGGTATACCTTCTCGGTTTCCGTCTCCCACAGAAAAAGCACGGGTGGCAGGAGGGAATCAGCGACTGGGTCGCGCAGGGAGTCGGGCAAGGTAATAGTGAATTTATTGTAGCTTTTATAGGCGTGCGGGCGGCGAAGGGGGTTCCACTGGGGCTCTGCCGCTAAAAGGCGCCGCACCAGCGCATACGCGGGATTATCTGAAGCCCGAATTACTATGGGCTGAAGCTCTATCGGCGCCGCTGGTAAAATAATAAGAGTGCTGCCCGGCTCGGCGCGCACGTACGTCAGCGCATAGCCTAAGCAGCGTATCTCTAAGGAGTCGCCCCATTGGACTAAAAGCCGAAATCGCCCCGCTAAATCCGTCAAGACCCCTTGCTGCGTGCGCCGATTGCGTACCGCTGCGAAGGGCACAGGCAGCCCAAGGCTATCCACCACAACGCCTTCCAAAACTACCTGCGCTCTCAAAAGGCCCAGTAGGATAAGCCCTATATAGGGCCTGAGCACAGCACAAAAATAGCCCTGCCCATCTAAGTGGGCCTTAGACCTATTTTTGCTTTTGTGTGTCGCATAGGCGGCATTTACCATACGAGCAGCTACCTAACGCCTGATGACCTTCGGGAAAAGCTGCACCGCTTAGCCCAGGCCCAGCGGCATGGCGGCCCTGACGGCGAAGGCTTTTGGCTTCACCCTACCCAGCCCTTGGGCTTTTGCCATAGACGTCTGGCTATCCTTGATCTATCCGAAGCCGGCGCCCAACCTATGACTCGCTGCGGCCTTGTAATTACTTACAACGGTGAAGTGTACAACTTCCGCGAACTGCGCCAGCTTTTGAAAAAGGCGGGCGAACATTTCACCACCCAAACGGACACCGAGGTACTTCTTTTAGGTTGGCGCCATTGGGGGCTGGAGGTCCTCCAGCGCGCCCGTGGAATGTGGGCTTTCGCCTTATGGGATGGGGAGGCCCTCTGGCTGGTGCGCGACCGCTTCGGCGTCAAACCCCTCTTCTACACCTACACGGCTGAAACGCTTATTTTCGCCTCCGAGCTGTCTGCCCTAATAGCGGTCCTCTCGGCTACGCCCTCTACTTCGCCCGACCGGCTCCATTTTTACCTCAGTTATGGTTTTCTACGCAGCCCCTACACCTTCTACGAGCATATCTGGCAGATTCCTCCAGGGTCCTATTTGCGCTTTCAGGGGGGCCGCTACGAGATTCGCCGCTACTGGGAGCCCGAACGGGTATTTTTTGGCCCTCCAGCCGCTCCACCCTCCTTATCGGAAGTAGAAGAAACCCTCCTCCAGAGCTTCCAGCGGCGGCTCGTAGCCGATGTCCCCGTAGGCCTCTTTCTGAGCGGCGGGCTGGATTCCTCAATAGTAGCCGCTCTGCTGGCCAAAAGAGCCCACACCCATCTGCCCGCCTTCACCTTAGGCTTTTCGGATGCTGCCTACGACGAAGCCCCTTACGCCGAAAAGATAGCCCGATATCTGGGCCTACCGCACTACACGCTTTACCTCTCTGACAATGACCTTCTGAGTTTTTTGGAAAAACTTCCTACCCTTTACGGGCAGCCTTTTGGAGATGCTTCGGCGCTCGCCGTATATGCCTTAGCGGGCTTTGCACGTGAAAGGGTGAAAGTAGTTCTTTCGGCCGATGGCGGGGATGAGCTTTTCGGCGGCTATGTGCGCCACCGCCACTCACGCCAGCTGCTTCGGTGGGCCAATTGGCTGACTAAGGCTATGCCTTTAGGCCTTCTAAGCCGGCTTTTGCCCGAACATAACGCCATAGGAAAACTCCTCAAGCTGCGCCACCTAAGGGGTAGCCATTACGGCGAACTCATTCAGCCTTTTCCGGAGCTCTTAGCCAGTACTCTGATTACGATACCTTTCGACCCTATACCCTATGCGGACAGCCTAGCGGCCGAAAATTGGGACTCTCTTCCCATGCGGCAACTTTTAGACCTTTACATATACCTTCCCGATGATGGGCTTCAGAAGGTAGATCGGGCCACTATGGCCCATGCCTTGGAGGCGCGCGAGCCCTTTCTAGACCCTGAACTGGTAGCCCTAAGCGCTCGTTTGCCTACCTCCGCTAAGGTCCGAGGGCGCCAAACCAAGCGCATCCTCCGAATGCTTTTACGTGGGTATCTTCCACCGGCGCTCTGGCAGCGCCCCAAACAAGGGTTTGCCCCGCCCTTGCCCAAATGGCTAAATGGCCCCCTGAAAGAACGACTCAATGCCTTACTTTACAGCTCGCAATCGCCCCTTTGGGATTTACCCCTTCACCGAAAGCGCCTCGCCACCTACTACCGAGCTTTTCTACGCGGCCACTCCGAATGGGCCATTTTCCTATGGCATGTTTTGGTCTTAGGTCTATGGGCAGAGCAACGCGCTCAACGGGTTTAGACAGGCACAGCAAGTTGTAAGAGGTACCATAGGCGCGGTATTTCCCCGCTTATGGCTTCTTCGTATTCCCGACGCGTACAGGGGAAAAGGCGGGAGGGCCCCAAGCCATCCTCGCGCACTATTTCAAGCCACCAGCGCCCAGTGAGGGGATGTTGGTAGAAGGTAAGCTGGCGCACCCCCGCATCGGGTACAGGCACTACATACCGCTCTAGATTGGTACGGTCTGGCGCCGGAAAATCTACCGGCGGATTGAGCAGCCCTTCTATAAAATACCACACGAGAAGGGCAGCGGCGGCCGCCGTACGTCCATCGGTGTCCCGTTGAGGGAAGTAGTTAGCTAAATGAAACACATCGGAACGATACCCCATCCCGGCAAAGCGCATGAGTTTAGCGGCTATTTCTACCGGCAGGCCTTCGGGCTCTGGGTCAAGCACGGCGGGGGCCTCGGCCCCACGCAGAATCCCCAAATCCACACTAATCAAAGCGGCGGTACGGAGAAAGGGTTCGGCCCGGTCCGGTTCAGCCAAAAGCTCATGAAGCCGCAGGTAGGGCATGCGCAGCTGGGCATGGAGTACTTCCTCTTCGCCTGGGCTAACCCAATGCCAAGCCAGACCCAGCATTTGACCCCATACGGGTACCTCCACCTCTCTGTCCAGCAGCATCTCCCGATGATAAACCCGATAAGGATGCTCCTCAACACAAATAGGGTCTAAGAGGTCCAGCTTGCGGTCTATGAGGGTATAGGTAAAAGGGGCTTCTTGCGCCGCTAAGGCGCGAAAAAGGGCCTGGGCCGCATCCTGACTTCCCCCCAGCACAATCAACCGGTGACCGCGCCGCAGAAGCTCCTTAGCCAGAGGCTCTAAATACGCCGGGGCGCGTAGATCACCTAAATCTACGGCTCGCAGGGCTAGGCTGGGTAAAGCCAGCCGATAAAGCTGACGACGCAGGCGAGTCGTAGAGACCGAAAAGCGGTAGATTCGCTCGGGTCGCGCATAGTAGGGATAGCCCACTAATACTACATGAGGAGAAACGCCTAAAGCCTCTTCTACTTCCCCTGTAGTGCGGGGGAAGCGCACAGCTACCGAGAGCCGCTGGGAGTGCATAGGGGGTGCCCCTACCCCCTCCACATACGCTTCCCACTCCATCCCTCCACTCCGCTAACCCCCCTCTAGCGCAAAAGACGCTGCACCCACCGCCGCCCGCCTATCTCCACCTCTACGATATATACCCCCGCCGCCAGTTCCGCTATAGGCAAAGGCATGCTATATGAATCTTCCGTAACCGTGAATACACTACCCCAAATAAGCTGACCTGAAAGAGTGAGGAGCTTGCAACGAACCTTATTTCCTGCAGCGCCATTAATTAGGAGGAAAGTTTCAGCTTGCGCTGGGTTGGGGGCCACAGAGACGTGAATTTTTTCTGGCACTAAGAGCGACCCAACGGGTTGGAGGTTATCCGCCACCCGTACATTATCCAAGTATAGGTTATTCCCCATTCCCGTGCGGCTTTCTATGCGGAGCAAGATAGTTTTACCCTTGTACTGGTCGCCTAAGCGAACGGCTTTTCGAACCCACTGATTATTTGGCCCTTCGGGTGGAAAAACCTCGGTGGGATAGGAAGAATTCAGGGCTTGTATGGCGCTTCCGGTTACATCCAGGGCTTCACCGCCCTCCTCGTAAATCTTCGCCCACGTGCTCCCACAATCCTCCGATACGTACACCGCCAAGGTATCGGCATACAGGAGGGGATGGCTCGTACCTACGCCGCTTATGGTACCGCTCCATCGCACCGCTCGGTAGTAGACCTCAAAGGCTACACCAGGATTCTGGGCCGAAGTAGGTATAGCTATAGGGGGGGAGATGAGGTAATCCGCTTGCCCTTTATTGTAGTAACGGTGATGGCGGAGGCGCGCGCAGGCATTACTTTGGCCAAATCCCCCACCCTCTGGCATACTGTACCTATCCCAGGTAATTACAGAATTGCGCAATTGGTAGTCGGGATTTACCACGATCCACCCTTGAGGCGGGAAGGTACCACCCTCAAAGCCTTCCGCAAAAGGGTAGCTAGCCACCTGCTGAGGATCACGCACTATCAGGAAGTTACGGTAAGTAGTTTCGGCGGAGGCTACAAAATTTTGCACGCGCAGATATACGTCGTAGGTGCCGGGCGTATTTGGGGCTTGTAGGGTAGCGCAGGGCCCATTCGTGGAGGTAGCCACCGCCGTGGCCCCCTGCCGAATTTCCCACCGAAAAGTAAAAGGCTGCCCCCAGCTATAGCTTACTAGCTCAATAGGCTGACCCGGACACACATAGCACGGAGGCTGCTCACAACCCTTAATGGCGAAATTCGCCTTTACCCGTCCATAAGGACCTGTCCCCGTGGCTTGCAGGTTAGAAGACTGCCACAAAGTACGGCGGTTTGAGGCATTCTCCAGCGCATTGTGCATACGAAAAACCTGACCCTGCGTAAATAGATCCAAGGATGGATCGCTGAGATAGTCCATAAAGTTGCGTACCTGGTCTGGCGCATCTCCACCCAGAATAGGAATATCCTCCTGGCAGGTATTCTGGCGGCGCGCATTACCGTAGTTGGGTATGCGCGAGGGAGGCGTATCACAGACTCTATCGCCCTGCGTAAGGCAGGTGGATACGGATAAGCCCGTGCAACCGGCAGGAGCAAAATCGCCTTGAAAGGTATGGTAAAGATTCAGGTAATGGCCATTTTCATGGGTAGTAGTTTGACCACCGCTGGTATTTCCAAAGTAAGCTGAGGAGACCACCACCCCTTGCTCCTCTTGGCTCATGCCTGGCAAAGTAGCAAAGCCCAAGACATCGGGCTCGGGACAATTATCTGAATTTTGGCATATCTCCCGCACTACCCAAATATTCAGATATTTATCCTTGGGCCAGGTGACATTCGTCTTGAGTGTACGGGCATTGGCCTGCGAGCCCGTCATATTTACTCGCGGACTTGCAAGGCCCGCATCGCGGTAATGCGTATAGGTAATACCGCTGTGGGGACTTCCATTCGGAGCTTTCGTAGCCAAGGAAAACTCTATCTCTGCATCCACCCCAGACCCATAGCCTTTCGTATAGGGGCGGCGACGATAGTCATTGAAGAGCTGTTCTATTTGAGTCAGCACGCGCGCAGCAGGTAGGCTATCCGGCTGCCCCCATCCTGAATGGATAATATGCACCACGACGGGAATAATGTAGCGACTTTCTGGACACTCTTGAGCCTGACGCGCAGGAAAGTTGGTA
>JANXCX010000006.1 GCA_025059535.1 Bacteroidia bacterium
GCGTCCCCATACCGCCCCTGAGCATAATACACACTCGCTAGGTTATTCAGCGTGCGAGCATACTCGGGATGCTCAACCCCCAGTACTCTTGCCTGTATTCCCTTAACCTCCAAAAACAATGCCTCCGCCTCTGCATACCGACCTTGAGCTCGATACGCATTCGCCAAGCTACTTAAGATGCGAGCATATTCAGGATGTTCCACCAATCTCAGTCCTTCCAGCACCTGAGCCCCTCGGCGATAGTGCTCTACCGCTTCTTCATACTTCCTCTGATCGTGTGCCACAAGCCCCCAGCGCCTCCACAGCACCGCATACAGAAGGCTTTGCTGCGCACCTACCCCCTCCACCAGCCCAATAGCCCGCTGTAATGCCCCCTCCGCCTCCGCATACGCCCGCCGCTGAAAATAGTACAGTCCTTCCCACCCCAGCAGCTCCGCATACCGAAGCGTGTCCCCCAGCCATAGCGCCAACGTCTCTGCCGGGGCTATCCACCGAAGGGCTTCGGTAGGTTTATTCACACCACCCCACGCCTCAGCCCCTCGGAGATACACCCGCAACCGCAGCGTATCCGCCATCGCCTCCGTCCGCAAAAGCGAGTCATACAGCGCCAGTGCCGCTGCGTATTGCCCCTGTTTGAGGAGGCTATCCGCCGTCTGCAGAAGCGACTGCGCCGAAAGAAGCGAACCAAACAGGCTTGAAACCCAACGGCTCATAGCCCAAAGGTAAAAAAGGCCATCCTGTCCAGCCTAACGAGCCCCAGGGCCTACGCGTATGACCCAGAACCCAAACTAGCCCTCAGCCCATGCCCTTGTGGCTGGCCTCTAAGCCTACCCAAAAGGATAGGCTTAGAAGCCTTACTCACCCCCAGCTGTTCAGGCGAACTTGAGGGCTACCCTATTTTACAGGCTCTCATGATTCGGGTGGGTTGGGCGACAGAGAAACTGTACAGGGGGTGGAAGGGCTAAAGCCGAAAAGCCACTGGCCTTTTACCTGCCAAAAGCTCCGAATGCCTCTTAGCCTTAAGGGGGCCTAAAGGATGCTGCGCCCGCCCTTAGCGCCTCTTAGGCATAGGGCGCTTGGGCTGAAAAAAGAGCCTATACCTTTGCTCGTATGGGGAGGCTCCGCTCGCTGCTCTTCGGGGCTGTGGGGATTACTTGCCTTTGGGCCCAAGACGCCTATGAGGAGGCCGTACATGTAGCTCGTCGGGGCGACACTCTCAAAGCCCTAAGGCTCTTAGAAGCCGCCCAAAAAGTGCCGGCCACAGCGCTGAGAGCTACGGTATATAAAGGTAGGCTCCTTTTAGGGCAGAAAAACTATGCGGCGCTTCGAGCGGTGGGCTGGCAACTGCTGCAAGGGACCTCGCTACTAGAGCGGAAATGGGGCATTTACTTCTTAGGGAGCGTGTATGCGGCCGAAGGCTACGAAGACTCCCTCTCCTTTCTCTGGCGGCAGTATGTGCTACCCAGTCCCAAAAGCACGCTTCATGACCTACCCAAAGTAACCGGGAGTGAGGGTAAGATAATCCTTTCGGATACTGCGCTTCTCCCTGTGCCCGTCCCCTTTTTTCCCAAGAATTTAGGACCGCAGGTAAATAGCAAATACAGCGAATACGGACCTACCCTTACGGCGGATGGGCGCACCCTCTATCTTACTCGGATGGGGCCTAAAAGGGCTAAACCCGACGAGCTTACGGAGGACACCTATTGGTGCGAGCGCGACGCCAAAGAGCACCCCCTGGAAGGCTGCTCAGCCCCTTGGAAGCCCCCCTCAATACTAAATACCACGAAGGCATCTGTGAAGTTTCCGCCGATGGCCAAATGGTGATATATATGATTTGCAATCATCCCACGGGAGTAGGGTCATGTGACCTTTATTTTTCCGAATTACGAGGTCGCACCTGGACCGAGCCAGCGAATCTCACCACGCTGAATAGCCGCTTTTGGGAACCGCACGCTTCTCTCACTCCCGACCGCAAACGGATATATTTTGTATCCAATAGACCTGGCGGAAGAGGTGGGTCGGATATTTGGTATGCCGACTGGAGAGACGGCAAGTGGGGGGCGGCCGTCAACCTAGGTCCAACCGTCAATTCTCCTGGCAATGAGCATTTCCCCTTTATCGCTAGGATGGACGAACACTGTACTTTATCTCAGATGGGCATCCGGGTCTAGGCGGCTATGACCTTTTTGTCTCCTTTCTCACGGACACGGGCTGGACACCGCCCCGTAACCTTGGCTACCCGCTCAATAGCCCTGAAAACGAACGGGTTATCGTGATAGATGCACACGGCGATGAGGCCTACATCGTGCTAGAAAACAGGCCCGACGGACTGGGAAAGGATGATATTTATTGCTTTCGGGTGTGGCCGGAGCTGCATCCTGAGGGGATCGCCTCGTATGTGCGCGGGCGGGTAATTGAGGCCCAGAGCGGAGCCGCCGTGACCGCTCGCGTATACGCGTTGGACCCCCAAACACGGGACACTCTGCGCGCCCTCTCCGCCAACTTTGCTACGGGCGAGTTTCTGCTTTCGCTACCCCTTGGCCAGTCCTACCTCTTCTTCGCCGAGGCCGAAGGCTACCTGCCCTATAGCGAATTCTTAGACCTTTCCCAAAAAGACACCGCTTACGTACTGGAAATACCCCTTCGCAGGATAGATAAAGGCGCCTCTATCACCCTGCGAAATGTATTTTTTGACTTTGACAAAGCCACGCTGCGGCCTGAGTCCGAAGTAGAGCTACGCAAAGTAGCCGAGATACTTCGCCAGAACCCTAGCTGGCGGATAGAGGTACAGGGGCATACCGATAGCGTAGGTCATCCCGCCTACAATCAGAATCTCTCTCAGCGACGGGCAGAGGCGGTGCGGCAGTTTTTGATTGACCAGGGGATTGCCGCGCGGCGGATTACTGCCCGAGGATACGGTGCCACCCGCCCCATAGCCCCCAACACTACCGAAGACGGCCGCGCCCGTAACCGGCGGGTGGAAATCTTATTCCTGAGCAAAGAATAAACCGCCTTCTGCCCTTAGCCTAACTCAGCCCTAGAGCTTCCCAGCGGAGCTAACACATTTGCAGACAGGCTTAGGCCGAGAAAGCGCCATTCTCTTACCTGCTTTGCCAGCCTAGCAGAGTCGTAAGAGGTGGATAAACGCGCCGCTTAGAGGCGGCCGAAGCCCTAAGAGGGCCCGCCAGGTTATGCGCAGCCTAAACGGACATCTTGTCGGAGGCATTAGCGCGGTTATGACAGGGGAGTTGGGTAGGTTCAGTTGGCATGAAATACCCTAAGGGCCCAAACCGCCTTCAAACTCGGCTGAGCTGGCCCGTAGCTAATATCTTCCAAGCCTGAAAGGCGCCCTAAGGCTGGCTCTACCCTAGCAGAAATTAGCTGGCTAACCTAGGGCGTAGCGAAGCCACTTAGGTTTCTTCCTCGGCTGGTACGACCTCTAGGGGAAGGCGTACGCTTACCTCTCGGTGGAGGCGGATTTCTACCTCATGGGAGCCCAGCGTACGAATGGGGGCGGGGAAGTGAATTTGCCGCCGCTCCAGCGTATATCCTTGCTCGGCCAAAAGATTCACCACTTGCTGGGGCGTTACGGCGCCAAAGAGCTTACCTTCTTTTCCGGCCAGCATAGGCAGGCGGAGGTGGAGGCGGCGCAGGCTTTCGGCCAGCTGCTCTGCGGCCGCCTTCTCTTGCGCCAGCTTATTAGCAATCTGGCGCAAATGGGCCGCCAAATGCCGCTTAGCGCCCTCCGTAGCCAGCTCCGCCAAACCCTTGGGAATAAGATAATTCCACGCATAGCCGGGGCGCACCCGAACAATATCGTATTTCCCCCCCAGGCCTTCTATCTCGGTGCGTAGAATGACTTCTACGGTACGAGCAGCCATACTCTATTTGAGATTATCAGCCACAAAGGGTAGAAGGGCCAAGTGGCGCGCCCGCTTGATAGCCCGCGCCAGCTGCTTCTGATACTTCCAACTCGTGCCCGTAATGCGGCGCGGCAAAATCTTCCCCTGTTCGTTGATGAAATTGAAGAGAAAGTCGGGATCTTTGTAGTCAATATATTTGATCCCGCTGCGCTTGAAGAAGCAGAATTTTTTCCGCTGGCGTACGCCGGATAAAACGGCCAGCGCCGGATTAGAGGGAGCCGGACCTAACCCTTTTTCTATACTCATACGTCAGAGGAGGTTGCTTGGGCTCTGAGTTTTTCCTGGCGGCGCCGGTTGAACTCTATGGCGTGCTTATTTAGCTTGACGATAAGCTCTCGCATCACGTAAGGACGCAGGGCTAGGTACTGCCGAAGGGCCGCGATAAAAGAAGGCCGCGCCCGAAACTCCGTATATACATAATATCCCGCTTCCCGCTTGCGAATAGGATAGGCCAGCCGCCGCAAACCCCAAACTTCCTGATTGACGATTTCCGCTCCATTCTCCGTAAGGAAGCGATTGAATTCCTCTAAGTAGGCGCGGTAGTCCGCTTCGGCGAGGTCGGGCGGCCAGATTTGGGTAACCTCATACTGCTGGGGAAGGTCTAAGATAGGCATGGCGCAAAGGTAGAAATTTAGATGGAGAATGAACTGCCGCAGCCACAGGTACGGCGCGCTTGGGGATTATGGAAGACAAAGCCGCGTGCGGCTAAGCCCGTCGGATAGTCTATCTCTAAGCCATCCAGCAAGCTCACCTGCGCCGAAGGCACAAAGAAGGTAAGCCCTTCCAACTCAATTTTCTCGTCGCTTGGGGGGATTTCGGTGGCCAGCTCTAAGGTATAAGTTAGTCCCGCGCAACCCCCCGCTTTCACATAAAGCCGAAAGCCTAAGGTCGCCGCTTGGGCTTTTTGTATGCGCTGCAGCTCGGCTACCGCCGAAGGGGTAAGGTGGAGGCGCATAGCTATCCTTAAACGCTTTTAAGGTCGCACCAAAATAAAAGCCCCCCAGAAGTAAGGGGCGGAGCGCTGCTCCCGCATGGCTTTTTGCGTATTCCAGAAGGCTTCCTCTAATGGTAACTTTTTGCGCAGCCATTCCTGGTAGAAGCGAATCATGAAGTCCCGTGTAGCCTCATCATCCACCTTCCATAGGCTTAGGAGGAGGTTTCGTGCGCCGGCTATGAGAAAGGCCCGCTGAAGGCCATAGACGCCTTCACCATTTTGCACCTCGCCCAGGCCAGTTTCGCAGGCTGAGAGCGCCACAAGTTCGGTGTTTTGCAGACGCAGGGAAATAAGTTCGTAGGCGTTGGCAATTCCATCTCGGCTGACGTCGCTGCTTCCACGCAGCATGGAGCGCCCAGACTCAGCAAGAAGGAGCGCCGAACGAAAGAGAGGATTAGCCAAGGCACTACTCACCTGGATACCTACCAGTCCGCCGAGACGCTCATCATAAGGCAGGAAAAGCCCATGCGTGGCTATATGCAAAATATAAGGTGAGGTATATTGGTAGAGAAGCGGCTCACTCGCCTGCCTTTCCAGATAAATCAGCGGGAGAATGCCTTCGCTGCGTAGAATGTCCTGAATCGCTTTGGCTTCTTCGGCCGTACCAGGGAGGGGCGGTATGTAAACGCTGTCCTCAGGCATATCCGGAGCGAAAGCGGGATTAGCCAGAAGGAGAGCCTTTCGCCCTTCCCAATTCCGAATAGGTGGAGCTGGCCGAAGAAGATTCGCTAAGCGCGTATGATAGATGACCTGATATTTGTCGGCAAGGTAACCGCCCGTAGGTAGAGGCAGAGTGGAAAGGTTAATCTGATTATAGACGCCATCAGCTGATACGAAGAGTTTTTGGATGGTAGGCGGAAGTATCTCAGCCACGGGGGCCCAAAAGGCCTTATAGGAAACAGTGTCTTTTTCAAAGTTCAGTATGGATTGGCTATAGCGGAAAAAGGCATAGGTTTCCATCCATCGGCCGCGTGGAAAACAGACTATCAGCGGTTCTTTAGCCTGACGTGTGGTGATGACGGCATAATACATAATAGAATCTGGGGCTAAAGGGCTGCGGAGGCGCAACCAGTCTACAGCCGCCGCATCCGCCGGAAGGGCTTGACGAAGCTGTCTCCATTTAGCCCGAAAAAGGCGAATATCCCCAGCATACTGGGCGAGCTGCCTTTCTAGTTCATTCAGGCGGGCTTCCTCCTCAGCCAGGTTAATGCCCATCGTACGCAGTTCCTCTGGGGAATAGGCATAGAGACGGGCGAGGAATTCCTTCTGCTCCTGCCAGGCGTAGAAAGTACGCTGCACCAAGGTATCGGGATGCGAAGCAAAGCGCGCCCGTAATTGAGCCGTCTCATTCAGGATAAAAGCCTTTGTAGCTAGATAGGTTTCATAGGCTTGTAGGCGGTCTGACTTAGTGCCTTGACTGAAGGCATAGGCGTAGTAATGCTCCAGTACACGACGCACGCGCGCCCAATAGCGGGCCTTTTCGGTTTCGCTGAAACCATTGAAGAGGTTATCCACCTGTTTGAGAATGAGGGAAGCAGCCTTTTTGTAAGCGGATTTGGCGGCGGCGTAGCTTTGCGCCAGCCAGTGGAGATCGGCCAGCTCAGCTAGATGGAAGGGGTATTCAGGGTGCTGGGTACCGTGGGCTTTGAGCCAAAGGTCAAGCCATTTACGGTACTCTCGGAGTGCGGTGAGGTGATGGCCTTGGGCCCGATACAGGCGGGCTTGATAGAGGAGGGTCCGCAGACGATCCGGGTGGCCCGCCGGCGCATCTACCTCTAAAATAGCGCGTGCAGCCGCAAGGCGCTCCTCGGCGCGCGCAAGGCTGTCCAAGGCTAGCCAAGCTCCACTCAAGTCCAGCGAAAGCGCCGCATATTCTAAGGGTGCCGAGTTCTGGGCCAGCTCAGCTATGGACGCACTGCGATGCAGGTGGTACGTAGCGGTGTCCCGCTTACCTTGAAGGAGGGCATTTTCGGCTAAAAGGTAATGGGTGCGGGCAAGCGGAAGCGCTGGCTTACTGCCATAGAAGCTCAGTTGGGCTTGAAGGGCTTCTTGGAGGTAAGCCGCTTGGCGGTCATACCGGCCTAAGGCCGCCGCGAGGCGTCCCGCCGCTAAAACCGCTTCCACATACCCCGGCGACGTCGGCCCCAAAAGCCGCTTACTGAGGTCCAGAGCCTTGCGGATAGCCTCTTCAGCCTTTGGGTAATCCCCTATTTCCAGGTAGAATTCGCTAAGCGCGCTATAGTAGGCCGCTGCCTCGGCCTCCTCGCGAGCCCCTTGATAGAGCTTAGCCAAGCGGTTGTAGGTTTCTTTAGCCTGGGTGTAGCGACCGATTTTCTGGTAGAGTATGGCTAGCCGCAGGAGACTTAGGCCCTCTTCGGTAGTTTCTTTGCTCTCCCGGCGCTGGAGGCTGCGCAGGCGCGTGGCACGCAGATAATGGCGCTCCGCTTCGCGAAATTCTCCCTTGAGCCGCGCCAAATCCCCTAAAGTCTCCTCCAAGGTTATTTTCTCGTTTAGGTATGCATCTGGCAGGTTGCGGACCGGCTTATCTATAGCAAGGAGAAGCGTCTCCGCCGGCGCAGGCAAAAGCAGCGCCAAGGATACATTAGCCAGGGCTAGCGCAGTGCGTAGGTAGGCAGGATTTGTCTGGGGTTTAGGGAGAAGCCGCTCATACGCCGTCTTTTGGTAGATCAGAAGAGTTTCAGCCTGGGGGTAGTGGCCGCGACGCAAGGTATGCTGCGCCAGAAGCTCCCACAGACTAAAGGTGCGCGGGCCTACGGGATCGCCCAGGGCACGGAGGAGGCGTCGTACCTGAGCGTAGGCTGAATCGGCCTGCTGCGGACGAAAGAAGGCCAAATACGTCGTACCCAATTCCGCCAGGCTGAGCGCCTGATCCAACGCAGGGGTAGGTAGGAATTCTTCGGCCCGAAGTACGCTCTGAGTGGCGTAGCCCAGAGCGATGGATTGTCGCCCTCTAAGGCGCCCTACGGCCGCTACCTGACGCTGAAGCCGAAGGAGCAAAAGGCCCTGAGCCCTTTGAAGGCTAAGGCTTAGAAGATTTTCATACAGATTTTCGCGGCGCGTCAGGCGAGCTACGTAACCCACGTGTTCCAAACCTTCAATAGCCGCATAGGTAAGGGGAACCTTCTGAGCTTTATAGGCCTCTACGATGGAATTTATCTTGCGCAGGCGGCGCTCATAGCTGCGACGGGAAGCGTGTTGAAACTCATCCAATAGGAGACGCGTCCGAACCCGTAGGGCTAAATCCTGCCCCTTTTGAAAGGTGCGTTGGGCAAATCTACGGCTCTGGCTGAGGTATTTGCGCGCTTTTTTTCGGTCGCCCTGAAAGAAAGCTGCCTCCGCTAGTAGGTAGGCATACTCTGATTGATAGCGGCGAAGGTGATTATCAGGAGGAAAGGGCGGAAAGGCTGCGGGGAGAGAATCCCAATGCCCTCTTTCCCAAGTGAGCCAACACCCAAGGTAGGTAGCGCGCGCTTTTAGGTAGCCGCTGTAAGGCGGGGGAAAGCTCTCTGAGCCCGAGGCCGCATTCAAATAAGCCTGCGCGGTGGACAAATGGCCTAAATAAAGGGCGTTTTCGGCCTGCTCCAGGTTTAGCAGGGCTTTTTCCCAGGGCTGTTGGGTGTAGGGCTGAGCCTGGCGCAGCATTTCTTCGGATTCTTTGAGGCGGCCCAGCCCGCGCAGAATGCGGGCCCGTGTCCAGAAGTAGCGAAGTCGCAGCTCAGGCGTGGCCTCTCCGCGCGGGATAAAGCTAAACTGCTGAAGGAGCGATTCGGCGGGCGCATACTGGTGGGCCTCCGCTAAAGCCAGGGCCTGCGCCACACCAACCGCCCCATGAGCTTCTTCAGGTCTTAGGCCCTTCTTAAGCAGGCTTTTATAAGCCGAAGCCGATTTTTTGGCAAAGACGCCTATCTTGCCTTGAAAGTAGAGCGGTTCGTTGAGAAATCCTTGGGCAAAAAGGACGCTTAGACCAAAGGTTAATCCAAATTTAGCCTTCACGGCGCTTGAGCTTGAGGGCTTTACCAACCCGACCCCGCATGTAAAAGAGGCGGGCTCGGCGGGTGCGATTGGGCCGTAGCACTTCTACTTTTAAAAGGAAAGGAGAATGCAGCGGCACAATCCGTTCCACCCCTATTCCTCCAGATACTTTACGCACGGTTACCGTTTCGCTAATCCCTCTCCCGCGGCGCTGAATTACCATGCCTTCAAAAATCTGAATGCGTTCCTTGCCACCTTCCACAATCCGAAGATGTAGCCGCACCGTATCCCCAGCGCGGAAAGGGGGTAAATCAGCCTTGTAGTAAGGCGCATTTATAAGGTACTCCACCTCCCGCAAAAGATGGCTCATGGCACAAAGGTATAAACCTTCGCCCTTCCCTCTGTCTAAAACCGACGGTTGGAATTGTTTGACTGAAAGTAGCTATATTTGCCCGTGATATGAGCCAGACCACTACTTCTACCGTAGCCTCTGGGGCACCTCAGGTACGTTCAACTGGTGCCGCCCTCAGGGAATTTTTCGCCACCATCGTAATAATTACCTGTATCACCATCGGCATCCTCATCTATGTTTTTATCTTGGGGAATCCTAACAATTTTGAGGGTGGCGACCCGCGCAATAACCCGCTACAGGGGAATTATTTGGGTATCGCCTACAAGGGTGGAGTGCTAGTTCCCATTGCTATAGGGCTTTTGCTTATTGCGATTACTATGTCCATAGAACGGGCCATCACCCTAGCGCGCGCAACGGGCAAGATGAGCATGGAAGCCTTTGTCCAGCAGATAGAATACCTTCTGGAGTATGACCGAATTGACGATGCGCTGGCCTTGTGCGACAAGCAGCGCGGTACCGTAGGCAACGTAGTGCGTGAAACCCTAGTACGCCTCAAGCAGGTAAAAGACGACCCCAAAATGGACCGCGAGCAGAAAGTTGTAAGTATTCAGAAGGCCCTGGAAGAGTCCCTAGCCTTAGAGCTACCTATGCTGGAGAAGCATATGACTATCATTGCAACGATTGTATCTATTGCCACTCTCATTGGGTTGATTGGCACGGTGTTAGGCATGATTCGGGCCTTTGCGGCACTGGCCACCTCGGGCGCTCCAGATGCCGTCGCCCTTGCCACAGGGATTTCTGAAGCGCTGGTAAATACGGCGTTGGGCATTACCACCTCTACCATAGCTACCGTGATGTATAACTACTTTACCAGCCGAATAGACGACATTACCTATCGGATCGACGAAGCGGGTTATATCATCGTGCAGACCTTCCAGGCCAAAAATTAGGGGGCTATGAGCAAGTTCAAGGCTAAAAAGCAGAACATTGCCATAGACATGACCCCCATGGTGGATCTAGCCTTTTTGCTCATTACTTTTTTCATGCTTACGGTCAAGTTTCGTGCGCCGGAGGCGGTAGAGGTGGATTTGCCTTCCTCCATAGCCGATACGCCTCTGCCTGCCCAGGATATCCTTATGATTTCGGTTTCAGGGGACGGACGAATATTTTTCGGCGTAGATAGTAAACATGTACGGCTCAGCATTTTAGAGAAGATTAAGGAACGCTACGGCTACTCTTTCAGCGAAGAGGAAATGCATATCTTCTCTATTTTGCCTGAAATTGGTGTGCCTTTTGAGCAGCTGAAAGGCTATTTAGTCCTACGGGAGGATGAGCGAAAGGCTATAGACAAGCGGACCTCCATACCTGTAGACAGCGCCAATAATCAGCTGAAACAGTGGATTCTTTTTGCACGCTACAGCAATCCCAAGCTGCGGATAGTTATTCGGGCGGACGAACGGGCGCCCTACCCCGTCATCGCACGCATAATAGAGACCCTCAAAGAGCAAAAAGTGCATCGGTTTAACTTGATTACTACTTTTGAAGCGCGACCTCAGAAAGTATCCTAAGGTATGGCAGCGGAAGTAGGAGGCGATAGCGGGGCACCCAAAAAGGGCAAAAAGAAGGGCAAAGCCCGCAAGCCGCGAAAACGCCCCCGCATTGATATGACGCCCATGGTGGATTTGGGCTTTTTACTGCTTACTTTCTTCGTGCTCACTACCACTATGTCTACCCCCAATACAATGCCCGTGGTAGTACCGCCTAAGATTACCGAGAAAGATGAGGTAGAGCCGCCAAAGATTGCCGAGGGTAAGGTAATTACTCTGCTGGTAGGACGAGGAAAAGTATATTACTATACAGGCATAGAAAAGCCTGAACTTCATCAGACTGACTTTTCCCCGCAGGGAGGCGTGCGGCGGGTGCTTCTCCAGCGACGCCAAGAGGTAGCCGCACGCTACGGAAACCCCGACGAAATGATCGTTATAATCAAGATGCTGGACGAAGCTCAATATAAGGACTTTGTGGATATCTTGGATGAGATGAATATCATTCAGCAGCGTAAATATGCCTTAGTGGATATTACCAAGGAAGAAGCAGAAATGGTAGAGGAGTACAAAAAGCAAATAAAGTCCTCTTAGCCTATGAAGGCGGCGGCGTTTGATTGGGATGACAGGCTATTTGCGCGCCGGAACAAGGAGTATGGCGCTTACTTCCTCCGCAAAAACTATGTGCGCCACACTTTGGGAGCTTTACTTATTGCAATTAGTGGCGTTGGTATAGGCATAGCGGTGCCCTTCGTAAAGGCCTATATAGAGGCGAAGCTCCATGGGCTCAAGCGGGAGAAGCGGCGCGCGGTTATTACTGAGCTTATGGAGCCGCCTCCAATAGATAAGAAGAATGAGCCACCGCCGCCTCCGATAGAGCAGCCCCCGCCCCCCCCTCAAAGAGCTCAAATCAAGTTTGTACCCCCGCAAGTAGTCAAGGAAGAGGAGGCGCGTAAGGAAGAAACTATCGCCAACATAGATACCCTAATGAAAGTAGACCCTGGCACCAAAGATGTACAAGGCGACCCCAATGCTATCCCTGAAATAGGAGAGGTAGGCGGTACGGGCAATCAGCCTGTAGAAGTCGTGGAGAAAGAAGAGGACCCAGATCCTACGGCTTTTGTAGCGGTTGAAAAGGAGCCGCAACCGGTAAATATGGACGATATCCGGCGTCGCATAGGCTATCCCCCCCTAGCCAAGGAAGCTGGCATACAGGGAAAGGTAATCGTGCGCGTCCTGGTAGGCAAAACCGGAAAGTACGAAAAGCACATGGTACTACGCTCACCGCACAAAATCCTCACTGAGGCGGTAGAAAAGGAGCTGCCTAATCTGGAATTCACCCCTGGCATTCAAGCCGGCAAACCCATCAAAGTATGGGTTACCATTCCGTTTGACTTCCAGCTTAGATGAAAGTTTTGCCCTGGTTCTTGGGGATTTTTTTTCTGTGGGGTTGTCGTTCTTCTCTTTCGCCTATTTCGGATCGGTCGGCGGATTCTTCCCCTTCTGCGGTGGCTGAGCCTTCCAAAGGGTTAGTAGAACGGATTGCCGACAGTTTAGAACAGCCGGCGAAAGAATCTGCGCCCCCTTCACTGGCTTTGGCTGAGAGTACGGCTCGTGCTAAGCCGATGGCCGGCACCCAGCTACCCCCCCTCCGACGCGAGCCCTGGATGGATACCCTACTGGATTTGAGTCATGTACCGCCCCCTAATAGTGCGGTGGAGTTAGAAGAGGAAGCCATACCCCAAAACCTTTCGTCGGTGGAAATTCTCCTCAGCCATCGCTTGCGTCCTACTACCCCTCTGCGAGTTACTCTGCGCGCCTACATAGGAGAAGAAGGACGCGTGCGCCGCATCCAAATTTTAGAAACTAGCGATACTAACCTGCAAATACAGCATCTAGTTCCTCCCTTATTGGAACTGCGGTGCAGCCCTGCTACCAACCGGGGACGGAATGTAGCCAGCTGGATTAAGGTTAAGCTGCATATCAAGCCACTATGAAGATACCGGCTGAAATCGTACAAAACCTAAACGAACAGCTCAATCGTGAGCTATACGCCCATTATCTGTACCTCGTCATGGCCAGTTACTTTTTTGAACGCGAGCTAGCTGGCTTTGGTGCCTTCTTCCTCAAGCAGTCCGAAGAAGAACGGGAGCATGCTATGCGCCTCTTCCATTACCTCATGGAAAAAGGAGCTACCTTCAATCCGCTCCCCATTGAGATTCCGCCTAAAAATTATGAGTCCCCTGTGAGCTGTTTTCAATTAGCTTACGAATACGAGCAGAAGGTTACGCTGAGCTACTACAATTTGCTCAAAAAGGCGCGCGACCTGGGCGAGTATGACGTAGAGGAGTTTCTCTGGTGGTATATTCGGGAGCAGCGGGAGGAGGAGGCTCTCATGCAATACTGGCTTACGCGTACGACTTTAGTGAAAGATAATAACGCCGGACTTTTGCTTTTGGATAAAGAGGCCCGTAAGTATGCCCGCAAGCGCGACTGATGCGGCGTGCCCGGCTGCTCCATAGCCCAGAAGTAGTGGAAATATTGAGCTTAGATACGGCTCAGGGAATAGCTACGATACGGCGTCAGGGCTTTATCCAAAAGGTTCTCCTCAAGGACCTAGTGTGGGAAGAGCCGCCCTCCGCCCTAGCTCTTGGGGCAAGTAAAGCGCCTCTAGAGATTAGCTACCTCCGAGTTTCCCCCCGATTTGCCAGCGGCGAGGTTAGCCTTGAGATAGGCCATAACGGGCCTTATTCGGCTTTTTATGTCCTTTACCTTCGTCAGGGAACGGGTTTGTGGCAGGTTATTTGGCAAGGCGTCCTTGCCGCTGGGGAAATTTGCACGGAGCTTATTCGGCTTGCTGACTATCCCCCCCCTTGGGAGCTTAGGCTCCAGCGGTTGAGCTTACCGACGGCTGCCGTGCCCTATATAGACTCTCCTTTAGACCAAGTTTGGCACATACGCTATGCGGATTTTACCCGCGGTACCCCGTGGCAGGCCACTTTAGCTTCTTCCCACCCGAGTCTCCCTTCGGCGCCGCCTCCTCGCCTTTCGCCCGAAAGCCCTCCCTCCTACCCTGCTCCACCTAAGTCTACCCCAGCTGAATTTGTAGATTTACACATAGAGAAGCTAGCCCCTCAGTTGAAAGAGGCTGAGCCCGAAGTAATTTTTGCCTTTCAAGTGCGCTGCATGGAGAATTATCTGCACGCGTGTGCCCAAAATGGGCGTAGTTCTACTATAGTGATTCACGGGGTTGGCCGAAAAAAACTCAGAGAAGCTCTCTTACGCCTTTGTGCGGAAAACGGCTGGGCGCCTGAGCTTCTTCTTATCCCTCCCTATAAAGGAGGGGCTACACGGGTGCATTTCAAGTCAGGCTAATCGCACTAAATAGGAGGTCCTTTTAGCCACCCTAACGAAGACCTAAGCAGGGTTTAGGCAGGGAGGTCCTTCGGTGCTTTTCACTGCAAGGCCTGAGGAAATTCTCTATCGGGCTATTTTGTTGCCTTGAAGCGTGGGCCGAGGGAGAAAACGGCGGCGCACTTTCAATATTCCCGAGGAGTTACAAGGTCTTTCGCCGCGCATATTGGAGAACGGCGCGGTGGATTTGGGCATACCGCGGGAAAAGCTTCTACGTTTCTTGGAGCGGCTCCGTAGAGGGGAGGAAGGGGAGTAGGTTTTCTATGGGCCCGCTTCCTTGCCGCAGCACGCGCAGGGCGGCTAACCCTTCGCTCAGATCTAAGACTGTCGTTTGATTGGGTGGAAGGGGGCCTGCATCAAGAACCTCATCTACCTGAGCCGCATAGCTCGCCCACGACTCCAAAGGGACACTAGCCGTAACAATAGGACAGCTTAGGGCCTCCAGCAGGGCCTCTACCACCGGATAGGCTGAGACGCGAAAGCCTATAGTTTTTCTGTACCAGAGATGACGGGGAATAGCTGGCCCGGCACGCAGGATGACGGTATAAGGGCCAGGCCACAGGCGCCGTAATAACCTATAGGTAGGCGTATCTACCCCTAAAGCGTAGGTGCCTATGGCACTTACGCTGGGAAGGAATACGGAAAAGAGATTCTTATCTGGGCGTACTCCCTTGAGGCGGCACAGCCGTTCAAAGGCGGCTTTTTGCGAGATGAGGCAGCCTATGGCATAGGTTGTGTCGGTGGGATAAAGGACGATTCCCCCTCCTTCCAAGGCACGCTGAGCTCGCAGGATAGCTCGCTTATGGGGTATACCCTCCCTAACCTCCCACCGAGCCATTAGAGCAGACCCAAGCGCTCCGCCAGCAGCTCAGCTATATCCTGAACGCGCACGCTGTCATATTTGCCCGCATGCTTTACCCCATCCGTAATCATCGTCATACAGAAAGGACAGCCCACGGCTATACGCTGGGGTTGTAGGGCGAGCAATTCTTCGGTGCGCTCAATGTTGATGTCTTTTCGGCCGGGTTCGGGTTCTTTGAACATTTGGGCGCCGCCGGCCCCGCAGCAAAGGGCAAAATCCCGATGGCGGGGTGGCTCCTGCAGCTCCATACCCGTATAGCGCAAGAGCCTGCGTGGGGCCTCATATTCGCCATTGCCTCGGCCTAAGTAGCAGGGGTCATGATATACAAGGCGGCCTTTTAGGTGCCCATCCGCTGGCAACCGCAAACGCCCTTCGGCAATAAGCTTGTAGAGGTACTGCGTATGATGCCATACTTCAAAATCCCCGCCCAGCGCAGGGTATTCGTTCTTGAGCGTATTGAAGCAGTGGGGGCAGGTGGCTACTATAGTTTTTATCTCATAGCTCTTGAGTAGCTGAATATTCTGCAGGGCCAGCGTTTGGAAGAGGAAGTCGTTACCGGCCCGTTTGGCCGGGTCGCCGGTGCAGGATTCTTCGGTGCCTAGGATGCCCCAGCGTATGCCGGCGGCCTCTAGAAGCCGCACGAAGGCGCGGGCCACGCGTTGGGCCCGATCATCAAAGCTAGCGGCGCAGCCTACCCAATACAGCACTTCTGGCTTTTCACCCGCTGCCGCCCAGGCGCTAAGCAGGCGTCCTGGCATAACTCAGGCGGAAAGGAGGGATTGGGCCCAGTTCGCCCTATCTGCGGCGGGTAAAGCCCACGGCGAGCCGTTATTCTCCAAATTCACGAAAAGGACATTTAGCGTTTCGGGGGCCTGCGCAGCTTCCATGGTCATATACTGACGCAGGGCGAGGATAATCGCCAATGGATTTATAAGCACGGGGCAGGCCCGCACGCAAGCCCCGCAGGTAGTACAAGCCCATATCTCCTCCGGGGTAATGTAATCCCCCAGGAGTGCCTTGCCGTCTGGCTCCCATTTGCCTGTGCGGTAAAGCGTGCGCTTGATCTCTTCCAGCCGATCGCGCGTGTCCATGAGAATCTTTCGGGGTGAGAGCTTTTTACCGGTTATATTCGCTGGGCATACGGCCGTACAGCGTCCGCATTCGGTGCAGGTGTAGGCATCAAGTAGGCTCTTCCAAGAGAGATCCGTAACATCCTTAGCCCCCAAGGTGCCATCTGCCTCGACAGAAGTCCCGTTAGCCAGCCCCAGACTTTCTCGGACGATAGCGGTTACCTGCGGTAGGGAGTCTAATTTGCCGACCGGCTCCTCCCGGGCATAATAGGTATTAGGAAAAGCCAAGAATATGTGAAGGTGTTTGGAAAAGGGGATATAATTGAGAAAGGCCAGAATACCCAGAATGTGGGCCCACCAGGCGGCGCGTTCAATGACTATAAGCGTATCATCCGACAACCCCGAAAAGAAGGGCATAAGCCAGCGGCTGATTGGAAAGGTACCTGCTGATAGATAAGGCCCTACCTGCCGAGCTTGCAAGAGCTGATCCGCTGCATTCATTACAAATAGAGCCACTACCAGTCCTATTTCCGTCCATAGGATTATGTTAGCGTCCAGCGGGGGCCATCCGCGCATCTCAGCTGTATGAAAACGCGGCACCTTAAGCACATTTCGGCGCCACAGAAAAATCACGGCCGCTACGAAGACCAGCGCCATGAAAATCTCGGCCGCCACGGTCATAGCGTCATAAAAGACACCCAAGTAAGGGGCAAGAACCCTATGGGTTCCAGCAAGGCCATCCAGAATTATTTCGGCTACCTCTAGGTTTATCACAAAGAAGCCTACATAAATCACCCAGTGCGCCAAAGCCGCTACGGGCTTATCCATCATGCGCTGTTGGAAAACTGCCACACGTAGCATGCGCAGCCATCGCCGCAGGGGCGAATCCGAAGGCATATAGGGACGCCCCAAACGGATAGTCCGACTCAGCAGCCGTACATGATAGGCAAAAATCCCTATAGCCGTTAGGAGGACTATGGCAAAAATTACCTGAGCCATCAACTACCTAAACCTTTTACCGCCCTTCATTCTTCCTCAAAGAGGAATTCCTCACGAGAGGGGTAGTCTGGCCAGATGTCTTCCATGGATTCGTAGATAGTATCATCATCGGGAAGTTCCCGCAAATTTTCTAAGACTTCTATGGGTGCGCCGATCCGCTCGGCATAGTCTATCAGTTCGTTTCGGGTAGCTGGCCAGGGTGCATCCTCCAGATACGAGGCAAGCTCCAAGGTCCAGTACATACCAAGGGCAAATATACGAAATTTGCCTAGGCCGAGTTGGATATTTTTGCGGCATGGGTCTTACCGAAGGGATAATAGGTGCGTGTATCCTCCTCTCCTTTTGGGCGTGGGCCCAAGAACGGCCAAGCGCTTTGTGGGTCAAATGGGGCCTCAGTCCGTACGCCGTACGCCACCATAGCGAATGGTACCGGCTTTTCACCAGCCTATTCTTTCACGGCGAAATTGTGCACCTTCTGGTAAATAGTCTCGTATTCTATTCTTTTGGGCGTCCTATGGAGCGGTATTATGGCTGGAAGGCTTATCTGGTCCTCCTTTTTATCGGCGCCCTGGCAAGCGGGCTACTGACACTCTGGAGGTACAGAGAGGACTACCGCCACCTTAGCATCGGCCTTTCTGGGGTAGTAAGTGCGGTCCTTTTTGCCTATATTCTTCATTATCCCCGGGCTACGCTGCTCCTATTTGGCCTTTTACCTCTGCCCGCCTGGGTATTTGCGCTACTTTACGTGGGCTACAGCCTGTATGCGGCCTTTGAGGAGAGGAGCTTTGTAAATCACTGGGCTCACTTAGGCGGGGCTTTGGGCGGCTTGGCTTTTGCCTATCTGACTTAGGTGCGCTACGCGCCTATACCCCCAGAGTTCTTCCTGCAGGATGTATGGACAGTAAGCCGAGCGCTATTGGGTAAAATCCTGATAGTAAGTTCGGCGGAGGGCGAAGCAGCGGTACGCCTCACAGAGGTAGAGGCTTATGCGGGCGTTTCGGATCGGGCCTGCCATGCGTATGGGGGACGTTACACGGCGCGCACCGCGCCTATGTTCCAAGTCGGGGGTACGCTCTACATCTACAAATGCTATGGCCTCCATCACCTGCTCAACCTCGTTACAGGCCCTGCCGGCGATCCCTGTGCCGTACTCATACGGGCTGGAGAGCCGCTCTGGGGAATTCCGCTTATGCAGGCCCGGCGCAAAGTCAAGGACCTCCACCGCCTTACCGTTGGACCAGGAAATTTTACCCAAGCCTTGGGAATTCCTCTAAGCTGGTCAGGTCAGAGCCTTTTTGACCATCCTTACCTAAAGCTGGTAGATGAGGGTTATGTGCCTTCAGAAATTGCGTCTGGCCCGCGTATAGGCGTGGCCTACGCCGGCCCCGATGCCCACCACCCCTGGCGCTACTGGATAAAGGGCTCCCCCTTCGTATCGCGCCCTTCTTAGGCCTTTTTACCTTTGCCTTATGGAGAAAAACTATACGGCCTTGCCAGTGGAAGCCCGCTGGCGAGCCGTGTGGGAAAGCCATAACCTTTACCGGAGCCTTCCCGATGGCCGGCTAGCCTACGCTATCGTCATGCCGCCCCCCAACGTAACTGGCATCCTCCACATAGGCCACGTGCTCAATAATACGATTCAGGACGTTCTGGCGCGCTACTATCGCCTCAAGGGCTACAATGTCTGCTGGGTGCCAGGGACTGACCATGCCTCCATCGCCACCGAAGCTAAAGTAGTAGCTCGCCTCACGCAGGCGGGCTTAGACAAGCGTCAGCTAGGGCGGGAAAAATTCCTGGAAAAAGCCTGGGAATGGACGCATGAGCATGCGCAGATTATTGTCACCCAGCTCAAGCGTCTGGGCGTGAGCGCCGACTGGAGCCGGTACCGCTTTACTTTAGACCCGCCTCTCTACCGCGCCGTACTGAAGGCCTTTGTGCGCCTTTATCACGATGGCCTAATCTACCGGGGCAAGCGCCTCATCCACTGGGACCCCGTAGCGCTCACAGCCCTCTCCGATGAAGAAGTCATTTACAAAGAGCGGCTGGACAACCTCTACTATGTGCGTTACCCCTTGGAAGGAGGGGGCTACCTCGTAGTGGCCACCGCCCGGCCAGAAACTATCCTGGCCGATGTAGCCGTAGCGGTACATCCAGCCGATGAACGCTATCAGAACCTTATAGGCCGCCGGGTGCGCGTACCCCTTACCGACCGCTGGGTACCTATTATCGCCGATGAGGCCGTTGATCCCGAATTTGGTACGGGTTGTCTAAAAGTTACTCCAGCGCACGACCCAAAGGACTATGAAATAGGCCAGCGCCATGGGCTTCCAATTATTGATATTTTCACTCCTGAGGCCCACCTTTCTGAAATAGCGGGCAGGTATGCAGGCCTTTCCCGCGAGACGGCACGTACCCGACTGGTGGAAGATCTGGCTCGGGAGGGCTTACTGGAGCAAGTAGTCCCTTACCCGCACAAAGTAGGCCATTCGGAGCGTACGGATGCAATTATAGAGCCGCGCCTTTCTGAGCAGTGGTTTGTTCGGATGAAGCCCTTGGCTGAGCTAGCCTTGCGCGCCGTAGAAAAGGGCGAAATCACGCTTGTGCCTGAGCGCTTCTTAGGCACTTACCAGCACTGGCTGGAACAGGTGCGAGACTGGTGCATCTCGCGGCAGCTCTGGTGGGGCCATCGTATCCCAGCCTGGTATGCGCCAGATGGGAAGGTATTTGTGGCCCTTACGGCGGAAGAGGCCCAGGCCCAAGCCCAAGCCGCCGGCTACGACCCGACCACCCTCCGCCAAGACGAAGATGTCTTAGATACCTGGTTCTCCTCTTGGCTCTGGCCACTTAGCGTATTTGATTTCTTTGAAGACCCTAAAAATTCGGATTTCACCTACTACTACCCCACGCAGGTTCTCGTTACGGCGCCAGAAATCCTCTTTTTCTGGGTGGCGCGCATGATTATGGCGGGGTACTATTTTGCGGGGCGAAAGCCTTTCTCAGTGGTGTATCTTCATGGAATTGTCCGCGATAGGCAGCGCCGCAAGATGAGTAAATCCTTGGGCAATTCGCCTGACCCGCTGGAACTTATGGACCGCTATGGCACGGATGCCCTACGGCTAGGCATCCTCCTTAGCGCCCCCGCCGGCAACGACCTCCTTTTTGACGAAAGCCTCTGCGAGCAGGGCCGCAACTTCTGTAACAAGCTATGGAATAGCTTCCGCCTAATAGCGAGTTGGAAGGAAAAAGCCCATGAGGGGGCCCCTACCCCCCTTCAGCAGACGGCCTTTGCCTGGTTCTCGGCACGCCTACGCCAGCTTCAGGCCCAAGTAGAGGCCCTTTTAGCCAGCTACCGCTTCTACGAAGCGGCCCATGAGTTGTACCACGGAATTTGGGAGGACTTTTGCAGCTGGTATTTGGAAGCCCTCAAGCCGGCTCCCCCCAGAAGCCTCTTAGGCCCCATAGAAGCCCAGGCCCTTCGCCTTCTTCAGCTCCTTCACCCCTTCGTACCTTTTATCACGGAGGAGTTATGGCATCAGCGTACGGGGGCTCCACCCGAGGAAAGTATCGGTTTTACTGCCCTACCTACAGCCGAACCGCTAACCCCAGAGGAAACTACGCTCCTTACGCAGGTAGCCCATGCCCAGCGCGTGATTACGCGTCTGCGCGGCCTGCGGCAAACCTTTGGGCTCTCGGGTCCCCTTCAAGTGGCCGTGCAAACCCCCTCGCCCCACTCAAATGCCCTCGTCGCCGAATGGGCCCGCCACTTCCTGCCCATCCAGAGCTGGACCTATGTGGATAAACCCCTCCCCCAAGCCTTGCGCTTCGTTCTCCAGCAGGAAGCCTACTACATCCGCCTGGAGGGGATGCCCACCGAATGGACTACCCTCCGAGAAAAACTTCAAAAGGAACTGGCCCAAGTAGAGAATTTTCTCCGTACAATTGAGGCAAAACTCTCCAATCCCGCCTTTCTCAATCGCGCCGCCCCCGAAATTGTGGCCCGCGAGGAGAAAAAGTACGCCGACGTGCGAGCACGCCACCAGCTTTTGTTAGAGCAATTAGCCGTAATGGAAAGCCTATGAGCATTTTGCACGCGACGACGGGATTGGATTTAGATGATACGGCGGTAGGCTATGCCTATCGCTCCACGGCAGATTTACGCCTGGCGTATTGGCTTTTTCGGCTACTGCGGTGGGGTTGGGTGGTACGCTGGGCCAATTGGAGTGGGGCTAAGGCCCTAAGCTGGCGCCTGCCAGTAGAACCCCTTCTGCGCTCTACCCTCGGACGACTCTTTCTGGGCGGCGAAACTTTAGAAGCTACCCTACCTATTCTGGCTAATCTTCGGCAGTTTGGCGTGGAAGCTATGTTAGACTTTGCCGTAGAGGCTGCCCAGACGGAAAAGGAAGCCGAAATGGCCTTCCAAGAGTACCAAAGGCTTTTACGCTTTGCCAGTCAGCACCGGGAGCAAGTACCTTTTGTGGCTATCAAGCTCACGGCCCTTGCTCCGCCCCTCCTTTTCCAAAAGCTCAGTCAGGAGGCGCCTTTAGCCTCTACCCTGGAAGCCTTTCACAGTAAGCTGCAGGAGCGTTTGGAGGCGCTTTGCCAGCAGGCCACCGCCGCTGGGATTGGCCTTATGATAGATGCGGAGGAAAGTTGGCTCCAAAAAGCGATAGATACCATAGCCGAAACCTATATGGCGCGCTACAATACGCAGTTCCCTTGGATTTACACCAGCGTCCAGATGTATCGACGGGACCGATTGGATTACCTCAAGGGCCTTTTGGCGCGAGCAGGAAATTACCTACCGGGCATTAAGCTTGTGCGCGGCGCCTATGTGGAGAAAGAGCGGGCCTATGCGGCGGCCCACAATCAGCCTGACCCTATCCACCCCACAAAAGCCGCTACCGATATAGCCTATGACGCGGCTCTAATGTACTGTTTAGAACGACTGGATCACTTAGGCCTCTGTGTGGCTACCCATAACCGCACCAGCTGCATGAAAGCCGCCCAGTACCTAATCCTAAAGAATTGGGATCGTCGGCACCCCCATTTTTCTTTTTCCCAGCTGTATGGTATGGCGGATCCCCTCTCGTTTGGCCTGGCTAAGGGCGGCTTCCGGGTAATCAAGTACCTACCTTATGGACCTTTACGGCAAGCCTTCCCCTACCTCGCTCGGCGGGCGGAGGAGAATTCCAGCCTCTCCGACCAGAGCGGCCGTGAGCTTCGGTGGATAGCCGCGGAATTGGAACGCCGCCGAC
This sequence comes from Bacteroidia bacterium, assembly GCA_025059535.1. Classification (GTDB taxonomy): domain Bacteria; phylum Bacteroidota; class Bacteroidia; order SpSt-205; family SpSt-205; genus SpSt-205. The sequence continues at coordinate 22,407 of JANXCX010000006.1, forward strand.
AAGCCGCTAAAAGACTTTATCCCTGAAGCCTCTCCCCTTAGCGGTCGTCGCGCGTAAAGCCTATAGTTTGGTCATCCCGAAAGATAAACGCCCCGCCGCTGCCAAAGCGGTGAAAGGCCTCCGTTTCGCCCGTAGCCGCCGCCCGTGCCCGCAAAAGAAAAGCCCGCCAGTTCCGATTCTGAAGCTCCCCAATTTTATTGGAGTGAAGCAGCGGATACTCCCCCGTGATTAGGTCGGGATCATAGAAAACGAAGATAACCGAGCTCTGCGCGCCAATCTGGTTATATACCCATATTTGGTAGGGGTATTTGTCGGGCTCGTTGAAGTAGAACTGCATGTCGTTAGGCGGGCCGTACTGAATGAATACCCGCCCGCGGTCGGTACGCCAGCCCGGCCGAATAGAAGACTTGAAGTGCTGCCGAGCATACTCAAAGCGCTGCCGAAATTCTTGAAAGGAAAGGCTACCGGGCCGCTCAGCCCGCTTCTTCCAAAAGGCTACAAAGTAGACCTTCTTTTCGGCGAAGCTCTTCAGGGTCTTTTGGAAGCTGCGCTCGGTGGGGGTAGCTAAGTAATAAAGGCCTTCTAAGTACTCATCCAGCAGCTTTTCGGGGAAGCCGTATTGGCTATCGTATTCGGCTTCGCTGGCTTGGGGCAGAGGCTCTCGGGTAGTGAAAAGATGAAAGCGGCGATACCAGCTGGCAAGCACTTCGCCGGTATTACGGCATAGCTCTATTTGCGTTAGGTAGATGCCAGAGGAAAGCTGGGCTACGGGGAGGGTAAAGGTAAAGGCCTCAAATGGGCCGGGTCGGCGAGGGCGCCGCTGGAAGGTAAAGCCCGGCACGTCTGCGCCAGTTTGCGCATCCACAAGACGCAGGCGCAAGTAGTAGGGCTCCCCACCTATCAGGCTATCCACGTGGTAGATTTCCCCATACAGCCGGAGCGTGTCGGGGTCTGTGAAAAACCCATTAGTTATCCACAGGTCTAAGTTGAGTCCGTGCCGCTCATAGCCTTTGGGGGTGGAAGCCTGTCCCCCGCGCGCATACAGCAGATCGCTGTAGCCAAAGCCAGCCGATTTAGCTGGCACCTCAAACTGTGTAACCGCCTTAACCTTCTGCGGACGCGGCAGCTGGTGGGGATCCATCCCCTCTACTTCCAAGGTATAGACTCCCTGGGGCAGGCGCAGCCGTCGCACATCCACATACAGCCGCTGGCGCTCCGGCGCCATCGTATCTCGCACGACAGGGAGGATAAAGCGAAATTTATCCGCATACACCGCTTCATCCAGCTGATTTTTGAGAAGGAGCAGAAAATCTACTTGGGCCTTGTAGCCGTCGCCCTCAGGGACATAGCGCACGCTTGTAGCATCTACGCCTAAGAAAAGCTCCACATAGGGCTCCCCTTCTAGGGTAAAGAAGCGTACGGGCTCCACGTAAAAGAGAACTTGGAGCCAGAAGAGGGCTGCCAGCATTTAGCAAAGATACCTAACGGTTTGCTTTACGCCACAGCCAGAAGCCCAAGCCGAAGGTGAGGAGCCATACGCCTAATTCGGTCCAGCTCATCGTAGCCCGCCAGCCGAGGAGGGCATGAAAAATTCCGCCCAGCCAGCCTTTATGATGGAGAAGGGGATAGTAGAGCCCTTCGTGGAAGGTGTAGGCCCAAGCGTAAGCCTTAGGAGGCCCAGAAGTAGGGGGAAAAAGGGTCCAAGCCTTTGCTTCCTCTAAAGCCTCAGCCCAGGCCCAGTGGCTGGAAAGAAGCTCTAAAAGTTCATGAGCCCCGTAGGCTGCCATCCCTGCAGCCATAAGAAGCAGCAAAACGGAGGTAACGCGGAAAAATGGCCGCAGAGGCACGCGCCGCCCATAGAGAAAAAGGGAAAGGCCTAGAAGTACCGCTACCAAAAGCCCGACAATTCCACCTACCCAGGAGAGGCTTTGTTGCATCTGCCAAAGAGCCCGCAGGAAAATCGCCGTTTCTAAGCCTTCCCGCAGCACGGCAAATAGGCTGGTGCCGAAAAGGAGCCAGCCTTCTGTAACCTGGGCCGCAGTCTGCAGCTCTTGGCGCAGGGTACCGCTGCGCCTTTGCATCCAAACCACCATAGAAACAAGAAGCCCCGCCGCACTAAAGGAGAGACCTATTTCCCACAGTATGTGAGCGGAGGCCAGTCTATGTAAGACCCATGCGCCTGCTATACTCAATACAACGGCGCTGCCCACGCCCGCCCATATGAAGCTACGCAGTGAGGGCGCCGCATACCGAGCTAAGATGCCTACTACGAGCGCCGCTTCCAGCGTCTCGCGAAACGTCACAAACCCCTCACCCATTTAGCAAAGGTAACTAATTTGGAATGAATACAAACTACGGCCTAGTGCCGACCCGCTCCATAAAGCGCTCTACCTCCAAAAAGACTCTATAGCGGTAGCCGCCTAAGCCGTGATTTTGATTAGGGAAGATGCGCCATTCAACAGGGGCATCGGGCTGCGCGCGCCACAGCCGCTCTAAAAAGCGGTAGGTATGCTGGACATGCACATTATCGTCGGCCTCGCCATGGATAAGAAGAAGGGGTACGCGCAAAGGCTTATCGGAAGGGGGAAGGGCGGTGCGGAGATAGCCTTCTGAATTGGCGCTAAGAAGGTCCATGAAGCGTTCGGTGTAGGCCGTGTCGTAGAGGCGCCAGTCGGTCACAGGGGCTACGGCTATCGCCGCACGCAAGCCCTCTGGCGCTAAGAAGGCCAGCCGTATCGCCAAATAGCCGCCATAGCTCCAGCCGAAAGCCACCACCGGCCCACTATAGGGCTGCGACCTAAGCCAGCGAACAAATTCGGCTAGCTCTTGGGCTTCCGCCTCGCCCAGCCGACGGTAGGTAGCAAAGCGCTCCGCTGGATAGAGGGCCGTGCCTATCCCATCCATGCAGGCTACCAAAAAGCCCTTCTGAGCTAAGTAGGCATACCAGGCGAGGAAGGTCCCATTAAAAGCCTCCTTAACCTGCTGCGAGCCCGGACCGCCATAAAAAGTAAGGAGGATCGGGTGCGGGCGAGTGGAGTCCCACCGCTCGGGCCCGGCTAAGTAGGCCCAGCGTCGCTTCCCCGCCGAAGTGGCAAACTCCATGAAGCGCACCTGAATGGGAAGCCTTTGGCGGCGCAGGTCGGCATTTAGGTCGGGAAGCGGGAAGCGCTGCATGGGCTGGCGCGCGGCGCGCAGCTCCTCCTGAGGCGGCGTCAGGAAAGTACTATACCGCAGGTGAAGCACTTCCCCCATCAGCTCCCCCTCCGCCCAGCCCTCCGCCGGGGTAAGCCACTCCACGCGCCTTTTGGGGAGATACAGGTAGCCCACGCGCTGGTCCTTAGGCGTCTGCCCCGCCGCATGAAAGAATACTTTATCCCCCACAAACCCAATCAGGCTTCGCAAACCGGGTACATTATAAGTGCCTAAGCGCCGGCCCTTATAGTCTAACCGCCAGAGCTCTACGGTAGGGCGCCCCGCCGCCCGATAAATCAGCTCCGGCCGATCCTCGGCAAAAACTACAAGCTGCCGATCATCCCACGTGAAATATCCCTCCGTAGAGTCAGAGAAGAAAGGCGCTACGCCTTCTTCGGGGGTATACTTATAAAGCGTGAAGCGGTTCTGCGTACGAACCAGATGGGTAAAGTAGAGTTCATCCCCCATGGGGCTCCAGCTAAACCAGGGTATATAGCCGCCTGTCGTGTCCTGCCAGAGGTATTCTATAGTGCGAGTGGGAAGGTGAAGTAGGCCGAGGGCTACTTTAGGATTAGGCTCACCTACGCGCGGGTAGCTAATTTTCTGAAGGGCTGGGTAGCCGGCGCCATAAAACAGAAGCGGATAGGTAGGCAGCGAGGTACCGTCTAAGAGTAGGAAGGCCACATAGGTACCTGAGGGCGAAATGGCAAAGGCCTGCGTAAAGCTAAATTCCTCCTCGTACAGCCAGTCGGTTGTGCCAGCCTGTTTGGGGGCCGTGTAGCGGGTGAGGGTATCCCAAGCGCCTTTACTTAGGGTGTAGGCGTAGAGGTTATGGTCGTCGGCGGCGAGGAGGGTGGTGCCATCGGGGGTAAAAGCGGCCTCCCGCCAGCGCTGGCCAGGTAAGCGGTGGGTTTGCGGGCCTTCCTGCCATACCAGCCTACCGGCGCTGGAGTGGCGAAAGCCCCGCTGAAGCTCTTCCCAAAAAACCCAGCCGCGTCCAGCTGGATTGGGTAGCCAGCGGTGTAGGGGCCCTGACCGTCCCAGCGTTTCTGGCTTGAGAGTGGGACCTACTTTTAGGAGCCAGCCCTCGGGGGCCTGCGCATACCAGCCCCCCGACCCCCGCATGCCCTCCCACTGCACCGCCTGATAGCCATACCGCTGCCAGATACCCGCCAAATCCAAAACCTGAAACCACCATACACCCCACATGCCCCAAAAGTACGGCTCAGCCCCCTTTTTCCACGGCTTATGCCATTTTTTCTTACCCAAGCCTACTACCTTTACGCACCGAGGCTAAGTAGTTTATACCTTTGCTAAATGCGAGGCATACAGACGGTTGGGCTGTTTTGCCTGGGCTTCCTACTGGCTCAGCCGCATCGCCCTGAGTCTGACTGCAGTGGGGCTATCCGAATCTGCCGAGATGTCTATGCCTATCCCGGCGGAATTCCCTCCTACGGGACGGTGCAGGAGTTGAGTGGGGGAAGAGGTACGTGCCTTGTAGGCGGAGAGCACCAGACAGCCTGGTTCATTTTTACCGTCCAGCGAAGCGGTACGATGGGGTTTGTTATCTGTCCTGCAGCTGGTTGGGGCGCACGCGACTATGACTTTGCCCTCTGGGATGTTACCGACCTTCCAAACCCCTGCAGTATCTTTCAAGGCGCAGGTCCGCTTTCCGTTCTACCTATTCGGTGCAACTTCTCTGGCGATCAGGGGGAAACCTCCTGCTGCGGTGGCATTACCTGTGCTAATCCAGGCCTTACCGGATTAGATCACACTAATGTGGATCCCGCTCCTATTTCCTACAATGCAGGTCAAGACCCTGTCATGCCTGGCTTACCGGTTCAGCGCGGGCGTACCTATCTCCTGCTAGTGGATAACTTTAGCAATAATAACGTGGGTTTCACGATAAGGTTTTATGGCACGGCAGATTACATTGACAACCGACCGCCGGAGATGGACAGCGTGCTTTTTACCTGCAGCCCCTTATATGAGAGCCAGCTGCCGCTTCTGGAGCGCTTTCGCGTCCGATTCAATGAAGTAATAAATCCCACTACGGTAGCGCAGGATGGGAGCGACTTTAAGCTTTTGGAGGAGGGTACGGGCAACGTGATAGCCTTTACGCGTGCAGTGCCTATTAACCCCCCTCAGACGCGCTTTGTGGACCTTGTGCCGGCTCAGCCGCTGCGGCCCGCCCAGCGCTATAAGCTTCTTGTAAGCTACCGAGGCGAAAACCCCACCGATGGAAATACTATCCTAGATGGCTGCGGTAATGCCATACCGCCTGGTGGGGCTACTACAGCGGGCGATACGTTGGAATTTGAGACGCCCGATACGATGGGGATAGAGATTACGACGCAACCGCCGCGCTGTCCGCGCACAGCCACCGGCGTAATCCAAGTAAATGTGAGCGGGAGCAGTGGGCCGTATGAGTATGCCATAGTGGCTGGGAATAGCGGGGCGCCGCCGGCGGCCGGCTGGGGCCCTACCACCAGCTGGAACGACCGCACCGCTGGCACCTACACCATATGGATACGAAATAGGTTTGGCTGCGTGCAGCGGCGCGTAGTAGAGCTTGCAGACCCTCAGCCCGTGCGGCTTACGGTGGTAGACTCCCAGTACGTGGCCTGTGGGGGCGAGCCCATAGGTTTTGTGCAGGGCCGGGCCGAAGGAGGTACGCCCCCCTACTTTTACGGCCTTTCCCCTGCGCCAGGCGACACGACCTGGCAGCGCGATAGCGTCTTCCGCAACCTGGGCACAGGCCAGTACCAGCTTTTTGCCCGAGACCAGTTCGGCTGCCTAAGCCCACCCCACAGCTTCCGGATAGATATTTATCCGCCCGTACGGCTGGTAGCGGTAGATATGGATTCGGCCTATTGCAATGACCCTACGGGCCGCCTGCGTGTGCAAGCTACGGGAGGCATTGGCGCCCCTTACACCTATACCCTGAATGGCACCTCTAATACCACTGGAGACTTTCCCGGCTTACCCGCGGGTAGCCATCGCCTCACTATCCAGAGCGGCCCTTGCCAAGGAGATACCACTCTCCAAGTAGGACGCTTACCCTGCGTATTTGTGAATGTTCCTACGGCTTTTACCCCAAATGGCGATGGCATCAATGACCAGTGGGTAATCAGCGGACGGGGGGTTCAGCGCATAGAGGTTACCGTATGGGACCGCTGGGGCAATCAAATCTGGAGCAATAACGGCGAAATGACGCGCTTTTGGGATGGCACGACGAAAAGCGGTCAGGCAGTTCCCGAAGGCGTCTATAGCTTCCTTCTGCGCATTGTAGATGTGCGAGGCCAAGAGATGGTTCGGACGGGCACGGTTACTATTCTCCGTTAGGCTTTCTACCTTTGCGGCCTATGGCAGCACCCGCGAAGAAGAAAAAACGTACGCGCTCGCGCACAGCCCTACGACGTCAGCGCAAAAGCGAACGGCGCCGCTTACGGAACTTAGCATGGAAAGCCCGATATAAGCAGGCGCTGCGGGCCCTGCGAAATGAAACGGATTTGGCCCGCCTTACCGAACGATTGCGGGCGGTGCACTCGGTTCTAGACCGCTTAGGACGGCGGCGCATCTTCCATCCGAATAAGGTAGCTCGGCTCAAAGCGCGGCTGGCCCGTTGGGTAGCGGCTCGCCTAAGCGGAAAGCCCTCCTAAGGCGTGGCTAAACCCCTCCTAGGGCAGCATCCCCCCGGCCTCTATGTGCTCTTTTTTTCCGAAATGTGGGAACGGTTTAGCTACTACGGCATGCGGGCCATTTTGGTCTTATACCTTACCCTTTACCTCCCCTATACGCGCCAGGCGGCTTTAGAGATTTACGGACTTTACACAGGTCTGGTCTATCTTACCCCGCTTTTAGGGGGTTTCTTAGCGGATCGCTGGTTAGGCTATAGGGGTACCGTCTTGGCTGGGGCTTTCCTCATGATGGTGGGTCACTTCGCCATGGCCTTTCCTACGCTCCTCTTTCCCGCCCTCGCCCTCCTTATCCTCGGAAATGGCCTCTTCAAGCCAAATATCTCCACCATTGTAGGGTCTCTTTACCTTCTGGGCGATCCTCGGCGCGATGCGGCCTTTACCATTTTTTACATGGGCATCAACCTAGGCGCTTTTTTTTCGCCGCTGGTGTGCGGCACCTTAGCGGATAAGTTTACGCCGCATTGGGGGTTTGGGGCGGCTGGGGTGGGTATGCTAATTAGCCTGATAATCTTTTTAGGGGGGCTTCGCACTTTGCGGCCGGCGGTAGGGAGCTGGCAGCCCCTCAGCCGCTCGGAGATAGGGCGAATCGCCTTAGTTACAGTCCTGGGAATAGGCTTAGCATTTTCAGGGGGACTTTTAGCCCCCGTCATAGGACGCAGTTTCCTATCCCTTATGTATAAGTGGCTGGTTCTAAGCGCTTTGGCAGCTACCCTCCTCTACTTAGGCTTGCGGCTCCACAGCCGGGCCGAATGGCAACGCACCGCCGCTATCCTGCTTTTAGCCGGCTTTACGGCTATTTTCTGGATGGGCTTTGAACAGGCGGGCGGCACCCTAAACCTTTTTGCTCAGGAGAAAACCCAGCGCACCTTCCGCCTAGCGGGGCAGCAGTGGGAATTTCCGGCGCCCTACTTTCAATCGCTCAATCCCCTGCTGATATTCATTTTGGCGCCGCTTTTTTCCCTTCTATGGGTGCGTTTGGCGGCTCAGGGGCGAGAGCCTTCTACGCCCGCAAAGATGGGCCTGGGGCTTTTGCTTCTTTCGGCAGGCTTTTTAATGATGAGCGTCGCCGAGTGGCGGGCGCAAATTGCTAAGGTGAGCCCTTTTTGGTTAGTAGGCGTATACCTTTTACACACGCTGGGGGAGCTATGCCTCTCACCCGTGGGGCTTTCCATGGTAACACGCGTAGCACCCCCTACCGTAGCCGCCCTTATGATGGGCGTGTGGTTTCTGGCCTCTTCCTTCGGCAATTACATGGCCGGGGTTTCGGAGGAGATTCTTCAGCGGCAGGCTTTACCGCTCTATCCTACGCTTATGGGGATAAGCGGGGCGGCTGGACTCCTCCTTCTACTGGGCGCGCGCAGGATTGACCGCTGGATGAGAGCGCCTTTGCCTTCGCCCGAGCTTACTGCGCACCAGAAAGAATAAGCGGCGCCCCTGATAGCGCAGCGCGTGGAGAATCCGCTGTCCTAAAGGAAGGCGCTGCCGCAGGGGTAATCGTATCCGAATCGTGGTGCCCTTGCCCACCTCACTCTGATGGACAAAGATTTCCCCCCCATGATAGCTTTCAATTACCCGCCGTGCCAGCGCTAGACCTATGCCCCAGCCCCGCGGCTTAGTGGAAAAACCAGGCCGAAAAATTTCCTCCCAATCGGCGGGGCTGATGCCCTTGCCGGTATCCTCTACATCCAGCCATACCTCAGTTTTCCGCACCTGCAAACGGAGGGTAATTTGGCCTTCTTCAGCAGGCGAAAGCGCATCTAAGCTATTACGAAGAAGGTTCTCAATCACCCACTTAAGTAGCGTGGCATTGAGCGGCAAGGCTGGCGAAAGCCCCTCAGGGTAAATAAAGTCAATTTTTACGCGGGGCGGCACACGCAGCCGGTAGTAGGCCACCACCTCTTGGATGATGGGAATAATCGGTTGGATTTGGAGGCGGGGGGCTATACCAATTTTAGCAAAGCGATCCGCTACCTCTTCCAGACGACGAAGGTCCGCCTCTATGTGGGGTAAAAGCCGAGGCAGGTGGAAAGGCGTCTCCTTGATAAGCTCTATAGCCCCTACCAGGCCGGAGAGGGGCGTGCCCAGCTGATGGGCGGTCTCCCGAGCTAGGCCCATCCAGAGCTTATCCTGCCGGTAGCGATAGGCTGTATAAAGGAAGGAAATACCTACCACCGCCATAAGCACAATAAGAGCCGAACTTAGGGCGGGCATCCAGCGAATATGGCGCAGTAAAATCGGTTCGCCGTAGTAAATCTTCAGGCTGCGGCCGGGGGCATAGGGCACCTGAATAGGCGGAAAGCGTACAGTATCTGCCCGCAGCACGCGCAGAAACCCCTCTATCCTTCGCTCCTCTGGAAAGGCCAAGCGCAGCTCGCGTAGATTGTGGCTAAGGACGACACCCCGCCCATCCGTAAGGACCATCGGAATAAGAAACAGCTGCGCCCCAGCTTGCCGATCGGGGAAGATGTATTCCCAGAAAAATTCGCGCAGACACTCCTGAGGAGCGCGCGAAGTATACTCCAGGGCACGAGCGTAGAAGCGCACGAGCGCAATCTGCTGCTCCAAAAGTCGCTGAGCTAGAATGTGCGCATAGAAGGAGATACCTACAAGGACTAAAAGCACGGCTGAAACCATCAGAAAAATCCAGCGCAGCCGCATCTAATCCTCTAATTTGCATGGATAAGGGGGGGGCGGTGCGTTGTTAAGGCGCAGAAGATAGCGGCTGCAGTCATCTATGCGAAAAAACCGCCGGCTGGTAGCCACCGCGCCAAAAATCCCCAGCCCATTCCGAATGTTAGTATATTCGGGCTTTACGGTAGTAAAGTCTGTAGTGCCAGGGGAGTTAATGCGGAGATAATTGTAGAGTGGGGTATCCAGAGCCGTAACAGTAAGCGACCACGCTTGGCTGAAGGGGCTCTCGTCATATACATACGGTTGGCTGAAAGGATAAAGGTTGCTATATACGGTGCGTAGCAGCTGCTTTTCCCGAAGGGTGAAGACCTGAGCATTTTCCGCCTTTGCTGGTACTAAATAGGGGCCTATGGAAAGGGTGCGCCAGAGGGTATCTGGGCCTTGAAGGGCACCGTAGCGGAAAGTAAAGCGGATTTCATAACCCGCCGCGGCTGCCGGCGCGCTACCTACGCGGGCAAAATACTGAATATCGTACGGGCGCATTAGGTCTATTATGGGGTAAGTTGGCTGGCCCTGAAAGAGGGCTACGGTTTCAGGCCGTGCTATATACGGCGGCGCAGGTACAAGCGCCGTGGCGCTTACATTCAGGCTAGGATTCTCGGGTACATTTATGTGGAGGAAGTAGCGCTGACGGGGCCTAGGACGCATAAGCAGCCGATATACCACTTGGACAGGATAGAAGGGCTGATGGGGTATTTTCACTACGGTCTCAGGCTGGGCTAGCCAGGTGGTATTGCCATCGGAAACTCGTACTTCCGCCTGGACGCTAAGATCCGTGCGCGCCGCATACGCCATGGCATCCTCACGCGTTACGAAGAGGCGCCCCACTCGGATATACTGCGTGTCTCGATCGGGGTAAAGAATCCCATATACCACCAGCTGTTCTCGTGCCTGCGGCGCAATAAGGTCCACCTCCGTACGGCAACCTACCCCAAGAAATATAAGGCCAATTGCGTATTTTTGCCTTTGCACCTTTGCAAATGTATCAGTCTAAAGGTATTTCCCTTACGCCGGCCCAGCAAAACCTAATAGAGCTTTGGGGCAAGCTGGCCTATGCATGGGGCGTAGGACCTACTATGGCCCAGCTATTTGCCCTTCTCTATGTCTTTCCCGAACCCCTAGACACCGACACGCTCATGGAAGTGCTCCAGATCAGCCGAGGGAATGTAAGCATAAACCTGCGCAAGCTTTTGGACTGGAAACTCATTCATAAGATAGACCTTCCGGGTACGCGGCGCGCGCTTTACACGGCTGAACGGGACATTTGGCTAATTGCGACGCGGATCATTCAGAAGCGCTTGGAACGGGAAATCACACCTATCCAGCATTTTCTCAAAGACGCTCTAGAAAATCAGGCGACTACGCTCGATGCCCACACTACCCAGTCCCTCAGGCAGATGCTGGAAGTAGTGGAGGCGATTCATTTAGTTACGCAGATCGCCATACCCGTTCTTATGACAAATGAACGGCAGCGTGTGATGAATCTTCTCGCCCACTGGCAGCGCCGTTTCGGACAAGAAAAGCGTAGTGGAGATAATATACCGGGATCAAACGCTGGCGGCTCTGTATAAGCCAGCCGGCCTCCCTGCTTTACCCGAGCGGCATTCCGCTTCGCCGATGGATGTTCTCACCTGGGCACGCCAGCACCTCCATCCCGAAGTCCGTCTTGTACATCGGTTGGATAAACCCACCTCTGGTATTCTTCTTGTTACTTGGGATGCGGCTACGTTTTCTCATCTCTATGCGCAGTTTGCGGAACACCGCGTGGAGAAAAAGTACTGGGCCCTCGTGGAAGGAGAACCCAACTTTGAGGGAGCGGAGCTGACCGCGCCCTTGGCCGCCAATCCCCCGCGCGTGGACTCTTATGCGGGCAAGCCAGCTCTTACTATAGCTCATACTATAGAAACCTTTCGCGGGTATGCGCTTGTAGCCTGTGTGCCTGTTACGGGAAGGATGCACCAAGTACGCTTGCACCTGGCGCATTATGGCTTTCCCGTCGTGGGAGATACGACCTATGGCGGTAGGCCGCTTTACCTTTCGGCTTTTCATCCCCGCTACAAGCCCTCCCATCGGCATCCCGAGCGTCCCCTTCATCCAGAGACGGCTATCCTTCTGCATGCTGGCTACTTGGCTTTCCTCCACCCTGTCCAGCAGAAGAAAATTCACATAGAAGCGGCGCTACCCGAGTATTTTACGATAGCGCTGCGGCAATTGCGCAGGTGGGCGGCTCGCGTGCGCCCTTAGTGCCGCTTCGCCCCTGCGAGCCAAAATCGCTTGTCTACCCTACTCTCGGCAAGCTCCTCTATCGCATCGGGCAAGGCCGGATAGAAGTCTATCTGCGTAAGGCGTTCCACCGAATCTACCGATACCAGAAAGTCCGTAGGCGGCCGCTTGGAGGACGCATGCGGCACGAGAAAAGCCACCGCCTTAGTCTCATTCCCAGCGGCTGAATAGAGTATTTTATAAAAAGCGCGGGGAATGCTCACCCGACTGGCCCCAATTTTCCCCTGGATTCGGTCCAATACTGGCCCTGTATAGACCACGAGGCGGCCTTTTTGCTTGGCCCACTCCCGCACGGTACGCTCCACTGCTTCCCAAATGCCGGCATTGAATTCATGCAGTTGAGGGCTCATGTTGGAGAGAAAGAAGGTTTCGCTCATACCGAGAGAGTCCCATTTGAAGTCGCCAGCCGGCACGAGGTGGCCGCGGTCATAACCCGAGCCGCGGTAGTCGGCCAGCTGAGCCGAGGCAGAAGCTACCTGGGGGTCTGGTCGGAAATCCTGCGTGCGCCGCACGCGGCCAGCTTTCAGGCGCTGGCCCTCAAGTAAATGGACCGTCCAGCGCGGCTGCTCGTGTTCCTCATCGTAGCAAAGCGCATAGTAGGTATGTACCACAATTTGACAGGCATGGGTACTGCGGGGATAATATACGCTTAGGGAGTCATGGGGAGGTGGCGGCGGGTCAGTAGGCGGATTCGGAATCCGTGGCTTGGGCTCAGGGGGCAATTTCTTCCACACTAGCCATCCCGCCAGCCCTACAAGTAAAAGCAGCAGCAGAAGGGAAAATGGGCGCATAAAATAAACTTACGCTACGCGCGCAATCCTACCGCTCGCAGAAGCTGCGGGGCATGCTCACGACTGCACATATACACGCTGCCCGTGGTCAGGAGCACTTTATAGCGGCCAGAGAGCCAGGGCAGTACCTCCCGAACGGCGTCTAGGTTGATGAGCGCATCCCGGGCAATCCGAAGGAAAGGGGGTTGCGGCAGCTTTTCGGCCAGCTCTTGGAGGGTATAGGCCCGGGTGCTGTGCCGCTGCCCATCGCGCACTTCCACATACAGGGTGCGCTCCTCTATGCAGACGCCTACTATTTCCTGTAGGCTGAGAATAATATGGCCTTCCCGTCGGGGCAGGGCTAGCTTACCGGTGGGACTTAGGGGGCTGGGCCGTTCCATCAGTCGCTGAAAAGCTCGCTGCAGGGCCTGTCGTAGCCGTTCCAAGGAAAAAGGCTTGAGGAGGTAATCCACGGCTCCCCCTTCAAATGCCTTAACGGCATGTTCGGCATAGGCGGTAGTGAAAATCACTACGGGCGGATTAGGTAGGCTCTGCGCCGCATGCATGAGGGAGATACCATCTAACCCCGGCATTTCAATATCTAAAAGGACTATGTCCCAGTCTTGCTCTTGGAGGTAGCGCAGGGCGGCCTCTCCATCTGGGGCTTCGGTAATTGCTAGCTCGCCTATTTGGCTGAGGTAGCGCTGAAGGAGGCGGCGCGCCGGCGCCTCATCCTCCACGATAAGTACCCGATAAGGTTTCACAAACCTACAATATACCAATTTCGGCGGGAAATCCAATTCCTAAGAGCCAGCCGCTGGTTTCCCGAAAGACTAGCTGGATGCGGCGCTGAGCCGCCACACGCGTGAAACGTATCTCTCTGCCGGTGAAAAACATTTCGCGACGAAATGATATGCAGTCAAACTCCGAGCTTAATAGTTTGTAAGCCGATTCTTTAGCGCACCAGAAGTGCCATTCTGTAATGTAAGGTGGATTAAGTATTTGGCGCTCACTGCTTTCTGTAAAGTAATGCCATACTTCTGGGGGGAAGGGGCGCTTTCTTTCTATGTCTATCGCAACGGGGAAAGGGGCGCAAACCGCTGCGGCCCAGGGAAAACTGTGGCTGAGGGAGAAGTTAGGCAGGGCAGGCAAAATCGTGCGCGCTACTCGGGCGGCCAGGGCTTCCAACCGGCGGCGCGTGTGCGTAATACGCCGCAGCCCGCTAGCCTCGGCAGGGGATAAATCGGCGCTTTTCCACAGTACCTCCTCCCCCTCCGTAATTTCCCACACCGCCCAAAATACCTCATTATAGGCTTCCTGGTATCTTAAGGGCATGGCGCAAAAGTGGTACTTTCTGCTCAGTGCGCCCTTAGAAGTCTCGCAGAGGGCCGCCCTGGCCGATACCCTGAGGGCCCACCTGATAGACTGGCGGGCTCATGGACGACCTGTAACCTACACCCTTGCTTTTCCCTATGGATGGTTCATAGAGGTGGCGGTAGAGGAGCCCCTGACAGGCTGCAGTATAGATGCCCTTTTTCGGCGAGTGCAATCTGCTACGGCCGCTATGGGACTTAGCCTCTGCTCCAGTGAATGGGTACTGGTAATAGATGGAGATAATACTTTTATAGAAAAATTTTACGAAATAGTAAAAAAATATCGCCTAGGCCAGTGGCCCCCTGAGCGCAAAGTGGTAGAGGTTCGTCCAGAGGGGCTGCGGTGCTGTGCGCTAGAGGCCAGCTATCTTGCTATTCATCTTAGGTAATGCGTTTAGCGGTGATAGGTCCGCCGCAGGATGTGCATGTACGCCGATGGGGAGAGGCGCTTCGGGCGGCGGGTGCCGAGGTGCTTTTCGTAGGGGTGGAGAAAGCCCCACCCGACCTAACCCCCTACTACTGTATAGGCCCTCCCGTGGAAAAGCCCACTTTCTGGATTTTTTGGCAGCGTCGGCGGGCACTTAGGGCTTTCTTGGTAGCGCAGCGCGTGGATTTAGCCCATCCTATTCATCTCACACCCTCAGGGGTATGGGTGTGGCTTAGTGGCTTTCGCCCTTACTTGCCTTATGCGATGGGGGCGGACGTGCTAGAGTACGGGCCTAAGCGGCCGGCTCTAAGGCGCAGCTGGAGCCTCCAGAGTGCGTCGCCTTCCCTGCTCCTTTACCTGCGCACCTTCCTGCGTCGGAACCTCATGCCAGCGCTTTTGCGGGCCACCCTAAGGCAGAGCCTAGCGGTGGTAGCCGACAACTACGAGCTTAGTTTTACATGTAAATTTTTTACAAAAACAAAAAAAATTATTGAACTTCCAGCTGGTATTCAGGTGGCGAGCAGGGCGGAGTTTGAACGACGCGGCATTCTGGTAGGACGTGGGACTACTTATCTCTATCAGGCGGATATTATTCTGGAGGGGGTGCGTCGCTACCTAGCGGAAGGGGGGCAGCAACCCATCTATTGGCTCAGGGGTCTCTATTCGCCCCATCCTACCCTCCTGCGCCAAATTCGCCAGCTGGGCCAGGAGTATAAAAATAGGTTTTACTTTTTTGAAAACATATTATCGCCGGTGCGCCTTTGGCGGCTTTGGCAGGAGGTGGCGGCCTTTATCTCAGCCCCTGTGTATGATGGCTATAGCTACGCCGTAGCGGAAGGCCGCTTAGCCGGCAGCCTACCAATCGTGAATGCTATACCCGCTCACCTAGAAATTCTCACCCATGGCTATAACGCCTATATTGTAGAGCCTTTTACGGCTGCGCGCTTAGCGCAGGCCCTTCATGAAGTAGAGGAATGGTTGGCTGGTCCGCCCTTTTGGGCAGGTCCCAACGCCGAATGGGTGCAGCGCTTCTCTGACTTAGCCCAGGCGGCCCACTGGTTTCTCCGCTTTGTCCGGGAGAATTTGTTACCTTTGCGCAGAAACGGCGGGTATAGCTCAGGTGGTTAGAGCGTCTGACTGTGGCTCAGAAGGTCGTCGGTTCGAATCCGACTGCCCGCCCATGGAGGCCCCCCTTAACCGAGTAGAAGCGGCGGGGCTCCGCACTATAGATTTGACCCAGCTCCTCCCCCTCCCCCCTGTACGTCCACTGGACTTAGCTCAGTTTTTGGAGGAAGGGCTAGTTCTGCGGGAAAAGGCCTTTCGCACCGCTCTGGCCCAGCATGACTGGAAAGCCTATCAGGATGCCCTTGTACCTATCTTTGTCAGTACTGAGGCTATAGTTCCGCCCTGGGCCTTTCTTCTTGTGGGGATGTACTTAGCCCCTTATGCCCGCTACTATGGCGTAGGCCCCCCCGAAGCCGTCATAGAGCGCTACCAGCTCCTCCAATTTCAAGAACTTCCCTTAGAGCCCTTTCGGGACCAGAAAATTCTTCTCAAGGGCTGTGCGAATCTCTCCCCCGCCATCCTTACCGAATTTTTTCGGCGCGTGATGCCGGTGGCACGGCTAGTATTCTATGGCGAGGCCTGCTCCAGCGTACCTATTTACAAGCGTAAATAAATCACTCCAACCTATGACGAAACCCCTGCGACTTTTTCTGATAGGTCTGATTGCTATGGTAGGCTGTATGCGGGAGCGACGAGATGGGGACGAAACCGTAGGCCATGGTACCGTAACTACCCTTGAGCTGGGCCTGGTGAAAGGAAATGACACGATTTGGGGCCGGTATAAAGACCCCGATGGGTATGGGGGCCGCCCGCCTTCCGTAGACACGCTGCGCCCCGACCCAAACACCGAGTACAGCTACTTTATTCGCCTGCGTAATGAAAGCGGTAACCCTCCCGAAGACCTTACCCAGGCTATAATAGAGGGCCAGAAAGATTACCACCGTTTCTTTTTCCTTCTTGAACCGGAGACCCTTGCACAGGTGACCCCCCAGGATCAGGACAGCCGGGGTAAGCCCATAGGGGCAAAGGGAAAATGGGTTCAGGGCCCTTCCTCCATTCTTTCTGGCCGGGCTCGGATCCTTCTGCGGCACTATCTCAGCGCCGCGGATAAAGACTATGGCCTCGAGCGCGGGAGTACCGACATAGACGCGACCATCCCCGTAAAAGCCCCTTAGATTATGAGCCTTTCTGCCCGGCGACACCTTCGTTCGCATGGGCTGCGCTGTACTGAGCCGCGCCGCTGCATAGTAGAGGCCCTCCGCAGCGGCCCTAAAACGCATGCCGAGCTCCTACGCCTTACGCGGTTAGATCGAGTAACCGTGTATCGCAACCTAATTACCCTACAACGAGTGGGACTTGTGTATCGGGTGTATTTTCCCGGCAAACCTCCCCTTTATGTACTTTGCCAGCAGGAGAAGCAGGGTACCCATGCGCATTTCTTTTGTCAGAAGTGTCATAAGGCATTTTGCCTCCCCTCAGAAGCCATTCAGCTAACGGGGGTTTGGGCGGGCCACACCGAGCGGATTATCCTATTCGGGCAGTGCCCGGAGTGCGGCTAGCGCCTCCGCTACGAGGAAAAGACTACCCGTCACCAGTACACTAGCGTACTTCTCTAAGGCGGTTCGGAGCGCTACCTCTACCGAGGGGTACACAGCGCCTAGATACCCTAAAGGTTCCGCAAGAGCTTTTAGCTGCTCGGCGGGTAAAGCGCGCGAGGTCCGAGCGGCCGTAAAAAATACCTCTCCAGGCCAGCCGCCCAGCGCCTTCAGCGCTGCCTCTACGGCTTTTTCGCGCGAAAAGCCTAGTACAAGGGCCTGCGGCTTTATCGGTACATGCGAAAGGAACTGCCGCAAAGCCCAGAAAGCCGGTTCGTTATGGGCCACATCCAGGAGAAGCCAGCGGTCTTTCTTTCGTACCCACTGACCCCGGCCATAAAGAGGGGCTTCTTGGGCTGCTCGGCGAATCCCCAGGCGTAAGGCCATATCGGAAATCTTCCATCCCATCAGGCGCAGTACCCCCACAACTTGAAGAACTGTAGCAAGGTTATACCCCTGATAATCCCCGGTAAGGTCGCATTCCCACAGCGTGCCCGTTTGAGGGTCTCGGAAGAGCCGATAGAGCGCACTATCCGATTCTACCCACCCCTCCGCCAGCAGGGGGTAAGGAGTGATGTAAAGCGGGGCCTGCCTGAGGGTGGCCACCCGCTGGCAAGCCGTCAACGCCGCTGGGGGCAGCTCTGGCCCCAACACCACCGGCCGAAAAGGCTTTATAATGCCAGCTTTCTGGGTCGCAATTGCCTCAAGGGAGGCGCCCAGTACCTCCATATGGTCCCATCCGATAGAGGTGATGACGGACAGAAGCGGCGAAATGATATTCGTAGCATCCCAAGTGCCCCCTAAGCCTACCTCTACCACCGCAATATCCACCGCCGCTTCGGCAAACCAGGCAAGGCTCAGACCAACCGTGACCTCAAAAAAGGAGAGATTTTCAGTGGTTATAAAATTAGCCCACCGCTCCAGAAAGGCGTCTACCCAAGCAGCGGGCGGCTCCTGGCCGTTTACCCGGAGCCGCTCCGTAAAGGTGAAAAAATGGGGCGAGGTATGAAATCCCACCTTATAGCCGGCTTGACGCAGGATATTAGCCAGTAGGGCGGCGACAGAGCCCTTCCCATTTGTGCCCGCTATGTGGAGGATGGGGTAACGGCGATGGGGATGGCCAAGGGCGGCATCCCATTTCTCTATGAAGGCTAAGGTGGGGTGGAGCGCCTTTCGGCCAGCCTGCTCATAAGCTTGCAAGCGCTCGTACAGCCAGGCTTGCCACTGCGCCAGGGTGCGTGGCACCCTGCGAAGGTAGAGAAAGGCTACTTTTGTAGCATGGAGCTTTTCCTTTCGGCGGCGCCGCGAGCCGAACTATGGGCTAAGCATCAGCCACGCCTCCTTGCGGCGCGCAAGGCCTGGCAGCAGCGCACCTTCTGGGTTGGCTACCCTGAAGACCCTAAAAGCTATCCTGAAACGGCGGCCGCTCAGGGCGAAGCCGACTTCCAAGCCCAGCTCCAAAAGCCCTTCCGAAGGCTTCGGCAGGAAAGTTCTACCTGGCTTACCTCCGACGAAGTTTCCCCCTACACGCAAGCGCATTTAGGCATAAGCTATCCCCAATCTTCCCCCGACCGCCTTATCCGAAAGGCCGAAGAAGCCTTAGCTGTATGGCGCTGGGTACCTTGGAACGAACGGCTGGGTGTCCTTATGGAAAGCCTAGAGCGATTTGCCGAGAGGTTCTTTGAGGTGGCGCATGCTACGCTGCATACGACGGGGCAAGCCTGGATGATGGCCTTTCAGGCCTCTGGCCCGCATGCGGCAGACCGGGCCCTGGAAGCCTTAGCCGTAGCCTACCATGAGCTAGAGGCGATTCCCTCCCATGTCCGATGGGAAAAAGAAGCCGGACGCAGCCGCATCGTCATAGAGAAATACTTTTTCCCTCAGCCAGAGGGGATCTCGCTTCACATTGGCGTATCTACTTTTCCGGTTTGGAATACTTTACCAGGCCTTTATGCCAGTTTAGCGGTGGGCAGCCCCGTTATCCTCAAGCCGCACCCTCGCGCCATATACCCTATCGCTATCGTAGCAGCGGTACTTCAGCAAACTTTTGCCGACTATGATTTGCCCCCTGAGATTGTGCAGCTTGCTGTGGATACGGTAGCGGCCCCCATCACGAAGCAGCTCGCCGAACACCCTGCCATACGGATTATAGATTACACGGGCGGGCCAGAATTCGGCGCCTACTTGGAAAGCCTTCCAGGCAAAATCACCTTTCTGGAAAAAGCTGGCGTAAATGGGGTACTTTTAGAAAGCGTAACTGACCTGGAGGCCGTGGCAAAGAATATAGCCTTTTCAGCCAGTCTTTATAGCGGGCAGATGTGCACTGCTCCGCAAAATGTGTATATTCCCCGAACGGGCGTGCGAACGCCGCAAGGCATAGTTTCCTATGAGACCGTTACGGAAATAGTGCAAAAGGCCATAGATGATTTAGCCAGTCATCCTAAAGCGGCACCGGCCATTTTGGGGGCTTTGCAAAACGCTGGGGTGGCCGAGCGCATTGCGCGCCTAAGCCAGCAGGTACAGGTACGGAGGCCTGCGCAGGCCTATACCCATCCGCAGTTTGCTCAGGCACGCACCCTCACGCCCTTAGTGGCGGAGGTAGCGCAGCCCGAAGATCCCCCCGTTCTTCATGAGCACTTCGGCCCTCGGCTCCTCTTTATTCCCGTCCGCAGCGCCGAGGAAGGCCTGGACGCGCTCTGCCAGCTGGCGCGCACCAGAGGCATGTTGGCTTGCGCCCTCTACACCACCGACCCGAGCTTCCAGAGCCGAGCGGTTCGTCAGCTTACCGAAGCCGGCGTAGCCCCAAGCCTCAACTTCCATGGCCAGGCTTTTATCAACCAGAGCGTAGCATTTTCGGATTTTCACGGAACAGGGGCTAACCCCGCCGGCAATGCCTCCTTTACGGATACCAGTTTTATCGTCAAGCGCTTCCGCTGGCTGCAGGTGCGCCACTGCCTCGCAGGCTAAGCTATACGGCGAAACGGAAGTAAATAATATCCCCATCCTGCACGATATAATCTTTGCCCTCTAGGCGGCGCTTGCCCGCAGCTTGGGCTTCCATTTCACCTCCACAGGCGATGAAATCGGCAAAGGCCGTTACTTCCGCCCGAATGAAGCCCTGTTCCATATCCGAGTGGATGCGGCCAGCGGCTTGAGGGGCGCGCACGCCTTGCGGTAAGGTCCAGGCGCGGATTTCCTTAGGCCCTAGGGTAAAGAAGGTGATAAGCCCCAACAGTTTATAGGCCGCACGGATAAGCTGATGTAGCGCAGGTTCCTTGAGGCCATACAGACGGAGGAAGTCGGTTCTTTCCTCGGGTGGGAGCTGGGCTATCTGCGCCTCTAAAGCTGCGCACAGGGTGAGCGCAGGGGCGCCTTCGGCCGCTGCGAGAGCAGCCACCGCCTCACTGAACGCATTTCCCTCAGGCAAACTGGCCTCAGCTACATTAGCCACATACAGCACCGGCTTGAGGGTAAGGAATTGGAAAGGGGCTAAGAGGCTCTGCTCCTCAGCGTCTAAAGGGAGGGTACGAAGGGGCTGAGCAGCTTGAAGATGGGCTTCGGCGCGCTGGAGCAACACCCAGCGCTTTACCTCTTCGGGAGTGCCCTGAAGGCGCGCCGCCTTCTCCACCTTCTGAAGCGCCCGCTGAAGCGTCTCTAAATCCTTGAGCTGAAGTTCTAAATCTACTATTTCTTTGTCCCGTATAGGGTCTGGGGCGCCCTCCACATGAATAATCTCAGGATCCTCAAAGCAGCGTAGGACATGAATGATAGCATCTACTGCGCGGATGTGTGCAAGGAATTGATTGCCTAAGCCAGCGCCGGCGTGAGCTCCCCGTACTAATCCCGCAATATCCACTACCGTGAGAGTGGCTGGGGTAACCTTTTGCGTAGGGACTAAGGCGGCCAGCTGGTCTAGCCGGGGATCCGGCACTGGTACAATAGCCCGATTAGGTTCAACGGTACAAAAAGGAAAGTTAGCCGCGGCGGCCAGCGCACTGCCTGCCAGGGCATTGAATAAGGTGGATTTGCCTACATTCGGTAGGCCCACTATCCCACAGGCTAAACCCATGCAGGCAAATTTGGCCGCTATTACCGGACAATAAGCGGCACGCGCGGGCCGCTTGGAATGAAGCCGTGCTTGCGCGACCAAAATCCAAATTGCACCCAGTAACGGCCCTCATACTCAGGTTCCATCGGTACAAAAACACCCTGCACATAGCGGCGCGGCAAATCCCGCTCCCAGTTGTTGAAGGGATAATGCTGCATAATGCGCTTGCCCTCTTTATCGTAAATCTCATAGCTAATTCCTACCGCTACCGAATCCGTAGGCAGGCATGGAAGGCGTTCGGCGTAGTCCTGAAAAAGATACACTTCGGCTATAGTATAGCCGCTGCTATACCCCGCTTGCCGCGAAATGCGCAGCAGGGTATCTTTAGGCCAGAGGCGGAGCTTCCCGGACTCCAGGGCCTCATAGACCACCGACGTCTGGGGATGTGTAAGGATTTGGTAGGGCCCGTCGGGCACGCGAAAGTAGCGTGGATTGAGCCGGGCAAATTGAACTTCCAGCGGCTTCCACGGCGGGCCCAAGACGTAAGTATGGTGCGTGGCGCGCGCTAGTGAGTCCATATCGGCTATATCTCCTGTGAGGACAAAAAGCCCTATACTATCTCGGCCCAAACTGGCGGCATAGAGCAGGCTGCTCATAGACCATGCATAGGCCGTCCATACGTAGTAGTTAAATTCGGGCGTTAGACTGGCAAAATGAAGTATGGCCTTGAATTCACCTTCTTTTCGGCAACTTTCTACTAAGCGGCGGGTATGACCAAGGCTTAGCTCAAGGGTGCGCGCCGAGTAGCCAATTCTAATCGCATTTTCCATCACCATGCCTGCGGTGAAGAGGCTAGCGATTATTTTTTCGCTGGGTCTTTTTAGGTAAGCGATGGCGGTGAGCGTCCCTACGCCTAAGAGGACAATAACACCAAGTCCATAGAACTCCATGGCGGCAGGGTGCTCGCCCTGCCAAAGGTAGATAGCAAGATAAAGGGCCGCCGCTAAGCTGGCGCTCCCTATAGCCAGTAAGAGGCCTAACCCACGCCAGCCATATCCTACAGGTAGGTAAAGCCCCACTAGGGCTACAACTATCAAGCTAAAGGGATGATGGAAGGGGTAGAAGTACCTAAGGTGAAGGCCCATTCGTGAGGCCATAAAGCCTTCGGTAAAGAGCGTGCGGAGCTTAGGTAGCAGCTCACTTAGCGGCACGGCCTTCGTAGCCTCATAGCCGGTCAGAAATACAAAGTATTTCAGGGCTACCAGAGTAAGGGTCAAGCCTAGCAAACTAGCGCCGAGCCAGCGGTCCTTTTGGTCACTAAGAAAAAAGGTCAGCAAAGCCCCTTCCAGAAGCGCAAAACCGCTTATAGGATGAGCAAAGAAGAGCCCAGCTACCGCTAGGCTAAGCCCCAGCGCTAAGTAAAAGTAGCGCCTATGAGAGGTCCTTTGAAAGGCCATAAGCCAAATGGCTGTACTACTCCCAGCCAAAGAGAGAGCCAGCGTAGCGGAATTTGTACTGTAAAACACATCGCGCGAAAGAAGGTACGGTAGAGCAGGCAGAAAGGCCAAGCATTTTTCTTCCAAAGTACGGGCCAGTCTGTACACCACTATAAATCCCAAGAACCCAACCAGAAGGTAGCCTAAAGAAAACAGGGCTACAACTACGCGAAAGGGTAGGCCCAGCTTTACGCCCAGCCAGGTGGGGCCATGCGCCAGAAGATGGGCGTAACGCTGATGGTCAATAGCTATATCCCCAAGGGCTACAAGGCGATACAAAAGATAAGACCAGTCGTACCAAAAGGCCCTTTCCTGAGCAAACCTCAGAGAAAGGAGGGCAAAATAGATCCACAATCCCCAGCCTAGGCGCAGTAGGAGTTTCTGAAAAATCCTACTTAGTTCCTCCTGGGCTGGCGCAGAGAGGAGGAACGGCATTGTGGCCAAAGATAGCGGGAAGCCGTGAGGCATAGGCATTTCGCCGTATTTTTGGCCATGCGCCGGCTTTTGTATGGTCTGGCAGGAGGGCTGGGCATTCTCCTTTTGCTAGCCCTGATTATACCCTTTTTCCTGCGCGATAAGGTGGATGCACTCCTAAAAGCCCAAATAAATAAAAGCCTCAACGCCCTGGTGGATTACAATCGGCTGAGCCTTTCTTTCTTTCGGCACTTTCCGGCCCTTACTCTTCGGCTAGAGGGACTTAGAGTGGTGAATAAAGCTCCCTTTACGGGGGATACGCTGCTGGCGTGTGAGGCCCTGGATGTGGGAGTAAATGCGTGGAAGGCTCTGAAAGGAGAGATAGAGGTTACGCGGCTTTATCTTATTCGGCCGCGCATTCTAGCGCAGGTACGTCGCGATGGCCAGGCCAGCTGGGCGATTACCTTGCCCGATACGGCTGCTGCGCCCAAGACCGCTGAACGCCCTGATACGGGCGCTTTTCGCTTAGCGCTTCATCGGTATGTCATCCAGGACGGCTGGGTGGCTTACTATGACTCCGCTAAAGGCCTTTTTGCCCGACTGGAAGGCCTCACCCACACCGGCAAAGGGGACTTTAGCCAAAAGGAATTGCAGCTGGAAACCGACACGCGCATTGCGCGCACCTTCTTCGCTATGGGTGAGACAAGCTATCTCACAGGCCAGAGGCTGACGGCCGGCATAGATTTAGACATAGACTTTCCGAATGCGCGCTATACCCTTCGGCGGGGCTTAGTGCAGCTAAACGACCTCAGGCTGGAGCTTAGCGGTAAGGTCAGCCGGCCCGATACTCTCACTACCCTATTGGACTTGCGCTTTGCTGCTCCGAAAGCCTCCCTGAAAGAGCTTCTCTCCCTCATACCTGCCGTTTTTCGGAAGGGTTATGAGAGCCTTTCCACGGAAGGGGCTTTGACGCTGGAGGGGTATGTGCAGGGGGAGCTGCGAGATTCCCTCTTGCCTGCTTTTGGGCTCTCCTTGCGTGTGGAAAAGGGCAAGTTAATCTACAAGGACCTACCTAAGCCGCTGGAAGATGTGGAAATACGCCTCAAAGTAGAAAATCCTGCCGCCACCTTAGAAAGCCTACAGGTAGCCTTAGACACTTTTTACCTGCGCGCTGGGAGTACGCAGCTTAGCCTACGCTACCGCAGCCAAGGCCTAAGTACCCTCAACCTGGAAGCTACTGCCACGGGCCAAGGTAACTTAGCCGATTTTGCCAGCGCCTTACCTTTAGGCTATGAACTGCGCGGAAACTTTGACTTAGCCGCAAATATCCAAGGCGTTTATGCCAAAAATCGCTTCCCGGCTATTACGGGCCGCTTCAGCCTGCAAGAGGGGTATGTCAAGGCTGCGGCTTTTCCCACAGCGGCCGAAAACATCGCCATAGAATTTGTGGCGGAAAGTCCCGATGCCTCACCCGCCCGCACTACAGCCACCCTACGACGCCTTTATGCCGTAATAGCCGGCGAACCCATAGAAGCTAATCTCAGCCTACAGAACTTAGAAGCCCTCAATTACCAAGCCGAAATAAAAGCCCGAGTGGACTTAGAGAAGCTGGCGCACCTTTTACCCTTAGACAGCACCCAGCTGGTGGGTAAGGTGGCGCTACAGCTCAGCACGCGTGGCAGTCGAGAGGCTCTGGAGAAGCACGATTATACCCGCCTCCCTACACAGGGTTCCCTTACGATTCAAAATCTCGCTTACCGCAGCCCCGCTCTGCCGCAGGGCCTGAATATCCAGCAGGCTAGCTTCAGCTTTACGCCACGCTATGCGGAGCTGCAAGGTTATAAAGGGACCATAGGAAACTCGGATATCGCGCTGGACGGCCGCCTAGAAAATTATCTTGGCTACCTCATTAAAGATGAAAAAATCATAGGCCAACTTAGCCTGAAAAGTAACTACTTGGACCTCAACCCGTGGATCTCCAAGGAGCCTACCCCTCAGCCTCAGCAGCCAGCCGATACCAGCGCGCCCTTGGAAGTGGTGGTACTTCCCGCCAATATAGACTTTACCTTTGAGGCCCAGATAGGCGAGCTGGTATATGAAAAAATGCGGTTTCGCCAGGCACGCGGGCGCATCATTCTACGGGATCAGGCGCTTAGGCTAGAAGGGTTTGAAATGGAAGGCTTTGGAGGTAAATTTGCCCTAACGGGTAGTTATATTGCCCCCGATAAGCAAAAGGCCCGCTGGGATATGGGGTTTGAGCTGCGTGGGGTGCAAGTAGAGGAAGTAGTACCGCATTTCCCCAGCATTCAGAAGCTGAGCCCGATTGTAAAGCGTACCCGCGGTCAGGTTAGCCTTTCGCTCAAGGCCGCCAGCGCCTTGAAGCCTGACCTTACCCCTGATTTAGCCACACTTTCAGGAAGTGGCCTGGCCGAAGTCTTGCAAGCTACCGTAGAGGGGTCAACGGCCCTTTCGGCCTTTTCGGCCGCCGCCAAACTTCCGGCTCTCACTCCTTTGCAGCTAAGTAACACCCGTATTCGCTTCCAGCTGCGAAACGGTGAGCTTTTAGTAGAGCCTTTTACCGTAGCCGCTGGCCAATACAAGCTGGAGGTAGGCGGGGTAACCCGCTTAGATCAAACGATGGATTATGTGATGGGAGTGGAAGTGCCGGCGGGCTGGGCGCAAGGAGCCCTTCAAGCCCTAGGCCTACCCTTAGCCGAGGGAACCACAGTGCGGCTGCTGGCAGAGGTAGGCGGTAGCGTAACTCAGCCGAAAGTAAAAGGTATTCGGCCAGCGCAGGGACGTGGAGGCGGAGGCGTTTCCGAAGCCGTTACGGCTCGCTTAGAAGCCGAAAAGCAGCGTTTGGAAGCCGAGCGGCGTGCCCGAGAGGATAGCCTACGCCGAGCCTTAGAGCAAAAACAGCGCGAGGAGGCCGAGCGGCTGCGTCGGGAGGCGGAGGAGCGCGCCCGTCAGGAGCAAGAACGGCTGCGGCGCGAGGCCGAAGAACGCGCCCGCCAGGAACAAGAGCGCCTGCAGCGCGAAGCCGAAGAACGCGCCCGCCAGCTGGAGGAGGAAAAACGCAAAAAGGAAGAAGAGCTACGCCGCCGCCTTCCCTTTGGTCGCTGATGGCTATCTGGCGATGGGTAGAACTTCCTATCCAAGCTGAAAGCGCAGAGTTTGTGCAGGGCCTGCTGGCCCAGCACGCCCCCAAGGTACGCGCGTTTCCGGGCTGCCAGGCCCTCTATCTCTACGTCGGCGAAGGCCCTACCTTTTACTCCTTCAGCGAATGGGCTACCTCCACCGATTTAGAAGCTTACCGCCAGAGCCCACTCTTTCGGACTTTCTGGGCGCAGCTCCGACCGCATTTTCGGGCGCGCCCGCGCGCCTTTAGCCTCACCCTTCTTGCCCGCTACTGATGCCTTGGCGCCTCTACCGTCGGCCCATCTTAGCGAACTACTACCTAACCTACCGCTGTAACGCCGCTTGCTCCTTCTGTAATATCTGGCAAAAGCCCTCGCCTTACGCCGATGTGCCTACGGTACTTGAAAACCTACGCGCCCTTCGCCGGCTGGGCGTGCGGATTATTGACTTTACAGGGGGGGAGCCGCTCCTTCATAGAGCCCTTCCCCTTTTCTTAGAGGCGGCTCAGCGCTTAGGCTTTCTCACCACCGTAACAACTAATGGCCTTCTCTACCCCAAGCGGGCCCAGGAGCTCCGCGGCAAGATAGACCTCCTCCATTTCTCGCTGGATGCCGCCTCACCAGCAGTCCATAATACCTTACGCGGGGGCGTTCCCTGCTTTGAATTCATCCAGGAAAGCCTGAAAATAGCTCAAAGACTTGGTGAAAAGCCTGATATCCTCTTCACCGTTTCTGACAAAAACTGGCAGGATATAGAGGAAGTCTATGCCAGATTTGTGCGGCCTTACGGGCTTATCCTGATACTCAATCCTATTTTTGCTTATAGCGAGGTGGGTACAAATAGCCTTTCGCCTGAGGTGGTGGCGTTTCTTCGTCAGTGGGCGCGCAAGAAAGCCGATGTCTACCTCAACGAAGCCTTTCTGCGGCTGCGTGCGGCTGGCGGGAATAGCGCCTACCGGCCCGTATGCCGGGCCAGCTCCGTAGCCGTAGTAATTTCGCCGGATAATCAGCTGCTGCTTCCCTGCTACCACGCGCAGGAGCGTGGCTATGCCTTCCCTATAAATGGGCAGTTGGAAAAGCTATATTATAGCCCGCCCGTGCGGCACCTGCGGGCCTTAGAGGGGCGATTTAGCTTTTGCCAGGGGTGTGCTATCAATTGCTATATGGAGCCCAGCTTTGCGGTAGAGCTTAGCCCGTACTTTTGGGCTTCCCTACCCAGTACGCTTCGGTATTTGCGCCGAAAATGGGGGCTTTCGGGCGTGCTACGACTTTGGTGGCGCGTAACTTTTCCGACTGGCTGGCCCTCAGCGGATAAGCTGGAAGCGCTCACCCAGGTAAACCCGCCGCACCTCGGGGTCCTGCGCTAGAGCCTCGGCGGCCCCCTCTCGCAGGATCCGACCCCCATGGAGAAGGTAGGCTCGCTGCGTAATGCTTAGGGTCTCATGCACATTGTGGTCGGTGATAAGAATGCCTATGCCCCGTTGGGCCAGCCGCACAATAATCCCTTGTATCTCTTCTACCGCAATCGGATCTACACCTGCAAAGGGCTCATCCAGAAGCAGGAAACGCGGTTCTACGGCTAGGGCACGCGCAATTTCGGTTCGGCGGCGCTCTCCCCCCGAAAGCTGCTGGCCCAGTGAATGCCGAACCCGCTGCAGGCTAAACTCCTCCAAAAGCGCCTCTATGCGCTCCTGAATCTGCTTTCGGCTCAACCCCGGGCGCAGCTCAAGCACCGTACGCAAATTATCCTCTACACTCATGCGCCGAAATACCGAAGCCTCTTGGGGCAGGTAGCCAATGCCCATTTGGGCTCGCTTGTACATGGGCAAGTGAGTGAGGCGCGTCTCCCCCAAGTAAATCTCGCCCGCATCCGGCCGAATAAAGCCTACAATCATATAGAAGGTTGTAGTTTTTCCAGCGCCATTAGGGCCCAGCAGCCCCACAATCTCTCCCGGCGCCAGCTGAAGGGAGACGTGATCCACTACCTTACGCTTGCCGTAGGTTTTCTGGAGGTTTTCGGCGCGCAGAAGCATAGGCAAAAATAAGCGCCGAGGCCCTGGGGTAGGCTACCTTTGTAGCGTGGCACACCTCCTCATCCTGGGCAGCGGGCCTATTGTAATCGGGCAGGCGGCGGAGTTTGACTATTCGGGCTCGCAGGCGGCCCGCGCCTTGCGCGCCGAGGGCTATACGGTTCATCTCCTCAATTCCAACCCTGCCACGATTATGACCGACCCTATTACGGCCGATTATGTGCATCTCCTTCCGCTCACGCCAGAGAGCGTGGAGACTATTCTTCAACGCTACCCTATAGAGGCGGTGCTCCCTACGATGGGCGGGCAGACAGCCCTCAATTTAGCCATGGAATGTGCCCGATTAGGTCTCTGGGAGCGGTACGGGGTGCGGGTAATAGGAGCCTCTCTGCTTGCCATAGAGATAGCCGAGGATAGGGAGAAGTTTCGGCGGTGGGGCGAAAGTTTGGGCCTTCCCATGCTGCCAGCCGGCGTAGCCCGCTCCTATTTAGAGGCTAAGGATTTAGCTCAGCGCATAGGGTATCCTGTAGTGCTGCGGCCCTCCTTTACTCTGGGCGGTGCTGGCGCCCAAATCGTCCACAACAAAAGCGAGCTGGAACGCGCCATCGGCCGCGCGCTGGCTCTCAGCCCCATCCATGAAGTACTTGTAGAAAAAAGCGTAGCTGGCTGGAAGGAATTTGAACTTGAAGTCATGCGCGATAAAGATGGCAACTTTATCGTGGTCTGTACCATAGAAAACCTTGATCCCATGGGCATCCATACAGGCGACTCCATTACGGTTGCGCCAGCGCTTACTCTCCCCGACTACCTCATGCAGCGCATGCGGAATTACGCCAAAAAGCTTTTGGGCTCTTTTTCGGATTTCGCCGGCGGCTGTAATGTGCAATTTGCCCTTAGCCCCCATTCGGATGAGCTGTGCGTGATAGAAATCAATCCGCGCGTGTCCCGCTCTTCGGCCCTGGCCTCCAAGGCTACAGGCTATCCTATTGCGCGTATTGCGGCCCTTTTAGCCGTAGGTAAGCGGCTGGATGAAATCACCAATCCCATCACGGGCACTACTTCGGCTTTCTTTGAGCCTAGTTTGGATTATGTAGTGGTCAAGGTGCCCCGTTGGAATTTTGACAAGTTTCCGGGAGCCAATCGCCAGCTTGGGATGCAAATGCGCAGCGTTGGCGAGGCGATGGGGATTGGCCGCTCCTTTATAGAGGCCTTGCAAAAGGCTATTCAGTCCTTAGAGCTGCGACGGAACGGACTGGGCGCCGATGGCCGCGAGGTACAGGACTTAGCTCAGCTGCTGCATAGCCTAGAGCATCCCTCCTGGCACCGCATATTCCATATCCACGACGCAATTTTAGCGGGCATTCCCCTACGCACCATCCACAAGCTCACGGGCATAGATGAATGGTTTCTCCATGAGATTCAGGCGCTGGTGGAGCTAGAGCGGGAGCTGAGCCAGCATACTTTGGAAACTCTTACACCAGACCTTCTCTGGAGAGCCAAACAAATGGGCTTGGGCGATCGCCAGATTGCCCATCTAGTCCAGGCCTTGGAAAGCCAGGTATATGCCCTACGGCAAAAATGGGGCATACGGCGGGTCTACAAGCGCGTGGACACCTGTGCGGCCGAGTTTGAAGCTCAAACGCCCTACTACTACTCTACCTTTGAGCCTCAGGGGGAGGATGAAGGGGTTACCTTTCCCGCGGTCCACGTAGGTAAGCCGCGCCTTCTTATCCTGGGCTCAGGCCCTAACCGAATCGGCCAAGGCATAGAATTTGACTATTGCTGCGTACATGGCGCCTTAGCCGCCCGGCAGCTAGGCTATGAAGCCCTCATGCTCAACTGCAACCCCGAAACCGTCTCCACCGACCCCGACATCTCAGACCGACTCTACTTTGAGCCTGTCTTTTGGGAGCATGTGTATGAGGTGATAGAGCGCGAAAAGCCAATAGGCGTAGTAGTTCAGCTGGGTGGTCAGACCCCGCTCAAACTTGCCGAAAAGCTTCACCGGTACGGCATACCGCTCATCGGAACCTCATACGAAAGCATTGATATTTCGGAGGACCGGGGGAAGTTCTCGGAACTTTTACGGGATTTGGGCATTCCCTATCCGCCTTTTGGCGTAGTACGCAGCCCCGATGAAGCCTTAGCGCTGGCGGAAAAGCTCGGCTATCCCGTTTTAGTGCGCCCCAGCTATGTACTGGGTGGGCAGCACATGCGCATCGTGGTGGATGAGGAGGAGCTAGTAGAGCAAATCGTAGCCATCCTGCGCAATATGCCCGGCAACCGCATTCTGATAGATCGCTTCCTATATGGGGCTATTGAGGCCGAGCTGGATGCCCTTTCGGACGGCGAAGCCATAGGCGTGATGGGGATTATGGAGCACATTGAGCCGGTGGGGGTACATTCAGGCGACTCTACGGCGGTACTGCCCCCCTTCTCCCTTTCGCCCGAGAAGCAGGCCCTCATGCGCCACTATGCCGAACAAATCGCCCGGGCCCTGAATGTTAGGGGCTTTATAAATGTCCAGTATGCCATTCACGAGGAGACGGTCTACGTGATAGAAGCGAATCTGCGCGCCTCTCGCACGGTACCTTTTCTCTGCAAGGCCCAAGATAAGCCTTTCGTCCAGTGGGCGATGGAAATCCTTCTGGGGCACAAGCGGATACGGGATTTCAATTTTCCCAGCTCGCGTCGCCGCTATGCGCTCAAGCTGCCTGTGTTTTCGTTTGACCGTTTCCCTGAAGTAGAGAAAACGCTAGGCCCTGAGATGCGCTCTACGGGGGAGGAGATCCGCTTCATAGAAGGGCTGGACGATCCGCTCTTTCAAAAGCTTTATGCGCAGCGCAGCCTTTACCTGAGCCGATAAAAAACGCTATAGGTTCCAAGTGTGGATTATGAGTTGCCACCCGCGGGCAGCCCGCTGAAGCTCCTTAGCCGAGAGCGTGGGTATAGCGGTAGGTAGCTGGGGAATTTGCCAGAGGCAGGCCCACCACCCCGCAAGGAGAAAGTTTTCCGCCCGGTGAAGCCAAGTAAAGAAAGCCGGTAGGCGCTGGGGCGAAGGGCAAAAGGGGCGGCTGAGAAAATCCTGGGCGGCTTGCTGGGTAGCGTACGGCAGCCCTGTTTCTATCCAGAGTTCTACACCTTTCATAAAGGGCACCCACTGCGCCTGGCAGGCTATTTGACGCTCGGCACAGAGATAGTGTAGGAGGGCGTCGGCCTGCTGCCATAAAGCTGCCCAAACCGCTAAAGAAGGAGAGCCGCTCAGCTGCCAGCGTATATAAACCACCCCGGGCCCCTGATGAGCGGGCGAAGAAAGGGCAGGAGGTGGCTGCGGAGGCCAATACAGCTCTGAGACTCCGCCCGCTGCTATCTCCTGCGCCAAATGCAAAAGCGGTGTAGGGATTTTTCCCCGCAGCACGCCTCTTACCCCTCCAGCTTGCCAGTAGCGTGTGAAGTACTGAGTGAGTGCCAGAGGCGATAAATCCACGGGCAAAGTATCCTCATAGGCTATTTGAAAGCCGCGGTTGAGTTCGGGCGGACTTTCTGCTATAGGTATAGCATTCTGCTGAAGGCGCTGGGGAAAGCGCTGAATAGCCCCGCGCAGGACATGGAAAAGAGTAAAAAGGCCTTCGGGGGTGGCTTCGCCTTCAAGGCAGACCCACTGGCCACGGCGCTGGAATCTATACCGCACCCCATGGGTATAGGCCACCTGGCGCAGGACCGAGTCCCCAAAAAGGCCCTCCACCACGGTGCGAGCTACGGCCTCCCCATGCCCATGCTCTAAAGGGTGAAAAAGAAGCCACTGAACATACCCCGTTTCTTGGGTATAGGCGCAGAGCGCTTGCGCCCACAGGCTTAGCAGCGAAAACATCGGAACCGAATGGCTTTTGGGGGAAAGCCCACAGGCAAAGGGCGGAGGTAGATCTCAAGGGCTTCAGGCGGAATCTGGTGGGTTCGGATAAGTTCCAGCCGAAGCTGGTGAAGGTACTCAGTAAGGCGCTTGCGCTCGCGCACCGTGCGATAATACGCGCTAAGTTCGCAGGGTCGGCGGCAGGGCGGCTTCCAAAAGAGTCGGAAAGCGGCCGCCCATTCCCCTAAAGGCGGTAGGCCAGGCCCTGTCCAGAGGAAATCGGGCACGGCTGCCGCAGGCGGACGCGCAGGAGGCGGCGTAGAGACCAACGTATCTAAGGCTAAGGTTTCGTTCCCTATCCATACCCCGCGCGCCCTAAAGGGCCAGCCGTTCCGCCAGACCTGAGCGGGAAGGGTGTCCATGAGCCTCAACGTATCCCCCATCAGCACCGGCGTAATCCAAAGATCCGGATATTCCTCAGGATGGGCGCACACCTTGCGAAAAAAGAGCTCAAACGCGGCCTGCCACGCCTGCGCCTCTAAGGAGTCTTGCGCCGTCAGCGTGCTCAGGCGACGAAGGAAGGCGTAACTGCGTCCATCTAAGCGCGCCTGAAGCAGCAGGTGCGTCCTATCCCTTAGATGCAGGGACCACTGGAGGGGGGGAGCCTCCCGCTGCCACCGGCTAAGAAAAGCCTCCCGAAACGCTAGCCGCTCCTTCCAATTCAGAGGCCCTTCCACGAGGAGCCCTACATAGCCCGGGTAAGCCCAGAGGTTTTGTATCAGCGTATCTGGGATGGGAGGCACAGCGAGGGAAGGAAGCGAGTCACTTACTGGCTTGAGAGGTATCTTCAACGGAAGGCGACCAATTTGGAATTTTTCCCGAAAGGATAAGCTACCTCCAAAAATAACATACAGGGATTCTGGGGCCAGGTAGCGCTGGATGTAAGCTAGTGCTTGCGGCCAGGCAAGGCTGGGCGGAAGGAGGGGGCTACCTCGCAAAAGCCATTCCACTTCTTGCTTCAAGGCGAAGCCGGTCCAGGCCTTGGCTGCCCGCTGACGCAGCCGTTGCCAGGCCAAGCTATCCTGAAGGGGAAGGGCCCGCAAGGCGGCATAAAGCCAGCTTACCGCTTCCACCGCCGCACGGCGCGGTACCGTCAGGCATACCGCTGCCCCTTCCGGCATACTCCAAAGGCTTAAATGCCCGCCCAGATTCCCAAGCTGGCGACGAAGCGCCGCTGAGGAAGGATTTAGCGTGTCCTCCTGCGCTACTAAGAAGGCTACGATTCGCCCCAGCTCCTGATACGCTGGAGGATGACGCCACGCCAAAGCTACCCAGAGCAAAGGGCGCTTACTACCCAGCTCAGGAAACGTAACTAAGCGCGGCTTTCCACTCTGTAGTTCAATAACCTGACCGTAAATAAGCCCTAAGAGCCCCCAGAGGGCGGTACCCATGCCAGCTGAAGCTGAAGCCGACGACCATAACTGCGTTCAAAGAAGTCCTCCACTTCGGCATATATAGAGCTTAGAAAGCGCGCCGCACTGGCCTCGGTGGTATCTATGATAAGCTCTACCTGCTTGTCATTCCAACTGCACCGCACTCCGAGGGGATCATGGCGCAAATACTTTGCCAGTTGGTCGGCCAGGCGCACTAGTGGTGCCAAAAAGCCCACGAGTTTTTTCTGGGCCCGTGGGAGGGCAGCGTAATGGAAGTGTTCGGAGGAGGGAAGACTTTTGCGATGGTAGCGCACAAGGTTAGCCATAAGTAGCAGCTCCTCCTGCGTAAAGCCCGGCATGGGCGTATTGAGGAGGAGGTAGAGCCCATGTTTATGGTGGCCGCTGGGATTTATAAAATGGCCAATATCGTGGAGGTACGCCGCATAGGCTAGCCATTCTTTTTCCTGCTTACCCAGGTGGTGGAGGGGTGCCAGAAGGTCAAAAAGCCTCTCAGCCCAGCGACGCGTTTGCTGAGCATGGAGAAGGGAAAGCTGGTACTTTTGGGCCAAAGCGCTTATGGTACGCTCCCGAAGCGGCTGGGCGGTCAAACTTGGTAGGCTAAAAAGGCGTCCCGCATACTCATACACTAGCCCTTCCCGTAAGGCATACTCGCTAATCGTAATGGTCTGAATAGGAAAAAGCTGAAGCACTTCATAAACGAGCGCGGCACCATAGGGCATATAGGGGGCGCGTTCGGCCTGCATCCCCTTAAGCCGCACCCGCTCTATAAGCGGCAGCGTAGTAAGCTTCTGATAAATGGGATAAAAGCGCATGGGGCTAAAGCGATAGCCGTGCAAAGCCGGCTCACTGGAATCACCGTTGGCGCTATGAGCTATTAGACGCCCCAAGGTCTTGAACGTGCCAGCTGTGCCAATAAGGTAACGCACCGGCACCGCTTTTATCGCCTCACGCAGCGGCTCTAAAGTAGTCCGAATGTACCGATGCAGCGCCTGGAGCTGAGCGGGTGGAAGAGGATCGGGCTCAGGGAACTGGCGCTGAAGTACGCTTACCCCCAGCGGAAAGCTGTGAAGATAGAGGATTTCCCCTTTTTGGCCCCAAATGAATTCCACCGAGCCACCGCCGATGTCCATAACGAGGTAGGACTCCTCGGGTAAGGGCAATCCGTGCCGTACCCCTAAATGAATGAGGCGCGCTTCTTCTACGCCCGAAAGGATGCGCACTTCTAGGCCCAGCTCGTGGCGGATAGTTTCTTGAAGTAACGCGGCATTCTGCGCAAGGCGGAAGGCCTCGGTCGCACAGGCTAAAAACACCTCCGCGCCATGTTGGCGAGCCTCTTCCACTAAAGACCGTAATACTTCCACGGCGCGCTGCATACCCGAATCGGAAAAAGCTGGCGGCGAGCCTTCCAGCTCCCGCCCCAAAAAGACAAACTCTCGGCGGCGGCGCTCTAAATACACCTCCTGCTGCGCCATA
Source organism: Bacteroidia bacterium (assembly GCA_025059535.1). Classification (GTDB taxonomy): domain Bacteria; phylum Bacteroidota; class Bacteroidia; order SpSt-205; family SpSt-205; genus SpSt-205. The sequence goes on from JANXCX010000006.1 coordinate 57,406, forward strand.
TCCAGCCGAGCCAGCAAAAGATGAAAGGAGTTCGTCCCTAAATCTAAAGCGGCGATACGCTTATGCATGTTTGCCCTCCAAAAGAGCCTGAAGGTAAGCCAGGGCTTCAGGGGCTTCGTCAAAACGCAGCTCTTGGGTTATGCGCTGAATTTCCCGCCGCTCCTCCCCCGAAATAAGCTCGGCGGTGGTCTCTACGCCCGGCTCTGCCCGCCGCAAACGCAACAGTAGATTCTTGACAACATCCCCTGTACTGGCAGCCGCAGTCGCGTAAAGAAACTCCGCCTGCTCCTTGTACATCTCGGGATTCTCCTGAAGGAAGGCGTACAGCACTTCCATGAAGCGGCTCCGCCAAAAAGCCGCATCTATGGCGAGATAGCGAAGCTCCGCCCGCCAGTCCAGCTCTGTAGGCGAGACCGATTCGTGACGGCAAAGGAAAGCCACGATCTCATCCAGCCGATGCACCTCCGAAATGTCGGTGAAGCCATCCGCTTGGGCTACCAGCACAGCGGGAAATACGCGAAGAAGGATCTCAAACGCTTTCTGATCCATCTGCAGGCGACGCTCCCGCTGGTAGTCGCTCCATAAGGCGTCGCGCAGCTCAGCATATCCCATGGCTAATCTAATTTCAATACAGCTATGAAGGCTTCCTGCGGCACCTCTACCGACCCCACTTGACGCATGCGCTTTTTGCCTTCTTTCTGGCGCTCTAGAAGTTTGCGCTTACGCGTGACATCACCGCCGTAGCACTTAGCCGTGACGTCCTTGCGCAGGGCCCGCAGGGTCTCCCGCGCAATTACCCGCCCATGAATGGCCGCCTGAATCGCCACTTCAAACTGCTGGCGCGGAATAAGCTCCTTGAGCTTCTGGCACAGCCGCCGACCCCAATCATACGCCTTGTCCCGATGAATAATGCAGCTTAAGGCATCCACCCGATCCCCATTTAGAAGAATATCCATCCGTACTAAGTCGCTCCGCCTGTAGCCAATCAGCTCATAATCCAGCGATGCATAGCCGCGCGAGAGGGACTTGAGCCGATCGTAAAAGTCAAAAATGATTTCAGCCAAGGGCATCTCAAATACCAGCTCTACCCGATTAGAGGCCAGATAGGTCTGACTTTTGAAGATACCTCGCCGACCGATACACAGTTCCATCAGAGGACCTATGAAAGCGGCCTCCGTAATAATCTGGGCTCGCACATACGGCTCTTCTAAATGGTCTAGCTTGACGGGGTCGGGCAGCTGAGCCGGATTGATAACGACTACCTTTTCGCCGCTGCGCAGATAGGCGTGGTAAGGCACATTTGGCACGGTAGCTACCACTTCCATTCCAAACTCACGAGCTAGGCGCTCCTGTACAATCTCCATATGCAGAAGCCCTAAAAAGCCCACCCGGAATCCCAACCCCAGCGCCGCCGACGTCTCAGGCTCAAATTGGATAGCTGCATCATTGAGCCGCAGCTTCTCTAAGGCCTCCCGCAGGTCTTCAAACTGGTCTGCCTGTACGGGATAGAAACCCGCAAATACCATCGGCTTCATTTCTCGGAAGCCCTTGAGCGGCTCATGGGCCGGCCGTAAGGCGTCCGTAATCGTATCACCTACCTTGATTTCCTGAATGTTTTTTATGCCGGCAATCACATACCCTACCGAACCGCAGGGGATGAACGGCTGAGGCTGACGCTGCGGCCTGAATACGCCTACTTCTTCTACCACATACTCAGCACCTGTAGCCATAAGCCTAATACGCATGCCTGGCCGCAAAACCCCTTCCTTGACCCGCACATACGCTATAGCCCCACGATAGGCATCAAACTGCGAGTCAAAAATAAGCGCCCGCAGGCTCTCCTGGGATTTATCCTGCGGCGGGGGAATGCGCGTCAAAATCGCCTTTAGAATCTCTTCAATGCCTATCCCCATCTTAGCGCTAGCGTAGATTACCTCTTCCGGACGGCACCCCAAAAGTTCTACCAAATGCTCGCGCACCGCCTCGGGACGCGCCGCCGGCAAATCAATCTTATTGACCACGGGAATAATCTCCAAATCCTGCTCAATAGCCAGATAGAGGTTAGCTAAGGTTTGGGCTTGTACGCCCTGAGTGGCATCTACGACCAAAAGCGCCCCTTCACAGGCCGCAATAGCCCGCGACACCTCGTAGGAAAAATCTACATGGCCAGGCGTATCTATGAGATTCAAGGTGTAGCCTTGATAGTGCATTTGGACCGGGTGGCTTTTGATGGTAATGCCCTTCTCCCGTTCTAAATCCATGCTATCCAGTACTTGGTCCATCATCTGGCGCGGGGGGATCGTAGCCGTAGCCTCCAATAGCCGATCGGCTAAGGTGCTTTTGCCATGGTCTATATGAGCAATAATGCAGAAATTCCGAATGGTCTCCGTGCCCATGAGTCAAGCAAAGATAAGGATAGGCTAAGAGTAAGAGCGTCCTTTCCAGCTAAACGAAGGGCGTACAAGGGCAATAAGAGCCAGCAAGGTCATATAGAGAGGATAAGCTATCGCCGTAAAGAGCCAGGCCTTCCAAGAGGGCAAAGGACTGCGCATCTGACAAAAACTGCGATAGGCTATCCAGATTTGACCGGCATTTAGGCTGAGCCAAGCCAAAGCCGTGGGGAGCGGATACAGGAAGAGGCCTAGAAGAAGGCCCATTTGAGCCAGGGCTACCAAACGCAGGCCCCATGGCGTCCAGAAAGTGGGATACATCCGCCGCTTGGAAAGCCATCTGAGGCGCTGATGAAGGAGCGCCCGCCAGGTAGGGGCTGGATTCGTCGTAACGAGGGCAGGGCTAAAAGCAAGGGCTTCTTTCCCGTAATGAAGGCAAATCCGTTGTACGAGAAGGTCATCATCGCCGCTCGGGGAGGCATAGGCGGGGCCCCAGCCGCCTACCACTTCAAACGCCAGGCGGCGATAGGCTAAAAGCGCGCCATTGGCCGTGATCGGCTCGCCGCCCTGCCAACTGCCCGCCGTAAGCCCCATCAGGCCCGCCAGCTCAATTCGCTGAAACTCCCCCAACCACCCCCCCAGAGCCCTAAGCCGAACCCACCCCCCCACCACCTGAATGGCCGGATCCGTAAAATACGCCACTATATTAGCCACGGTGTCGGCCTCATGCTCCGTATCCGCATCCGTCGTAAGGATAATATCCGCCGTAGTGCGGCTAATCGCATGACGAAGCGCGGCTTTTTTGCCCTTTTCAGAGGGCGGCAGCTGGCAAGGGTAGATAAACGAATAGCGCGCCGCCCACGCACAGGCTACCTGCCAAGTATCATCTTCGCTGTGATCGTCTACAATCCAGATTTCGTCAGGCTGGCGGCTCTGACGAAGGAGGCTAGCTAAGCATATGGGTAAGTTCAAGGCCTCATTCCGAGCTGGGATAACTACCGCTACGCGTAAGGCGGGGAGAGAAGGGGCCGGCCGAAGGCGCCAGCGCCCCCACCGCCATAAAAGATACCCATAACCGCCCCATACTAAGAAGAGCAGGTAAAGCATTTTTGTACCTTTGAGCTAATGGCAAAGGTAGAAATGGAGGTTGTGGGCCTCCACCGCTCGCCTACGGAATCTTACAACGCCTTCATTCTTGTACTCAAGGAGCGGTATGGCGCGCGCCGTCTACCCATTGTGATTGGTCTGCCCGAGGCCCACGCCATCAATATCCACATGGAAAAAATCCAGCATCCCCGCCCCCTTACCCATGACCTCTTTGTAAATGTAATGAACGAGCTGAATGTGCGCCTCTTAGAGGTGGTGATTCACAAGCTACAGGACTCTACCTTCTTTGCCTACCTGCTTTTGGAAAACAGTGAGGGCCAAGTGGTGGAGGTAGATTGCCGGCCAAGTGATGGCGTGGCTTTAGCGCTGCGGGCTCAAGCCGCCATTTTCTGCGAAGAAGAAGTGCTTCAGAAAGCGGGTCAGCCTGGTCCAGAGGAAGAAGAGTCGTCGCCCCCTCGCCGTGCCCCGCGTAGCGTATCTGCACTACGCGAAGAGCTGCAAAGGCAGCTGGAAGAGGCCCTAGCCCAAGAAGATTATGAAAAAGCTGCAGAGATTCGAGACAAGCTCAAAAAGTTAGGGTTGGGCGGTTCCGAATCCACTTGATGCAGGCGCTCTTAGGTATCCCGATGCTGCTGGCGGTAGCGTGGCTCTTTGCCGAACGGCGCCAGCCTATCATGTATCGCGTACTGCTTGGCGGGCTTTTCCTTCAAGCCCTCGTAGGCTTACTCATTTTGCGCGTGCCAGGCACCCACGAAGCCTTCAAATGGCTTAGCCGCGCCTTTGTCAAACTGCTAGACTTTTCTCATGAAGGTTCCCTCTTCCTCTTTGGCAACCTCGTAAAACCTGAATACGCCCAGACCTTCGGCTACATATTCGTTCTTCAAGTACTTCCAACCGTAGTGTTTTTTGCGGCTTTGACTTCGGCCCTGTATCACTTGGGGGTACTCCAGCGGGTAGTACAGGCCGTAGCTTGGGTTATGCGACGGACCCTAGGCACCTCAGGCCCCGAGAGCCTCTGCGTAGCCTCTAATATTTTTCTGGGGCAGACCGAAGCCCCACTGCTCATTCGGCCGTTTTTAGCGGGGCTCTCACGTTCAGAACTCTTAGCGGTGATGGTAGGCGGCATGGCTACCCTAGCTGGGGGGGTTCTAGCGGCCTATGTAGGCTTTTTAGGCGGTCAAGACTCTAGCCTGCGCCAGCAATACGCGCTCCACCTTCTGACGGCCTCAGTTATGAATGCCCCAGCGGCCCTGATTTTCGCTAAGCTTCTCCTACCAGAAACCGATAAGAGCGTATTGAGTAAGCCTTTGCAGGTGCCACCGGCTGTGCGCGCGACCAACCTCTTGGAAGCTCTGGCGCAAGGGGCAGCGGATGGGGTGCGCCTAGCGGCCAATATCGCCGCTATGCTCTTAGCCTTTATCGCTACGATCGCCCTGCTAAACTACCTCCTTTACAAGGTGGGGGCCTGGCTTCACCTGAATCCCTGGATAGTCCACAGCTCGGCTGGCGTATATTCGGGCCTTTCTTTGGAATGGCTTCTGGGACAGGCCTTCCGCCCTATCGCTTGGCTAGTAGGCGTAGAATGGCGGGAAAGCCTGAGTGTAGGCGCCCTCATAGGCCAAAAGGTAGTCCTAAACGAATTCATCGCCTACACTCGCCTCGCCTCCATGCCAGCGCTAAGTGAGAAAGCGCGCATTTTGGCTACTTATGCGCTGAGCGGCTTTGCTAATTTCAGCTCTATAGCGATTCAGCTGGGGGGTATTGGCACCCTTGTGCCGCATAGGCGTGGCGAGCTGGCCGAATTAGGTCTGCGGGCCGTCCTCGGTGGTACCCTAGCCTCGCTTCTTTCCGCCGCCTGGGCTAGCCTTCTGATATGAGGCTAACATACGCTACCTTCGCGCCGTATGGCCCGTAAGCCTGACAAACGCGTTTATGTGCGCCTCAATCGGGCGCGCAAGCGAATCCAGCGCTGCCGCGTCTGGGCACCTATCCGAAAAACTCGGTCAAATGCCCTCCAAGAAGCCAACCTCAAACTTCTGAATAGCCTAAAGCAATTGCTTCAGCAATGAGTCGGCGGGTCCGGGTGGGACTCGTCGGTCTGGGTCACATGGGCCGCCTGCACCTGAAGCGCCTATTGGAGCTTCCCGCCGCCGAAGTCGTAGCGCTTTTTGATACCGACTCAGCCGTAGTGCAGGCGCTGCAGGCCCAGGGCTTGCCCGTGGTGCCTTCTTACGAAGCCCTTTTAGAGGCCAGTGAAGCGGTAATTATCGCTTCCCCCACCCCTACGCATGCGGCCTACGCCGAAGCCGCCCTGCGCACCCGGCGCCATGTCCTGATTGAGAAGCCTGTTACGACGAGCCTAGAAGCCCTAGAGCGGCTCCTCACCCTCCAAGACGAAGCCGGCGTCGTGGCCTTAGTAGGGCATATAGAACGCTTCAATCCAGCTTTTCAAGCCTTATGGCCTCTGCGCCAGCAATTTCACCACTTTAGCTTTGAGCGCTTGGCTCCCTGGACCCCCCGCGGGAGTGAGGTCTCCGTAGTACTGGACCTCTTAGTGCATGATTTAGACCTTTTCTGGGCTCTTACGGAGGGGTGCATAGCGGATCTGCGAGCGGTAGCCTATCGCACCTTCACCGAAAAGGCCGATACGGTACAAGTCTGGATAGACCTCGTAGATGGACGCGGCGCAAGCTTTAGCATAAGTCGGAATGCGCCCTATCGTCAGCGGCGCTTTTTAGCCCATGGCCCTACCCTTTGGGCCGAGGCGAACCTCCTCACGCGCACCGTGCAACTGTGGGATATTACCTCAAATCCCCCCCAGTCCTTGCCGCTCCCCATACCCCACGCCGATGCCCTACAGGCAGAGCTGGAACACTTTTTGCAGGTCATCACTGAGGGTCTAGCTTCCCCTCTGTCCTTGGAACATGTATATGGCGTCATGCTATGGGCGTGGAAAGTGGAAGCGCTGGCTGAGCAGCGTTTGGTGTTTGCTCCTTAGCTGTTCCTCGCCTAAGGCGCTACCACCTGCCTACCTCCAGCTGGACTCGGCACGCGTAGTTTTAGACCGCGACACCCTCCAAATAGAAGCACCGATAGATGCATGGGTTTATCCCCAAGGGCGCTTCTTAGGGGTGGTAGAACCGCAGGAATACCTCCCTATTGTGCCCGCTGAGCAACAGCCTATCCTGCTGGCTGGAGGGGTACGGGTGAATGGCCTCAGTGCCCTCCGCCGTCCCTACCCTTTCTGGCAGTTTGACACCCTGCCCTTCGCCTTAGCCCCTGAACAAACCTACACCTACCGGCCTACGTATACCTATTTCGCCGATACCCTTTTAGAATACCTTCTGCGAGAGGATTTTGAAAGTCCCCAGCTAGCGCTTCGGGTCTTACCTGGAACGCCGCCGGGCCGCGCTACCCTACGTCGGCTGCCTAACCAGCCTCGACGCGGCTTCTGGGCCGCCGAAATTAGCCTACCCCCCGCCACCACCTTTGAGGCCGAAACCGCCACCCCCTTTGAGTTTCCTAAAAACGAACTCTGGGCCGAAATTTCCCTCCGCGGGGATAGAAACTTAGGAATAGGCCTTACCGTGGAAAACCGCCAAACAGGGGCTTTGATAGAGCGGCAGGTACAGCTCATTCTCCGTCCTCCCGAAGAGGGGTGGGGTACATTTTATATTGACCTTTTGCCTTGGCTTCGTCAGAAAGGGACCCTATACCGCTACCGCCTCTACCTCACGAGCCAAAGCGATAGCACCCGCCCTGCTACCATTTACCTAGATGACCTCCGCCTGATAACCTTCCGGTCCGGATGAGGCGGCAGCTTTTAGGTCTCTTCTTTGCGGCGACGGATTTCCTTCTGGCGTATGCAGGGTGGGTAGGGTTTTACTGGATACGACGGTTCTACCTCTACAACGATCCAGCCACCACAGGCACGCTATGGGAATACCTTTGGGCGCCCCTTCTAGTGGCCTCCTACTGGGTGGTACTATATGGCCTGGAGGGCAGCTATAGCGACCCTATCCGCCAATCTATCCTCCGCGAGCTTTTCGCTCGGGCCTGGATTACTGCCTTGGGCAGCCTAGCCTTATTCTTCCTAGCCTTTTTGGATGACCCTATCCCAAATTACAAGGCTTACCGGTTGGCTTTGGGCGGTTATTTAGGGTTACAATTAGGCTGTAGCTGGCTAGCCCTTCTGCTGCTTCGCCTAGGGCTGTTCCAGGTGCTGCGGCGGCGGCGACTTTTTTATTTTCCTACGGTGATTGTGGGAAATGGGCCGCGCGCCCTCCAGCTGATTAAGGAGCTTAGCACGCATGGAAAGGAGCTGGGCTATGACCTGATAGGTTATATCACCCCCTCGGCCAATAGCCCAAATTTACTCCAAGGAAAGGCTAAAAAGCTGGGCAGTCTTGAGGATATGGACCGCATCCTGCAGCAGCGTCAGCCGCATTACCTCATCTTAGCCACAGAACCACAGGACGAGCACATTTTACCCCACGTCCTGGCTCAGGTAAATGGCTATCCCGTAGAGGTATACTTCGTACCAGCTTTGCGGGACGTACTGGCTGGAGGGGTGCGGTTAGGTAGTCCCATAGATATTCCACTGGTAGCGGTTTCGCCTGGCCCCCCCTCCCCATGGTATGAGGTCGTAAAGCGGGGCATGGACATAACCTTTTCCATTCTGGCGCTCATACTTCTAGCACCGCTTATGGCTATTATTGCGGTGCTGGTGCGGCTCTCTTCGCCAGGGCCTATTATATTTCGGCAGGAGCGGATCGGCAAGCATGGACGACCCTTCATCATGTATAAGTTCCGTACGATGTATCAGGATGCCGAAAAGGATGGGCCAGCGCTCAGTCGCACGGGCGACCCACGAATTACCCCTATTGGGCGCTGGCTGCGTAAGACGCGCTTAGATGAGCTGCCGCAATTCTGGAATGTGCTCAAGGGGGAGATGAGTCTCGTCGGGCCTCGGCCTGAGCGCCAGTACTATATTCAACAAATCGTTGCCCGCGCGCCCGAATACAAGCAGCTTCTCAAAATCCGCCCCGGTATTACCAGCCTCGGCATGGTACAATACGGCTACGCCTCCTCCGTAGAGGAAATGATAGAGCGCATGCGGTATGACCTTATCTACTTAGCCAACCGTTCGCTTCTGCTGGATATAAAGATTCTCTTCTACACGGTTCTGCGCGTCCTACAAGCACGCGGAAAGTAGTACTTTTGCCCCTGTGAAAAAGGGCATTCACCCGGAGTACCGCTTAGTCGTTTTCAAGGACGCTTCGGCGGATTTTGCCTTTCTTACGCGTTCCTGCGTCCGTACAAAGGAGACCATCATATGGGAGGATGGGAAGGAGTACCCTTTGGTGAAGCTGGAAATTTCCAGTGCCTCGCATCCCTTCTTTACAGGCAAGCAGAAGTTCGTAGATACGGCGCGGCGCGTGGATAAGTTTATGGCGCGTTACGCCAAAAAGTCTAAGTAGCCTCTCTCAGGTGCCTACGATTGGGCCCGGGTTGTATCTTAAGAGGGTGCCGATCGTTGGGAAGCTTACGTTTACGGAAGAGGAGAAGCGGCATATTCTAAGGGCCTATAGGCGCCTTTTGCGGGCGTGTGCGGAATTTTTAGACCGTCCAGGCAAAGCAGAGCTGCGGCGCGCCTTTCGGCTTGCGCTGGAGCGCCACGGCGATATGCGACGGCGTACGGGTGAGCCCTACATCCTGCACCCACTCGCCGTAGCCCACATCCTTGTAAAAGAAATCGGGCTCAAGGATAAAGGAGCGGTCATAGCGGCTCTGTTCCATGATCTGGTAGAGGATACGGATACCTCCCTAGAGCTGATTGCCCAGGAGTTTGGCCCTACGATAGCGCGCCTTGTAGAGGCCCTAACAAAGATTCAGCGGGTGCGCAGTCCCCTTGACTCCGAACAGGCTGAAACCTTTCGCAAAATTCTTCTTACTATGGCCGATGACATTCGCGTGGCCCTCATCAAGCTGGCTGACCGCCTGCATAATCTGCGCACCCTTCAGGGCCTCCACCCAGACAAGCAGGCAAAAATCTTAGCCGAAACCGAATACATCTACATACCGATAGCGCACCGCTTAGGGCTGTATGAAATCCGCAGTGAAATGGAGGATATTATTCTCCAGCTACGGGAGCCAGAGGCCTATCAGGAAATTGCCCAAAAGCTCCAAGAAACGGCACGGGAACGGGAGAAGTATATTCAACGGTTCATTCAGCCGATAGAAGAGCGCCTACGAGCCGAGCTGGCTGTGCCCTACAAAATAGAAAGTCGCATTAAAAGCCTTAGCTCCATTTATCAGAAAATGAAACGGCAAGGGGTGCGATTTGAAGAGGTTTATGATATTTTTGCCGTACGCTTGATTTTGGATTCGCCACCCGAGACGGAGAAGGCGGACTGCTGGCGGGCCTATTCTATCGTTACCAGCCTGTACCGGCCTAATCTAAATAGGCTGCGCGATTGGATATCCCAGCCCAAACCCACGGGGTACGAGGCCTTGCATGTCACGGTTATGGGGCCAGAGGGGAAATGGGTGGAAGTACAGATTCGCTCACGCCGCATGCACGAAGCGGCGGAATACGGGCTCGTAGCGCACTGGCGCTACAAGCAAGCCCAAAATGGCCGCTCTACTCCCCGCTCGGACGAAGCCCTAGAAGCCTGGCTCAACCGCATCCGAAGCCTACTGGAAAATCCCGAGCTCTCCAGTATAGACCTTCTAAGCGAACTTCATCCCGACATTACCCATGAGGAGGTGTATGTATTTACGCCAAAAGGGGACCTTAAGGTGCTGCCGGCGGGGGCTACAGTGCTGGACTTTGCTTATGAAATCCATTCAGAGATAGGCCGACATGCCATAGCGGCTAAAGTAAATGGCAAACCGGTTCTTTTGAATTATGTATTGCAAAATGCCGATCAGGTGGAGGTTATTACAAGCGAACGGGCAGAACCTACGGAAGAGCAGCTGACATTTGTGCGCACGGGGCGGGCCCGCCTCAAGATTCGGGAGTACCTCAAGCAGCAGCGCCGCCAAGCGATTGAGAAGGGACGGGAAATTTTTGAGTGGCGTTTGCGGCATTTGGGCTTGCGGGCCGATGACCCTATCATTCGGGAGCTTCTGTGGTACCTGCGCTTGCCTTCCCTAGAAGAGCTGTGGTACCGGCTGGGTACGCATGCGCTAGACCTGGCGCGTGTGCAAGAATTCATCCGACTCAAAAGGCTGGCCCAGCACACAAGCATCGTGGATCAGCTATCCCAACAGTTAGGTTTGCTCAGTGGGGCGCCCGAAGTAGGGCTAGAGGAAGAGCCGCATACCTATGCTACCTGCTGCTACCCTGTACCTTTTGACTCCATCATGGGGTATGTAAGTGCGGAGGGATTGGTAATTCATCGCACGACCTGCAAGGAGATTCACCGGCTACTTTCCTTAGACGGCAGCAAGGTTCGCCCTTTACGCTGGACAGCTACCCCGCGCAAAACCTTCCTCGCCGCCCTCCTTTTAGAGGGGGAAGATCGCCAAGGTATGCTTTTAGATATTGTCAAGGTAATCTCGCTGCGCAAACGCAAAAATATCCGCTCTATCCGCATAGAGGGCAAAGCTTCTTACTTTCAAGGCATCATGGAGCTGTATGTGTATAACGAACAGGAGCTGGTAGGGATTATACGAGCCCTTTCAGAGGTGCGCGGCCTTCTGCGGGTACAACGCTACCAAGTAGGCCTGAATGGCCAAAACTTATAACTCATGCAGGCTGTTTTGCTAGATAGTCTTATTCGGACCCTAGCCTATTTTGTTCTGCATGGCAGCTTTTCAGCTAAAGAAGAAGTAGTTTTACGCCAGCTTCTTTTAGAGCTTGGGGTAGACCCGCAGCAGGAGCTGGGCCGGCTCCAGCAGTATTTAGCCAATCCTTCGCAGCTGCGACCGGAGTTGCTTCTACGCTCCATAAGTCAGCAGCTACCCCGCTCCTCCCGCTATCTTCTATATGCCTATGTCCTTCAGCTGGCTCATGCCGACCGCGTCTTTCAGCCCGAGGAGGAGGATTTCCTCAATCAGATGCGGAAGGAGTTTGAGATTTCTGAGGCGGAGAGCTGGCTCATAATGCAATTTGCCCAGAGTAGCCGGATACGGAGTATAGACTCCCCTCAGCTTCTCATCGTAGGGGCGCCGGATAAGGAGGTGGCTCCTTCGGTACGTCACTTGCCCTTAGCCATACCAGGGTATGTGGCTTTTTTACACCTACCTTCGGTCAATCTGATTCTGATGCGCCTAGTGGGGCGTAATTTAGAAGCGCATCTAAATGGGCAGTGGATTCATGGTGATGTCATACGGGTGTTTTCGGAGGGGGCCCTGCTTCGCCTGCGCGGCTACACGCTCACTTATAAGGAGGTATTAGAGCAGTTTCAGCCTGCGCCCTTTACCCAGCGCCTTCTGTGGGAAGTGCGGCGCGTTAGCTACAAGTTCAAAAGCGGCCAGGTAGCCATCCAGCCGCTAAGCTTTGAGGTCACCCAAGGGCGTCTCGTAGGGATCATGGGGCCAAGCGGGGCAGGTAAAAGTACGCTTTTGCGCCTGCTAAGCGGGCAGTTACAACCCACAAGCGGCCGCGTGTATCTCAATACCAAAGATATCCACGCCGACCCCCAGGCGATTCAAGGCCTTTTGGGCTTTGTACCTCAGGAGGACCTTCTTATTGAGGAGCTGACCGTATGGGAAAATGTGTATTATGCGGCTCGGCTGGCTTATAAAACCGATGCTGAGGCTCGCGCCGCCACGGATAAAACGCTAAAAGAATTGGGCTTGACTAAAGTGGCGCACCTACCGGTGGGCTCACCGCTCCATCCTACCATCAGCGGCGGGCAGCGCAAGCGCGTAAATATCGCCCTAGAGGTAGTGCGTCAGCCGCTGGTGCTTTTCGTGGATGAGCCTACCTCGGGCCTTTCCTCTTCCGATGCGCTGCAGGTAGTGGAGCTTCTTCAAGCTCTCGCCCGAGAGGGCCGAATCGTCTTTTTCACCCTGCACCAGCCCTCCTCCGAGATATACAAGAAGTTAGACTACCTGCTTTTTCTGGATGAGGGGGGTTATGCCATTTACTGGGGCTCACCGATTGCGGCCCTTCAGCACTTTCGGCGCGCCGCCGGCCTGGCTGAAAGCGAGCAGGTAGAATGCCCAAGCTGCCGGCGCGTAGAGCCTGAGTCCCTTTTTGATATTATCCAGGCCCGTCAGATTGATGAGCAGGGGGAGGCCCTTCTGCAGCGCAGTACCCCACCCGAACGCTGGTACGAAATTTTCTGGCGCAATTACACCCCGCCGAAGACGCGCGTGGAAGTACCAGCCCTTCAGCCTCAGCCGCCGGCTTCCATCCTCCGCCAATGGCTCGTGCTGACGCTTCGGGAAGGGCTGCGCAAATGGCGCACCCGCATCGCTACATTAGCGCTCCTTCTGGCCGCACCGCTCTTGGGCCTTATCGTAGGCACCGTGCTCCGCTACCACCCCCCTCAAAGTAGCTACACGCTATACGAAAACGATAACCTTCCCACCGCCTTCTTCACTAACATCCTGGCTATGATCTTTTTGGGGATGTTGGCTTCGGCGGAAGAGCTTCTGCGCGACCGTAAGATTCGCCTGCGCGAGGCTTTCTTACACCTCAGCTGGAGCAGCTACCTCCACGCCAAGCTCTTCTGGACTATCCTCTTCTCCGCCGCTCAGGTAACCCTCTACTGGGGCACCGTGGCTTTCCTTCTCCAAATTCCCACGCTCTGGCTAGAAACCTGGACCATACTTTTTGTAGTTACGCTGCTCAGCAACCTTCTGGCGCTCAATCTCTCGGATGCCTTTACGCACCCCGTGCCCGTGTATGTGCTCATACCTATCCTGATTATTCCTCAGCTCGTTCTGAGTGGGGCGGTAATTCCCTTTGACCGCTTCAATCCTCTTCTGCGCAGCGAAGCCCCTGTCCCCTTCTTAGCGGGCTTTTCCTTTACGCGCTGGGCCTATGAGGCTCAGGTAGTGCTGTATTTTACCCGAAATCCCTATCAGGCGGCGTTATATCCGACCCAAGCCTACCAATCCCTTTTACGCTACCATCTACGCCACGAACTGCCAACGCGGCAGACCCAAGGCGACACTACGGAGTACCTGCAGAAGTGGGGAAAGCCCACTCTGGCAGCGTTGGAAAGCTTTTTGCGTCAGGAGCTTCAGAAAACTACCCAGCGTCTCCTCCTTCAGGAAAGTCGGATGCCGCCAGAGCTGCGCCTGCGCTACCACAACGAGGCTTTGGAAAAAACTGCCCTTAATGTGCAGGGTACCCAGAAGCTCCTCTACCACAAGGGCCGCTATATCCGCCTATATGAGCCGGCCTATCTTACCGCCCCTCAAGAAGGCCCTTATCCTTTCTTTGTAGCGGCAAAGTGCCTTGGAGGCACCTGCTGGCCCACTCCTACCTACAACCTCTTTATCCTTATAGGCATGGGGGTAGGGCTCTGGCTGCTTCTCGTTACGCGTACCCTAAACCATTTGTTCTTAAAGGGAAAGCCTTGATGAATGGCCCTCATCACTTCATCGCCGGCTACCTTGCGTAGCCTTCAAGAGAGCCTCCCCGAGTGGCAGGTTTTTGAGGCATTTTATCAGCGTCTCCTTCAGACGGGCGTATATAGGGACAATTGGCTTTTGGCCAAACTGGGGGGCTTTCTACTGCGGCGCAGCGGCAAGCGCCTGCGTCCTCTTCTCCTACTTTATATAGCCAAGGCCTGCGGGGAAATTACGGAAGCCACTTATGTGGCTGCCTGCCTAATAGAGATTTTGCATAACGCTACGCTTATTCACGACGATGTAGTGGATGACTCGGAGTACCGGCGCGGCTTTTTTTCCATGCGCGCCCTATGGGGGAATCGCATTGCGGTACTCTTTGGGGATTGGCTTTTGGCTCAGGGACTTATAACGGCCCTTCGCTATCAGCAGCCGCAGCTGCTTCAGTACGCCTCCGAAGCCGTAGAGGCGCTAGCGGAGGGTGAGCTGCTCCAACTCAAGCGGATGCGGGAAGCCAGCCAGCAGCTGGACTCCTACTTCAAGGTTATCCAGAAAAAAACGGCTGCCCTTTTCCAGGCGGCATGCAAAATGGGGGCTTGGAGCGTGGGGGCCTCCGAAGCGCTTATTGAGCGCGCCGGAGCTATCGGCCAAGAGCTAGGAATTGCCTTCCAAATTCGGGATGATCTACTGGACTGGCAGACCACCGAGCGCACGGGCAAGCCCGTAGATGCCGACCGCCGGCAAAAACGCTTTACCCTACCCCTGCTGTGGGCTTTCCAACAGGCCACACCCCCTCAGCGAAAAGTACTTTTACAGGGCTCCTTCCGAGAAAGCAAAGCCCTTTTAGAAGCTATGGGAGCTTTTGCCTATGCCGAAGCCCTGATTGAAGCCCAAACCCAAAAGGCCCAGCGCCTGGCCGAGGCACTTCCCTACGCCCAAAATCTACCCCTTACACAGCTTTTCCACCTCCTCCTCAAAGGCAGCGGCTGAAAAGTTATCTTTGTCCCGAATGGAAGTAGTGGAGAAGGAGATTTTACTGGAAAATGTGGATTTGCTAGGCTTCTACGGTGTGGGCAACGAAAACCTTCAACTTCTGCGCAGCGCTTATCCGGACGTACGGCTAATTGCGCGCGGCAGTAGCATTAAGGCGCAGGGGGATCCCGCCACGCTGGCGCGCGTGGGCGCTATCATTGAAGCGATGATTCAAGAAGTGCGCAAGCATGGCCACTTACCCTCTGAACGGGTGCGCCAAATTCTCCTCAGGATGCAGGAAAGCGCGGCTTTGCCTCTGCCGGAGCGTGGCCCTTCCATTTTGCGTACGGTTTCAGGTCAGGTCGTAATGCCGCGCACGGAAGGCCAGCGCCTACTGGCTCAAGCTATTGAAACCCACGACATTACCTTTGCCATAGGCCCAGCCGGTACGGGCAAGACCTACCTCGCCGTGGCCTACGCCGTGCGTGCCTTGAAGGAGCGACAGATTCGGAAGATCGTCCTCACGCGGCCAGCCGTAGAGGCTGGCGAAAGTTTGGGCTTCCTCCCTGGCAGTGTGCAGGAAAAAACCGCGCCCTACCTCCGCCCGCTCTACGACTCTTTAGAAGAGATGCTCTCAGCCGAAAAGCTCGCCCAGCTTATGGAGCAGAATGTAATTGAGATTGCCCCACTGGCCTATATGCGCGGCCGCACCCTCAACCACGCCTTCATTATCCTGGATGAGGCACAAAATGCCACCCGCCTGCAAATGAAAATGTTTCTCACACGTTTTGGCCATCACTCTAAAATCGTCATCACGGGCGACCTAAGTCAAATAGATTTGCCCCGACCGGAAAGCTCGGGCCTTCTGCATGCTATCCAGCTCTTAGAGGGCACCCCAGGTATTGCCGTCGTGCGCCTTTCGGAAAGCGATATCGTACGCCATCCCCTCGTAACTACTATTGTGCGCCTCTACGAAGAAGATGCGCAGCGTCACCGATAGCCTAGGCCGAACGCTCCTTGTGCCAGAGGCCCCCCAGCGTATCCTCTGCCTATGCCCCTCCCTTACCGAGACGCTTTTCGCCTTAGGCCTAGAGGGGAAAATTGTGGGCCGCACGCGCTACTGCATCCATCCAGCCGATAAGGTGCGGCATTTACCCGTCGTAGGTGGCACAAAAAAAATTGACCTTGGGCTGGTACGCGAGCTGGCGCCGGACCTCATCATCGCCGAAAAGGAAGAAAACACCAAGGCAGATGTAGAAGCCCTTTCGGCGATAGCCCCAGTTTTTGTAACAAATGTAGAAAACTACGAGGATGCCTTGCAGGCCATCCGACAGCTGGGCGATCTTACCGGCGCATGCTCAGAAGCCGAAGCGCTCGTAGAAGGGATTGAGCGGGCTTTTGCTCAGGTGTCTCCTCTCCCACAGCCTCGGCGTGTGCTATATCTGATTTGGCGGGAGCCCTTCATGGCTGCAGGCCAAAATACCTACATCAATAGCCTGCTGGAACGGCTCAACCTCGTAAATGAAGCCCTTTTCTTAGAAGGCCGCTACCCCATAATAGAGGAGCCTAGCCGCCTTCATCCGCATTTTATTTTTCTTAGCTCGGAGCCTTACCCTTTTAGCGAGAAGCATATCCCGGAGGTGCAGCGCCTTTGGCCGCATGCTTTGATTCACCTCGTACGGGGAGACTACTTCAGCTGGTATGGCGTGCGGATGCTAGAAGCGGCGCCGTACTTCCGGCAGCTGGTAGAACGCCTGGCTAAGAGCGAATAGTTTCCTTGTAGCGCGTAAGCTGGCGCCGCACAGCCGCTAAAGCCGCATCAAACGCCTCCTGAAAGTTAGAGGCCCGCTCCTCCGCTACGAGAGTCTCGCCGGGCACATGCACGCGCAGACGTACCTGATGCGTAGCACCTTTTACGCCCAGCTCTTGAAGGAAAATATCGCTATTCACAATAAAGGCGAAATCCGACAGAAGGCGCTTCATGCGCCCTTCTACATATTCGGTGAAAGTTGGACTTAAGGGAATAGTACCAGCATGCAGTTCGTAGCGCATACCAAGGGCAAATATAGCTTTTTGTCTAATATAAACCTTTCAAAAGGCGACTTGGGTAGGCATAAAGTCCGTGGGGCTGAAGAGGTAGCTACTTGATTAGCGCAGCAAGCCCGAGAAGCCCCCACCCTAAGAAAAGGCATATACCGCCAGCTGGGGCTACAAGCGTGGCGCGCGTGAGTCCAGCTAAGTGACTCAGATAAATACTGCCTCCAAAAAGCCCCCCTCCTACGAGGAAGCTGGCTATAATCAGGTACCGAAAGGATAGAGGCTTTTCCTGGCTTAGCCAGAGTAAGATAGGGGCGTGCGTAAGAAATATAAAGGCGGCCTGATTCAAGGCGGGGATGGGGCGTACGTGCGCATAAAGTGTAGCACCCAGCAGGCCTAAAAGCCCCCACAAGGCGGCTATACCCTGCAGCCATCTCATGCCGACGCAGCCTCGGAATCGGCTAAAACAGGAAAGAAAACCCACGCAGGCTGGCCTTTCATATCGCTTGAAGGGATTTTCTGAAGACCTTCAACAAACTTTTTCTTATCGGCTAAGACTATAAGCACGTCGGACTTGTAATGCAGAGCCATTTGCAAGATAAGTCGGATGAGAAGTTCATCTTTCCAGATTACGGGGGTATATTTTTCGGGCTTACCGAGAAGGTTATGGAGCTTACGGTGGAGGAGGTGGAGAAGTTTTTCGTAACGCAGGAGGGGAAGCCCTATGAACTCAGCCCGACCGCGACGAGCCAAACGCTGCAAAAAGCGCCGCCCCACCGGCGAGGCAAACTTACGGTCATATATAATCATAGGCCGCTGCCACGCAGGACGGCTTTCGGGAAAAGCTATAAGCACAGGTACAGGGGCTTGAAAGATAAAGTGGCGGGCATGAAAGCCAAGGCTGCCCTCCGCCTCTGTATTTTCGTTTTGGCTACCAATTGCTAGCAGGCTGCAGTTT
Source organism: Bacteroidia bacterium (assembly GCA_025059535.1). Lineage (GTDB taxonomy): Bacteria > Bacteroidota > Bacteroidia > SpSt-205 > SpSt-205 > SpSt-205. Next base: position 75,403 of record JANXCX010000006.1, read on the forward strand.
TCGGTAGCTAAATAGCGGTAGATACCATCGGTAACGAAGTCCTGGTGGGTTATTAGCTTTATCCCGCGCCGGTCAGCTGGGTGTATTTCTTTTAATAAAAATTCTTTCAGCTTTTGCTGAGCAGATTTGCGCGCTTCATTTTCCATAGCTTCAATTACGTGAGCAGAAAGGAACGGAAGACCCTTGGGAAGCTGGTAAGCGTGATAAAGTACAAGTGGATCGCGTAGAATCCGACGCAGCTCTAGTGCCGCATGCAGCGCCGCTACACAACCCGGACCGTAGTCAATACCCACTAAGATTTTACCCATCGTACAAAAGTATGGGCTTTTTCTTGTACCTTTGTGCAGCCATATGGTGGAGGCCCAAAATCCCGAAGTGCCCCAAGGAGAGAGTGTTTTTCCCGACCAGCTGCATCAAACTTTACAAGAACTGCTTCAGTACCGCTTTGAGGAGCTAAAACGTCTGTTGTACCAGGAAAAGCCCGATTTAGCCCAAATCGTGCTGCTTCTGGAATATCTCAATCGCTTCAACTATCGGCGCGACTTTAACTCTCTCGTACAAGCCTTTCGACACTATGTGAATTTCCATCTTCCTCAATGGCGGACGGAAAGCAAAACGAAAGAAGATCTTGCCCGGCTGGACGCCTTTCAGAAGCGGTACGAGGATGCGCTGGTACAGTTTGAAAATATGCGGCTGGCCTATGAGGAGCGCTGCAAGCAGAACGCCGAAAAGGCCCGTGCGTTACTTAAAGAGCTCCAGGCCATCGTAGTAGAAGAGCAGCTGGATAAGGTAGTGCGCGTACGCCAGATAAGCCGCCAATGGGCCGCCCTTCGCAAAGAATTGCTGGGCCCCGACCGAAAAGAGCTCTCTTACCCCTTCAAGGCCTCCCTCAAGGCCTTTCATGACCTCTATCAGCGCTATAAGGACATCTTTCAGGCCGAGCAAGCCGCCCTTCTAGAAAGGCGAAAGCAAATCCTCCAAGAAATAGAACGGCTTTTTCCGCCGGAGAATGTCCAAACTACCGCCGAGTTCTGGCAGCAGCAGCGCGACCGCCTCGCCGTACTCCAAGTAGAATGGGACTCCCTGCCGCGCCTAAGGACCCGGGAAGCCAAAGAACTCTATCAACAGTATTACCAGCTCCTCCGAAAGTTCCGCCAGGCTTACCTCCTCTTCCGCTCCCAAGCCTATCAGCGTGTCCAGAAAAATCCTATTCTCCAAGAGACCTACCGGCGCAAAAAGCAAATAATAGAACTGCTTCAGCCGCTTGTGGAACGGGCCTATGCTTCCTTAGAAGAATGGAAGCAGGTAAATCAAAAAGTACGCGAATTTATACGCGAGTGGCGCAGCCTCACCGAAAAGTCCCTAGCGCAGGATGACTCGCGCGAGGTACGCCGCTTCTACGCCCCCCTCAATCAGCAATTCAGCGAGCTTTTAGACCGATTCCACGAGAAATCCGAGGTATTTAGTCAGCAGTACAGGGAAAAGCAGCTCGCACGCCTCAAGGAAATAGGCCAGGAACTTCTCAAAAAAGCCGAAAAGCTGCTCAAGAAAGGCGATCCGGTGGAAGGGCTGCGCCTCTACCGCGCTCAGTTTCCTGTGTGGCGGCGACGCTTCCAGCGCTTTCAAAAAGAACCCGAAATAGCCGAACTGCATACAAGAATCTTAGCTTTAGGCGATCAGCTTAAAGAAGCTCACAAACTTCAGGCCCAGAAGCTTGCAGAAAACCTGGAGAAACGCAATAAGCTCTTAAATGAACTGGAGTCTCTAGCCTATAACGGAAGCCGAGACAAGCTGAATGAATTTGTAGCCAAGCTTTTAGAGTATGAAGGTTGTGGTGAGGTAGCCCCCTCGCATCGGGAAAGGCTCAAAACACGGCAGCGTCAGGCCGTCCAGCAATTCTTGGCTACTTCGGGCATTTCCCAATCCGATTTCCAAGAAGCCCTTCTTACCCATCAGCTAGCTACTCAGACCCCGCAGCAGATTCGCAAAACTATAGACTCTTTGAAGGCCCAAATCAAGCAGTACCGGCAAGAAATTCAGGGCTATCAGAATACGCTGGCCCTGCTTGCTCGCGGTAAAGGCAGCGAACCCCTCCGCCAAGAGCTGGAACAAAAGATTAGCGATACCCAAGCCAACCTCCAACGTACGCAAGAACTGCTGCAGCGGCTTCAATCGGCGAGTGCCTCCTCTACCCCATCCGCCTAAGTTCTACCAAGCGCTCCACCAGGCCGCGCACCGTAAAGCTACGGGCTTATACCTAGCCTTGGGGTATAAGCTTCTTGCGGAGGCTTTGAAGAGCCTGCCGCCTCAGGCTTTTCACGCCATTCTGTACGATCAGGAAGGACCGCCGCCGGCAGTACCCTCTGCCCTTCAGGGGCTTCTTTATCCCCTACCCGCTTGGCAGATAGCCCGGATTGCGCAGCAAGAGACGCCTCAGGGGGTAATTACGGTGCTCTATCAGCCTGCGCCTTCTTGCTCTGAGCCTTTTCCTCCGGCTATTCTTGCCGAACGGCTGCAAGACCCAGGCAATTTAGGCACACTCCTGCGCACTATGGAGTGGCTGGGCTATAGGTATCTCTGGCTTACGGAGGATAGTGTGGACCCTTTTCATCCAAAAGCGGTGCGTGCCAGCATGGGCAGCCTCTTTCGCCTTCAGGCGACCCGCTGGAGGGAGTGGGAAGAGCTCCTGCGCCACTATGAGGACCGCACTGTTGTGGCAGACGTGCGAGGCAAGCCGGCTACCGAGGTAAGTTGGGCACGCTACGATAGCCTATACCTTGGCAGCGAAGCTGGCGGGGCCCAGCGCGCTCCCCAGCACTGGTTACGCGTAAGCATTCCCCCCTCCCCTACCGCTCAAGCCGAATCGCTCAACGTAAGCCTCGCCGCTGCCCTCCTGCTCTACACCCGACGTGAGATTATGTGCGGTAGGTTACGTACTTTATCGCCTCTATAAGCCGCTTGGGATTAGGCAGGTAGGCTTCTACCAGGGTGGGGGCATAGGCCATAGGCGCATCTGCCCCCGTAAGACGTACTACAGGTGCATCCAAATAGTCAAAGGCCCACCGCTGCACCGCATACGCTATTTCCGCCGCTAGTCCCCCCAGCGGCCAAGACTCTTCTACTACTACCAGCCGATTGGTGCGTTTCACCGAGGCGATCACCGTCTCATAGTCTAGAGGGCGCAGGGTACGCAGGTCTATCACTTCTACCGAAATGCCTTCAGACTCAAGAATTTTAGCTGCTTCCAGCGCCACATGCACCATCTTGCCAAAACTTACCACCGTTACCTCCGTGCCTGGCCGCTTGACCTCAGCTACCCCAATCGGAATAAGGAAGTCCTCATCCTCAGGTACCTCGCCCTTGAGCCCATACATCAGCTCGGACTCCATTACGAGCACGGGGTCATCGTCTCGGATAGCGCTTTTAAGGAGGCCTTTCGCGTCGCGCGGCGTACTGGGCGAAACTACCTTAAGACCTGGCACATTCGCATACCAATTTTCAAATGACTGGGAGTGCTGCTGGGCCAGCTGACCTGCTGAACCGCTCGGTCCGCGAAATACGATCGGTACAGCGAACTGCCCGCCGCTCATGTGGCGCAGCTTCGCCGCATGATTTACCACTTGGTCAATCGCCAGCAGAGCAAAATTGAAAGTCATGAATTCAATCACGGGGCGAAGACCTACCATAGCCGCCCCTACGCCAATCGCCGCAAAACCCAACTCTGAAATAGGTGTATCTATCACACGCTCGGGGCCGAATTCAGCCAAAAGCCCCTCACTTACTTTATAAGCCCCATTGTATTCCCCTACTTCTTCGCCCATTAGGAAGACGCGCCAGTCGCGCCGCATCTCTTCCCGCAGAGCGGCTCGTAAGGCCTCACGAAATTGCATGATAGCCATAAAGCAAAAGTATGACTAGCTTTCCAAAATTTTCTCCACAGCTTGGGCGCGTGAGCCTTTGAGGTACCAAACTTCGGCCTCCTCTAACCAGGGCGGCGGCGCCGCACGCGCCTCCTCAACCCGGCTATACCAGCGATATGTAATTCCTCCGAGCCGCTCTAAGGCCGGCTCCCATAAGGGGCCTATTAGCACTACGCCGCGAATTTGCCTGCGGTAAGGCGAGAGGCTCTCTAAAGCCTTCTGATGCGCCTCTAGAGCCCATGCGCCCAATTCCTCCATTTGTCCCAAGATTAGCGCGACCTTCTGCGGAAAGCGCACAGTCTCCCAAAGGGCCTGAAGACTAGCCGCTAAGGAAGAAGGATTAGCATTATAGGCATCTAAAATGAGTATGCGCCCTCCCTTACGCAGTATCTGGGACCGGTAGGCTTCTGGGGAGAAGGTTTTCAGTCTTTCGGCCATTTCCCTAAGGGAAAGCCCAAAGGCTTTTCCTACGGCCAGTGCGGCGAGTACATTAAGCCGGTTGAAACTGCCCCATAGCGGGACGGCCAAACGGAAGCCCTCTCCCTCTATTTCGCCCTCTAGCTCGGCCCATTCCCAATCCAAAGTCCGCCACTGCCCCCAGGCGCAACTGGCCGGATGATCCCCAAAATAGCGGACCTCTAGGCTACTTTTTACCGCTCTCTGCTGAAAAAACTCCTCCTCCCCATTTAGGAAAAGGCGCGTTCCGCCTTGGGTCTCCAGGTATTCTACCAGTTCCCATTTGGTGGCGCTATTTGTGGCTAAGTCGCCGTAGCCCTCTAAGTGATCGGCGCCGATGTTGGTAAGAAGGCCTTGGGTGGGACGGGCCAACTGGCATAAGGCGGCGATTTCTCCGGGGTGGTTATCACCCAGCTCTACTACGGCTATGGCATGCGTAGGCCGAAGCCGCAACAGCGTAAGGGGAACGCCTAAGTGATTATTCCAGCTTCTCGGACTGACGAGCACGGCATAGCGGCTACTTAGGAGGTGGCCGATTAGGGCTTTGGTGGTAGTTTTGCCGTTGGAGCCGCCTATCGCAAGTAGAGGCAGGGTGAAGCGCTGGCGATAGGCTGCCGCTACCTCTTGAAGGAAGCTGAGCGGGTCCGGATGGTAGGCAATTCGGTCAGGGGGTACGTCAGCGGGAGGCGGATAGCCTTCGGGAAGCACGACCCACGCGGCCCCGCGCTGCCAGGCGGCTGCAGCAAACTCCCCTCCATGGTGGGTACGACCAGGTAGGGCGAAAAAAACCTCCCCTGGCCCTATAGCGCGGCTATCTATATGGGCGCCGGTGCCCTGAAGGAGAGCCGACCTAACCGCTTCAAGAGCGCTCAAGAGCCTTTTGCGTGAAACTTAGGCACACGTAGATAAAGCCCATCCGTACGCGGGGCATTCGCAAAAAGCAGTGTGGTATCCACGGGCGGTTCGGGAATGTCCGAGCGCAACACTTCCGCCGGCTCACCCACAAATCGCATCGGCTCTACCTCCTCTAGAGGTAGCTCGTTTATTTTTTCTACAAAACTCACGATACGCTCTAAATCCTTTCGTAGAGCTGCACGCTCTTCCCCCTCTAAATGAAGGCGCGCCAGCTCACACAGGTCGTCCAGCAGGGACTCGGTTATGTTCATAGGCTACCAGCGTTTCGTACATCCAATTATATACGGCTTCTTTGAGGGTTTGGACAGTGTGGCCAGCGGGATCTATAGGGGGATGAAAGTAGCAGCGTACCTCACCAGGCCGCATAAGAAAGCGCCCGTCAGCACTGAGACATAGGTCTGAACCTACAATCACAAATGGCACTAAGGGGACCCCTAACTCTACGGCTAGGGCAAAGGCCCCTTCGTGAAAAGGTCCGAGGGGTCGGACATGTCGGGTGGTACCTTCGGGGTAGATGAGGACATGGAAGCCTGCTTGGAGCTTGGTGCGTACAGCCCGCAGGGTATGCACACGCTCGCGCAAGCTATCCCGCCGCAACACAATATGCAGGCGCCGGTACATCCAGCCAAACAAGGGAATACGGGCTAGCTCCGCCTTCCCTACAAAGGCTACCCGTGGGGGAAGAATCACATAGCAGACGGGAATATCTAAGTAGCTGCGGTGATTCGCCACTAAGATGCAAGGCTGGCTAGGGAGAGCATAGCTAACTGGCACCCGAACCCGAATCCCCCCAAGGAAAAGAAGGAAGCGGCCCCACCATTTGTTAAGCTGGTGGGCTAGGCGCGCACGAGCCGGGGTAACGCGCCACAGCACTAGGCCATACACGGGCAGAAGAACTAGAAAATAGCTTACCAGCCAAAACCCAAACCATAGGCTCCAGATTCGCTGAAAAAGTTCTTTCATGGAACGAGGAGGTTTTCCAAAGAAAATTGGCCGCTACTGCGCCAAAGGTGATAAAAGAGAAAAAGAGCAACCGCACCTTCCAAAAGTGCAAATAAAAGCATAAGTAGAAGGAGGCCGATAGCTTCGGGCGTGCCGCTAAGAAGTAGAAGAGGAGCGGCGGCGTTGAAGAGGAGTTCTAAGCCCACGAGAAGCCACAAGGGATGCGGCCGACTGATAACTAGGTAGATTCCCGCCGCAAAAAAAGCAAGGCTCAGCCAAACCGCCATACCAAATGTGCGTATATTTGCCACAAAGGTAGGATTTATGGATGCAGAAGTACAAGAATTGATTCAGGCGGGGAATATAGAGGGGCTACGCAAGCGCTTTCCCACGGCTATTGACCTTCAACTGCGCGACGCTCAGGAGGCTAGCCTTCTGCACTGGGCCGCCCGTTTAGGAAGCATTCCCGTAGCGGAGTGGCTCCTCAGCCAGGGCGTGTCTCCAAATGATACCGACCAGAATGGTGAGACGCCCCTCCATTATGCGGCGCGCGCAGCCAAAGAAGCCATGGTAGCCTTTCTCCTCGCTCGGGGCGCGGAGGTAAATGTAAAAAGTCTTACAGGGGCTACACCTCTCCACGTAGCCGCCTATGTAGGTGCCCTCCCCATAGTAGAGAAGCTCCTTGAAGCTGGCGCCCACATTGAGGCCCAAAATGAAAATGGCTCCACTCCACTTCATCTAGCCGTATATAATGGCCATCTAGAAGTAGTGAAGCTGCTTTTAGCCCGCGGCGCCTCCGTGAACTCCAGCACACATAAAGGCGTACAAGCTATCCACTGGGCAGCCATTAATGGAAATGTGGAACTTCTCCGCTTCCTCATAGAGAAAGGCGCTTCGGTAAATGCCTGCGATAAAGAGGGTCGTACTGCGCTGCATGAGGCGGCGGCGCGCGGGCACTTAGCCGCCGTGCAGTTCTTAGTAGCCCAAGGGGCTGATATCAATGCCGCAGATATACGCGGGCAGACGCCCCTTTACCTAGCCGAAAAGCGCTGGCATTCCGAAGTAGCCGAGTGGCTCCGAGCTAACGGCGCCGAAGAATAGCGCATGCGCTACCTCATCACGGCCGCCCTCCCTTACGCTAATGGGCCGCTTCACATCGGCCATTTAGCGGGGGCCTACCTACCCGCTGATATCTACGCCCGCTACCTACGCCTATGCGGCCACGAAGTCCTCTTTATATGTGGCTCGGATGAGCATGGCGTAGCCATAACCCTGCGCGCCTGGCAAGAAAATACCTCACCTCAGGCTATCATAGACCATTACCATCCCCTACTGGAAGCCAGCCTTCGGGAAATGGGCATATCGGTGGATTTTTACGGCCGCACCTCGGATCCTTTGCACCACCGCTTGGCCCAGCGCTTTTTCCTGCGCCTTTTAGAGCAAGGCTGGCTGGAAAAGCGCACCGTAGAGCAGTTTTGGGACGCGCAGGCGGGCGTTTTCCTACCTGACCGCTATATCGTAGGCACTTGTCCGCACTGTGGCTATACGGAAGCGTACGGCGACCAATGTGAAAAGTGCGGTGCTCTCCTCACGCCTACTGACCTCCTCAATCCCCGCTCCCGACTTACCCAAAGCCTCCCTCAGAAACGCCCTAGCACCCAGTACTATCTTCGCCTGGATGCCCTCCAGCCCCAACTAGAAGCCTATATCCAGGAGCGCCAGTGGAAACCAAATGTAGAACCGGTCATCCAGAATTGGCTACGGGCGGGCCTAGCCTCGCGCCCTATCACGCGCGACCTGAATTGGGGCATACCCGTGCCCCTTCCGGAAATGGCCGGTAAGGTGCTCTACGTTTGGTTTGAAGCGCCCTTAGGCTACCTCTCTATCACCCAAAAGTGGGCCGAAGCCCAAGGCGATCCCAAAGCCTGGGAGCTTTTCTGGAAAGACCCCAGCACCGCCATCGTGCATTTCATAGGCAAGGACAATATTGTCTTTCATACCCTTATTTTCCCTGCGGTGCTGATAGCCGCTGCCGAGGGCTACACCTTACCTACGGCCGTACCCGCCCATGAATTCCTGACCCTAGAGGGCCAGAAAATCTCCACTTCTCGTCGCTGGACTATTGATGTGGATGCCTACCTGCGCCACGCCCCTCATAGAATAGATGAGCTGCGTTTTGTCCTTACCGCTCTGATGCCTCAAACGCGCGATCGCGATTTCACTTGGGAGGAGTACGCTACGCGTATAAACAACGAGCTTTTGGCGACGCTGAGCAACCTGATTCATCGGGTGCTTACACTGCTTTGGCGCTTGGGGCCAGAGCATGCGGCCGTAACCTTTATGCCTCTGCTGGAAGCCCGAGTGGAAGCCGCCCGAACGGTGGGCCGACGCTTAGAGGCCTATGACTTTAGCGGCGCCTTAGAAGCCCTACTGGCCTTGGCCCAAAAGGCTAATAAGCACCTTACCGAAGCTGCCCCCTGGCACCAGAAAGAGGCCGAGGCTCGGCTAACTCTAGCGGGCTTCATAGACCTTCTGGCCGCCTTAGGAACTCTTTTGGAGCCTTTTATGCCCGTGCGTATAGCCCCGACGCTTCGGCGCTACCTAAACCTCTCGCTTTTCCCCTGGTCAGAGCTAGAGCGGCCAGAGCTCCTGATTAGGCAACTGCGCCTTTCGGGGCCGCCTCAACCCCTTGTACCTAAGCTCACCGCGACCGAGCTGGCCCAGCTAAGGGCCCAGCTTCTCCCCGCCGCCCCGTCCGAACCTACCGCCAAGGCGCCCTCTACCAAACCCCAAGAGTCCCTCCAAAAGCTCTCCATGGAAGACTTCCGAAAAGTCCAGCTTAAAGTCGTTACCATCCAGGCCGCCGAGCCGATAGCTGGCACGGATAGGCTTTTGCGCCTTCTTATTCAGGCGGAGGATGGGCTTCATACGGTCGTTTCGGGGATAGCTCAGCATTACAAGCCCGAAGAGCTTATCGGTAAGCAGGCCGTATGGGTGGCTAACCTCGCTCCCCGTGCGCTGCGGGGTGTTGTCAGCGAAGGCATGCTGCTTTTTGCCGAGACGCCCCAAGGTCAGCTTGTCCGGATTAGCCCCGACATACCCGTGCCGCCCGGCAGTCCCGTAAAATAGCCCGCCTAATTTTTGTTACTTAGCCTTAGTCTAAATCCAAAACCTATGGAACGCACCTCAGAAGAAATCCTCACCCAGCACCTTAGCCGGGAATACGAATGGGGCTTTGAAGTCGAACTGGACCAGGAATACGCGCCCAAAGGGCTAAACGAAGAGATCATTGAATTCATCTGGCGCAAGAAGAAGGAGCCGCCCTTCATGTTGGATTTTCGCCTGCGGGCCTACCGAGCCTGGCGGGAGATGAAGGAGCCCCACTGGCTAAACGGCCACTACGATCCCATAGACTATCAGGATGCCTATTATTATGCCGCTCCGCGCAGCGTAGCTGAAGCACGCCCCACCTCCTTAGAGGAAATAGACCCCGAGATTCGGCGCATATTTGAACGCCTCGGCATACCCCTGCACGAACAGGAAATCCTGGCTGGCGTAGCCGTAGATGCGGTCCTGGATAGCGTCTCCGTCGCCACCACCTATAAGGAAAAGCTGGCTAAAATGGGCATCATCTTCTGCTCCATTAGCGAAGCCTTGGAAAACTATCCTGACCTAGTCAAGAAATATTTGGGCACGGTAGTCCCCTATAATGATAACTTCTTCGCCGCACTCAACTCGGCCGTATTTAGTGATGGGAGCTTCGTTTATGTACCGAAGGGGGTGCGATGCCCTATTGAACTTTCCACCTACTTCCGTATCAATGCGCGCAAGACGGGCCAATTTGAACGCACGCTGATAATAGCCGATGAGGGCGCTTATGTGAGTTATTTAGAGGGTTGCACGGCACCGCGTCGCTCCGAACACCAGCTTCACGCCGCCGTGGTAGAGCTTATCGCTCTGCCGGGTAGCTATATCAAGTACTCTACCGTGCAGAACTGGTACCCAGGCAGCAAGGAGGGTAAGGGCGGCGTACTCAATTTCGTAACTAAGCGCGGCCTGGCCCATGAAAACGCCAAAATCTCCTGGACCCAAGTAGAGACAGGTTCAGCCATCACTTGGAAGTACCCCAGCGTCATTCTGAAAGGCGATAATGCCGTAGGTGAGTTTTATTCCGTAGCCGTTACGAATAATTACCAGCAAGCTGATACGGGGACCAAAATGATCCATATCGGCAAAAACACCCGCAGCCGTATTGTATCTAAGGGTATTTCCGCTGGTCGAAGCAATAACACCTACCGCGGCCTAGTCCAGGTGCTTCCCTCAGCCGAAAATGCGCGCAACTTCTCTCAGTGTGACTCGCTTCTGATTGGCGATAAGTGCGGCGCCCATACTTTCCCCTACATAGAAGTCAAAAATCCCACAGCCATCGTGGAGCATGAAGCCACGACCTCTAAGATTGGGGAGGACATTCTCTTCTACTGCAATCAGCGCGGTATTCCTAGGCAGGAAGCCGTGGAGCTTATCATAAATGGCTATTGTCAGGAGGTTTTAGCCCATTTGCCTTTGGAATTTGCCGTAGAGGCGCGCAAGCTTTTAGCGATTAGCCTAGAAGGCAGCGTGGGCTAAAAGGGCGGTAGATCCTCCTCATCCGGTGAGGGGGGCAGGTCATTGGCCCGAGAGGAGAGCGTGTAACCCGAGGAGGTCGCCATGTTTTCTACGGAGTAGAAGCGCATATATTCGCTGAGGAAATGTAGGCGCACCTTACCAATGGGGCCGTTTCGCTGCTTGCTGAGGAGCACTTCGGTGATGCCATGGGTAGAGTTACCTTCTTCATCTTGAAGGATGCCATAGTACTCGGGGCGATAAAGAAAGAGCACGGCGTCGGCGTCCTGCTCTAGGCTGCCACTTTCGCGCAGATCGGAGAGCTGGGGTCGGCGATCGCCCCCACGCGCCTCCACGGCTCGGCTGAGCTGAGAAAGGGCGATTACAGGTATCTCCAGCTCGCGCGCTAAAGCCTTAAGCGAGCGGGAAATAGCGGCTACCTCCTGCTCCCGATTCGCCGAGCGCTGCGTCGTACCCATCAGCTGAAGGTAATCCAGAATAACCAGCTGAATATCCTTTTCCGCCTTTAGGCGCCGGCACTTGGCGCGCAGGTCATAGATCGTAATAGAGGGAGTGTCATCTATGTAGAGGGGGGCCCGAGCCAGCCGTTCCAGCTTCTGCGGCAGGGTAAGCCAAAGCTCTGGGCTAATCTGACCCGTGCGCAGCTTCTCCGAGCTTATCTCTACCTCAAGGCTTATGAAACGATACATAAGCTGGAGCGCCGACATTTCTAAGGAGAAGATCACCACGGGATAGCCGGCAAAGGCGGCATTGCGGGCGAGGTTGAGGGCAAAGGCGGTTTTGCCCATGCTGGGTCGCGCCGCGAGGATAATCAAGTCGGACTTTTGCCAGCCAGCCGTCATTCGATCCAACTCGGGGAAACCCGAAGGCACGCCCGTGAGAGGCTGATTTTTCTGGCGCAGCCGTTCCAGCACCATTAGAGTCTCTTGGAGCACCCGCTGGGCGGGCTGGACACTGCGCCGTAGATGATGCTGGGAAAGCTCGTACAGCCGATTTTCCGCCGCATCTAGAAGTTCAAAAGCGTCCGTCTCCTCTTGAAAAGCTTTTTCCGTGAGCTCCCCCGCTAGGCTAATAAGCTGGCGAAGCAGGTATTTCTCTACAATGATGCGGGCATAGGTCTCGGCATTAGCGCTAGAGGCCACCCCTAGCGTCAGTTCAGCTAAGTAGTAAGGACCTATTTCTTTGAGGTGGCCTTGTCGGCGCAGCGCTTCCGTCGCACTTATAAGGTCTACAGGTAGCCCTTGGTCAAAAAGGCTCCGAATAGCGGCATAAATTTTCTGATGGCGGGGATCATAAAAGGCTTCGGCATGAAGAAGGTCCACCACCTTTGCGATGGCATCCTTCTCAATTAGAAGTGCCCCAAGCAAGGCGCGCTCTACCTCTAGGGCTTGCGGTACCAGACGCCCCTGTACCTCCGCCGTCGCGGCGGCCTTTACCTTCCGGGCCACAGAAGCCAAAGTTAAAAAATAAGAGCCCCTTCGGCGGAAGGGGCCCTTGGCTAGCGGAAGGAACGCGATTACTTCTGCCCTTCGGCGGGCTGGGTTCCTGGCGCTGGCGCCGACTGAGATTGAGCCGCCGCCGTGTCGGGCGAAGTAGGTTGAACCTGTTCCGTAGCCTTTGGTTCACTCGGCTTTTGCTCTTGCTGCTGCCCACCGCAGCCAACCAGCAGGTACATACCTGCTGCAATTAGGGCTACCGCTAACGCTCGCATAGTGGTAGAATTTGCCCGCAAAGGTAAGGAAAAAATCATCTTATTTCACAAGTATGGGATTCCTTCAGCTCCACATGGGCCCTCAACACCCCTCTACCCATGGGGTACTTCATCTCCTGCTTCAGCTAGAGGGAGAATGGGTAACAGGCGTAGAGGTGGAGATTGGCTACATGCACCGCTGCTTTGAGAAACATGCTGAGCACCTTAGCTTTCTGCAAATTGTCCCCTATGTGGATAGGCTAGATTACGTGGCACCTCTGCCCACGGAGCACGCCTACGCTTTAGCGGTAGAGCAGCTCGTAGGCTGGACCGAAAAGCTACCCAAGCGCGTGGAGTACCTGCGCGTGCTGGCCGTAGAACTCAGCCGCATAGCGTCGCACCTTCTGGCCATCGGCACCTATGCCATAGATTTAGGAGTGACCACAGGGTTTCTGTGGGCTTTCCGCGATCGGGAGTATATTCTAGAGCTGATAGAGGGATGGAGCGGCGCCCGCCTCCTACCTAATCTCATCTGGCCGGGCGGAATAGCTTTTGAGCCCCCTCCAGGCTTTTTAGAGCGCGTGCGGGAACTGGCGGCCTACCTCAGGCGAAGCCTTACCGAAATTGAGCGCCTTCTTCTAGATAATCGGATTTTTCGGATGCGTACGGAAGGTGTGGGGATTATCCCGCTTCCTTTGGCCTTAGAATACGGCGCCTCTGGGCCTGTGCTACGCGGCTGTGGTCTAGCATGGGACTTGCGCCGGACCCGACCCTATAGCGTGTATCCCGAGCTGGAATTTGATATACCCACTGGCCGGCAGGGCGACTGCTGGGACCGAACCTACGTACGCTTTAGGGAAATTCACGAGAGCCTGCGCCTTATTCAGCAGTGCGTGGCGTACTTGGAAAAAGACTATCCCCTTCCAGGCGATTACAACCCCCGTGGGTTAGCCGAAGAGAAAGCCCGTGCCCGAATGAGCGCCTCGCTCTACTTGGCCGTAGAAGGGGCCCGCGGCGAGATCGGCTTCGTCCTAGAAGCCGAAAAAAACAAGGACCGCCCGCTTCGCCTTAAGGCTCGCTCTCCTTCTTTTGCTCATTTGGCCATGCTACCAGCCCTGGTACGTTCGGGCTTGTGGCTGGCCGATTTTGTAGCCCTTCTGGGCTCACTGGATGTAGTAATGTGCGAAGTAGATCGCTAATCCTTGCGATAAGTAGCCTCCTTCATACGCTGGAAAATGCCCTTGAGCACTTCTCTATCGTATTGCTGAAGGAGGAAGTTGAACATAGCCCCTTGAAGCCTTTCGGCGCCGTCTATAGGTATCACGGCTCCCGTGAGGTAAGGCGCTAAATCCGACAAGAGAAAGGCGGCTAGAGCCCCAAGTTCTTCCTTTCTACCGTAACGGTGGGTAGGCAGGCGGCGCAGGTATTCCTTTTCAAAATCCGGCCCTGGCATAAGGCGCGCCCACGCTCCCTCTGTAGGAAAAGGACCTGGAGCGATCGCATTCACGCGAATCCCATACTCGGCCCACTCATAGGCTAAAGTCAGAGTAAGCGCCTGTACACCCGCCTTAGCCGCAGCCGAGGGCAGCACAAACGCACACCCCGTGTCGGTGTAAGTAGTTACGATATTCAGAATATTCCCTGGGAGCCGATTTTCTATCCAGTAGCCGCCCGCCCAGCGGCTTACATGAAAAGTCCCCATAAGCACAATCTCCACTACCGCCCGAAAGGCGTTTGGGGAGAGGGTCTCCGAAGCCGCCAGAAAATTACCTGCGGCGTTATTTACGACGGCGTCCAATCGGCCGAAGTCGGCCACTACCTGGCTAAGAAAAGCTGATACGCTTTCCCAACTGCGTACATCGCATACATAGCCGCGGGCTGAGGGTCCGAGCGCTTGGGCAGCCTCCTCTACCACATTCTGGCGCCGGCCGCAAATAGCCACACGCGCCCCGCACTGAATGAAGGTTTCGGCCATGGACCGCCCAAGCCCTGTACCACCTCCCGTAACTACAATTACCTTGTCCTGCAAACTTATCGGAATCATAGGCTTTAGAAATTGTACTCTGGATTATCGCGGGAGAAGTCTTTATCCGAAAAGGGGGGGTCTACCTCTACCTGATAGTACTCGTAGCGCTCATACACGCCTTGCTCATCCTCTACCTCTACCATTAGGGGAATGTGGCGCTGCTCATCCACATACAGGCGTATTACCTTACCGTAGTCCGAGGGCACTTTGAGGGTTTGCCCACTTCGGAGGGTAGCCTTGGGGGAGCGCAGGCCATTAAGTTCCAGCAGCTTATACCAGCCCACATGAAGTTTCTCTGCTATTTGAAAGATATTTTCGGTATTGCTTTGAACGGTGTAAGAACTAAGGTGATAGTTCGGTGCGATGAGGAGAAGTTTATGGCACTTGCGCCCATCCCACGTCAGCATGCCCTCGTAGCGCACCAGCTCGCTAATTTGAGCCCGGTAGCGCTCACGGGCCGCCAAAAGGAGGGAGCGAATTTGGTCATACCCCACCGCGTAAATGGTCTGATGCTGATTCTCCAGTACGATATCGCCATAAGGGTCCAAAGAAAGTGAAATATATGGAAAAGTATTGGGCTTTACGAGCATTTTTTTGCTATTAGGTTCGGAAGGGAAAAGAACCTCCACCCCTTTGCGGGGACTGATTTGGTAGCCGTATACGGCAAAAGGCTGCCGCCGCAGCTTAAAGCGCATGTGCTCCATAAGGAGCTTACCCTGGATGCGCTCGTACTTTTTCAACTCATACCGTAGGGTCTGAAGCGCACCCAAACGATCCAACATGGTATTTAGTATGACGAGCGGCTCAGGCGACTGCGCGGAAAGCAGACTCGCAAGAAGGGCTAAAACTCTAAGCCGCATAAGTAGGCAAATGTAAGACTTTGGCAGCTATAGGTACTTCGGCCGGTTCATTTGTAGCGTATATTAGGAGAAAATTGCCTGAGGCTAGTTTGGGGCGCAGCAAGTCCCAAAATAGTGTGCGAAAGGAGGCATCTAAGAAGGTCAGAGGCTCGTCTAAGAGGTAGAGGCCTGCGGGCAGGGTCAGCGCAAGGGCCAGCAGGAGACGCTGACGCATGCCCGAGGAAAGCCTACCAAAGGGGACCTCAGGGGGAAGCTGCCACTGCTGGTAAAAACTCGGAGGAATGCTAAGCCGGCGCGCCTGGGCCCAGTCGCGTACGATAGCGCTTACGGGGAGGCTGGGCGGCGGCTGTACATGGGGTGACACCCAAGCCCGTGCCGTAAACCCCCAGCCACAGCGAACCTGCCCCGCAGTAGGCGCCAAGTACCCTCCTAGAAGCGCTAGAAAGCTGCTTTTGCCGCTCCCATTTGGGCCCGTGACCAGCCAGGTTTCTCCCCCTTGCATCGCTAAGGACAAGCCCCGAAAGAGCCAGCGGTGGCCGTACCGTAGGCCTACCGCCTCAAGAAGGATTTGGGACACTCCCCCGGCTTTTGAGGGTGCTCTTAGGCACAAGGCTCGCCGTAAGCTCCGCTTCACACACCAGCTTGTCCTCCACGAAGGCCTTCCCCGCCATCTTACAAATCCCCCGCCGCAGCTGAAGCATATCTAACCGAAATACCAGCTGATCTCCTGGTACCACCGGCTTCTTAAAGCGGGCCTTGTCTATGGCCAAAAAGTAGACCCAGTAGTCTTGCGGATTTTCTACAATATTGAGGAAGAGAATTCCCCCCACTTGGGCCATGGCTTCCAGGATCAGCACGCCAGGCATAATGGGATTGTCCTCAAAATGACCTACGAAGAAGGGCTCGTTGATAGTGACATTTTTTATGCCAACGATGCTATCCTCGCTAAAGTAGGTAATGCGATCCACCAGCAGGAAGGGGTAACGATGCGGGAGTATCCGCCGAATGGCATGAATGTCAAATACTACGCCGCCTTGCGCGGGCGTTTTTTGGAAGCGCTGGATGATTTGCTTTTTCTGGATAAGCTTATGTAGAGTGCGAACAAACTCTATATTAGCGGCATGGCCGGGGCGCATGGCTACGATTTGCCCCCGCAAAGGCGCTCCTAAAAGCGTAAGGTCCCCAATCAGGTCTAAAAGCTTGTGCCGCGCCGGCTCATTCTCAAAGCGCAGCGGCGCATTTCCCAAAATTCCCTGCTCTACCACTTGAACGTCTGGATAGCCAAAAAGCGCTCCGATGCGTTTGAGCTCCTCGGGCGTATATTCTCTATCTACGATAACTATGGCATTTTTGAGGGTACCGCCCCGAATAAGCCCGAGCCGGTGCAGCTCCTCTAGCTCGTATAGGAGGCAGAAGGTACGGGCTGGGGCCACTTCGGTAGGGAAATCTTCCCATTTTACCAGCGTAGCGGGCTGAATGCCTAAAACCTGTGAGTTATAATCCACAATCACGGTTACACGGAAGCCCTCAAAAGGAAAGGCCGCAATATCTACGCCCCGCTCTTTATTCTGGTAATGCACCGGTTCTTCTATGGCGTACAGATGTTGAGGTTCTTTTTGGGAGAGCAGGCCTACGCGCTGAATAGCTTCTACGAAGGGGAGGGCACTGCCATCCAGAATCGGTATTTCGGGGCCCCAGACTTCAATTCGGGCGTTGGTTACGCCGGTCCCTGCCAAAGCCGCCAGAAGGTGCTCCACCGTATGCACCCGAACCCCCTCGCGTCCCAGGGTAGTGGAGCGCATGAAATTTACCACGTACTCCACACGCGCCGGAATCTCCACGGGCTGAGGCTGATCCATCCGCACAAATACATAGCCCGTATTCTCTGGGGCTGGCGAGACTACTACACGTACCGCTTCGCCAGTATGGAGACCTACCCCCTCAAATTCTATAGGCTCACGAAGGGTTTGCTGCTTCTGAAACATGGCCTAAGCCTTCTTTTCATTGAGAAGTTCTAGTATTTTCGGGTATAGTTCGGTAAGTTTGCGCATGACAGCTTCCATGAGCAGCTGCTGGCGAACCTCCTGAGCCGGTGCGCCGCGCCAGCCTTTGCCTGGGGTAGAGATAGACTTGGAGACCCCAGCCTGGGCGGTAATAGAGCTGCGGTCAGCCACATATAAATGGTCCGCTATGCCGACTTGACCGCCGATTCGGCAGAAGGCCCCTATGGTAGAGCTGCCTGCGATACCCGACTGGGCCGCAATAGCTGTATGCGGCCCAATCCGAACATTATGACCGACTTGAATGAGATTATCCAGCTTCACACCCTGCTCTAAGCGGGTCTGACCCAGCGTAGCCCGATCAATGCAGGTATTTGCGCCCACTTCCACGTCATCCTCTATGACGACATGCCCGATTTGAGGTATGCGTTCATAAGGCCGACTCTCTCCCTTATAAAAGCCAAACCCATCCGCCCCCACGACTGCCCCTGGATGAATGATACAATTCCGCCCTATTTTAGTCCCAGCCATAATTACGGCGTGGGGATACACAATCGTGCCTTCCCCAATTTCTACATCGGCGCCAATGTAGGCAAAGGGGTAGATCCACACACGCTCCGCCAGACGTACATTTTGAGCGATATAGGCAAAGGCGCCTATATAGGTGGCTGAAGGTACGACGGCAGTGGGATGGATAACTGCGTACGGCTCTCGGCCCCAACCTGGCAGAGGCGGCACTTTGTATCGCTGAACCAGTGAATAAAAGGCTTGCTCCGGCCGGCCTACATAGATCCAAGCCACATGGGAAGGCAAAGGCTTTTTCGGCGTAAAATCCTTAGAGAGGATGACCGCGCCTGCGCGCGTGGCGTACAGAAGGTTCTCGTACCGGCTATCCGAAAAAAAGGAAAGATCTTGCGGGCCCGCTTCTGCTAGGCTTGCAAACCCTGTAAGGATAATATCGCCGTTGCCCACTAGCTTCTCCGCACCTATTTCTTGGGCTATGGCTTTAGGTGTGAGATTCATAGACGCAGTTTTTGAAGGATTTCTTCTCGGAAGAAACGCCCTTGGAGCTCAATATCGTGCCGCTCTTGGGCCAGCTCAGGCCACTGGCTTTGGTAGGCGAAGAGCGCCGCCCCTATGGTTTCCACCGTGCCATGCAGGAGATTGCTAAGAAGCAGTAGATGCTCTTTCTGGTCAGCGGATAGGGTTTCACTGATCTGACGCAGAAGGGCAAAGCCGCGCAGCACCTTTTTGCTGAGGGTGCGCAGGGCATCCAAGGCCAGATTAGGCTGCTGGAGCGCAAGGAGCACATCCTGCAATAGCTGGACGAATTCGCCGTGGGTGAAGGCATGCCGCGCCGGCAGCCCTGCGGCTAGGCGCGCCGCTAAGCTTAGGCCTAAGGCCGCCTGAACCCCCACCGCTACTGCCTCCGACAGCCCCCCATGCCGCTCGGCCAGCTGCCAAACAAGCTCCCGTACCGAAAGCTCCCCCACATCCCATTTAGCCTCTGCGGCCCCAAACACCCATTCCGGCAGACGCTCCTCGGGACGAAAATCTTTGAGCATCAAAGAATGCACCGCCAGCTTGAGGAGCTCTTCCTTGCTCATGCCCTCCGACTTTTCCCCAGCCTTCTGGAGAAAATACGAGGCCGCTTCCAATAAGGCCCATTCAGGCAGAAGGCCTATTACTTCCACCTCTGTGACCCGTACGCCCAAGCCGCGTGCCAGCTCATCTATCCGCTCAAATACCTGATGGATGGGCATCTCGCGCAGATTGACGATATTGACGCTTACTTGGGCAAAGCCTACTTCGGGTAAGAACCAGCCGAGGGCTTGCACATGCGGCAAGCCCCCGCCTGAGGCACGCACTTGCCGAGCGATCTTGCGAGCTAGAGCCTCTGACTTGGTATTCAGGGTAAAATTGAGTGCCGCAATAAAGTCGCGCAGGCCTATAGCTGTAGCGCCTAGACGGGGATTGAAGACTACGGGCCCAAAGTCAGGTGCCCATTGAGGGTCTTTGAGGCGCTCAGCCAGTTTTTCGTAGCCGCCTTTCCGTAGATTCGGCAGCCAGCGGCGTTCGGGAAATTGCGCCGACTCGGCATACAGATAGACGGGCAGCCGAAATACATCCGCAATCACCTGGGCAAACTGCCGCACGCGCTCCCCAAGCCAATTTTTCTCTATCCCCCTATACGGCGTGAAGGGGCACACATCTACCGCACCTATGCGCGGGTGGAGGCCCTTATGCTGCCGCATGTCAATGTGCTTAGCGGCTAACTCATACCCTCGGCGCGCAGCTTCAAATACCGCCTCTGGCTCACCCCCAAAGGCCAAAACCGTTCTATTTACGGAAGCCCCCTGATCTACCGTTAAAATCTTTACCCCCTTTACGCCTCCTAGGTGTTCTACTAAGGCTTTGGCAAACTCGGGATTCTGCCCCTCGCTAAAATTAGGCGTACAAAGGAGCACAGGCTCCATGCGGGCAAACTTACAAAATCACAAGCGTATGCCACCTACAATAATATCGTCGGTTTGAGGCAGATTACCCTGCCAGCTCAGCAGCTCCGCTTCAAGGGCCTTAGCCTGTCCCTCCGCCGAAAGTGAAGACAGCCTAAGAAGAAGCTGCTTGAAGCGCTTACTCATATATTTTTTCCCCTGTGGCCCGCCAAATTGGTCAATAAACCCATCTGAACTCATATAGAACCAGCTGCCGGGCGTAGGATCAATTACATGCAGGGTAAATACCTGTTCGGGCGAGGCCGAAGCGCCCCCTATACCTTTTCGATCGGCGGCGTACTCCTCTACCTCGCTCGCATCGGGGCGCGCTACCCAGAGGGGGCGATTAGCGCCGGCATAGAGCACCTGACGCGTAGCCAAATCCACGCATATAAGCGCTATGTCCATCCCATCCTGAGATTTAGCGCCCGGGACATCCTGCCGCAAAGCGCGTCGCAAAAGCTTATGGGCCCGGCTCAGAATTTCATCTGGTGAGCGCAATCCCTCCCCTAAAACCGCCTGGGTAAGCACCGAGGAGGAAATCATGGTCATGAGCGCGCCAGGTACCCCATGGCCAGTACAATCCGCCACCCCCAAATAGCACTTCTCCTCTAAGGCCAAAAACCAGTAAAAGTCTCCACTCACCACATCCCGCGGGCGCCAAAAGATGAAACTCTCTGGAAAGTACTGACGAATAACCTCTATGGAAGCCGCCATCCCGCTTTGAATCCGAGCGGCATACTGGAGGCTCTCCTCAATTTCATGATTTTTACTTTCTATTATTTTGTAGGCTTCTTCCAGCTTACGCCGGCTCTGCTCTACAAGGCTTTTCTCGTATTCGGCGCGTTCACGTTCTATGGCTAGGCGGAGCGCTGCGGCCTCCCGCTCCCGACGCTGCTCTTCTTCCCTTTTGCGGTCGGTTACATCGCGCAGGGTCAATAAATAGCCTTGGATGATAGGGTCTGTAAAAAGCGGCTGTCCGATCCCTTCAAAAAATCGCCAATAGCCCTCCCGGTGCTGCAGGCGAACCGTAAAGAAAGCGGAGCTTTGCCGGCTGAATGCCCCTTCTACCAAAGGTTGGTCCTCCGGATGAAGGAGTTCCCGCAGCCTAAAGCCAGCCACTTGCGCCGAAGAGTATCCCAAGGTGCGCTGAATAGAAGGACTAGCGTAAAGGATTTGACCCGTGGGGCTTAAAATCAAGAACACGTCGGACGCATACTGGACAAGCGCCTTATAGCGGCCTTCTACTCGTAGGATTTCCTCCCGAGCCTGAAGCTCTACGACTTCCTTATAGCGTACGACTTTTTGCCAAAGCTGCCACCCCCAGAAGATACCCCCTGCCCCTACGCTTAGCCAAAGGAAACCCAGTATGTACCCTGGAAGGTATGGCAGCCAGAAAAGCGTGCCCAGAAACCCCAGAAGCGCGACTAGCCCTATAGCGGCTATAAAAATCAGGAGCCCTCGTTTGAAGGAGAGGGGGCCTGCGCGGCGCTCAGGCCGCATGGCCGCTAAAACTACCTCCATCGCCCGCGCCATATCAGAAGGGCGGGAAAGGATACACCGTACCCCGCTCGCGGTAGCTATAGCCTAATTGGTACTGGAGCATCACTTGGATACCGCCAAAAGCGGTAGGCGTTATGGTGCGCTGGGTAAGGAGCCCATAGGCTAGGCCTACGGTTAGGCCTTTGTGGAGGCTGAAGCCCGCTACCAGCGCATATTGATCGCGTGCGCGCAGAACCGCTCCCGCCAGTATGGAACCCAGCGGACGCGTAAACCAGTAGCCGCCTTCATAGAGCACAAATTCGGCCAGCAGAGAACCACCCAGCCATTCGCTTTGATTGGCGCGCGCGTAGAGTAGGCTTGCGGCGATTTGGAAAGGGGTCCGGGTAAAAAGGCGAGCTCCCCCCTGCACACACCAGAAAACCGAAAGACGCTCCGAACGGCGAACCAAAAGGCCTACCGCTGGCCGATTTATACGATTGACCGAAAAGCCCAGAAAGGGCACCAGCTCCGTATTGCCGGGAATTTTCTGCGTCCGGAAGTATATAGCACCTATACCTATATCCGGGTGCCACTGGCTGAGGCTACCGAAAGCTTCCTGGGTAGGCTGACCGAATCCTCGTCCGTCGAATTGGTCTTCAAAGTAGAGGTCGGATGGCTCCACGCGCCGATTTACGGTGGCTACACTAATTCCGGCACGCAGGTGGTCATATCGCACGCGCGCCCCCAAGGGGGCCTCATACGCCAGGCTAGCCCCTAACTTATAGGTACTCCAGCCAGCAGCTCGGTCTATCAAGACATACGTGCCTCCGCCTGCTGGCAACTCGCGCAGACGAAAAGGAAAATCTGCGCTAGCCCAGGTGGAACTCAGGTCGGCAAAACCGGTAGCGGGCCGAAAATGGTGAGTAGCCAAAAACCGAAAGCGTCCTTCCATTACGCCTGTCAGCGCGGGATTGAGGAGTTGGGGCTGCGCCCAGAACCCCAGTGGGAGCAGCTCCTGCCCCAAACCCTCAGTACACCAGATGCACCACGCCAGTGTACGTAACCAGACCTTCATACGGCATTAAAATCACGGCACGATAGGAGTAGGTGCCTGGCTCTAGCGGCGTGCCATCTTTACCTTGACCTCGCCACTCCGAAAGGTTCTCACCTTCAAAAACCGCCTGCCCCCACCGGTCAAAAATCTCCAGCCGACGGAACACAAAGCCCTCTTCCAACGGTAGAGGGCGGAATACGTCATTCTTACCATCTCCATTGGGCGAGAAGGCATTCGGCAGATAGACCTGACGCGGTAGCACTTTGATGCAGTCTGTACAAATGTAAAAGTCTGAGCAGCCTACCTCGTTTTGCACAAAAAGGGCTATGGAATAGGTACCAGGGTTACGATACTGGTAGGTAGGGGTAGCGGTACCACCTACAGGCTCACGCCCGGCCTCACCGAAGTTCCACACATAGCTCACCGCACCTTGCCCCGTATAAGCCAGCCGAATCTCAGGCTTATTCATCGTAAGCACGCAGGGAAACTGCGTACAAGGCTCGGTGATAGTAAAGGTAGCCGTGGGTGCCGCTAAAACTTCTACAGGCAATTGACTAAAGCTTTCGCACCCTTCCTTACGGGCATAGAGCGTAAAGGTATCGCGACCAACTGGCTGCTGGCCAGGATTGTAGGTAGGCCCGCTTTGGCGAAAGTAGGGGTTCGTAGGCGCTAATGGACCAGCCGCTTCCACCTGCGCAAGGCTACCTTCAAACCACCACAGCGTATCAATGCCTTCAGCTGGGACCGCCTGAAGCTGAAGGGCTACATTTTCGCAGGCCCTATTCGGTCCTACAATAGCCGGCGAAATGCCTGTAAGCACGAAGACCGAATCGGTATAAACCTGTCGGCCGCAATTTCCCACTACATTCCATCTAAAGCGTACCCAGCGGCCAGCATCCCCTGAAGTAGAGACGTAGTAGGTGCGCTGCTGATTAGGATCCGGGCTGAAAAAGCCCTGCCCATCGGTAGTCCAGTAGCCGCGTGTACCTACTGTGATGGTCCCCTGCAAGGGAACGCGACCACCCGGGCAGATTTGTGGCAGGCCTACCTCTACCCGCCCTGCCGCATCACTGGCTTGAATGCCCAAAGTAAGGCAGAGGGTATCTTTTTCCCGCTCTCGGCAGGCCGAAAGATCCTCTTCGCGCACTACCCAGCATATCTCTACATTCGGTGGATCGGCGGGGTCACTCACGTACGCGGAATTAGGCGCAGAGGGATCTATGAAGAAGCCGCGTCCATTGCGCGTAATCCAGCGGCCACGCCCCTCGGCAGAAAGGTAAGACGTATCCCCCGCACAGATAGGGCTAGTAAGTCCGCGAAAATCCCGGCGCAGAAATTCACCCGAAATCCTTACCTCCTCTGGCTCGCTATAAACCGTACAGCCGCCATAATGCACCCGAGCCCGAAGAGTTACTGAGCCGGGCTCTCTAAAAACTAGCACACATATCGGCAGAGTAGCCCCTGTAACCTCATCCCCTAAATCCACCCAATTATTTCCTTGAAGGATTTGCCATCGCAGGCTATCAGGTGTAGCGGGCAGGTCCCTCAGGATAAAACTGACACTTTGGCCTATGCAAGCATTCCTTGGGATGGCTTGGGCCCGCCCTCCACTCGGGCAAGGGATTATGCGTATGGATTTTTGCGTCTGACCCCTACACGGGTTGCCCGGCACCTCATAAGTGGCCGTCAGCCACTCCGTGCGCGGCACAGGCCGATTGGAAGAAGGAGTGATCAAAATAGAATTGCCCGCATAGAAATTTCCCTCAAAAACCCAGCTCACATTACTGCCTGACGGCGTAAGGATATAGCTGTAACTACCTTGGGCATATATGGTATCCCGCCCAGCTATGTAGTGCGGTCCCGAGGGTGCTATTACCTCACCCCCAAGGGCACCGTAAAGCTCCATACACCTACACTTTCTATAGCCACCCAGCACCTGAAGGGAATAAATCCCTGGATGGTCAAACCTCACTTCCACAAGCGGACTCGGAGGAGAGTTGCAAAAAGTAGCTGCCCCGCCAAAACTGTACACAACCCGTGCGCAAAGGGTATCTAATAAACCTCCAATAACTTGGGTAACCTGTAGCGTACAGCGAGTGCCTTGGCAAATATTAGGCTGGCAGTCAAAATTATATTCAATTCCATTTGGTGGGGGCGGACATAAGGAAGCGAGGGTATCATGGCGCCAGGTTAGGCGGGGCTTCATGTCTTGCAGCGCTGAGTTCAGGACAGCGGCCGGCCCTGGCTCCCAAAGTAAGAGGCTGCGACGCTCAGACCCACAGGCTAAAAGAGGTACGCGAAAACCAATTAGGGTATCGCGCGCTTCAAGTATATCGCCCGGGGGTTGGAAGTTTGGCCGGCGTCGGATGGTAACATTTACGCGCGCGTGAGCGACCGCATAGGTAATAGGATCATAGTAGGAATCATCGTGAAACTTACGCACATGAATCACGCGCGCTGCGGTGAAGTTGAGTACATCAGGATTGTAGAGGAAAGGGAAGTTAGAGCTGGCCAGTTCGTCTGGCACTATGCCATTCTCCGTGCGCTCAATTATAAGGTATATATCCAGAGAGTCAGGGGCAGCTGTATTGGGGTAAGCCTGATACTGCTGGAGGAAGCTAACCTGGTAGCGGGGCTCCTGCGCCAGAAGGAGTCCGAATAGAATGGGCCAAAAACGCCTAGGGCACATACGCAATTAGGGTAGAAGTAACTCCAGCGGAGCTACGAAGGTAGGCTGTATATAGGCCCGCCGGCAGGAGAGGAAGGCGCAGGGCGTAGGGGTACTGAGCCTGAGCCTCCCAGGTAGTTCGCCAAACCTCGCGGCCGCTGGCTTCACACAGCACCAGCTCTACAGGGCCCGTGGAGGGCGCTTCCACCCAGAGGATACCATTAGTAGGCTGGGGGTAGAGGCGCCATCCGCCCCGCTTTTGGCTTGATAGGGAGGCCGAACGCCACAGGAGTGTATCGGAGTGGGCTATGCGGCCGCAGCGATGCCGCACTACGGCATAATACCCTCCCTCGCCTATCAGGGGACAATAAGGCCCTTCCGCCACGCGGCGATCCTCCCAATACCAATGTATTTCTAAGTTCTCTGGGCGGAAGTAAGCCAGCTCGGGCGAGTCTAGGGTAATATGATCGTCGTGGACCCTGATACGCAAAGGCGCATGAAAAGAAGGACACAGCGGCAGCGGCGGAATAGCGGCAAATACGAAGCGGTGACGGGCTCGGCCCAGCCCCGCTAGGACAATCTCACCGGTTTCCATTCCCCAAGCGAGGCGCAGGGTATCCTGGAAGCGCCGTATGGGCAGGTGATAGATGCCTACGCTCTCCCACTGCCCTGAGAAAGGCAGGCCCGTGTTAGCCGACTTAGCTAGGAGGTTGAGGCTTAGACGGAAAGCCCCCGGCCCATCTAAGCGATGGGTAAAGTACAGGGGGAAGTAGAGAGGAGAGATAGCCCCGTCGCGCGGCCCGCGCTGCACCAGCTGCGGCTCGGTCCAGCCTACAGCCTCTTCTGGGGTGCCAGTAAGCACGAAGTTGGCGCCTACGGGCACCTGGCCTGGCGTGCCCCGCCATTCCACCGCAAGTTCCACATAGTCTCCCCAAAGCCGAGGCAAGACCCGTACGGTGTCCTGAGCCCACCCAAGAAGCAGCCCCAAAAAGCTCCAAAAACCCCTATTCATACCGCGTAGAAAGTAAGCGGGCTTGATTTTTCAGAAGAAGCTGATAGTCTTTCTCATCTACTCGGCCGCTATTGTCAAAGTCAGCCAAAAGGTCTTGCTGGCGGAGTGCTTCCAGGAAGCGTTCTATGTCGTAAGCGTTGATGACCGGATAGGCTTCGGAGGGTAGGCGCCCCAGCTCACCCGCCGCAAGGTAGGCTTTTCCATCTTTTTCCACAAAACCGCTGTACGGATGCAAGGCCGCCGGGTCGGTAAAATCCCACACATTTTTTTGAAGAAGGGAAACCGGCTGGCCGTGCCGCAGCGGGAGATAACCCGGCGCACTTAGTATAACCTCCTGAAGCCCAGTCAAAACAGGCAAGTGAAAGCGGGCGCACCCTTTCTGCAAGTGGCTCTGGAGCGTGAAAGTCCCAGCCGCTGTGCGAAGCTCTAGGAAAACGACCCCCTCTTCCTTACCCTCTAAGAAAGCTCTTACCTCTATCCCCTGTGCCCACAAGACCGCAAGCCCCCAAAGCAAGCGAACCATAATACACCTAATTTAGGCAAAGGTAGCGGGTTTTTCCAAATCCCATAAAGGAAAAATTGTGCATATTTGTGCCATGCGATTTCCTCTCCTACTTCTGGGCGGTATCCTCCTTGGGCAAACCCAGGGGGTACGCTTCTTAGACCCGGTATTCAGCCGCATAGGCGTGACGAAGAACATCCGATATGGCTCAAACCTCAGTTTTACTCAGGCGCCGACCGACCTCTACATGGATGTGTATGAGCCGCTGGGCGATACAATGGCGCGCCGGCCAGTGATTATTCTGATTCACGCTGGGAGCTTTCTACCTCCTACCATAGCGGGTAGTGCCTTTGGACGTTCGCCTATAGGTACCCGAGAGGATTCGGGCATCGTAGCCCTCTGCATAGAGTTTGCCCGCCGGGGGTACTTGGCGATTTCAGCTACCCACCGTTTAGGCTGGAATCCCAACGCCACTACGCAGGAAGAGCGGGCTAGGAGTATCATTCAAGCCGTGTGGCGGGCTACCCAAGATGGGCGCGCGCTAGTGCGTTTCCTTCGCAAAGATGCGGCTACCGAGAACCGCTATCGCATAGACCCCAACCGCATTGTGATGGGGGGTTCCTCTTCAGGCGGGTATGTGGGCGTACATGTGGCTTATCTAAACCGGCCTGAGGAATTCAATCTAGCGAAATTCAGGGACCAAAACAATCGACCTTTCATAGACACTACTTCGCCGGATATGGGGCGAGGTATCGGGCCGGAGGCAGGCCCCGATGCTTTTGAGGGAGGCAGTGGCAATCCAGGCTATTCCTCCCGCATCCAAGCCGTTCTAAGTTTGGGCGGTGCCATAGGGGATACCGGTTTTATCCAAAATGAAGGCATCCCTGTCATCGCCATCCATGGACGGAATGACCCTTCCACGCCGTGGGACAGCGGCATAGTAGTTACCGCCGTAGGACAGTACCCTATCATCTATGTCTATGGCAGCGCTGGCATAGGTCGTCACCTGTATGAAAGAGGCAACCAGCAAGCGCTGCTGCCCGATTTTGCCAACGACCAGCCTTATCCGGGAGTACTGATATTCCAAAGCGCGGGATTTGAGCCATTTGGTTGGTACGCTAATTCCTCAGCCGCCGATAAAGCGCGCGCCCGTGTCTATTTGGATAGCGTCGTGTGGTTTGCCGCCCCACGTCTTTTCAAGGTCCTAAATCTTCCCCAAATTACCATGCCCCTCGCCTCAGGTGTAGAGGTGGTAAGCCTGGCTCAAGCCGAGCTGGAAAAAGGTACAATTAGCCTTTACCCTTCTCCCGCCTCTGTGCCGGTGGTGCATCTGCGAGCCAGCCAGCCGATTGCTGCGCTAGAGCTTTTCCGACTTACAGGCGAAAAAGTAGGGGAATTTCGGCTGCCTACACCTTTGCCCAGCTACAGTTGGGAGATTGGGGGCCTTACGGCAGGCGTGTATTTGGTCCGAGTAGGCTTAGTGAATGGCGAGCAGGTGGCTAAATTGTGGAGCTATCAGCCTTAGGGGGTGAAGGGGTACGACGGCGGAGCGGCTCCCGCCGATCTATGCCCCAAGCGAGCCTATCCCGTAGCGTGCGGAAGTAGCTCGTGCCGGGAAGCTTGAGCAGCTTGAGGGTTATGGGTGCGCGCCGCAAAGCTACCGCCACCTCCTCCGAAAGTGTATAACTGCGTCCATCCAAGGCCATTTGAACCTCCCCCGTACGGGATTGAAAAGTTACAGTCAGCACGCCACTGTCCGGAATCACAAGGCTGCGGACGGTGAGCGCATGGGGCGCCATCGGCGTAAGGACGAAGTTCGTACAGGTAGGGGTAAGAATAGGCCCCCCACACGCCAAAGAATACGCCGTAGAACCCGTAGGCGTGGCCACAATCAGCCCATCCGCCCAATAGGTATTGATAAGCTCGCCATTGAGATACACATCTATGAGAATCATCTCGCCGCTAAGCGCCTTGGAAAAGACCACCTCGTTGAGGGCGAAGGCCTCGGCGGGTTGGAGGAGTTCAGGTTCAGTAGTAACGCTGAGGAGGCTGCGCTGCTCTAAGGCATAGCGGCCAGCTAAGAGGGCTTGAGTGGCGGAAAGCAATTTTTCTTGGGGTATATCGGTGAGGAAGCCAAGCCGGCCCGCATGCACGCCTACCAAGGGAATACCTGAGGGGGCTATGATTCGGGCAGCTTCCAAGAAAGCGCCATCCCCGCCTATGACAAAGGCCATTTCTACCCCTTCCAGCTCCTCCCGGCGCTGGAAGCGCAGAAGACGGTTACTGGCCGCGCTCACCGCCCCCCAAGCCTGCGCAAATCGCTCCTCCACGCATACTTCTACGCCCTGACTTTCCAGAAGCGCTTGCCACTGCGCCAAAATATCTACCTGAATCCGTCCAGTCCATCGGCCAAAAAGGGCGATACGCCTCATCGCCGGTTATACTCGTAGTAGAGGTCTTCCTCCAATTTCCGCTGAAGCACAAGGCTTTCTAGGCGCACCTCGGTATTTTGGGTGAGGATATTCTGGTCATACAGGAGGACGGCTTTCTGGCCTATCCAGCGATAGCGCGGGGCATACCCCTCCTGTTTCCCTTTGCCGAAAAGCGTTTCCAAGAGCACGAGCATCGCCGCACTGGCTTCCTTCCCCTGTACCCGAAGCTGGATAGTATGGAGCCTATTCTGGTAAAAGGCGTATCTCACATCGGCCAGGGGTATGCCTTCCCACATAGTATCTTGGGGGCTGCGGTACCACTGCTTGCGTTGAAAAGTGCCCTTAGGAATAAGGCCCGAGAACTCGGTAATAGGCGATTCCAGCTTGCGACCTAAAAGCCCGTACAGCGTATCTAGGGGAAGTTGGAGCCAGAGGAGGGCCAGCGCCCAGCTGAGAAGGGTCATAGGCGGAGAAGGGCTTTTCCTATCTTGCAATTTAGGCATTGTTGAGCGCTGCAGGCTGCGCGCCAGAGGGCGATTTGGCCTTGGGTCTGCCAGGCACTGCGCGCCGGGTAGCTATGGCGAGCATAAAGCCGAGCGTACCAGTGATTTTCTGGGGCCAGCTGCCGAAAAGCGGCGGTGATTTCAACGGCTTTTTCTAGATTTCCCTTTGTGCGCCAGTAGTAGATGGCAAAGGGGTAAAGGGCATTGAGGTAGGCGTTACGCTCAAGGAGGGGCGGGAGGCGCCGCTGAGCCCGTTTGAAGGGGCGCTGCCAGGCCCAATGCGCCTGCCAGTAGGAGGAAGGGGGCGGCAGGGAGGTCGGAAAGCTCTCCAGCAAGGCAAAGAGCGTAGGATAGCTCTGCAGGAGATTAGCTAAGGCGCTGAGACGCACCCACGGCGAAACCGCTGGCCGGCTGGCCTTCCAGCGCAGCGGCAGGGGTACCCAGCCAAACTTGCGGCGCTGAGCCTCCCAAGCCGCTAAAAGCTCTCGCTCATAGGCCTCTTCAGGCGATGGCCTACCTTCTAACAGGCCAGCGGTGCCGAGAAGCGCCGCTTCCTTTTCCAGAAGGGTTTCAGCCCGCCGCACCAGCATAGGCCAAGGAAGCGCCTGCGCAATTCGGCGGAAAGAAGCCCCATAATAGGGCACGCCATAGCTATAGCCGAGCGCCTCCCAAAACCCCTGGAGAAACTCAGGCTGCGTTCGATACAGCTGGTGCCGCTGACGCAGGCGATATTCGCCCCACTGGTCATAAACCTCCGCCCAAAGGCTTTGGGGCACTAAACGGGCTATGGGCGCGCAGGGAAACGCCCGTTGCTCTTTCCACTGGGTCCAAAGGGAAGGGCTTACCCGCCCCTCCAGGCAAAATACGGGTATTTGGCGCCCATCTACATCAACGGGTAGGGTTTGGCCCCGCAGACGCCAAACTACATAAAGGATTACGCTCCGATAGGCGGGATTTTCATGATGCCGGTGCGCATACCATAGGTCCGAGGTGATATCAATTTCCACCGCACCGTGCCAGCGCAGGCCATTTAGGACGATTTCGGCCTGGGTGAAATCCGGCCCTTGATGATCGGGTAGGCCAGGCCGAATGACCTTCAACGGCTGCCCCTGCACCGTAAAAAGCTCTTCGCGCGGATAGAGCTGCTTCTTCCACACCCAATGCAGAAAAAGCTCGGACACATTACGCGCCAAACGCCCTAATTCTTTCTTTTTTGGAGGCACTTCCTGCCCATTTTTTGAAGGGCGGCCGCCCAGCAAAGGTCCCCCTCTTCAGCGGTATCTTAGGTATGTCCCCCTCCAGGGTGCCGAGGTGAGTGGTTTGCGCCAGGCGTCCTAGCCCTGTCCAGCAGGGACGGAATGAAGGAGGCCCAAACCCAAGAAACAACCCCAAGCCTAACTGGTTTTTCCCGCCTACCCTTTTCGTATGGCGCATAGTGTCTCAGAGCCAAGCTATTACCATTCAATTTTCTCCTTGCGCAGAAAGGCGGCAATCCCGCGCCGAAAGTCCTCCGTGGCGCGCGCATGCGCATTCATCTTGGCCGCAAACTCTAAGCCCGCCTGTAGCGGCATATCCTGAATATCTGCTATGAGCTTGCGTATAAATTCCAGCGAGGTAGGGGAGTTTTGCTTAGCCAGGCGTACGGCTAGATCGTGCACGAAATCCCGTATTTCTTCGGGGGGCACAATGTAATTGAAGAGCCCTATCTGGTGGGCTTTTTCAGCGGGCATAGGCTCTGCCGTGAGGAGAAGCTCGCGCGCCCACCCTTCGCCCACACGCCGAAGCAGAAAATAGGACACCATCGCTGGCAGAAAGCCTATGCGCGCCTCTGGATAGCCTAAGGAGGCGTTAGGCGTAGCTACCACAAGGTCGCACACCGTAACTAAGCCCGCCCCACCCGCCAGCGCCGGCCCTTCCACTTGCGCAATAATCGGCTTAGGATAGCGGTACATAAGGAGGTAAAGTTCCATGAGGTTGAGGGAGTCGGTAAGATTTTCCTGAAAAGTATAGTCCTGAAGTTTCTGAAGGTATTCAATGTCGGCGCCAGAGCAGAATACCGGCCCGCGTGCCCGCAGCACAATAACCCTTACGCTGGCTTCCTGCTGGAAACTGGTGAAAGCCTGCTTGAGCTGGGTTACGAGCGCATAGCTAAGGGCATTGCGGCGCTCAGGTCGGTTCATCGTAATGTACCCTACCCGCTCGCGCACCTCCGTCTCTACCAGCGAAGCTACCCGTGTGGAATCTTCTCCAGCCATGCTGCAAACTTATGCCTTTCTTTTTGACAAAGCGGCAAAGCGCGGCCTCTCCTTCTTCTCGCTGGGGAATTGGCCCAGATCTACTTTTTTTTAGCTTACTCAGGCCCCTTAGAGCTTAGCCTGGCCTGTATAATCCACGCCTTTGTAAGTGATGCGATAGGTATAGGTACCGCTGAGCTTTTTTGGGATGGGAAGGCGGCGCTCTCTTTTGCCCTGAGCGCTGGGCCACTGGTTGAAATATACGACGCTATCTCCAGGGGTAAGTAAGCGGAACTCCACCACGCCATCAAAGGGGATTTCATAACGCACCCGTATGGCCTCCTCGCTTTCCCGCGTAATGGATTCCAGAATAAAGGTATTTTGTTTCTTTAGGGGTAGCTGGGCCTGACCAAGCGCCATCAGACTCAACGCAGCTTGGAAAGCAAGAGATAATCGCAATCGGTCCATATATCGGCTATTTTTTTGCTCAGCTGTACCATTCGGTCCAGATAGCGGCGGTAGGCGCTCAGCGTCTCGCGCACCGAGGGCGTGACGCGTCCCACAATCTTAAGCTCGCCATAGCGAGTATATACCGCCATGAGGAGGTAATGCTGAGGTAGCCATTCGTAGTGGATGTCTTTGAGGCGGGCTAAGAGGCGCTCGCTTGTGGCCCGTACCCGCCCCGCTACGGTTCGGAAGGAATCCACATAAAAGGGCAAACGTTTGGGATAGCGCGCAATTTCCATCATTTGATTAAGGGTGTCACGCAGGCGCCCCAGCACCGCTTCTATCGTATCCAGCTCGGTTTGGTGGTAGGCAAGCAGTCGAAGGATAGTCTGCTGATGGGCCTCAAAGGGCGTTATCTCCCGCTCCAGAGGTACCAACGAGTCGGGGGAAAGGGATTGCGCGCGGCTACTAAGCCAACCCAGGACCACCCAAACCCACCAGCGGCAGCCATTCATCACGCGCCACAATCTCCCCAAAACGGCCCTCATATTTAGCCAAATTGTCCTGCATGGCCAGAAGTAAGCGCTTATAGTGGTAGGGCGACAGCACTATACGGGCTCGCACGCGCGCCTTTGGCAAACCCGGTAGCACTTGCAAAAAGTCTATCACAAATTCACCAGGCGTGTGGGAAATTATAGCTAAGTTTGAATAAATGCCGCTGGCTACTTCTTCAGCCATCTCCACATTGAGCACATTAGGCTCGGGAGGGGTTTCAGACGTCATGAGACAAAGGTAGAAATTATGAAGAAGGTTGGGCTCAGTGTGCTGGCACTAGGGGTGCTCAGCGGTCTATTAGAGCGGTCAAAGGCCCGCTTAGCTGAGCACCTCTTGGGCTATTGGGTAGGCACACGCGTGGAAGTAGCGGAAGCGGCTATTTGCCATGTGGATTGGCAGGGGAATTGGCGGGTGCGTCTGAAAGGCGTGCGCCTCCAAAGTACCCTGCCTAAGGACACCACCTGGGCCGCCTGGAGTGAAGAGGTGCGTATTGAAGGCCGAGGGCGGCGTCCCCACACCATCCGACTGCGTAAGGCCGTGATCCACCTCCTGCGCCTCAGCCGCACGGCTAAGAACTACCACTTTTTTCCCAAACGCGGAAAAGGCGCCCACGCCCATACACTCACTCTCCTGAGCGACTCCTTAGCCTTTGCTTTTTGGAACCTCCCCAGCCAAGCCGAGATTCAAGCCTACTTCACAAAAGCAGAGGCTACTTTGACTATATACCCCACCAGTATAGCGCTCAATTCGCTCAAGGCTAATATAGCAAAAAGCGAAATTTGCTTCAAGGATTACCTTCTCTGCCTACCTAATAGGTTAGAACTTCTGGCAAAAGGGCTCTATAGGAAAGCCGAGGATAGCTGGGATACCCTCCATCTCACGCTCCAAAGCTCTGGGAGCTGGCTTGCCTTCTTTGGCTGCTGGGAGAGATGGACTTATCCATTTGGCCGATTTGCGGCGGCCTTAGACCCTCGCCTTCTTGAAGGTCAAGCCAGCTTCCTGAAGTATGTAACCTCCAATCCTCTCTCTCTCGCTGGGCAGTGGCAGGGTAAGCGTTATGTCCTGTACAGCCGAGGGAATTGGACCGAAGGGACCTACCACTTTCAAGTACGAGGCCACTTAGAGGGTAAGCCCTACCTGCGGGGCGCTATCTCTTGGGGTCCTTGGCTGCGGGGACGCCTTTGGGGTACGCCCGCACGGCTTTACCTTAGCGGGTCCCTACGCTACCCCCCCTTACAGGGCGCGCTCCATAGTATCCTGTACCCTGCACAGGCCCGAGGCCAGCTATTTTTAGCCGATCCTGCCCTTAGTCTGGAAGCCGAAGGCAGCCTTACCCACGCCACCCTAAAGGGTCTCTGGGAAGGTATCGCCTTCACGGGCCGCCTAACCTCAGCCAAAGGCCTTGAGCTTACCCTACCCGCTCTGGCTTGGGACACCTTGCAACCCAAACTGGCCGCCTACCAATCCCTTTTTAGCCTGCGTCAGACAAAGTGGAGCCTCCCCTTTTCCCTTTTTCTGACGCGCTTGGAGTTTCCTTTCATGGGCACCTTGGAGTCGCTTTGCCTACGGTTCAGCGGGGGCCGAGGTGAGGCTGAAGCCAACCTCTGCGCCACCGAAACCCTCGTGACAGGCAAGCTACGCGCCATTTTTACCCTTAGGCCTCTGCAGGGCTCGGCCAGCCTCTTAGGGGAGCACCTGCAAGCGGCGCTATGCTGGCACAGCGACACCCTGCGTCTAACTGCTAAAGGCGTCTGGCGTGAGATAAGCGGCCTCCTCATCGGCCGGGCTACCCTCTCCGAAAAATACCTCTACTTAGACTCCCTTTGCCTCACGGCACCAGACAGCAGCCTCCTTACGGCCCAAGGTAAGCTTAGCCTGACCCAAGCCGATCTAAACCTCCAAGCCGAAGTAGCCCTTCCTTGGGTACTCGGCCACCTTCCTATCCCCGGCGTGAAAGTAGAAAAAGGTCGCCTAGCGATGAATTTCTGCGCGTTGGGCGCTTGGGCTGACCTGCTGCGCCTTTCCAACCCTACCGAAGGCTCGGCCCACCTATGGGATGCAGGCGGCCTTTTTCCCGGGCTAGGCCTACCCTTTGATCACCTTAGCGCCTACCTAACCTATACGCCGGATTCCACCTACCTCCATCGGCTTACGGGGCAAGTAGGGAGTCTGCGCCTTACCAGCACTGCTAAAATCAACGGCGCCCTAGCCTACCTCTACACAAACTGGCACCAGCTGCAAGGAAAGCTTTACTTGGAGGGGGATACCTTTCGCCTAACGGAATTTTGGCGGCGCGTGGAGAATGGCCGCACGCGGCGTCAGGTACGCCTACCCACCCAAATGGCCGTGGAGGTGCAGGCTCAGCTGCGCCACGCCGATATTTTCGGGCTTACTTTAGATACGATCCACCTGCATGGCCGACTGGATAACCTCTGGGCCGTCATAGATAGCGTGCGCCTGCATTACCACGGGGGTAGCACCTGGGGGCAGGGATGGGCTGACCTCCAAGATAGCACCTGCTACCTCCTCACCGCCCGTATAGAGGGGCGCGACCTACCTATTCACCACCTGTTAGAGGAAACGGGGTTAGGCCGCCTTAGAGCCGTGAAGCGATTGGGCCTGTACCACAGCGACTTCTCCGGCACCCTGCAGCTTAGCCTACGCTTCACGCCAGAGGTCTCCTGGCACAAGCAAAGTTCCCTTTGGGGTCGCGGCACCATAGAAAATGGTAGCCTACGCACCCCTCGCTTCCTGCGCTGGCTACGCCCCTATTACCTGCGCGCCTACAAGGATACCCTGCGATTTTTAGCCGAAGTGCCAAAGCTAAACTACACCGACGGCTTTCTCCACCTGCACGACCTACTCCTAATCACCCCCATAGGGGCCCTACAGGTAGAAGGGTACCATCACTTGCCCAGAGACCGCTTCCTTTATCGTATTCAAGGGGTTCGCTTTCCCCGAGAAATCCAGCGCCATCCCCTTACCCTATACCACTTTCGCCATTACCTTATGGATTTCTTAGACCATAGCCTCCTGCTCCTCTACCTAGAGCGAACCTCCGAGCAAACCCGCTGGCATTATCCACTCAAGTATGTTTTACGTCAGCTTATCTGGCCTAAAAAATCCGTTCGGACGCAATAGGGTTGAAAGCTGCCCTTTGCGCGCTGTATATTTGCTGCATGAAGGCCTTTCGGTGGGCCCTTTTAGGGAGTGGGCTTTTCGTATGGGCCCAAGAATGTGAAGTTATATTCGTTGCGCCGAATGGAAGCGCTACGCCAGGCAGTGGCACGCGCGCCAACCCAGCCGAACTCAACTACGCCATAGCCCACTTGCTTACACCTACCATACGCCGAATTTATTTAGCCTATGGTATCTATGTGCTGAATCGTACCCTCCCTTTGCACAACAACCTCCAAATAGAAGGGGGCTTTGACCCCGCGCGCGGCTGGCTCAAAACTAACCTCTATCCCACTATCCTCCTGCGCACGGCGCAAAATCCTACGCCTAACCCTAATCGTCTCGTTGGCATAGAGGGCATAAACGCAAGCGGCTTTCGGATTCAGGACATAGAGGTGTATGTAGAGGATGCCACGAATCTGGGTCATAGTACCACGACTTATGCCCTTTACCTCAATGGCTGCAGCAACTACGTAGTCAATCGCTGCCGGTTTATCGCTGGGGCTGGTGGAAACGGCGAGCGCGGGGCAGATGGGGCTAATGGACGGAATGGCGCCGCGGGGGCTAATGGCGGCGAAGGTGAGGAAAATGGTGGCTGCTGCCGAGCTGGGGGTGCAGGCGGCAACGGTTGGTCGGGCGGCCTCGTCCGAGGGGGAAGAGGGGGGGACGGGGGTCAGCAGGGCACAGCCGGCTTCTTTTGCGCTAGCCCCAGAGGCTACAATGGGGCCCCCGGCGAGAAAGGCGCGCCTAATACGGCCCAGGCCTACGCGCCCGAAGGAGGCATAGGAGGAGCACAGGGAGTAGGCCACAGTGCAGCCATTAGTACCTGTGGCAACCGTCCCGCCTCTATGGACGGTCAAGATGGCCAAGATGGCCGAAATGGCGCAAATGGGACTAACGGAGGCCCAGGCACACCGGCGCACATCGGCGGGTTCTTTCAACCCGGCCATGGGGCAGATGGCACCGATGGCCAGCACGGATCAGGCGGTGGGGGTGGCGGCGGAGGAGGGAGTTTAGCCGCCTTCTTCGGTGGAAGCCTCTGCCGACAGTCTACGGGTGCTGGGGGCGGCGGCGGCGGGGAAGGCGGCGAAGGGGGTAAAGGCGGCAAAGGCGGAGGAGGAGGCGGCGGCTCCTTCGGCATCTACCTCTGGCAAAATGGCGCCGATGGCCGCTTTATTGACGTCATCGCCCAGTCCAGCACACCCGGTACAGGAGCTGTAGGCGGACAAGGGGGCGCCGGCGGCTTAGGGGGAGCGGGTGGCTGCGGGGGCGGCCGAGGATGTGGCGGCGGCTCACTCGCCTGCTTCCGCGGCGCAGGCGGCGATGGCGGCCGCGGTGGCAACGGCGGCAACGGCGGCAACGGCGGCAACGGCGCCAATGGCCTAGCCGCAGACTTCTACATCCACCCCGGCAGCATAAACCCTACCATCAGTACCTTCCGTCAGCCCGACGAACCCGTCATCTACGCCGAATACACAGGCTGCACGGACCGCCAAGTGCGCGTCTGGACCGAAGCCACGGGCAGCCTCGTATGGTTCTTCGGCCCAGGCAGCACGCCACCCACGGCCAATGGCGATACGGTGCGAACCCGCTACACCACCCTCGGCCGTAAAAATCTCACCCTCGTAGCTAATGGCCAAACCTTTGTGTATTACGACTTTCTAGATCTGCGCGACGACGGCACGGGGGGCAATCCTACTTTTACCCTTCCCCGCGATACCTTCTGCTTAGGTATGTCTCTTACGCTACAAAGTAGCCTAGCGGGTCAAGCAAGCTACGCCTGGGATTTCGGTGGGGGCGCCCCCCCTATCAGCGGACCCGCCCACCAGACCGTAAATATCTCACTAAATACGCCTGGTACTTTCCCTATCACCCACCGCACCTACACGCCCTGCTGCGGCTGGTCGGATGCCTATCGGGACACGATTGTCGTCCTACCGATCCCTGGACCCCGTATAACCATCCGCACCGCTACAGGCAGCTTAGAAACCTGCGCGGATAGCCCCGTACTTTTTGTGGCCGATTTAGAAAACTTCGGTCCTAATCCTTCCATCACTTGGCAGGTGAATGGCGTGCCGCAAGGGAGCGGCCGCACTTTCCTCTGGAGCACACCCCAAAATGGGGCTACAATTCAGGCTATAGCTATAGGGAATGTGGCGTGTGCGCGCGGCGTACCCATACCCTCTAATACGCTGAGTCTTACCGTTCATCCGCGGCCACAGATTCAGGCTGGTCCAAATGGCTGCTTCACTATTGCAGGCAACCTCGTACCGGGTGAGCTTATTACGCTGAGTGCTACGGCAGTGGGGGGCCAGCCACCTTACACCTTTTACTGGGATTTAGGGGATGGGCGTGGCGCCGTGGGCAATCCCGCTACCGTCCTTTTCCCCACTGCGGGTACCTTCCGCATAAGGCTCACCGTAGTAGATGCGAATGGCTGCAGTAGTAGCAATACAGACCAGTGCGAGGCTACCGTGGAGATAGCCTATCAGCCCATAGCGGACTTTACCGCTGACCCGGCCCAGGGCTGCCCGCCGCTCCAGGTCCGCTTTACCAACCAGAGCGCGCACGCCAGCGCCTATGTATGGGACTTCGGCGATGGCTCTCCCCGAAGCACTGACCCTAACCCCACCCACCTTTATCAGGCTTCGGGCGAATACACGGTCTCACTCTATGCCATAGCCGCCAATGGTACCGACACCGCCCGCTTCCAAAGCCGCGTAGTAGTGTACCCCAAGCCCGTAGCAGACTTTTCGGTATTTCCTCCTGTCCTGTATCAGCCGGATACAGCTTACTTTGTCTCTCAGGCCCAGGGGGCTACACGCTGGGAATGGCACTTTGGCGATCCACTCAATCCCACCGCTACCTCTAACCTGCCCAATCCCTCTTACTTCTATGCCCGCCCTGGCGAATATACCGTTCGTCTCATCGTGGAGAATGCCTATGGCTGTCGTGATACTTTAGTGAAGTCGCGTGCGGTTATCAAGTTGGCTGAATCGCCCGCGGCTTTAGCGGAATTTCCACGCGAGGCTTTAGCGGTATGGCCTAATCCTTTCAGTGAAATCCTTTTCGTGCGCCTTCCTAAAGAAGCCCCTCTGAGCCTGTACGATAGCCGAGGTGTCCTTCTCTGGGAAGCCCGATTAGGGGCAGGCCAACATCCACTTCACCTCGGCGACTTAGCCTCAGGGCTTTACTTCCTACGGGTAGGCCCTTGGACCTTGCGTCTGCACAAAGTATAATATAATTAGCTATGCGCCTACGCTATCTGTCGCTCGGAGCCCTTAGTCTGCTAGGCTATGCCCAAGAGGTGCGCTGCGATTATGCGAATATCCGTGCGGGGGATGTGAATGGGCTTCGAGCAGCCATAGCCAATGCCGCTGCTGGCGGACCGCGCCTTATCCGGCTGGAGATAGGCGAATACCTCCTCACCGCGCCCCTCTCGCTGGAAAATAATGTGATTATAGAAGGCGGCTTTGACTTTAGCGATCCAAACAATCCCGTAAAGCGCAGTGGTGGCATCTCGCGCCTCAAGCGCCTAAGCGGCACCCCCGAGGCTAACCCCTGCCGGCTAGTAGCGATACAGGCTATAAATAAATCCGGCTTTGAGCTCCATGACCTTTACATAGAGGTGGAGAATGCCCGCTACAACGAGGATGGGCCCGGCTGCTCCACCTATGGCTTGTACCTAAATGGCTGCGCGAATTACCAAATTGTGCGCTGCCGCATCCATGCAGGCAGTGCTACGGATGGACGGCCTGGGGATCCCGTACGGAATGGACGCGATGGAGCGGATGGCGCAAAAGGGGAAGATGGCTGCCGCCGCTGCGACCCTATAAACGACGACCCCAACAATGAGGGCGGCGCAGGAGGAAGCAGTTGGTCTGGCGGGGCCCAGGCAGGCGGCAGGGGCGGAAATGGCGGCCCCATAGGCAGCGGACGTAGCGGGTGTTTCTTTCCAGATGTAGATCAGTTCTGTCAGCCGCCCGCAGGAGCACAGCCCGGCCAAAGCGGCCAAAATGGTAATACGGCGGTAGGCGGTCAAGCCCCAGCCCTGGGCGGACGCGGCGGACGCCAACTAAACGTATGCCGACAGTTAGATGCGGCTTTTGACTTTATCTCCTTTCTCAGCGGCTGTCCGGCAGGAGGGTTCGCTTATGGCGGCGAGGATGGGGAAAATGGCCGCAATGGGCGAGATGGCGCCGATGGAAGCCCAGGGATTTACTCCTTCTCGCCGGCGGGATGGTTTCTGCCTGGCGATGGGCAGGACGGTCAGCCAGGCGAACACGGCGGCGGCGGCGGGGGGGGTGGCGGCGGCGGCGCCCTGGGGGGCATTCCCGAACGGCTCTGTTTCATCAATATCGGCCGTGCTAATAGCTCAGGGGGTGGGGGCGGCGGAGGTGGGGAAGGCGGCGAAGGCGGACCCGGCGGAAAAGGCGGTGGCGGCGGCGGCGGCGCCTTCGCCGTCTTCCTCTGGAATAATGGGCCGAATGCCTTTCTGCGAGACTGCCCTCTTACCGTGGGGCAGCCAGGGCGGGGGGCTCCTGGGTCCTCAGGGGGCCAAGGCGG
Organism: Bacteroidia bacterium; assembly: GCA_025059535.1. GTDB lineage: Bacteria > Bacteroidota > Bacteroidia > SpSt-205 > SpSt-205 > SpSt-205. The sequence goes on from JANXCX010000006.1 coordinate 115,962, forward strand.
ACGCGGCGGCAAAGGCGGCTGCGGCGGAGGCTTCTCGGGCGACCCTTGCCAGCGCTTCTGTGGGCCTACCCCGCCCCAGAACGAGTGCGCTGCTGGCTGTGAAGGCGGCTACGGCGGACGCGGCGGCGACGGCGGTAATGGCGGCAATGGTGGACGCGGCGGAAACGGCGCCAACGGCCTCGCCCAAACCCTATACCAAAACCTCGCCGGCCAGCCCATCACCGTCACCAATAGCTTCGTCCCTACCGAACCGCCTATTGAGCTTCAAAACCCCATTTGTACCCATTCCGCCATAACCTTTAGAGTAGAAAATGCAGACCCTCTTACGCGCTATGAGTGGGGCTTTGGAGCAAATGCTACGCCTACCTTCGCCAGGGGTCCCACCGCTACTGCCTTCTTCACTACGGCAGAATTCCATACGATTCTCCTGCGCGTGAATGATGTACCCTACCGCTACACCCTCTTTGCCTCGCCGCTCCAGCCTGGCGTCGTGCCAGATATTCAACCGGTAGGCAACCTTCCCGTTTGCGAGGGGGCCTCAGCTACTTTCCAGGCTAACCTCACCAATCCTGCTAATCGCGTAATTCAGAACTACGAATGGCGTCTCACGGGGCCAGGGGGATTTTCACACACCCAAAGCGGTCCTGCGGCAAATGCCTACACAACCCCTCCCCTTACCGTCCTTGGCAGTTATAAGGTCTATCTGCGCGTGCGCTCGGAATGCTGCGGCCTTTCCATCTGGGACTCACTGGAATTTGAAGTGGTACCCTTGCGCCTTATGACGGCTCAGCTTATCGCCACCCCCCCTGAAGTATGCGAAGGCCAGCCTGTTACCCTGACCGTTGTAGGGGGTAATTTAGGGCCTACGCCTACCTACACCTGGTATCGCCGGCGGGGCGGTGCGCGTGCGGTCATACCTGGAGCCACAGCCTCTACTTACACAGACCCTGCCCCCCAAAACGGCGACCAGTACGAAGTTGAGGTAACCTCCAGTTTAGCCTGCATAAGCAATAGCCCGCTCACTACTAATACCGCCACCGTTACGGTGCACCCGCGGCCCCAGCTTAGCTGTCCTTCGCCGCTTAGGGCCTACTTGGGGCTCCCTGTGAGCTTTACGATTAATGCCTCTAATGCTGGTCAGCTTCAGCCCCCTTTTAGCTACCAGATTGATTTAGGGAATGGCTTTACGGTCAGCGGTCAGAGCAATACTTTTCCTATCAGGGCTTCGGCTAATTATGGGGGCGCTGGTACCTATCGGGCACTTATCACCGTTACGGATGCGCGCGGCTGCCAAAGTAGCTGCGAGGTGGAGGTTCAGCTCGTAGCCGAGCCACCCCCGCAGGTAGATTTCTCTGGCGCGCCGCAAGAGGGGTGCGAAGAGCTCACCACGACCTTTACCGTTACGCCAGCGGCAGACGAGTATCGCTGGAACTTTGGCGATGGCAGTCCGCCCCAAACTACCCTCCAAAATCCCATCCAGCATACCTACAATCAGCCCGGCTTCTACACGGTAAGGTTAGAGGCGCGATTCGGGGGCACGTGGATCGCGGTAGAAAAGGTGCATTATATTCGGATTTACCATCGGCCTAATCCGCAGATTGCGGTTATTAGCCCGCCTTGTGCCAATCAGCCCATTCAATTTTCCGATGTTGGTACGGATGGATACAGTTGGGAGTGGGATTTTGGTGATGGGGGGCGTAGCACAGCTGCTGGCCCGCAGCATACGTATGCCGCTTCGGGCACTTATACGGTTACGCTTACGGCGTGGAGCCACAATAGAGTATGCTCGGCTACAACCCAGCGGCAAATAACCGTGCAGCGACGGCCTACCGCCAGCCTGAATGTGGATCCTACCTCGGGGTGCGCGCCTTTTACGGTACGACCTAGCAACACCTCAGATCCCGCCGGCGCGGCAGGGGTAATCTACATCTGGGTATGGGGTGATGGTAGCCGGGATACGCTGCGCACTTCGGATAGTCCTACGCATACCTACTCCACTCCAGGCACTTACACATTGCAGCTGATAGCGCTGAGTCAAGACGGCTGTAGCGATACGGCGCGCGTCCCACTGCGCGTACTCCCTACGCCCCAGGCGGGCTTTTCCCCAACCAACGTACAGCGTCGCATCCCCGACACGCAAGTAGAATTCACTAATCAATCCCAAGGCGCCGTGCGGTACGAATGGGACTTCGGCAATGGCCAAACTTCCACCGCTGTCAACCCTGCTCCCGTGAATTTCCCGCGCGAAGGCACCTACAATGTTACCCTAATCGCCTACTCGGCTGAGGGCTGCGCCGACACCGCACGCGGGGTGGTGGTAATTGAGCCAGGGCTGGAAATCTTCATCCCAAATGTCTTCACTCCAAACGGCGATGGCATAAATGATCTCTGGCTTATACGCGCCACCGTACCTTATGAGGTATGGGTGTATGACCGCTGGGGCCTTCAGGTCTTTTATGGAAATAATACGCAGTTATGGGATGGGAGATGTGGGGGCGCGCCATGCCCAGAGGGGGTCTATACCTACCGCCTGCTGGCGCGCGTAGGAGGTACTCATGAATTCACGCGGGCCGGCACCGTAACGCTCCTGCGCTAGGCGGCCTTAGCCGCTATGCCCTACCTTTGTGGAAGTGGAGCTTTCCGTAGTCATACCCGTCTATAACGAAGCGCCTGCCCTCCCTGAGCTCGTGGAACGGCTGGAAGCCGTTCTAAGGGGAAATTATGAGGTGATCTTTGTAGATGATGGCTCGTCTGATAGCTCGGCGGAAGTTTTGAAAGAGCTGGCTAAGGAACGGCCATGGCTGCGGCTTATACGCCTGCGCCGCAACTACGGCCAAACTTCCGCTATCCAGACAGGAATCCAGCATGCGCAGGGGGAAGTAATTGTGCTCATGGATTCCGATTTAGAGAATGACCCGGCGGATATTCCCCGCCTCTTGGCCAAACTAGCGGAAGGCTACGACGTGGTGAGCGGCTGGCGCCAAAACCGCTGGCGCGGTCAATTTTTCACACGCCGCCTGCCCTCCCTGCTGGCTAATGCCCTGATTAGCTCTATCTCGGGCGTCCCTCTCCACGACTACGGTTGCACGCTCAAAGCTTACCGGCGCGAAATCCTCTCCCCCATACGCCTATATGGTAAAATGCACCGTTTCATCCCCATTTACGCCAAGTGGGAAGGTGGCAAAATCACTGAAATACCTGTTAGCTACCAGCCTCGCAAATACGGCAAAAGCCATTACAGCCTCGCCCGCGTGATCTCCGTGCTGCTAGATCTTATCCTAATCATCTTCTTGGACCGCTATCTTCAGCGGCCTATGCATTTTTTCGGCGGTATAGGGCTTCTGGCCATATTAGGGGGGATAGGCTCTTTCTTCCTTGCCCTGTATTACAAGCTAACCCATCAAAAAGATTTCGTTCAGACGCCCTTACCTATTTTTACGGCGCTCTTCATTAGCATTGGGGTAGTCCTGCTTCTTATAGGGATACTTGGGGAGCTGCTCATGCGGATTTACTATGAAGCCACTGGAAGGCCCGTGGTGCAAATTCGCGAGCGAGTCAACTTTTCCGATAGTATGCCTGTCTCCGTGTAAAGCATGTGCGGCCTAGCGGGCTTCTGGGGGGAAGGCGGCGAAAGCGTAGGCTGGAAGATGATTCAGACCCTCCGCCACCGTGGACCCGACTATCAGGGCGTTTGGCAAGAAGGGAAAGCTGTCCTGGCCCATGCCCGCCTGAGCATCTTAGATTTAGACCCGCGCAGCCACCAGCCCTTCTTCTCGGCTGATGGACGCTATGCCATAGTCTTCAATGGTGAGATTTATAACTTCCAAGAACTCCGAGCCAATTTGGAAAAAATCGGCTATACCTTCCGAACAACCTCCGATACCGAAGTACTTCTTTATGCATACATAGCTTGGGGTGAAGGCTGTCTGAGCGTCCTGCGGGGCATGTTTGCCTTTGCGATTTATGATCGGCTTACCAAGCGCTTCTTTCTGGCTCGGGATCGCATGGGCAAAAAGCCCCTCTACTACACGCTCCAGCCGGGGCTTTTCGCCTTTGCCTCTGAACTCAAAGCCCTTTGGGCACATCCTACTATTCCGCGGCGGCTCTCGCCTACTGCGCTGCACGCCTACCTTGTGCTGGATTATGTACCCTCGCCGCTTTCAATTAGTGAGGGGATTTACAAGCTAGAAGGTGGCCATTACCTTATCGTAGAAGGTGATCGGCTTATAGCCCATCAGCGCTATTGGGAGCCGCCTTTCCCTCAGCCTACCGCTCCTCCCTTACCGGAGGCCCTGAAGCACTTGGATGAACTCTTAGCGGAAGCTACCCGCTTGCGTCTAATCGCCGATGTGCCCGTGGGCATTTTCCTCAGCGGAGGCATAGATAGCTCTACCGTAGCTTGGTATGCTCAGCAGCACAGCGAGACGCCTATTCTTAGCTTCTCCATAAGCTTTGCCGAAGACTCCTACGATGAAAGCCCCTACGCCGAAAAGGTAGCACGCTGGCTAGGCACCGATCACCATACGGCGCAGCTCTCAGCCCAAAAAGCCTTAGAACTAGTGGAAGAGGTTTTTCCTCAGTTAGATGAGCCCTTTGCGGATGCTTCTATCTTGCCTACCTATTTTCTTTCGCAATTTGCCCGGCAGCGCGTCATCGTGGCTTTAGGGGGTGATGGCGGCGATGAACTTCAGGCGGGCTATCCTACCTTTTTCGCCGACCGGTATACGCCACTCTTTGCCTGGCTACCTCGTCCCTTCCTTCAAGCTGGGCTATGGTTAGCCGAGCGTCTCCTCCCCTCCCGCGATGAGAATATGGCCTTAGACTTCAAGGTACGCCAATTTCTGCGCGGCTTTACTGGTCCGGCCATAGAGCGCCATACACGCTGGATGGCTTCCTTCTTACCGGAGGAGCTTCCGAAGCTGCTTCAACCCGAGGTAGCCCATCAGGCCGAAAAAATCTTGGAGCACTGCCTAAAGCCTTACATAGCTCGCTTTCCTACCGACGCCAGCCTCTTTGGTCAAATCACCTACCTCTACTATAAGACCTACCTGCAGGACGACATCTTGGTAAAAGTGGATCGCGCCAGCATGTACAACGCCTTGGAGGTGCGGGCGCCGCTTCTAGATGTAAAGGTAGTAGAATTTCTCGCCAGCTTACCGCCTGCCTACCGCTTGCAGGGCCGCGAGGGTAAATTTCTTCTCAAAAAGCTTATGCAGGGAAGGCTTCCACCCGAGATTCTACGCCGGCCAAAGAAAGGCTTCGGCGTGCCGCTGCCGCGCTGGCTACGCGAAGAGCTGCGCCGTCCTATTGAGGCTGAACTCTTAAGCCCTGATCCCTGGTTTCAGCCGCATCAGCTTAGGCGACTCTGGGAAGCCCACCAGAGCCGCAAGGTAAACTACCGGAAGCTCCTCTGGAATCTCTACACCTTCAAGCGGTTTGCGCGCACGTGGCGGCTGGATTAGGGGACAAAGGGGCTATCCATTCACCCCAAAAAACCTCGCACACCTCCCCGATAAGCCAGAACTTGGACCCCTCCTTTTCTACGCGTAGGGTACCGCCAGCAGTGCAAATTTCTAAGGTTGGCGCCCCTATGAGGGCACTTAGGGCGACGCAGGCGGTACCGCAGCTAAGGGTTTCTGCCTCTACACCCCGTTCGTAGGTGCGCAGGTGCCAGCGCCCCTCCACCTGCTGAAAGAAGCTCACATTTACGCCCTTAGGGTCATAGCGCGTATCCCAACGAAGGGGCGGGGCTTTTTCGGCCACGGGAAAAGCCGCCAAATCCTCCTCCACCTCTATGAGCAGGTGAGGGGAACCTGTATCTACAAACCACTGGTTTTTGGCTACGGCTTGGGGGCTGCGGCGCAAGCTTAGCGAAATGGCTACGAGGGGCGGCTCTATCCCTAAAATATGCCCTTCGTGAAGCCCATCGGCAGCCTCAAGGTGGGCGTGCTCATAGCCCCACTGGGTATAGCCCAGCCAGAGAGCGGCCCGCGCACCATTTCCGCAGAAGCTACCCACTGCGCCATCGGCGTTCCAGTAATCCAGACGTAGCTTACCTTCGCCTTCTGGGCGTACCGCTATAATACCGTCTGCCCCTATACCCGTGCGCCGCTGACACAGGATACGCCGCTGACCCACCGTAAGCGCCTCCGCCTGCCCCGCCTCTAAAGCAATAAAATCATTGCCCGTAGCGTGTAGTTTCCTGAATCGCATGGCCGATGCGCGGAAAGCTTTCTATATGCAGCGTGCGGGTCGGAAAGGCAAACCCCGTATAAGGCTCATGGGCTCGCACCGTACGTAAAATCACCCAGGCCACCCGCTCTTGCAATTGGAGCACCGTAAGAGGCAAATCAGCCCCAGCCTCCTTGTAGTCCAGCTGCACAAAAACGATCACCGTAACCTCTAAAGCCGAATCTTGAAAGTTTGTAAATAAAACCGTCGGAGGCCGGCTGAGAAAAGGAAGCTTTTCTAAGTTAAGGCGCAACTCCTGTATAAGCCGCTCCAGAACGTCGGTAGGAGTACTGTAGAGCAAACCTAGCCGAAACATGAGGCGGCGCTCAGAAGCTTGGGAGAGATTTTCTAGCGGGCTATCGGCCAGCTTTTTATTTGGGATGACAAGCAGCAGGTTATCCAGAGTTCGGATGTGCGTAGAGCGCAGCCCAATCTTTTCCACGGTGCCCGTGGTATTGGCATCCAGGCGTATAAGGTCGCCTAGCTTGAAGGGGCGGTCTGAGAAGATAACTATGGCACTGATAAAGTGCTGGAGCGTTTCTTGGGCCGCTAAAGCCACGGCAAGTCCCCCTAAGCCCAAAGTCGTAAAAAAGGGCGCTACATTGAGCTTGAGGGTGTGCTCAAGTATGAGAAAGCCCACCAGCAGAAAAAGGATAATACGGCCTATGGTGAAGAGCGGGTGGACCAGCTGGAGTTTGTAGGGCTCGCCACTTTGGCGGTATTGGGCGGCAAGGATCGTTTGGGCTACCGCCAATAGGCGGCTACCCACTAGCGCTAAGGCTAGCAGCGTAAGCGCTTGGAAGACCTGCTGAATCCATTGAACAACTTTGGGGGAGAGATTGAGAAAGTGCAGGATGTGGGCACTCCCATATGCTGCCAGAAGGAAAAGAGGGAAGAGCCAGGCGGGCCGCATAAGGCGGTGAAGATCTTCGGCGCTGATGTTGGCTTGTGCTTTGCCCAAGGCTAAGTGGAGCAGGTGGCTGAGAAAGCGGGCTACGAGCCGAGCCACCGCGTAGCCTGCCGTGAAGATAAGAATTACTATTACCCACCGCCCTACGGGAATGCCGTGCCAGTGGGTCTCCCACAGCCATTCCCACCACCTCATACCTCACTACTTACCAAAGTGCCTACCGGCTCCCCAGATAGGATTCGGTAGAGGGCGCCAGGCTGATTGATGTTGAATACCACTACGGGCAGGCGATGCTCCTGAGACAGCGTAAATGCCGTAAGGTCCATCACCTCCAGCCGTCTTTCTAAGGCTTCCTTATAGGAAATATGCGTGAGACGCTGAGCCTGCGTGTTTTTTTCTGGGTCAGAGGTGTAAATCCCATCTACGCGCGTACCTTTAAGAAGGACTTCGGCGCCAATCTCAATTGCCCGCAGCGTAGCCGCCGTATCCGTGGTAAAGAAAGGATTTCCTGTACCCGCCGCAAAGATTACTACGCGCCCCTTTTCCAGATGCCGAATGGCCCGCCGCCGTATAAAAGGCTCACAAATGCGCTGCATCTCTATAGCCGACTGCACGCGCGTAGGAATCCCCACCTGCTCTAGCGCATTCTGAAGCGCTAAGGCGTTAATCACCGTAGCCAGCATGCCCATATAATGGGCTTGCGCCTCGTCAAGCCCCTGCTCCTTGCCCTCTATGCCGCGGAAAATATTCCCGCCTCCGATTACTATAGCCATTTGCACCCCTGCCTGCACTACAGCGGCAATTTCTTCTGCATAATATCGCAGCTGCTGGGCATCTATGCCGTAGCCTTTTCGGCCTAGGAGGGCCTCCCCACTTAGCTTGAGCAGAACTCGCCGATAGCGCATCATTTGCCCCCTACCTGAAAGCGCACAAAGCCGGCTATGCCCAGCTTAGGTGAAACCGACTTCAGATATTGCTCAACCGTCTTCTGCGAGTCCTGAAAGTACTCCTGCTCCAGGAGCACGACCTCTTTGAAGAACTTTTCCAGCTTACCCGTAGCAATCTTTTCTAGTACGGCCTCGGGCTTACCTTCCGCACGAGCCTGCGCACGGGCAATCTCTTTTTCTTTCTCTATCAGTTCTATAGGAACTGAGAGGCGGTCTATGCTGACTGGCCGCAGGGCGGCGATCTGCATGGCGATATTCTGTCCTACTTCGTGAAGCTTTTCGGGCGGGACTTCGGCAGTACCCTTGAGGGCCACTAATACCCCAATCCGTCCACCCAAATGGATGTAAGCCGTTACATACTCACCCTCCAGCCGAGCCCAGCGGGCGATTTCTATTTTTTCGCCTATGCGGCTTACCAGCTGGGCGAGGTGCTCCGAGACCGGAAAGCCATCCCAGGTAAGTCCAAGTAGCTCCTCTAAGGCTTTCACCCGCTGAGCCAGCGCAAGCTCCACAAGGGTCTTTCCAAAAGTCCGAAAGGCCTCATTTTTCGCTACGAAATCGGTTTCACAGGCCAGCAGCAGGAGATGGCCTTCGGTAGGGGAGGTAGCGGCGAATACAGCGCCTTCGTTCGCGTCGCGCGCCTGGCGCGCCGCAACCATCTTATGGCCCTTCTTACGAAGGATTTCTATGGCCTTGTCAAAATCGCCCTCCGCTTCCTCTAAGGCTTTTTTGCAGTCCATGATACCTGCGCCGGTAGTTTCGCGCAGTTTTTTCACCTGTTCGGCCGTAACGGGCGGCATGCGGCAAAGTTAGCCTTTTAGGGCCGCTTTACTTACCGCTCGCCTTCTGGCAGTAGGGCTAAGAGCGCTCGCGCCACCTCCATAGGCTGAGCCGCCGCACAAAAAGCCGAAAGTACAGCTACCCCATGCAGCTTCGGTATATTTTCCCAAAGCAGCTTTGCCCGTTCTGGTGTGATGCCCCCTATCGCAATCACCGGATGATTAATGGCTTCCACGAATCGCCGCAGCCCCTCTAGGCCCAGCGGCTCGTAAGGAAGAGACTTGGAATTTGTAGGAAAGACCGGCCCAACCCCTACGTAAGCTAAGGGAAGGTGCCGAATGGTCTGGTAATACTCCAAAGTATGGACCGTAGCTCCTATCAGCGTAAAGGCCGGAAGCTGGCGCATCGCCTCTGCAATCGGCATATCCGTCTCCCCCAAATGAACCCCCGTAGCGCCTACTTCAGCGGCTAAAGCCACATGGTCATTTATGATAAGCTGAACCTGATGCTTGCGCGCAAGGGCAGCTATCGCCTGCAGTTCGGCGAAATGCTTCTCCCGCACAAACTCCTTTTGGCGGTACTGAAGCGTAACGATACCCGCCTCTATGGCCATTCGGGCCAGCTCTAAATGGGAATGCCGCTCTTGTATCGTTGTATCGGTAATAATATGAATTCGTCCTATCCGCAGCATAGCTCAGAGATTGAGGTAGCGTAGAAGGGCCTGCAGCTGGTCGCGCGCATGCTTCTCCATTAGAAGGTCGCCATGTATCGCTACTACCTTATAGCCGCGGCGCTCCAAAAGCTCCAAGGCTCGCGTGAGGTAAATCGTATTCACCTTAAGGACGATAAAGATTTTTTGATAATCACCCGTAGGCGAAAGGAGATAGGCTGAAAGAATGCGAATCTCTTCTCCTTCTAATATGCGCGCAATTTCCGCCAGACTGTAGTCGCGCAGATAGGTCTCTAAAATCAGCACGGTGCCGGGTTCCCGCACCGCCGCGATACGGCTCCACCACTGCACCAGCCCCCCAGCGGTAATAAGCCCTAAGTACCTTCCCTCCTCATCCTGTATCGGAATAGCAAGGGTCTTGTAGCTTTCCATATATTGGAGAGCATCGTAAATGGTAGCATAAGGCAGCAGAGGGGGCACAGAGGCCAGCGGAAGGTCTCCTACGGAAGTATCAGGGGAAGCCCCGCCTAAGGCCTTTCTAGAGAGCAGGCCAAGGTATTTGCCCTCCGCCGAAACCACGGGTAGGTGACTTAAGTGCGGGTAGCGCCGAAAAAGCTGACGGGCCGAGCGGACAGAAGCCTGCGACGACACGAACGCCTGCGGATAGCGCCGAAGCGGCAGCACCGCAAGGGAAGGCCGCTTCATAAACCATGCTTTTTTAGAAAGTCCTGAAGGTAGGCATGGAATATTTCAGGCTGCTCCATCATGGGCGCATGACCGCACTCATCAATAAAGTAAAGCTCACTTTTAGGCAAGAGGTGGAGGAAGCCATAGGCTACGGCCGCAGGCGTAATACTATCGTTCGCCCCCCAAATCAGACAGGTAGGTACGGTGATTTCTTTGAGCCATGTCCCTACAAAGTCCCGCTGCGCATCGCGGGCGATTTTGAGGATACGCAGGGCTTTGTAGTTATCATTTACCAGCGTATAGACCTCATCTACCAGCTCGGGGGTGGCCTGGCGGGGGTCATAGAAGGTGTAAGCCACTTTTTCCGCCACATAGGCCCGACTGCTGCGCCGAGGGAAAGTACTCCCCATGCTGTCCTCAAAAAGACCTGAGCTGCCCGTGAGCACGAGGGCCCGCACAGCCTGCGGATAGCGTCGCGCTATAAGTAAAGCGAGATGCCCACCTAAGGAATTACCTATCCAGACAGCGGGAGGAAGCCCCTCCCCTTGATAGAAATCCCACAAATAGTGCGTAAGCCCAGCCAAAGAAGGCTCTACGGGTGAATATTCATAAATCGGCAAAAGCGGGACAAAAATGGAATAGCGGTGGCCTAAGGCTTGGAGGGTGGTGTTCCAATTGCTGAGTGCCCCAAAAAGTCCATGCACAAGGATAATAGGAGAGCCTTCTGCCAGCCCGCCCCAAGCATATTTGTAGCGCTCACGTTCCACCTTCTGCCAAGTGAGCGCCGATTGAGTCAGGGTGGAGAGGGGCGAGGTCATAAGAGCTCAAACATTTTTAGCCGATAAAGAGGCTACCAAATGCACCCAAGCCTGCATGAGCAGAGGCCCATGAGGTGTAAGAATAGAGTCGGGATGAAACTGAAGGCCCCAGATGGGATATTCCACATGGCGTACAGCCATACAGTGTCCCTCCTTGTCGCGCGCCACTACCTCCAAACAAGAAGGCACAACGCTTGCATGAAGCGCATGATATACCCCTACGGGCAAGGGATTAGGCACATAGCGAAAAATACCTGCCCCATTGTGCAGGATGCGCTTCTGTAGGCCAAAGTAGGGGCGTTCCATAGGTTCTATCCGACCGCCAAAAACTTGCACAATGTACTGATGCCCTAGACAAATGCCCAAAAGCGGCACCGAGAGCGCCGGCGGGATAAGCGGCGGCAGTACCTCTACCAAGTAGGACGGATGGCCCGGCCCCGAACCTATCACTATGCCCGCCCAAGGATAGCGATATACCTCAGCCGCCAAAATATTTTCCGCCTGCTCCACCGTCACCTCACATCCCGCCAGCGTAAGAAGCGCCACAATATTGTAGGTAAAAGAGTCGTGATTGTCTATAAGCAGTATGTGGGGGCGTCCGAAAGAGCTCATAACCCTTTGAGCAGGGTAGCTACTGGTACCTCCTCGCGATGGATGTGTCGCAGCTTCCCGCTTTTGTCGTACACGTAGATGGTCGGAGCTACGCTATAACCGAAGAAGTTATCAAATTTGAAGTCTCTATCCCGCAGGAAGTAAGAATTGGGCACGCCACTGAAGTACTTTTCCTGAAAGTTGCGTATCGCTTCAGCGGTCTCCGTAGAAACCCATATAATCTGGATGCCCCGAAGCTGGGAAAGGCCGGCTTTGAGGAGTTCGGCCTGTTTCTGGCAGTGATCGCAGTAAGGATCAAAGAAGATGACTATGCGGCCGCGCTCGGCCGGCGCAAGCTCAGCATCCGTAAAGGGTTTGCCATCAAGCGTATAAAGAAGGAACCGCGGAAACTGCTGGGCCGGCGGATACCGATCCGGCTGGGCATAAACCGCCAAACAAAAGCCCAAAGGAAGGGTTAGGCTACGCATATTCCAAATGTAAGCAAAAATTGGGCTGCTTACTTTTGTGCGGTGGAACGCTGGAGTAGCCGCTGGGGAGCGCTATGGGCTCTAATCGGCGGGGCGGTGGGCTTGGGAAATTTTTTGCGGTTTCCGTTTCAGGCGGCACGCTGGGGGGGAGGGGCTTTCTTAGTACCCTATCTGGTGGCCCTTCTGGTAGTGGGGCTGCCCATGGTATGGATAGAGATGCGCCTGGGGCAAGCAGGGGCGCAGAGCGGCGCACGCAGCGCACCCTTTCTTCTGCGTACGCTGGCTGGAAAATCTGGCTGGTTCATAGGCCTTCTCGCCGTGTACGTAAGCCTCGCTGTGGCCTCGTACTACGCCTATCTTACTGGCTGGACCCTGGGTTATACCTACCATGCGCTCCTAGGCACCTTCAGCGGTAAGGACTTAGAGACGTTAAAGGGCTTCTATTCTGAGTTTATTCGTAAGCAGAGCTGGATTTTTTGGCTTCTTACTTGGCTACTGACAGGGGCTATTCTGCGTGGCGGCCTGCAGCACGGCGTGGAGCGACTCAACCGCTATGGCATGCCGCTTCTTTTTCTTTTAGGGATTGGTCTAGCGAGCGGGGCCCTCTTTTTGGGGCCTACAGGGTACTGCCCTACCTGCGACCCCAAAGAAGGCCTGCTGTATTTGTATCTTCCCCGCTGGACCGCCCTCCGAGAGCCGGCGGTGTGGCTAGCGGCCGCTGGGCAGGTCTTTTTCTCCATAGGGGTGGGGTTTGCGATGTATCCCGTGTATGCGGCTTATAGTGGATCAGCGCCCCTACTGACTCAAGGCACCTACACCGTGGCCGCTAATACCTTCGCCGAAGTGGTATTGGGCGGGCTTATCGTAATACCTCTCACTACGGCTTTCTTGGGGCTTCCTTATGTGCAGCAGCAGGCAGGTTTTGGGATGGGCTTTGAGGTAATGCCGTATGTATTGGAGGCTTGGGGCGGGCGGCTACTCACGGCAGCCTGGTATGTGCTCCTGTTTTTGGCGGGCCTAAGCTCACTGCTGGCAATGGGATGGGTAGTAGTTACGTGGTTGGCAGAGATTTTTGGCGGCCCACCCCAGCGCTGGACAACCCCCTTCCTCGGCGTAAGCCTACTGCTGGGGCTTCCACCGCTTTTAGGCTATGCCGAAGATACCCTCAATCTTTACGACTACTGGGCAGGTACTTTCCTGCTGGTACTCGCCGCTTTAGGGCACTGGTGGCTTTTCCAACGAGCCGCCCGCCAAGGACTGGTAAGCCTTGAAGTAGCGAGCCCTTTTCGCTGGATTATACGCTGGCTGACACCCCTTTTCTTAGGGCTGATTCTTTTGGGAAGCTGCTTCCAGCCTGCGGCCGGAGACTGGATAGGGGCTTGGAAGAGCCTGTGGAATACAGGGCACTGGCCTTGGGCGGAAGAAGCCCTGCCCATATGGCTGGCTCACCACACCTTCCGCTCTCCTTGGAACACCCTAGGTCTAGCGCTTCTCCTTAGCACCTTAGGCCTAGTTTTTACGCTGCGTCGCCGATGACCACCCCAACTTGGGATTGGCGCGGCATATGGCCTATCCTGCCCAAGACAGAAAAACATACGGCGCGCCTCTTTTTTGTCTTCCTTCTTGTAAGCTGGGGCGCTTTACTTAGGGCCTGGCTTGAGCGCTACAGCTTCAAAGAGGCCTTTGTCCCTTTCTACTATTACGAAGAGGAGATAGCCCCTATTGACCTTCGTCGCATCCAGTACCGCAGCTACCTGGTGGAATTGCCCGTACGGCGGGTATATGAGCTTACAGCTACCCAGCTTCTAGCCCCAGAAAAAAGCGCCATACTCTTAGGGTGGATAGGGATTGTTTTGGGGTGGGCTGCGCTCCTTGCAGCGGCCACTCGCATGCAGGGCTTTTTACCCTACCTAGTGTATTTCGGCTGGGTAGTTTGGGTCCATTCAAGTAAAACCGCTTTGGCTTGGGCAGGTGTCGATCCGTTTTACGTTGTTTCGCTGGGGCTTTCGCTAGTCGTACTTCTGCCCACTTTATTCATTCAAATGGGCCTCTGGCGGCTGGAAATGCGCTATACTGTCCTTCTTCTAACGGCGGGGGTCGCCAGCGTTTTAGGCCTACCGGCGATTTGGAAGGGTCTTGGCGTGCTCCATGATGCGCTGGTTTTCCCAGGCCTTTTAGGATTAGTAGCGGCAGGGATAGGGGCTCTTTTAGGACCTCTGGCCCTTTTGGCTGTAGGAGTATATGTCCTGACCCGTAGGCGTGCGAACCTGCTGGGCTATGGCCTCCTTGCAGGCTTGAGCTTGGGGCTCAGCGCAGGGATAGCCTTCTTGCCCCAAGATCTCAGTCATTCGCTTACCTTGGCCTTAGGCCTACTTGGACTTATAGCAGGCTTTATAGGGCTTCAACCCTATTACCCCCTATGGACCGACGGCTTCCGCCACCCCATAGCCCTTCTGTGGAGCTGGGCCGGCATAAATTTTCTAACTACGGCGCCACTGGCTTATCACCTCAACGCCTACCAGTACTTTTATTTCTACTCCACTATTCGCCTCTGGCAGACTTTTTTAGGAGTAGGGCTTTTGGGCGGCACGCTCTACTTGGGCCTGAATTTTTGGGCCCTCTGGCAAACGCGCCAGATGAAATATTGGGACCTTCCCAAAAGCCCGCGCCTCCCTCTAGCCCTAGTTTTCTTTCTCCAGATTATGGTAGGGGCTGGGCTTGAAGTACAGGAGAATTGGCCGATTACGCGTTTTCCCGCCCGGTGGCAGGCGCTAGCTGCGGCCGAAAGTAGCCTACTCACGGAAAATTGGGAGGCCGCCGAAAAAGCCCATCAGAAAGCGCTCCTCTTTTTGCCCTTTGAGTCGCGTTTAGCCTACAATTTGGCCCATATCCAGTTTCAGCTGGGGAAAGAGCTGGAGAAAGTGGCCCTTCGCTGTGAGGAGGCCCTTTTGACGCGTCCTTTTCTTCCAGCTGCCCTTCAAGCCGCGCTCTTGTGGCTTCAATTAGAACGGCCCGTACGCGCCACCCAACTCCTTCAGCGTTATACTAATCGCTTCGGTCCGAATGCGCGCGCTTTCAATCAGCTCGCCTTTCTCTTCTATAAGCTAAACACGCCCGATTCTGCCGCTTTTTACTGGAAGGAAGCTATTCGCCTAGCGCCGGCTAATCCTACCTATTATGCGCATTTGGCGCTACTTTACCTGCGCTATGAGCGCCGTCAGTGGGCTGCGCGCGTGGCCAGTAGTATCCCTTCCCCTTTCCCGCCGGCGGTAGCGGAGAATCTTGCCTATTTCCACCTTATGAGAGTGCTACCGAAGCCGCCGCCTAACCCTACAGGCCAAAATGCCCAGTGGCTCGGCCTAGCGCAAGACACAACCCCCCTCGGTCGGTGGAGTGCGGCCCTTCATGCCCGCAAACTCGGACAGGTAACCTCTTTTCTGCCTTACTTCTACCAGCACGACCGTGAGCTCTATCCTTATGCGGTACGCTATACGGCTCTCCACTTCTTAGAAGCAGGTTTAGCGCGGAAGGCGGCCGACCTTTTTCTCCAGGCGGGCACCCCGCGCGATTCCCTTTATGCGGCGTATGCCTTAGCGGAAGGGGGTTGCTGGGAGGCGGCCTACACCTTAGCCAGCCGCCTAATGGCCTCCTATCCCGAGGTGGAAGAAGAGGCCCGCCGCGAAGTGAGCGTCCTCTTAGCCGCTTCGGGAAATTTTTTGGAGGCTAACCTCGTTGAGCCGCTCGCTAATTGGACGGACCAGGACTACTTGCGCTTTGGTTTATACACCTTTCTTCGCGGTGATCTTCAGACGGCGGTCCAAGGGTTACGCCCGTGGGTAGATAGAGGAGCTACCTACGAGGCCCCCTATGAGTGGGTTGCGCGCCTTTTCCTGCTTCAAAAGGACACGGCAGCGGCGCTAGAAAATCTCTCCGCTGGCCTTCAGCGTATGCCTACCTCTTTTCGGCTTCATGCCCTCCAAGCCGAAATTTATCTAAGCTTACCCGGTAAAAGGGAGATATCCGATAGGCTTTTAGATAGCCTGAGTAAGCGTCTCAGTGGGCTTGAGGATACGGTGCGGTTTTATACGCTTCGGCTGAGGCGATGGGGCCCAAAATGGCTTACCGATTCTCTCCTTCAAAGGCTGCCAGGTTGGAAGGAGGGTTTAGCGGCGTATGCCCAAGCGCTTCTCCAGCAGGGGCAAAGCGCCCAGGCCTACGAGTTTCTTGCTAAGTACTTAGAGTTAGACCCCTACGACCGAGTGGCCTGGCGCCTGTATGGCGAAGCGGCGCGTCAACTCAACCTGCCCGATGAGGCGGCCTTTGCCGAGCGCAAGCCCGATCCATGCCCCGCTGCGCTATAGCCTACTCAGGTCGCGGCCGGCTGGCCGCCGCCATAGCAGAGTTTTTTCTAGCCCGTCAGGGCAGGGTAATCGGCTTTGTCGATCGACCCAATGCCAATCGGCAGGCGCTGGAAGCCCTAGGCGTGCCCGTATATACTATTCGCAATACGGCCGAGGATTGGCTACACGTATGTGAGCGGGAAGGTATAGAATGTATCGCTTTAGCTGGGTATCTCCGCCTTGTTCCCGCTGAGGTGGTGCGGCGCTACGCTGGCCGCCTGCTCAATAGCCACCCAGCCCTTCTGCCCGCTTTCGGAGGTAAAGGTATGTATGGGCGCCACGTACATGCCGCCGTAGTAGCAGCCGGCTGCGCCGAAAGCGGCCTAACGATTCACCTAGTAGAGGAAAATTACGACACAGGGCCTATACTTTATCAGGTGCGTCTGCCTATCGCTGGCCTTTCGGTAGAGGAGGTAGAGGCTTTCATTCAGGCAGTTGAACGGGTGGTGTATCCGGCCTTTGTTTGGCGCTTCTGCCAGAGCCTAAGGCTTACAAGGAGCCAAAACGCCCCAAATAACCAGGCCATAAGCCCCTGAATTGAAGGCAGAGGGCGTCTGGGAGGGATTCCTCGGCGCTTCGGCCCACCTCGCACAAGCGGCGAAGCATACAGCTCCACCTGAGCGGTATAGGCTTCAAACCGCAGGTAGGTATCGTCAGGCCGAATGGCATACGTCAAGCTGTCCGTCCGATAAACTACCCGCCGTATTCTCCCTTCTTGCCCAATCAGCCGCAGAGAGTCCGCTACGAGGGTGAGCCTAACGCGCAGAAGCGTTTCACCTACTATCTCTACCTGCTGAAGGCGCGGATAAGGTCCTTGAATGGGAAAAGGCGTGCGATTCTTGTACCCTACCGTTCGCCCTTCAACTAAGGCAGCCCGCAGGCTCTCTACTGGGGCTTCCTCAGGCAGTAGCACTTCGGTCCAGCGGCTCATGAGCTGGTGGGGATTTTCCACATCATGCACATTGTCGTGGGCTAAAATAGGCGCAAAGTGCCCTGAGGACAAAGCGCTGTCCCACTCTGCCACAGAGTCCCCAAAACGGTTCAGCACTTCTATCGCCTCGTAGCCGCCCAGCTGGGCTAAGTGGGAGCCCGTATAGCTCCGCATAAAGCGAGGATGAGCCAGAACGAGGAATCCCGTAACGGGCCGTAGCCGTTCAAGGACGAATTGCCGCATGGCTAAGGTTTGGCTCAAGGGAAAGTCCCACCACACGACTCGGCGGGGCCAGAAGCAGAGCTGATGAACTTTACCCAAATTCCAGCCATGCTCATAGAGCGGGAGAGGGCTAGCGGGATTTATCCGCTGATAGTCCGAAAGGCCGATCCACGCGTAGCCTAACCGCCTATAGGCGCGCTGGATAGTTGGGGCTTCTTGGTAACCCTTGGTAAGTCCCCCCCAAGTGCGCGTATGGATATGAAAGTTAGCGCGCGTCCATACAAGCGGTGCATGCGCAAAGGGGTTATACCAGCAATGGCCGGTAAAAGGCTGACGCGGGGCCCATTCATACACTGGGACCAGGCTATACCACAGGCTAAGGAGGCCCAATCCCGAAGTACCTACGAGAAGAAGAGGGTTAGACCAGCGCACGTAACGCTTCTACCATCCGAGGCAAGCCAGCCTTAATTTCGTTCAGACTTACGGCGTAGCTAAGCCGCAGGTGCTGAGGCGCCCCGAAGGCGGTTCCTGAGACTAAAGCAACCCCATGAATTAAAAGGTATTCTGTAAGGACGTCGGCATCAGCGATAATCTCGCCGGTAGGCGTTACTTTGCCCAAAAAGCTTGAAACATTGAGCAGAAAGTAGAAGGCGCCTTCGGGGAGATAGGGCTCGGTCTGGGGCAAGTAGGCTTTTAGGTAGGTATATATGTAATCGCGCCGTTCGCGAAAGGCTTGGAGCATTGGGGCTAGGAGCTGAGTGAGATCACTTTGCAGGCCAGCTAATGCGGCTTTCTGGGCAATCAGATTAGCGCCGGAGCTGGTCTGGCCTTGCACTTTGGCCATAGCGGCGGCCAGCTTCGGCGGCGCCAGGGCATACCCCAATCGCCAGCCTGGCATCGCAAAGGCCTTGGAAAAACCATTGCATATTACCGTCCGCTCCGCCAGGGAAGGTATCTGCGCTGGGGATACATGCTGCCCCTCATACCGAATCAGCTCATAAATCTCATCCGAAATAACCCATACTTGGGGATAAGCTGAGAGAACTTCGGCTAAGGCCTCTAGCTCGGGCCGGGTATAGCAGCTTCCTGTTGGATTGGAAGGGCTACACAGGATAAGCGCTTTAGTGCGGGGGCTAAGGTAACGCGCCAATTTCTCCGGCGTAAGCTTGTAGCCTTCTGCCTGGGTAGTAGGTACTATAATCGGCTTTCCTTGGGCTAAATGCACCAGCGGCAGGTACGATACCCAATACGGAGCCGGTACAATTACCTCCTCCCCAGGCTCTATGAGTGAAAAGAGCGCATTGAAGATAGCCTGTTTGGAACCATTAGAGACTACAACCCATTCCACTGAGCAGGGCACACCATAAGTGCGGTGATAATAGCTTGCTATAGCCTCGCGCAGCGGGGCGATACCTGGCACGGGGGGATAAGGGGCATGGCCCTCTTGAATAGCGGCGATAGCTGCAGCCCGAATAGGTTCAGGTACAGGAAAATCAGGCTCGCCTAAGAGAAGGGAAAGTATAGGCTTGCCCGCGGCGCGTAGCTCACGTACCCGCTGGGCCATCCCCAGCGTCTGAGCCTCGCTAAGCTCCGCTACGCGCTGGGCTACCCCCGTCAAGACAGGACAGTTAGGCGCGGTAGTTTTAGCCTACCCAGCGCAAAGCGTAAAACTTCGTAAGCGCTGTCCAAAATGTTTTGTCCCATCAGCTCAAGCGGCAGACGCAAGTACGTCTCTATCGCTTTCTCCGTATCCTCAAAGCCTTCGGACTCATCATTCAGCCAAAAGCGAATGAGCGCCCAATGAACCCCCCACAGAACATCCAGGTATAAATTCTCTAAGTGGCGCGACCGAATCTCCTCCGCAATCACCCCTTCCTGAATCACCTCCGCCATGTGGGAGCGAAACTTACGCTGATAGCCCCTCAAGAGGGTAAATTGCGTATAGGTTTTAGCAATAAAGCTGCGATCCTTGATAACATTATCAAAGAAGGTGAAGAAGTAGGCCAATATCTTCTCGCGGGCTGAGTAGTTAGTATAGCTTTCTGAATTTTTGAGGATATTTATCACCTCATCCGCATAAGCCGTCCATATCTTTCGCCCGATCGCATCCAGTGAAGCAAAATGCTTATAAAAATCGGCCTCTGAGATATCTAGCATCTTACAGAAGGAAAATACATTCATGCGTTGAATTTTGTCCTCCACAACGAGCTGCTTGTAGAGGTCTACGATGCGATTCTCCAGAGAGACTTCTTTGGTTTTTGTGGCCATGGCACAAAGGTAAGAAATTTGGTAGGATGTGGCTACTGGAGGTAGGCGCTACGAAGACGGACTGGCTTATTGGCGCGCCTCAGGGGCTAGTGCGCCACACCCTCCAAGGGCTGAATACGGAAGCGGAAGGCTGGAAGGCCGCCGAAGCGTATGTGGAAAGGCTTCAACAGGTACAGAAGCTCCAGGGGTTGGCCACGCCTCGGCATATATGGTATTATGGGCCTGCACTCCACGAGGCC
Organism: Bacteroidia bacterium; assembly: GCA_025059535.1. GTDB lineage: Bacteria > Bacteroidota > Bacteroidia > SpSt-205 > SpSt-205 > SpSt-205. The sequence continues at coordinate 136,144 of JANXCX010000006.1, forward strand.
GAAGCGCGCCAGCGGCTCCAAAGCCTCTTGGCAGAGGCATTTGGGGTGCCCTTAGAAGCCGTGGAAGTGGCGCATGATCTTTTAGGCGCCGCTCGGGCCGCTTGGGGCGAAGCCACGGGAATAGTCGGGATTTTAGGCACGGGCTCTAACTGCGCCCTGTGGGATGGTCAGGCGCTTATCCAGCAGGCAGGCGGCCACGGTTATCTTCTCGGCGACGAAGGTAGTGGCGCCGACCTAGGCCGGCATTTTCTTAGCGCGCTCCTTTATGCGGAGGTACCGGCGGAGTTGGAGGCGGCTTTCTGGGCCGAGAACCCTTATCCTGAGGCTTCAGCGCCGCTACACCTACGGCAGAAAGCTTACACCAGCGCACGTCCTTCCGCTTTCCTAGCAGGTTTTGCGCCTTTCCTTGCGCGCCATCAGAGGCACCCCTGGGTAAAGGCGCTGGTAAGCGAGCGTTTCACACACTTTCACCGGCGCACCTGGCGGCGATGGGGTATAAGGAAGCCTATTCGCTACGTCGGTGGTGTGGCACGGGCCTTTGCCGAACTTCTAGAGGCCACCACTCGCGCCGAGGGTGGGGAGTGGGGCGGCATAGTCGCCGATACCGCTGAAGCCCTATGGGCCTATCACCAGCGGAAAGAAGGCACGCGCGCCTGAAAGCCAATAGCCTCCCGCACGCGCCCAAGTACTTTAGCGGCTTCGGCGCGCGCCCGCTCTGCCCCCTTCTGAAGGATAGCTTCTAAAGCCGCCTTATCCCGCATCCACTGCTGATAAGCCGCACGCTGAGGCGCAAAGCGCTCCCGCAAAACCCGAAAAAGCTCCGCCTTGGCCTGGCCATAGCCATAGCCACCTTCCACATAGCGTCTGCGCATTTCCTCTACCTCCTCTGGCGAGGCTACCGCGGCATACAGTTGAAATACAATACACCGACCGGGATCCTTAGGCGCTTCAACGGGCGTGGAATCCGTAACAATGCGCCGCACGCGCCGCTCCAACTCCACCTCATCGCCTAGAACATCTAGCGTGTTTCCATAGCTTTTGCTCATTTTGCGCCCATCTATCCCTGGCAAAAGCATCACCTCTTCCTGAAAAAATCCTGTAGGCAGTTTGAAGATTTCTCCGTAGCGCCGATTGAAAGCCCCAGCGATATCCCGCGCAATTTCCAAATGCTGCTTCTGATCCTTTCCAACGGGCACGATATCGGTATCGTACAGCAGGATATCCGCCGCCATGAGGACGGGATAGGTAAAAAGCCCAGCCGAAACTTCGGCTAAATTGCCGGCTTTTTCTTTAAAGGCATGGGCGTTAGCCAGCATGGGATAGGGCGTTACGCAGCCCAGATACCAGCTTAGCTCACATACCTCAGGTACATCGGACTGCCGAAAGAATACATGCCGCTCGGTATCCAGGCCCATAGCCAGCCAGGCCGCCGCTACCGCATAGGTATTTTCTTGAAGCTGGACTGGGTTATGGACAGTGGTGAGCGCATGCAGGTCCGCAATAAAGAAAAAAGCCGGTTCGTTCTGCTGGCTAGCCAGCTCAAGGGCCGGACGAATAGCCCCCAAGAGGTTACCCAGATGGGGCTTACCTGAGCTCTGAATACCTGTAAGTATGCGGCTCATGCCGCCGAAGAAGCCGTTTTAGGCGCCTCGCCCGGAAGGGGATGTTTGTTTTTGGGCTTGCGTGGGCGATATTTACCATACGTACCCCGCCAAATTTTTCCCCGCCGCGTGCGCCGATCCCCTTTTCCCATGCTACAAAGGTAAGGAAAGAGGGCGTTTCAACCAGTTTGCTGACGCTCTAAGTAGGCGCGACGCAGAAGGCGCCGCATAATCTTATTGGAGGCGGTGCGTGGCAGCTCAGGTACGACCACCACGGCATGGAGGTGGAAAAGTGGGCTGAGACGCTCCCGAATCACTTGCGCCAAAAGGGGTTTCCAATAGGAGGGGTCAGTAGGGGCCTCGGCTTGCGGGACTACATACACTACAAGCTGCTCGGGACCACCTTCAGGAGGGGGCACAGCTACGGCAGCGGCTTCCCCTACGCCAGGTACCTGGGCCACTACACGTTCAATCTCTACCGAGGCTATTTTTATTCCTCCTAGGTTCATAGCGTCGTCGGCTCGCCCGCCCGAGACCCAGTACCCTGTAGGTAAGCGCCGAAGGAAGTCCCCATGACGCCGTAGCCGCACCGTGCAGCCCTCTAGGACAGAGGCAATCGGCTCATGCGTAGCCCCCACCCACCCAGCCTGAAGGGCCGGCGTACCCTCATAATACACCTGCGTATGATCGGCATTGAGAAGCTTTTGCGAAAGCCCGATGGAAGGCCCTATAAGAAAGATTTCGCCCTCCTCGGCCGGCTGACCGCTCTCATCCAGCAGAACGAAATCCAACCCCAGCGCTGGTGCGCTAAATTGAGAGGGGGCATTTGGGTGTAAAAGCGTACTGGTGATATAGCCACCCCCGATTTCCGTGCCACCGCAGTACTCTATGATAGGCTTGTAGCCCGCTTTGGCCATTAGGGCCCACATGTGCCAGGGGTTGGAGGCTTCGCCCGTAGAGCTAAATAGCCGAATAGCCGACCAGTCGGCGCCCTGCCAGGCTTGACTCTCTATCCAGCGGCGCACTAAGGAGGGCACTACACCCAGAATCGTAACGCGCTGCTGGGCTACAAACTGGCAGAAGCCGGCCCCCGTGGGTGCCCCCTCGTAAAGGGCCACCGTAGCCCCATGCGCCAGACCCGCAAAAAGCAGCCACGGCCCCATCATCCAGCCTAAATTCGTCGGCCAAGTCAGCACATCCGAAGGCTGCACATCGTGGAAAAAGTGCGCATCCGTAATAGCCTTGAGAGCCGTGAGGTAAGTCCACGGAATGGCCTTAGGCGTGGCCGTAGTACCGGAGGAGAAAAGGACCCCTATTTCCCTATCAGGAGGCCCATAGATGGGCTCAGAGCAAACTTGCTCGGACTGAAGAAAGGCGCTCCACGGAAAGGCATTATTGCGCAGGCGCGTCTGAATAGACCCCCTTCCCGCTAAAACGTAGGTAGGCGGTAGGTCATACGGTTGTACCCGCTCATAGAGAGGTAGAAATCTTCCCTCTCGGTAGAGCCCATCTTGAATGAAAAGCCGCTTAGGGCGGGCGATCCGAAGGCGCGCGGCGATTTCTTCGCCCGATAAGCTGTCTGGTATAGTTACGGCTGAGAGCCCGGCGTAAATAGCACCCAAGTAGAGGAAAACCGCTTCGGGTCGTAGGGGAAGGCAAAGGGCGATACGGTCCCCGGGCTTCAGACCTTGGGCCAGAAAAGCCCCTGCTACGCGCTGTACCTCTTGCCGAAGGGCGGCATAGCTCCACCGCTCTACCGGCCCTTCTTCACGCCCATATACCAGCGCTGTAGCCGACTCAGCCGCACGGAAAAGAAGGTCGTTTATATTCCCTCTTGCTCCTTCTAGCCATACAGGCTGGGTAATATCTCCCGTTGGAAAGCTAAGGAGGCGCGTCGGCGGATTCTGAAAGGGCACTTGAAGCCGCCTGAAAAGCACATAGGCCCAGAATTCGGCCCGATGCGTAACGCTCCAGCGGTGAAGCGGCTCATAGAGCGTCTCCCCCGGGCGCCGACTCTGCGCATACGAACGAAAACTGGGAACTTCCTCCAGCTCCTTTAGCGCGCGGCCTAAATTAGTTTGGCCTAGCTCTAGCCTATACTCAGGGTACCAAAGCGGTACAAAGGGCGGTAGCGCGGGCCGTTCAAACGCCTCTTCGTAGGCCGCCTTATGAGCCTTCAAGCGATCCTCTCCTTCACCTAAGGGGGGTGGCGTCGCACTGAACTGACTCCAGCGCGCAATTTGGGCATCGGTGGGCCATAACGAATGGCTCATGGAGCAAAGATAGTTTGTACCTTCTCTTGTGCTGCGTACCGCTAAGATTATCAATGACCCCGTCCATGGGTTTATCCATGTACCAGAGGGTCGTATCTTGCGGGCGTTAGGTCATCCGGTAGTGCAGCGACTGCGTCGCATCACTCAGCTTGGACTGGCCCAATTCGTCTATCCCGGCGCGGTGCACACGCGCTTTGGCCATGCTTTGGGGGTGCTACACTTAGCGGAAGAGGCCCTTCTTTCCCTAAGCCGCAAAGGCCTAGCTATCCCTCCCTCCACCTGGGAAGCCGTCCTTTTGGGTGCGCTGCTCCACGACATAGGCCATGGGCCCTTCTCCCACAGCTTAGAAGGCAGCATCCTCCCCTACAACCATGAGCAGATCAGTCAGGCTCTTTTAGGCCTTATGGAAGCCGAATTAGGCGATCTGAGTGAGGTGCGCCTCCTGTGGGAAAACCAGCACCCCCTGCGCTTCCTGAGTGATCTCATTAGCGGTCAATTGGATGTAGACAGGCTGGACTACCTTGTACGGGATAGCTTCTACACGGGCGTACAGGAGGGGCTGGTAGGTACCGAGCGACTTATATATACCATGAATGTAGCCGAAAATCGCCTGGTCATAGAAGAGAAAGGGCACACCTCAGTAGAAAAGTTCATCATAACCCGCCGCTTCATGTACTGGCAGGTGTACCTCCATAAAGGGGTCTTAGGTTCGGAGTGGCTACTTCGGCGCTGGTGGGAGGCTTATAAATTGGAGGGCAAAAAGCGTTCTTACTTGGAAGAACTCTGGAAACTTCCTTTGGAGGCGGCGCTTCCGGAGTTCCTCCAGCTGGATGAGACAACGATTTGGCAGTGGATTCAGGCGTCCAGCGACTCAAAGTTTCCGCCTTTGCGGATTTTGAGCCGAGCCCTTCTTTATCGGGTACCTTTCAAGGTAACTTTCACCGAGAGGGCGTCAGCCACGCTGCGGGAAGGCTGGCAGCATACGCTAAGTTCGGCGCTGCGCCCATGGGCTGAATGGTTTTGGATAGAAGGCCTAGCGGAGAATCAAACCTATTCCCCCCAGGCAGGTGGGGAGATTAGACTTCTGCGCAAAGATGGAACTACGGCCCCACTTTCGGAGCTGAGTCCCTGGCTCCAGCCGCTGGAAAGCCCTACGAAGCGGGCCTTTGTGGGTGCAATTCCCGCAGCTTCGCTTGAATCGCTGCGGCGGTAGCCTGAAACTCCTCTGGGGTAAGCTCCACGCGCGGCTTTTGGAAGTCTAAGTCAGCCATAGACTGAATAGGTACAAGATGGATGTGGGCGTGTGGCACTTCCAGCCCAACTACGGCGAAAGCCACCCGCGCACAAGGTATAGCTAAATGGATAGCGCGCGCCACCTCCCGAGCAAAAAGCCACAGCCCCATATACAGCTCCTCTGGCAGATCCAAAAGATAGTCAATCTCCCTTTTAGGAATTACAAGGGTATGGCCGCGCACCAGCGGACGAATATCCAAAAAGGCTAAAAAATCTTGTGTTTCGGCTACCTTGTAGGCAGGTAGCTCCCCCGCTACAATCCGTGAAAATACACTAGGCATCAACCGTAGCTGATATCTAGGATTTCCAGCTCTAGCTGGCCTGCGGGCACCTGAACAGTTAGGATTTCCCCTTTTGTATGACCTAAGAGGGCCTTACCGATAGGAGACTCTACGGAAAGCCGGCCAGCGCGGGGATTGGCTTGAATCGCCGGCACGAGCGTATAGGTCATTTCTTCTCCTGTCCGGCGGTTCCGCACGCGCACCGTAGCCGAGAGGGTTATTCGGGAGGTATCTATTTGCGAAGGATCAACTACTCTACTTTGAGCCAGAAGGGCTTCCAATTCGGCTATACGGGCTTCCAAAAATTGCTGGGCCTCCCGCGCAGCCTTGTATTCCGAATTCTCGCTAAGGTCGCCTTTTTCACGCGCCTCGGCGATTGCCGCCGCAATCTCCGCGCGGCGTCGCGTCTTGAGCTCATGTAGCTCCTCTCGGAGCTTTTCGTAAGCCTCACGTGTAAGGAGATGTGTCATATGTATAGACGAGCCCCGATACTATGCGTTCCGTTGAAGAAGTAGGTAGGACGGTAGCTATAATCTATCCCAAACGAGGAGTAGCGCCCTTCCCCGGTACGGAAAGGAAGTTCCACAGTCAGCCCAAAGTTGAGGCCGTTGAAGGCGTTTTGGGCTTTTTCCTTATTAGTGATGTCGGGCTCCCATAAGTAGGCCCCCCGTAGCATGAGATAATTTTTGTAGCGCAGTTCTAAACCGCCACCGATCTGATTATTCTGAAAGGAGTGAGCGTAAAAGCCTAGCATAGGTACGAGGGAAAATAGGTAATCTTTTTCGCCGCCTGTGCCACCGGCACTGGCCTCGCGCCCAACCAGCTCGCGCTCCCCCCCTAATCCAATGCGGTAAGCGATGCCTATAAGCAGCACAGAGGGAATTTCAAAAGCGGCTGCGGGGGTATGCACTGCGTTCGTGAAGGGTGAGCCAGGTCCACCTAAGTTGGTACGAACGGAAAGGCCCTCGCCCCGATAGCGCATTTGCGGCCCTACATTCCGAAGGGCCACACCTATCTTGAATTTCCCCTCCTTGTCGCGGTATTGTACGCCCGCGTCTAGGGCTATGCCATTAGCAGCGGCATCAGGTATAGATTCATGGATAAACTTCACCGTAGCGCCTACGAATATGCGATCATCCGCAAAAATTCTAGCGTAAGAGGCCGATATGTTTAGCATAGTGGGAGAAAAGTAGCCCAGTGTACCATCTGGATTATCTATAGTAGTGCGCTCAAAGCGGCCCAAGTCAAAGGCCATAACCGCTAGGCCTAGCGTGCCGCCATTTTTGAACCCTTGGGCAAACGCAAAAGCATTTATGCTGATATCGCTACCGACAAGCCAGCGAGTGTGGCTGAAGATAAACTCCGTGCGACGCGTCAGAGCTATACCCGCTGGATTGATTATAACGCTCTCTATGCCATAGCAGTTAGCGATATTTAGCCCGCCCATGCCGGAGCTGCGGGCATAAGGGTTGATAAGGAGCTGAGTGGCCCCAGCCGAGCCAGCTCGTTCAGGATTACCCGCCAGAAGGCACCCACAAACCCCTGCAACTAAGAGAAGCGCACGACGCATAAGCTTAGTAGTTATTGAGGTCTATTTGAGGCATAATCGCAAAAAACTTGACCACTTTCTCGCCTACGCCTGGCACCTCTACATGAATAATATACACCCCGCTGGCTATCGGCACACCGTATTCGTTCTTGAGGTCCCACTCAATGTCAGGCTCTTCGGAGTCTTTTCGGAAGGTACGCACAAGAACGCCATTTAAGGTGAAAATACGCACATTGCAACGGGGTGGTAGATTGATAATCTTAACACGCGTATCAATCTGGCTGACTTCATAGCGTCCCGAACCTACGCCCGAGCGGCCATAGTAGGGGTTGGGCACTACTCGGATCAGGTCCAGAGCGTTTTTAGCTATCTGGACCTCCCCTACTTTAGGCATAATCTCGGTAGTGGAAAACTCAAAAGTAGGTGGCTCACCTGTAGGGGCTCGTTTATAGGATTTATTCACAGCTAGGGTGATGCTGACTTCGGTAGGTATATCCTTATAATGCTTGAATTCGTATTGGGGTCCAGCCACGCGCGGAAGACCCACCCAAGCCACGTAAGTAAAGAAGGAATCAAGGCGCCCCTCGCCTCCCCCCGGCTTATCAAATATCAGGCCATAGACCCCCCCAGGCGTACGGTCACGCGGCGGATTATTGCCTACGCAGAGCCACTCCGCAAACTTAGCACACCCATCGTAGGGATAGGTCGTTACAAATACCCAATGCCGGCCGCCGTAAGCATCGCCCGAAGAGCCGCGTGAAGAAGTAGGATTGAAGAGCATGTCATCCCCATTTTCGCGCTGAAACCATGAGGCCTCAGCAAAGAGAATATTTACCCGCTCCCCTGTCTCTAGGTTGACGGCATACCCAGGAAACCAGCTGAAGCCTTGATTACTTACGGTGAGAGGGCCGCTACGATAGGCTAAGGTGTCGCCTTGTAAGATGTCACGGCTTAGGCGCCATTTCGCCATGCGCGGGAAGCCTCCACCTACAGCACGGCTTAGGCTATAGCTGGGCGAGGCTTCTAATACAAGGCATTTAGACCATTTGCGCGGATCTGGTGTAATCACGATCTGCATACTCGGCAAGCGCTTGAGAGTTACGCCTAGGGTGGCTGGCAGGGCGTAGTTCGCTATGGCGGTGGGACACCGATCACCCCCACAATACATAGCCCCTACACCGATCTGAGCGGAATTGAGGTCGGAATAAGGCGTAACCAGACCAAAGGGAGCCCAACCCGTCTCGTAAGCCGCTTGATAAAACCGCTCCGACATTCCGTCATAGAACCATACCCATGGCCGTTGGGGTATGCGCGCATCGGGGGATTCAGGGAAGGGGGGTTCTGCTCGGCTCTCGGTCCAGGCATCTTTATAGACCAGCTGACAGCCCGGATTATAGCGTTGGACCCTACCGCCGGCGGTGCTTTGGCGTTTAGCCGGCGACTGACCCGGGGATAGCCCAGGGCCTTCAACCCAACCCAGCGTATCTGGCCGGCCATCCACGGTAAAGACAAAAGCTGAGCGCGGAAAAGCCGATAGCCACGGCTTGGTGGGATCCTCATACTCAACTATTATATCTATGAGCCCATTCGAAACGTCCTGCAGGAAGTAGTAGTACATATAGTCCGCCTCAATCGGCGGCGGACACAGCGTCGTATCCCGGTCGGGCAAATAGGCTCCTTCAATCCCTGGATCCAAGACCTGACGCACCGCTATGGAAATCCCATGATCGGGAATAACCCGCTCCGTGCCTTTGAGGTAATTATCCTGGAGAAACTTGACCCGCGCAAGGCGGTTACCCCACTCCTTGAGAGGTATGGTAGCCCACGAGGTATAAATCAGGCGGTAGGGCGCGTTGCTCTCCCTGGGCTTTCCATACAATTCCCATTCTTTCACATGGAGAAGGTAGATGGTGTCCCGACCACTTATAGTGAGGCTAGTTTCGCGCACTGCGGTGTCAGTATTGATAATGAGCCGATAGTCATACGACTTGAGCTGCTTAGGGTCTACCACCTTAACTGCGACAGGAGCGCCTTTGGGGCTGTATTCCAGCGGGTCGGCGCGATAGGGAGGACTGAAGAGTTGATCCAGCCCTCGGTCGGAGAGAGCCAAGATGTTGCCGCCATTCCCTTCACCATAACGCCGGCGTAGGGCCACCCCGTCGCCATACCTACTGCGAAGGGCAGTTCCTCCACGCTCAAACTCTACCTTATGAGGCATAGCCTCATACACACGCACATTATTTCGGCCTACGATAAACTTGACGGGATTGGAAGGCTCACCGTTATAGGCATAAGCCACGATGGCAAAATAGTACTTACGATAATTTATTAGCCTATTGTCCGTACCTTCAGCGAATCTATCCTCGGTTACGCGCAGCGAATAGAAAAGTCCCTCATTTTTGCCACTTACCATTACCTTATCTACGATAAGAGGCTCAGACTGCCCGGGCACAAAAACCTCTTCCCGGTTAACTATAGTTGAGACATCGTTACGAATATCACACTGGGCAATTAGGATAGCCCTATCGGGATTTTGGAGCTCGCCAGGGGAGACGCGTGCATCGCGCAATTGATAAACTAGAAACCCTTCAAAGCGGTAGTAGGGGTCCTGAGCGCCTACCAAAGTGGGGTCGCGCTGGATGTAGTTTTCCCGATAATTATTGGAGAAGGGATTTTTGTAACCCCATTTGAGGACCAGTTCTCGGTCCAGTTCAACGATTTCCATATCTGGGGCATCAGGACCATCCACTAGTTGAAAGTTAGCGTCAAACAGGGCTTGGGCCACATCATCGGCTCGCAGCAGAAGGCATACCGAGCCGACGTTGCCGTCGTTGGGGGATATGACGCTACCATTAGCGTCGCGTGCCCAGGGTACCCCTATAATGATTTCATTTACGGCTCCTGACCGAAGCAGGAAGGGCCCGGCGGATTGAAGGTAGCGGCGATCAAAAGGTTGATTGCCAGCGCTGCGCTCATCCCAGCCATGTGCTGGGGGATTGTAGCGGCGGCAATTGGGATTTGCGGCTACGGCTGCACCGCCCGGCATACCCGTGAATATGTAATTAGTAGGATTACCTGAGCCGCCATACCCATTAGTTCCATTATTCACAAGCGGTGAGCCATCCTTCCAGATAGAGCGCATGTAATTGTAGAAATGTATCGCATTTGTGGGGTTACCACGCACGCTAAAGTCATTGTCATAATACATAAAATTAGTCATTTTGAGCCGCTGGCCTAATTCGTTGCGCGGTCCTTGGAAGAAATCGGTGCCTACGGCAGGCGGATTACGCCCATAACCCTCCGGAGGGTTATCATCATTATCGCCATTGTAGCAGAAACCTAGGCCGCGCGTCGTGTCACAACCCACATAATCGTCCGCATAAAAACCTACATCCGCATCTACCCAAACGGCCATATAGGTCTGCTGCAAGTCAAGGGTGCCACGATTGAAGATTTTATACTGGTAAAAGGTCATATTATTGACCTCATTAGTTGTGGCGAAGGCAAAGGCCAGCGCTTGTATTTCTATGCCTATGGGTGCGGCACCCGTTTCGGTATGAACATTCCCTTTGTCATTATAGACCCACCAGATGGCCATATCCCCGGGCACATCGGGGTAATCGCCTTTTGAGGGTTCGTAAAGGCCATTTAGGTCAACGTCTTTGAAAGGAGCCAGTTGGCGCTCAAAGCCTGGGACCGGGTTATTACCTGGCCAGTTGAATACATTAGGGAACTTAGCGGGATTGACGCTACTGGGGTCAGCTTGGAAGGCGGCCCGGAAGCGATTAATCTCGTCCCGGGTGATAACAAAATGCTTGTCCCACTGCTGACAGGTGGAAGCGTCTGTAGTGCCCTCTAGCGAAAGCGGACCGGCAAAGAAGTCTATGCCGCTCTGGCGGTACGTCTGGGCCGCAAGGCGGAGACGCCCAGCCGCATCTATGCCCCCTACCCATATTGCCCCCGCAAAGAGCGAATGAATAGCGGGCACCCCCGGCGGCACCTTGGGAATTTCATAGCGCGGCGCCCGCACGAGATCCCACCACATATCGCCCCCATTGTGAATAAGGCAGCGTACATTGTTGATATCCAATTGCACGCTGGAGGTAGGTGCCGTACACCCCGAAGCCGTCCGTGGAAGTACCCGCCGCTCCACACGGCCCAAAATTTCCCGCCCAAGCAAGCTACTTAGGCTAAGTATCGCTAGCCCCAACCACCGCATAGGCTAAGCAAATTTAGGGAATTTAGAAAGTAAAGAGAAGGCCTAACCGAATCCGCAAAGGCGCACCCAGATTTGCTGGATTGCGCTCTTTGAGCCGGTAGAGATACTCAAAAGATTCACGTGAGTACTGATTTTGCGCTAGCTGCTGCCCTACAGGGGATTGAATGTACCCACTGTCATCCGGAAGCCCCGTGTAGGGATACACAAACGTCACGTTGCGCTGATTGAATGCATTGAGAAAGATTACATACACATTCAGGGTAGAATATTTGTCCGCCCCACGCCGAATGATGAAATCTTTATCTATGCGAATATCAAAGCGGTTATACCAGGGCAGATTATTGCTGAAAGGTTGCCCACTGATGAGATTGACTGGATTTACGCCGAATTGCACATCGGCGGGGTTAGGCAGAAGGTAGCGGGTGTAGGGCCGGCCTGAACCCAGATTGTAGGTGATATTGATGCCGGCATTCATAAGGGGGTAGATAGTGCGTCCGCCGATGGTGAGGGCGGGGCCCTTGACCCCACGCTCTAAGAAGCGAATATCCGCTACACCCGTAAATGTGTGTCGTTGATCAAAGGCAAGCGGCAGAAGAGAGCGGAAGACATTGAAGCCTTCTATAGTTCCAAGTAAGCCCCTATTGGAAGTAGGGGAAGAGCCCGTGCCTTGGGCATATTGAAGCGTATAGGCGAAACGCAATTCTAATACGCCTATGCGGCGCACGTCTAGGTCTACATTGATACCTTTGACGGTGGCAAAGTCAAGGTTGGCAAAGGCTGTATAGCTTATAGGATAAGCGCCAAAAAACACAAAGCTTTGCACCATGTCCCGCATTTCGCGGTAATAGCCTGAGATGGAGAGCGCTATATTCTGCGTGAGAAGCTGTTTGAAGCCCGCTTCAAAATCTATGGTCCGTTCGGGCCGCAGAGCGGGGTTAGCCTGTTGTAAGGTAGCATTTTGAAGAATGAAGAGGTAATCTATGAATTGGGCCACCTGGCCCGTGCGCGGACGCTGGGTAAGTACATCGTAATGGGCAAAGAAGGTAGCCTCATCGGAGATAGGGAAGGAGAAGGAAATACGGGGCATGATATTGACCTGTGGGCGATAGTCTTCAAACGCCTCGTAGGTGAGGGAGTCTGCTACGAGGTGGGGTTGGGGTCGCCCACCCGAAGCGCGAATAATAGCCAAAGCACTCGTAGGGGCGCCCGTGGCATCGTACCACCGATCCCCACTTCGGTACCCAATAATGCGCGAAGGCGCTAAGGCATTATCTACATAGGCCACCCAATCACCGCCCACGCCTTGCGGCAGCGTGATGCCCAACCGACGGGCGGTTTCCTCCGCCCGATAAAAAGGCCGAATGATATAGGGGTCCTTAAGCACAGGGAGATTAGCGTCAAAACGGTCTATCCGCACCCCCAGATTGAAGAACATTCTATCCAGCTCAAATTTATCCTGCGCATATAGGGCTATATAGGTAGGAGAGAAGGGATTTTGCGGGCGATTGACTCGGTCTTCAAAAAACTTCTGGGGGGCTACGCGCCGCGCAAATTCCCCCCATGGCGTATAGCCCTGATACACCACAGCGGGATTACCTCCCGCCAGTAGGTCGTTGATATCAAACATCTTAAGGTCAAAGAAGCTGGGATCCATAGCGTCGGGGTTGATGAAATCCGTACCATCTACAGGTAGGCCGAGCTTTTCTCGCATGCGGCGATCAAAATAGCTCTGCTGGCTGCCCTGATAGAGCGGGCGGTAGCGTACCGTGTCTCCACTGTAAATCGGATTGTTGCGGTCTATTTCTGAAAGGTGGCGATTGGCATAGAGCCGCATGAGGTTCCATAGACCATTGCTGCCGGTGAGGCTCACTTCGTAGTAGCGCGCGTAGCGCTGGTCAAACTCAAAACCTACTTTAAGGTTATGTCGGCCAAGCTCTACGGAGGCTTGACCAGTAACGCGAAACATATCCTGATTATCCAGCGAAGGCCCGCCGGTAGCGATATACCCCTGACCCAAGTAGAGGTTGTAGATCAAGGTTTGGGCTCCCAACAGGCCATTTACATTCCCGCCTAGTTGGAGAAGGTCTACGAAACTCCGTACTCGGCCACTGGGCTCTAAAAGAAGCGTGCGTGGATTGAAAAGCAATCGGGGATTTTGCGCCAAGTAGTTGTAAATGAAGGTATTGTAGTTAGCTAGTATAGGGTGGCTGCTGCCCGTAGGATCAAAAATGTACTCATCCTCCACATAGCCGGCGGTTTCATACACGGGTAGGTTGCCTCCTACGAGGGTAGGTATGATGAGTTCGGCAAAGCGGGTTTGGAAGCGCCCAATGTGACCGTAGCGAAACCAGTTGAGACCAAATTCTGGATCCACCGTGCGCCCATCGAAGCGGGTATAGTCAAATTGAAGGGTGTAGAAAAAGTTGCGCAAAAGGCTACCCGTATCGCCTGGAAAAGTTTGCTGAAGGCGAACGAAAGAGCGGAGGGTGCGCGCAAAACGCACGGCCACCCGGTCATAGGCTAAAAGGGAGCGGCTCTGGCTCCAAAGGTCCCGGCGCGAATCCTCAAACCCAAAGCCAAATTTCAGGAAGGCATTTTCCGCCAAGCGGAGGTCGGCGCGCAGGTTAGCCCGAATCTGCCGCAAGGTAGCGCCCTGCCGATAGCGAATGGTCTCAATTTGATCGGGCCGCAGGAAATTGGCCCGATTGACGAAGAATACCTGTCCCGTACCAAAGGGTTGAAGGGGTGTAGCCCGAAGGTCCTCCAGTACTTCTGGTTTGATGCGCGGTACCCCTCCATAAGGCGGATCATAATCCCTTTCGTGTTGATACTCCATCGTGAAAGCATAGCCCAAAATGGGCACTTTCATATCATTCTCCAGCCGGCGGGAGAAGATAGGGCCAGAAGCGTTGAAGGCAAAGAGGTTGAAGCGGTAGGGGTCGGTGATTTGGCTGGATTGGATTTCGCCCCCAAAGGTATGGAAGGCGCTGGGCGCCCCTGTAGTAATTTGGACTACCCCCCCCATGACGTCCCCAAACTCGGCTGGGATGCCCCCCGTATAGATGGAGAGCTGGGAAATGCCCCGCTGCGGCATGGCGAAAGTACCTATTACCCGCACCCCATCTATGAAGTACTGCGTAGCATCGCCGCGAGCCCCACGCACATTTACCCCAGCGCCAAAGCGGTCATCCACCTGATAAACCCCCGCAGTAGTAGCCAGAAAAGCGTTGATATTCCGGGTGCCCATCTTTTGAATTTGATCCAGTGTGATAGTTTTTCCTGTAACCGTCTCATCCTTTTCAAAGAGCGGCACCTTATAATCCACAATTACTTGGGTCTCGGTTTCCACGCTGGATTCTATGTTGATATCTAGGACAATCGTTCGGTTAGCCGTAACTACCACGCCGCTGATGGTAAGGGTTTTACCTGCATAGCTAGCCCGTACCTCGTACGTACCGGGCGAGACGGGGGCTATGCTATATTCGCCGTTTTCATTGGTATTTGCGCCGCCTTTGATGACGCCATTTTCAATAATCACGACCGTGGCAAAGGCCAGAGGCTCACGTGTGATCTTATCGCGGACTACGCCACGAATTTTGCCGGCATCCTGCTGCGCTAGCACCACAGCGCTGAAAGCAAGCAAAATAAACCCGCGCATACAAGTAGCCTTCACAATCGGCAAATATAGAGACAAACCCCTATTCGCAACTACCCCCCACCCCTAATTTTGCGGTATGGAAAAGAAGCTAATTATAGTGGGGGCGGGACCAGGGGGTTATGTAGCGGCGATTCGGGCGGCTCAGCTCGGGTATCAAGTACAGCTCATTGAGCGCGAGAATCTTGGCGGGGTATGTTTGAATTGGGGCTGCATTCCCACTAAAGCCTTACTCAAGTCAGCCGAAATATGGCAGTATGTGCTTCACGCCGAGGAATATGGCCTGCGCCTTAGCCAGCCTGCGGTGGACTTTCCCAAGGTAATAGCCCGCAGCCGGGCCGTAGCGGAAAAAATGAGCCGTGGTGTAGAGTTTCTCATGCGCAAAAATAAGATAGAGGTAATTCAGGGTACGGCCCGCTTGGTGCCTGGCCCAGCGGTGGAGGTTACCTTAGCCTCGGGGGAGAAGCGCGTCCTGCGGGCCCCCCATATCATTCTGGCGCCTGGGGCTCGCCCCGCCAACCTACCCCACCTGACCATAGACGGCCAGAAAATTCTAGGCTACCGCGAGGCGATGACCCTAAAGACGCAACCCAAGCACCTTCTCGTGATTGGAGCGGGGGCGATAGGCGTGGAATTTAGCTACTTTTACCACAGCTTAGGTACGCAGGTAACGCTCGTAGAGCTAGCCCCTCATATCCTCCCGCGTGAGGATGAAGAGATCGCCAAAGAGCTGGAGAAAATATACCGCAAAAAAGGGATGATCATTTATACGGAGAGCGAGGTAACTGAAGTAAAGCCTAACAAGTCTGCCATCAAGGCTAAAATCCGCACACCAAAAGAGATGGTGGAAGTGGAGGTGGATCAGGTGCTTCTAGCAGTGGGCATCACGCCAAATACGGATGGGCTTGGCCTAGAGGCGGTGGGGGTCAAGACGGAAAAAGGGCGCATTTTAGTGGATAATTTTTATCAGACGAATGTGCCAGGAATTTGGGCGATTGGGGATGCGATTCCAACCCCAGCCCTGGCGCATGTGGCTTCTATGGAGGGGATTATTTGCGTGGAGAAGATTGCGGGGCTTGAGCCAGCGCCCTTGGACTACACTACTGTGCCTAACTGCACCTACGCGCAGCCAGAGGTAGCTTCTATGGGATTTACCGAAAAGGAGGCGCGCGCTAAAGGCTATTCTATAAAAGTGGGCAAATTTCCCTACACTGCTTCAGGCAAAGCCTCCGCCATGGGGAAAAATGAAGGGTTTGTTAAGCTAATCTTAGATGCCAAATATGGTGAGATTTTGGGCGCACATATTTTGGGGCCAAATGCTACGGAGATGATTGGGGAGCTGATTGTGGCGCGGCGGCTGGAGTCTACGGGCCACGAGCTAGCTAAGACGATTCACCCCCATCCTACCCTTTCGGAGGCGATTATGGAGGCGGCCGCGGCGGCGTATGGTGAGGTCATTCACTTGTAGAGCGGCGGCGCTGAAGGCGAAGGATGCCCTTAGTAGCTAAGTAGGGGCTCTCCGGCACAAGCGTCCGAAAGGGGTAGAATTCCCCTACCCAGCCAGCTGGAAGGGGGGGAAGGGGCTCGCCTGTATAATAGAAAACCACGCCTCCTTGGCGCAGGAGCTTTTCCGCCCACTTGAGAAAGCGCGGCAGAGGCGCTACGGCGCGCCCCAGGATGACGGGAAAGCGCGCCTCCAAGGCCTCCGCCCGCACCCACTGTACGCGCACCCGCGGCGCCAAGCCGAGCTGAGCCACCATAGCCGTTACCGCCTCTACCTTCTTGCGAGTACTATCTATCAGCCGGAAGGCTGTATCGGAGAAAAGAATAGCCAAGGGAATACCCGGCAGTCCCCCGCCCGTGCCTAAATCCAAAACTTCTCCTTCCATAGGAGGGCTCCACCAGGCGCCCAGCAGGAGGGAGGGCAAGATGTGGTGTGGACCTACCTGCTCAATATCTCGCCGTGAAATGAGGTTAAGGCGGCGGTTCCATTCTTTCAGGAGCTGCTCGTAGCGAGCAAGAAGGGTAAGTTGGGCGAGGGAAAGGCGCGCCGCTAGGGCTGGCGGCAGGCTAAAAGAGAGAGGCGCTGAACTCGCCAAAAGAGCTCACGCTTAGGGGCTAGGCGTTCAGAAACTGGGTCCGCAAAACGTAGGGCAACACCCCGCCGTGCCGATAATAGGCAATCTCTATCTCGGAGCGCAGGAGGGCAGTAACTTGGAAGCGCTTTTCGGTTTGGGTAGTAGGGTCTAAGGCCCGCACCGTAAGGGTCTTGAGAGGCGTAAGTCCTTCCGCAATCCCTTCTATGGTATAGATTTCTCGGCCAGTAAGGCCGAGGGTGTCGGCATTTTCACCCGGTAGGAAACGTAGAGGAAGAATGCCCATGCCTACAAGGTTACTTCGGTGAATGCGTTCATAACTTTCCGCTATTACGGCCCGAATGCCGAGAAGGTTAGGGCCCTTAGCGGCCCAGTCGCGCGAGGAACCGCTGCCATATTCCTTGCCAGCTATCACTAAGAGGGGCGTGCCACTTTGCTGGTAGCGCTGGGCCGCTTCATAGACCGTAAGGACTTCCCCCGTAGGGTGGTAAATCGTCCACCCCCCCTCTCGGTCCACCAGCCGATTGCGCAGTTGGACATTGGCAAAAGTGCCCCGCACCATCACCTCGTGATTGCCGCGCCGCGCCCCATACGAATTGAACTCCTTGGGCGGCACGTTTCGGCTAAGCAGGTATTGCCCTGCGGGGGATTGGGAAGGGATGGACCCGGCGGGTGAAATGTGATCGGTCGTTACGGAATCGCCCAGCATCAGAAGCACCCGAGCCTCCCGAATATCCTGAAGGGGCGGCACTTGGGCCGTCAGCCCTTCAAAGAAGGGGGCTGGCCGGATATAGGTAGAATTTTCATCCCACGCATACCGCTGGCCCGTGGGAGCAGGTAAGGCCTGCCAAGCCGCATCCCCCGCAAATATGCTGGCGTAATTGGTCTGAAAGTCCTTATCCTCTACGACTCGTTCTATAAGTTCCTCCACTTCCTTGGGGTCAAACCAGATGTCCTTTAGGAATACGGGGTAGCCTTCGGGGTCATACCCCAGGGGTTCCTGCGCAAAGTCAATATCCATGCGTCCGGCTAAGGCATACGCCACTACGAGCGGCGGGGAAGCCAGAAAGTTCAGGCGTACCTGTGGATGAATGCGCGCCTCAAAGTTGCGGTTGCCCGAAAGCACGGCCGCCACGACAAGGTTTTTGGTCTGGATGGCCTGCGATACCGCCGTCGGCAGGGCCCCGCTATTCCCAATGCAGGTTGTGCATCCATAACCCGCTACATGGAAATGCAGCGCTTCTAAGTAAGGCAGAAGACCGGCTTTTTCTAAGTAGCGCGTTACGACGCGTGAGCCAGGAGCCAGCGTAGTTTTTACCCAGGGGCGCACACGCAGGCCAGCCGCCACGGCTTTCTTAGCCACTAAGCCTGCCGCCAGCATCACGGAAGGGTTAGAGGTATTCGTACAGCTTGTGATGGCGGCTATAACTACGGCGCCATCCCGCAGGAGATACTCGCTATCGCCTGCAGAGAGGCGCACAAAGCCATTCTCGGGCAGTGGCTTATCCGCCACCGTAAGGGGACTCGGAGCCACTACATGAGGGGACTTTTTATAGGACTTTTCCAAAGTGGTCTGTATTACATTTTTGACTTGGCTGAGAGGGATTCGGTCGTGGGGCCGCTTGGGACCAGCTAAGGAAGGCTCTACGGTAGCCAAGTCTAATTCCACTACTTGGGTATAGAGGGGCACCTCCTCTGGACGGCGCCAAAGGCGATTTTGCTCGGCATACCAGCGAATTTGCGCTATATGCGCCGCCGGCCGCCCCGTCAGCCGAAGGTAACTCAACGTCTGGTCATCAATAGGAAAATAGGTAATAGTGCAGCCAAACTCAGGCGACATATTAGCTATGGTGGCTCTATCAGGCACGGTGAGGCTGTCCAGCCCTGGGCCAAATACCTCCACGAATTTATCCACTACGCCTACTTTACGCAGCAGTTCGGTAATGGTAAGCACAAGGTCTGTGGCGGTTACGCCTGGGGGCAGCTGGCCTGTAAGTTTCAGGCCTATCACCTCGGGACAAGGGAAGTAAAACGCCTGGCCTAGCAGGGCGGCTTCGGCCTCTATGCCGCCTACCCCCCACCCTACTACGCCTATGCCATTTACCATGGGGGTGTGGGAGTCGGTGCCCACGAGCGTATCGGGAAAGAGCCACCCATCCCGCGCCGTGATAACTTCCGCCAAGTATTCTAAGTTTACTTGATGCACAATCCCCATGCCAGGGGGTACGATCCGAAAACGCTGAAAGGCCTGTTGGGCCCATTTGAGAAACTGGTAGCGCTCACGATTCTGCTTATACTCGCGCGCAATATTGCGGCTGAGGGCTTGGCTATTTCCAAAAGAGTCTACCTGCACGGAGTGATCGATGACTAGGTCTACGGGTACGAGCGGATTGATGCAGCTGGGGTCTTTGCCATTAGCCGCCACCGCCTCACGTAGAGAGGCTAAATCTACCACTGCTGGTACGCCCGTAAAATCCTGCATTAGGACGCGTGCGGGGATAAAAGCCACTTCTTCTTCCGCACTGGGCCTACCATTCCAGCGCCGAAAAGGCTCTAGATGCGCTGAGAGTACCTTGAACTCGTCCAGGTGCCGCAGGACATTCTCTAAGAGAATCCGCAGGCTATACGGCAGGCTATCTAAGGGGATCCCCAGTTCTTTAGCGGCTGTAGGAAGGTCTATATACTTTTTTCCCTCTGCGGTCTGTGCGTGCCAGGGCTGCATAGAGGCAAAAATACAGGTGAAAGCGATTAGCGATTGAAGAATTCGTAGAGGCAGGCAGTGGCTTGGGTTTGGTAGGCGGCAGGTACCCAAAGGTAGAGGCCACCCAGAACGGGGTTAGGCAGCCATCCACTTGGCAGCCCCGCCCCAAAGAGGGTATGCATAACCTCATTTTCTACATAGACGGGGATGCCATGCGCCTCTAAGAAGCTGCGTAAGAGCGCAGCCCAGAGCCCATTAGGACAGGCTGTCAGGCATACCCATCCCCTCATGGCACAATATAGATTACCTCCGTACGCACCCGATTACTGAAGTTTCCTGCCCGATCTTTTAGATAGACTTCTAACTGAAAGGGTTCAGCCGCATTAGTAGGATCTAGGCGGACCACCGAGGGCACAGAAATTTCTATAGTACCTTGGATGGACTGGGGCGGGCCTTCGTGAAAACGCGGCATGGTGTAGCGTAGGATGCCATCGTAACCTTCGGGAAAGCGGCTGCTGTCGCGCAGATCTATAAGGAAAAGGTCTGGGCTGCCATCCGCCTGTCCGCCTAAGTCCCCATCCCCATCTCTGTAGCGCACCACTACCTGTACAGTGCCGTATTCGGGCACGCGATTTGGTCCAATGCTTACATACTCTAAATAGGGAATAGGGCTGAAAAGGACATTTTCCCGCTTACACCCTAAGCTGCCCAAAAGGCCCAGCGCCAAAAGGGCGCGCATCATTCCCAGCGCAGTCTTATAAAATCACCCAAGAGGAAGAAGCCTATCTCGCGTGAGGCAACCCCAGCCGGCGGCTGCCAGATAATGGCTTTTTGTTGGAGGGCTTCATTCAGGGAAGCTAGGTAAGCTTCGCGTTGGACTAGGGGTATTTCGCTCAGCCAAGGAAGCGCACCATTACCGAGCTCACTAAGGGCAACCGCTTGAATAGAGGCGCCAGAAGTGTGCGCAATCTGAGTTAGCCAGCCCTTAATTTCCCGTGCGCTCCCTTTGACACGTTCGTAACTGGAGAAGTAGGCTGTCCCTATGTGGAGAAGGGCGCGCTTGAGGTCATCGTCCAGGGCCACTGGGTGGGGATAGGAGAGAGCGAGCAGGCCTCCTACACCGTTTGGGGTGAAATAGGGCACTAGTATCCATTCCCCCTTGAGGTGAGGTGGACCTATCTGAGGGCCTGGGTATGCCAGGCAGGTACGCGCTTCGCTGAGAGCCCGTAGGATTTCTGAGGCGATAGGCCATTCTACCGGCAGCTCCTCTGAGTACTTACGGCTCTTCCAGAAGCCGAGAGCTTGCCAGCTGTCCTGCTGCGGCGAAAGGACTACCGCCGCCTCCGCTCCTAAATATTGCGAAACCTGCGCTAAAAAGATGCGACTAACGCTGCGAAAGCGAAAGGTATTAGCTGTAGAGAGGAGCGTAAAGGTATCTATCACAAAGTTTTGCAGCTCAGTCTGACGGGCAAGCAAGGCTTGAGTGCGGCGCATCTCCTCCTGCGTGGTCGCCAGCTCTTCTAAGTTCTGCCGAAGCTCTTCTTCCCGTGTAATAAGTTCCTGATTTTGTACCTGGGCTTGCTCGAGAAGGGCTTGAATATAGCGCTGCGCCCGCAGGCTCTGGAGATAAGCCGACCACTTATAAAGCACCTCGTGCCACTCAGGCTGAGCGAGAATGGATTCTAAGTCGGATTTTTCGCTTACCACTACCCACAGAGCCTGAAGCCGATCTTGAAAGAATAGCGGTACGGCGGTGAGGTAGGTCTCCTCTACCTCCACAATAGCTGAGAGGGAAGGCTTGAGCAGCTGAGCTAAGGGGAGGCGGAAGGTGAGCGGATGTTTGGCGGTACTGGCCTGGCCTAGCCATCCCTCTCCCTTACGGAAGCGTTCAGGGGTAGGGGAGCCCACTAGCCCTGCCCCTGCCTCAAACCGAAAGGTAGGATCAGACTCACTCGGCTCGGCTACGTAAAGGAGGCTACCTAAGGCCTGAAGCTCCATGCATAGGAAACTCTGATAGCGCTCCAACACAGCTCTTACCTCCGTCTCGGGCACCGGCACTAGCAGATCTTCTAAGGCCTTAAGCTCCTTCATACGGAGACCTTAGTGGGGAGACGACTTTGGAAAATTCGCCATAGCACTGGCCCCGTGGTAAGCACTACCATGCCAAGGATAATCCATTCGTAGTAGGCCTGTACCCAAGCAACGCCTCCTAAGAAGTAGCCGGCGCTTACTAATACGGCCGGCCACAGGATAGCACCGGTCAGGCTTACCCCTAAGTATTTCCAGTAGGGCATTTGGATTACCCCAGCCAAAAGAGGGGCAAAGGTTCGGATCACGGGCAAAAATTTGCCTACTACGAGTACCCAGGCTCCATATCTATGGTAAAAACGGCGCGTGGCTTCTACATATTCGGGGCGGAATAAAAGGCTGCGGGGACGGCGAAAGAGGGTACGACCCGTGCGCCAGCCTATCCAATAGCCACTTTGATCCCCCAAAAAAGCGGCGGCGCTTATCCCACCAATCACCACGCCCACCGGCAGGTCAATCACCTGCCCCGCCGTAAGAAGCCCTGTCGTAAAAAGCAGAGAATCGCCCGGAAATATTACCCCTATCAGAAGCCCCGTCTCGGCGAAAACTATTCCCAGCAGTAGGCCTAAGCCACCTACATAGATGATAGTTTGGGGATTGAAAAGCTGATAAAACTTCTCAAGCATAGGAGGTAGCTACCGCATCTTCCCACAACTCTTCTAACCTATAGTAATCGCGTGCGGCGGGCTGCTGCACATGCACTACTATATCCCCCATGTCCAAAAGAATCCACTGCCCCACCTCGTAGCCTTCCAGACGATAGCCCATCGCCTGTCCTTCTCTTTCCTTGAGGCGCATAAGAAGGGCATCTGCAATCGCCTGAGCCTGTCTATCCGACTCCGCCGTGGCTATCACAAAATAATCGCACAGGTTATAGGCTAAAGGGCGCAAGTCTAATACCACTATTTTCTCCGCTTTTTTATCGGACAAAACCGATAGGGCCAAGTGCAGCCGCTCTTGAGTGGTCAGGGTAGAGCCGCTAAGCATAGCTTGATTTCTAAAGCAAAGATAACATATTTAAGCCGTAGAAAGAGGGTGGATAACTGTATTTAGCCAACCCACCGAAGTTTCTTACCTTCGTTCCATGGCGTTTCGGGTACGCGCTGAAGCCTTGCGAGAGGCCCTTAGCCGGGTACTTCCCATAGTGCCCTCGCGCGCGTTATACCCCATCACCCAACATATTCTCATTTATCAAGCGGGCGACTCGGTGGAATTGCGCGCTACGGACTTAGAGATTAGCATGCGCACGTTTCTCAGTGTCCTTCCGGAAGAGGGCGATGCGGTCCGGCTCGCTATCCCCCCTAAACCCCTGAATGATCTTCTGCGTGGCTTCCCTGAAGACGAAGTGCTAAGTGTGCGGCAGCGGGATACAACCTTAGGGCTAAGCGCTTCTTACGGCCGCTATGAGTTTGGCGGGGTGCCCAGTGAAGAATTTCCGCATTTTCCTACTCAGGAAAGTGCGGGTGGAGTGGGCTTAGGCCTTAGTGTGCTGGACGAGGTGATTTCTCAGACGGCCTTTGCGGCCAGCAAGGATGATGCGCGTTTGGCGCTCACGGGTATATACTTTGACTTTCGGGAAAATTACACGCATTTTGTAGCGACGGATGCTCATACTCTAGTTCGTATTCGTCGGTCGGATATTCGGCTGCCAGGCTCGCCGGCCCTTTTAGTGCCAGTTCGAGCGCTTCAGGCGCTCCAGCAGGCCTTTCGGGGCTTTCTCAGCGAGGATGAGCTTACCCTTTTCCCGGGCGAAGGGCAGGTACTTTTCCATCACCCTCAGCTTGACCTTGTGTGCCGCCTTATTGATGCACGCTACCCAGATTATGAGAGTGTCATTCCTACTAATCCCCCTTATACGGCTCGGCTTCGGACGGAGGCCTTCCGAAAAGCGCTCAAACGCCTCACGGTCATTAGCGATAAAACGGCGGGGGTGATTCGGCTGCACTTCCAGCCAAGTAGTCTTACCCTTAGCGCTGAGGATACCCTTCAAAACCGCTCGGGTCAAGAGTCCCTGCCCTGTGAGTACGAAGGACCGGATTTTCGCATAGCTTTTCGCGGAAGTGTGCTGAGCGGCGTACTGGACCACCTTCAGGCGGAGGAGTTTATCCTGCGAATGGAGGCCCCAGGGCGTGCGGTAGTCATAGAACCCGACCCCCAAGCTCCCCCTTCCGAAGCCCTCTTCTTAGCGATGCCCCTTATGATCTGAGGGCGGCCCATGCTTTTGTATGGGGGTGGCGATCACGCCGCAAGTCTGGTAGAAATTATTCAGCTCCTCGGACTAGAATGGAAGGGGTTCTTTGACGACGGAGAAGGGCCCTATGCCCTGCCTTCAGCCCATTACTTAGGCCCCTATGAGCCTACGCTTTTACCCGATGTGCCTATTCTTTTAGCCATTACCGACAATACAATTCGGCGTAATTTAGCGCTACGCATACGCCATCCTATAGCGGACCCGCTTATTCATCCTCGGGCTTATGTAGCGGCCTCGGCACGCCTTGGTAAAGGTACCGTGGTATTAGCGGGCGCCCTCATCCATAGCTACGCCCAGATCGGCGACCATACAATCATCAATACGGGCAGCATTGTTGAGCACTTCAGCCGGGTAGGTAGCTTTTGCCACCTCTCGCCCGGCAGCATTGTTGCTTGCCGCAGCCAGATAGAGGACTTTTGCTTCATAGGTACGGGAGCTATAATCGTGCCGCATATCCAAATAGGCGAAGGCTGCGTCATAGGGGCAGGTAGCTTGGTACTTCGTTCTTTGCCCCCCTATACGCGGGCCTGGGGCCATCCGGCCAAGCCCCAAGAAGAACTCCCCGAACGCTAAGGACTCTTTATCTTTGGCTGATGAGCGGCCGATGGCTTAGCGTGGGCTTGAGCCTATTTCTAAGTGGATTGCTCGCTCAGCCCCAAAAAGCCGAAAAGCACATAAGACGCGGGCAGCAGCTCATGCTGGCGGAGGATTATGCGGCGGCTTTAGGGGAGTATGAAACCGCCCTACAATTCAACCCCTTCAGCGCCGAGGCGTACCTGAATGGCGCCTACTGCGCGTGGCGCCTGCGCCAGAATAAAAAGGCCGCCGAGTACTTTGAAAAAGCGGAGCGAATGGGAGCCACCTTCTCCCAAGGTGAAGCTATAGCTTATGCCGACGTATTGCAACGGCTGGGGCAGCCAACAAAAGCCCTGCCTATCATAGAACGCCTACTGAGCCAAGTGCGCCCAACCGACCCCCTTTATGATAAACTCCATGTTACCCTTCAGCACCTCAAAAACGCCGAAAAATACCTAAGCAACCCTGTGCCGGTAACTATCCGTAATCTCGGTGCGGCCATAAATTCCCCCTATCCAGACTATGCGCCAGTAATTTCGGCCGATGAAACGGTGCTTCTCTTCACTTCGCGCCGGCCAGGCTCTACGGGGAATCAGCGAGCCTCAGACGGCCTACCATATGAGGACATCTATATAAGCGAGAAAAATCCTGACGGCAGCTGGGGACCTGTACGCAACCTTGGAGGGCCCCTCAATACCAGCGTACATGATGCCTGCGTTGCGCTTTCCGCTGACGGCCAGACCCTTTTCCTCTTCAATTCCGAGAATGGCGGGGATATCTTTATCAGCCGCCTCAAGGGGCGGAAGTGGCTTTTCCCGCGTAATATGGGCCCTCCTATCAATTCCAAGTACTGGGAGCCTTCGGTGTGCCTTTCGGCCGATGAACGCTTGCTCTTTTTCGTCTCCGACCGACCGGGCGGCCTGGGTGGACGCGATATTTACCTCTGCCGGCGCCTCCCCAACGGCAAATGGAGCACGCCTATAAACCTTGGCCCCCCCGTCAATACCCCCTACGATGAAGATGGCCCCTTCTTTCACCCAGACGGTAAGACGCTCTTTTACTCCTCTAACGGCCCTAACTCCATGGGCGGCTTTGACATCTTTCGCAGCGAGCTCCGCCCTGATAGCACCTGGAGTACCCCCATAAACCTTGGCTACCCCATCAATACGGCCGGCGACGAGATTTACTTCGTCCTTTCTGCCAGCGGCCTGCACGGCTACTACGCCAGCGAACGCGAAGATTCGTATGGGGAGAAGGATATTTATATGATAGATTTCTCCGCTATGCCCCCACCGCCACAGCCAGTGGCCCAGCAGAAGGAAGAAACCCCTACCCTCTCAAGCGAACCGGCGCCCCTTACCTTCCGGCCTAACCTCACCCTCGTTACTGGCACCATATACGATGCTGAAACTAAAGCCCCCCTCGAGGCTACCATCACTATCCTGGACAACCTCAAAGGCGACACTATAGCCGTGCTCACTTCTAACGCAGCTACAGGCAAATACCTTATCTCTCTCCCAGCTGGACGAAACTATGGCATCACCGTATCGGCCGAAGGCTATGCCTTCCATTCCGAAAACTTCATTGTAGAAGAAACCCAAGGCTACCGCGAGGTACGCAAGGACATCGGCCTGCAAAAGTACAAGCGCGGTACTATCATAGTGCTGCGCAACATCTTTTTTGACTTTGATAAATGGACCTTGCGCCCAGAGTCGCAGATCGAGCTGGAGCGGGTGTATCAGCTTCTGAAGGAGCAGCCTACCCTAAAAGTTCGGATTGCGGGCCATACCGATAGCTTTGGCTCGGACGAATACAATCAGCGCCTCTCGGAGAATCGGGCTCGAGCGGTGTATGAATATCTTATCCAACGGGGGATTCCTTCGGAGCGTCTCTCGTACATTGGCTATGGAGAGAGCCGACCCATAGATACAAACGATACTGAAGAAGGCCGCCAGAATAACCGGCGCGTGGAACTTGAAATACTCTGATAAAAAGCGCTACCTTTGCTGAGGGGGCGTTAGCTCAGGGGTTTAGAGCGCCTGCTTCACACGCAGGAGGTCGGTGGTTCGAATCCATCACGCCCCACTTGGCCCGTGTTACGGTGCTAGGAGCCAGTGGGTCTATAGGCCAGCAGACGCTCAACCTCCTCCAAGCCTTTCCAGAGCGGTATGAGCTTGTAGGCCTTTCTGTTCACACGCAGCTAGATAAGGTATGGCCCTATCTTTCCCAGCTTCGCCCGAAGTGGCTGGCTATTACGGATGCCGCTACCTATCAGCGGGCCCGAGCGCTGGTACCCCCCTCCATTCAACTAGTGGGCCCAGAGGAGTTCTACGAGGTACTCGTAACCCACCCCGCGGACATTGCGGTAAATGGCATTGTAGGCGCTGCGGGCTTTCGCGCAAGCTGGCAGGTATTGCATTACACGCAGGGCCGCCTAGCGCTAGCCAATAAGGAAAGCCTAGTTTTCGGCGGGCAGTGGCTAGCCCCCTACCGCAACCGGATTATACCCGTAGACAGCGAACACAGCGCTATCTTTCAGTGCCTTCAAGGGGAAAAGAAGGAGGCGGTAGCCCGACTGGTTCTTACGGCTTCAGGCGGACCTTTCCACGGCCGAAAGCGCGCCGAACTGAGCCGCATCACCCCGCATGAAGCCCTCCGCCATCCCGTCTGGCGCATGGGTAGCCGCATTACGATTGACTCTGCCACCCTCATGAACAAAGCCCTGGAAATCATTGAGGCCTACTGGCTTTTTGCTATACCGCACAGGCAGATAGAGGTCTGGATACATCCCGAGTGCCTGGTACATTCGCTGGTACTTTTCAAGGACGGCAGTATGAAGGCCCAGCTTAGTCCGCCGGATATGCGCTTTCCAATCTGGTATGCGCTGAGCTATCCGGAGCGACAGGTCCTACCTGATCTGTGGCAGGGGCCCCTTCCTACCCTGCACTTTGAGGCAGTGGATGAGATAACCTTTCCTTCGCTGCGCCTTGCGCGCCAGGCCCTGGACCAGAGCCCTAGTGCCCCCGCTGTGCTCAACGCCGCCGACGAAATAGCCGTAGCCGCTTTCTTAGAAGGACGGATAGGCTTTCTGGATATTTTCTATTGGCTGGAGTGGGCGTTAGCTCAGCCAGAAGCCTACCTTGCGCCGGCTACTTTTAGCGAACTCGCTGCCATAGAGCAGGCATTTCGCCAGCGGCTCACCGCCAAACTGCCTCAGAGCATCCATGCAAGCGGCGGATGATTTTGTAGATTATGTCCGCCTCTGGGTGAAGGCGGGTAAGGGGGGGGATGGCGTAGTACGCTGGCGGCGGGAAAAATTCGTTCCACGCGGCGGGCCAGACGGCGGAGATGGCGGAAATGGCGGAAGCATCTGGCTAGAAGCAGACCCGCAAAAATGGACCCTTCTGGATGTACGCTACAGACGGCACATCTCGGCGCCTGATGGGGAGCCGGGCGGCTCTAAGAGCCAAAAAGGCGCCGCCGGCAAGGATGTGATTCTTCGCGTGCCTTTAGGCACGGCGGCCTACGATGAGGAAACCGGCCAGTTTATCGGGGAGGTCTTGCACCCAGGCGAGAGGCTACTTTTAGCCCGCGGTGGACGAGGCGGACGCGGAAATGCCGCCTTTCGCTCGGCTACGCTTCAAGCGCCTGACTTTGCCGAGCCGGGCGAGATGGGGGAAAAGCGCCTTATTCGCCTAGAACTGCGCCTTCTTGCCGACGTTTGCCTCATCGGCCCGCCCAATGCGGGTAAGTCTACCCTTTTGGCGGCCTTGACGCGCGCCCGTCCCAAAATCGCCCCCTACCCCTTCACTACCCTCACACCCCAGCTTGGTGTCGTGCAGGACGAACGCGGGCACAGCTTTGTAATAGCCGACCTACCCGGGCTTCTGGAAGGCGCCCACCAGGGTAAAGGCCTTGGCCTTCGCTTCTTGCGCCATGTTGAGAAAGGGGCCATCCTCCTTTTCACCCTACCCCTAGACCATCCCAACCCCAAAGCCCTTTTTGAAAGCCTCCGCTATGAACTGCGAAGTTATCTACCTGCCCTTTTGGAAAAGCCATTTGTGGTCGCTTTCACGAAATGCGATCTCGTCCCCCCCGAAGCACGCCCGGCTTTTCTCCTCCCCGAGCTAGAGGTACCCCAGCTTTTCGTTTCAGGGGCCACCCACGAAGGCCTAGACACCCTTTTGGAAGTGCTGCGCCAGCAGGTAGAGCGTCACCGCGGGCGCTATAAATCGTCCATTTCCCTCACCTCCTAGCTTCCTTTTCTCGTGAGCCTCACCCTTATAGGGGCTATCGTTATAGGGTATGCCTTAGTGCAGGGCCTCTTGACCCTTCTTCTGCGGCGAACGCCCCTTAGGTTTTCTTCTTCCGAGTCGCCTTCCTCGCTTACCCTGCTTGTAGCAGTCCGAAATGAGGCTTCTTCTCTCCCACCACTTATTGAATCTCTGGCGGGCCAGAGCCTTCCTCTGCGCGTGGTGTGGGGGGACGATGACTCTACCGATGGGTCATTGGCCATTCTTGAGGCCGCTGTAAAGCGCTACCCCGAATGGAAAGTGGTAACCCTACCGCCCTTTCAGCCAGGCCTGCTACCGGGCAAGCAGCGCGTTCTGGCTCACTTGGAAAGCTACATTCAAGGCGACTACTTCCTCCTTTCGGACGGGGACATGGTCTTTCCGCCGCGCTGGGCGGAGGGCCTGTACCACTTTCTCAGAGAAGCGCCTGAGCTAGGGGGGGCCTGCGCACCCAGTTTGCCTATTGCGTCTGATGCCTGGACGGGCTTTCAGCGGGTGGAGTGGGCCTCGGTACTTACGCAAATAGCGGCGATTCAGCGCCTTACAGCCCCTCCCACCGCCATAGGGAATAGCCTGATTCTGCGGCGCGCAGCCTGGGCCGCAACGGGCGGTTGGCAGGCTTTACCCCCTACGCTCGTGGAAGACTACGCCATGATGAAGGCCCTTCAAAAGCAAGGATGGGGCTTCCGATGGATTTTTCATCCCATGGTAGTGGGAAGTACGCGGGCAGCGCCTACCTTTAAAGCATGGCTAGCCCAGCGGTATCGCTGGCGCGAAGCCTTAAAGGCCCCGCCGCTCTATGCCGTCCTTTACTGGAGTGCCCAAAGCGCTGCGGCCTGGGCTGCCTTGGGGGCCTTAGGCGTAGGGATGGGGTGGCTTACCCCCCTTTGGGTACTCTCGGAGGTCCTGCCTATCTGGCGCCTGCGGCAAATTCTGCGCCTTCGGGCCGTTTTACGCTACCTACCGCTCCTACTTGTTTATCGCTTCGTGCAGATCCTCTGGATTCCTCTCTTATATGTTCCCCCCCAGCGGATTGACTGGAAAGGCCGCTCCTATGCGACGGCTTTCCCTTATCTTCGTGGCATGACTCAGGAGCAGCTCAAATCGCTCAAGGCGCGCTTAGGGGCGCTAAGGAGGTTTCTTTGACCTGGATCGTCGCGAGAAGATTGTAGCGGAACTGGCGGCCCAGGCCCAATCCCCCGATTTTTGGGCGGACCCAGCGGAAGCTCAGCGTCTCCTTAGCCGCCTCAAGGCTGAGCGGGTCTGGATTGAACGTTACCAGGAAGCAGTGGCCGCCGTAGAACTAGCCGAGATGGCCTTAGAACTCCTGCGGGAAGGTAGCGCCAATGAAGAAGAAGCCTTACGCGCCTTTACTGAGGCTCAAAAAGCCTTAGAAGAGCTGGAATGGCAGAAGATGCTGGCCGCCCCAGAGGATGCCTACGGCTGCCTTCTGGAAATCAACGCAGGAGCCGGTGGTACCGAAGCCCAAGATTGGGTCGCCATGCTGGCGCGCATGTACACCCTCTACGCCCAGAAAAAGGGGTGGCCCATAGCCATCGTAGATGAGCTGGAAGGGGAAGGAGCTGGCTACCGCAATATTACCTTGGAAATTGCTGCACCCTATGCCTACGGTTACCTCAAGGGGGAAAATGGCGTCCATCGGCTTGTGCGCATCTCCCCCTTTGACGCAAACGCCCGCCGGCACACCTCCTTCGCTGGCGTATCGGTTTATCCCCTCGTAGATGACCGCATTGAAATCAAGATAGACCCCAATGATCTGGAATGGGAAACCTTTCGGGCAGGGGGGCATGGTGGGCAAAATGTCAATAAGGTAGAGACCGCTGTACGGGTGCGGCACAAACCCACTGGGATAGTAGTTACTTGCCAGCAGGAGCGCTCCCAGCACCAGAATAAGGAAAAAGCCCTGCAAATCCTCAAAAGTCGCCTTTATCAGCTTGAGCTTCAGCGGCGGCAGGAAGAGCGCGCCAAATTAGAGGCCCAGAAAAGGCCTATTGAGTGGGGATCTCAGATTCGCAGTTATGTGCTCCACCCTTACAAGCTAGTGAAGGACCTTCGGACCGGCTATGAAACAAGCGATGCGTCAGGTGTTTTAGATGGCGATATAGAACCTTTCCTGAAAAGCTATCTTCTTCAGCAGGGTTTGGAGCCCTCTTCGGCCTAAAGCTCAAAACGGATGCCCTGAGCTAAGGGCAGATCTGTGCTGTAGTTTATGGTTACGGTCTGGCGGCGCATATAGGCTTTCCAGGCATCGGAGCCCGCTTCTCGGCCGCCGCCGGTTTCTTTTTCCCCTCCAAAGGCGCCCCCAATCTCCGCTCCCGAAGGACCTACATTTACATTAGCAATGCCGCAATCCGAGCCGCTCGCACTTAGGAAAAGCTCTGCCTCCCGCAAATTTTCGGTGAAAATGCTAGAGGAGAGTCCCTGAGGTACGCTATTTTGCAGCGCTATGGCTTCTTCCAGCGTTTCGTAGCGCAGCACGTATAAAATAGGCGCGAAGGTTTCCCGTTGGACAACGGGCCAGTGATTTTCAGCGCTGACGATGGCAGGCCGCACGTAACAGCCGCTTTCATAGCCAGGGCCCTCCAGGACTTCGCCGCCAAAGAGGATTTTCCCGCCGTGCGCTTGCACTTCGGCTAGGGCATCCCGCATAGCCTGCACCGCGGCCTTATCTACAAGCGGACCTATGAGGGTATCCGGATCAAGGGGATTACCAATCCGCTGGCAGGCCTGCTCATACACGCGCACCAGCTGGGCCAAGAAGCTGTCATAAATGGAGTTGTGGAGAATAAGGCGGCGGAGAGTGGTACAACGCTGACCCGAGGTACCCAGCGCGGCAAAGGCCACCGCACGCAGCGCCAGCTCCCTATTTGCACTGGGCGTAACGATCACGGCATTATTGCCGCCTAGCTCAAGGAGGGTGCGTCCAAGGCGTTTGGCTACTTGCTGGGCCACGGACCGACCCATGCGAACCGAACCCGTTGCGGAGATAAGCGGAATATGGGTATCGCAAGCCATCTGCTGGCCTATCCGCGCATCACCTATAACGAGGTTAAACACTCCTTCGGGTACGTCGGTCTCCGCTATCGCCTGACGCAGAAGGGCAAAAATCGCCAGGGCTGAGAGGGGGGCTTTCTCACTAGGCTTCCACACCGTGGTATTCCCACAGATAGACGCAATAACTACATTCCATCCCCATACCGCTACGGGAAAGTTGAAGGCGGTGATAATCCCTACCACGCCCAAGGGATGCCATTGCTCATACAAGCGGTGGCCCGGCCGTTCAGAGGTCATGGTAAGGCCATACAGCTGACGCGAAAGCCCCACCCCAAAATAGCACATGTCAATCACCTCCTGCACCTCACCAAGAGCTTCTTGAAAGGTTTTGCCTATTTCGTAGCTGATGACCCGGGCCAACTCGCTCTTATAATGGAGGAGCTTCTCCGCAAAGACGCGAATAACTTCGGCCCGCTTCGGCGCAGGTACTAAGCGCCACGTAAGAAAGGCGCGCTGTGCCTGCTCTACTACCTGATGGTAAAGCGCGCTAGAAGCGTGCTGGACCGCTGGGAGCGGCTTCCCATCTACAGGCGAGGTATTGACATAATAGGTGGCTTCCTCTTCGCCTACCAGAAGCTCGCGCCCGGTTGTGGCGCCGAGATTACGGTCCTCCAGGCCAAAGTACCGCCAGTTAGGCAAGCTTACGGCTACGGCCGCTGGCATAAGTGGCCGCAAAGTTAGGAAAAATCCCCTCCACAGCTTTGAAGGTAGTACTGCCAGGCGCCGAGGGGGTCGTGCGGCAGGAAGGTTTTCAGCTTCTGATGCAAAGCAAGGGGATCCTTAGGAGGGAGAAGGTGACGAAGCCGCTCGGCAAAAGGTGGCCGATGGGCTAAAAGATGACCTATTTCCGCCGCTGTAAGGACCGAACTACGCTGAAGGTCCTCGGGCAATTCCGCCCACGTCAGCACTTCGGCTGGATTGCGAGGCTGCTTCATCCAGAATAAGCTCTGCGGCTCAAGGCGCACATACCAGAACCCCCCCAGACGTGCAATTACATCCATCCGACGGGGGTCAGGCAGACCCTTCTCATCTAAAATGGACTCGGCCAGGTGCAGCCGTACGATTTCCACTAATATCAGCTGGCCCGCCCCAGGCGTATCGCCTAAGGAGAGAATTTGCCTTAGGCGGGCTTCCATCTGCACCGGCGTACCCGCCACACGCGGGGGACGCACCACCTCCGACGGTAGGGTCTCCAGCCCCGCCAACGTCACCTCATCTACCCCATGCGGATATTCACCGGTAGTAATATTCATGCGAGCGGCTAAAGCATACGGCACCAGATGAATGACACATTCGGGCACCTCCAGAAGGTTGGTATGGGTGTCCTTGCGCTGGCCCGTACGGGCGCTGGTGCTTGGCGAAAAAGCCGCTACCGGCGGCTTACTGCTAAATACATTGAAGTAGCTAAAGGGCGCTAGGTTACGCCGCCCGCGCCCATCTAGCGTCATAACCCATGCAATAGGGCGCGGGATAACGCTGCCAATCATATAAGGATGCCATTCCGCCAAGCTAAATGCGTTAGGGTCAATACTCTTGTACCTCATCATAGGCGCGAAAGGCGTAAGGTTAGGATACGCTGCGACGTGGCGCTTACCACTTCCCAGCGAAAACCATAGGCTTCCCACTTCGTACCCGGATCAGGGATACGCCCGAGGTGCTTCAAGGCCAGCCCGCCTAAGGTAATCACTTCACGCACCGGCAGGCCCAGCCCGTACTTTTCATTTAGGTAATCTATCTCCAGGCGGGCATCCAGCTCGTACGTATCGGGGGAAAGGGCAAGTTCTAGTTTGCGCGGCTGCTCATGTTCATCATGTATTTCACCAAATACCTCTTCCACTAGGTCCTCCGTGGTAACGATGCCGGCCATTCCCCCCCGAGCATCTACCACTACGGCCAGCGTGCGCTTCTCCTTGACTAGCATTTCCAATAGCCGAATAGCCGACATACTCTCTGGAACAAAGCTTACGGGCTGGGTTACGGCCTCCAAACTTTTAGGCTCCTCCAGAAGCGAACGCACATGTACATACCCCACGATGTGGTCAATAGTGCCCCTATATACGAGGAGGCGGGAATACTCCTTTTCAACGAAAAGGCGATGTACCTCTGCAAGCGGCGTATCAATATCCACGGCTACTACTTCGCTGCGCGGTACCATAAGTTCTCGTACGGGCGTTTCGCTAAGCGCTAGGGTTTTAGCCAGAAGCTTTTGGAAAGCGGGGTCGGTGCGAGCTACGAGGGCGCGCACGCTCTCGCGTGAGAGCGGCTGAGGCACACCACTATCGGACAGGCCAAGGAGGGCAAAAAACCGCCGGCTCAGATACTGACCTATCTCCACCACGGGGAAGAGAAGCCCGTATAGCACCGCTGTGAAAGGCACCACAGCGGGTAGAAGCGCCATTTGGCCCTGTCGGAAGAGCACCTTGGGTAGGTACTCGCCCGCCACAAGCAGGACCAGTGTGCCTAGCAGCGTCTCTGTAACAAAGGTATAGGAAGCCGGCAGCCGAAGCGTGAGAGGACTCAAGAGGACACTCAGCGCTGCCGAAAAGCCTACTAAAGCCAAATTATTGGCTAAAAGAAGCGTGATAAGAAGGCGAGGATAGCTACGCAAGAAGAAACGGGCTATGCGCCAGCGACGCGGGTAGCGCGTACGCCAGGCTTCCCATTGGAGCGGATTAGCACTGATCCAGGCCATTTCACTGCCTGAGGCCCAAGCGCTTAGTACTAAGGCCAGAAGACCTAAAATCACCCAGCTCACGGCGCCTGGATTTGTACAAGGCCTGTAGTCTGACGAAGGTAGTACTGGCGCGTTTGAAGGAAGTATTCCAGGCCCTCGCCGCGTATGAATTCGGTCGGCGTGCGGAGGCGCACCCAGCCGGGTACATAAACTAAGCCGCGGTTCTGATGCCATTCTAAGCGATCGGTCTCTAAAAGGAGGCTATCGGCGGTGCGCAGATGCACAAGAGTCTGGGCGATAAAAAGGTGCTGCGCCGGATAAGCTTCTCCTTGCTGGCAGTGCAGCACGGAGAGAGTATCGCCGCGCGCATTCAGATGAACGAGCCGCACCCCCCCCGCAAGGGCCCAAAAAGTGGTATCGTTCCGCCAGTGACGGGCTACCCGGCGCGCATAAAGCCAAAGGCTCTCGCCCGCCGTATCTACCCACTGGAGCTTAAAACCGCGCGCCTCATACAGGGGGATGAGCTGGCGTTGAGCTATCCAATCGGGAGAGGGCGGCCGATCCGACGGCGCCCGACAAGCACTCAAAGAACCCAGACCAACAAGCAGATATCTAACTTGACGCCTCCCGGGCATCCTTCTCAGGTGCCTCGGCTGGGCTAGAAGGCTCGGCCGGCTCCGCGGAGAGCCCCCCCGCTAAATCCGCTTCTTCCGACACGACCGAAACTATCTCTCTCGGAGCTACCCCAGCGGCCGAGGGCGTCCCATTTACAGCTGAAAGCTGACCTACCTCTAAAGGCGCCGTCGGCGTCTCGTTTGCGGCCGACTCAGGCACCTCGCGCCCAGCTTCCGCTGGCACGGTTTCGGCCTTTTTCAAAGGGAGCTCGGATAGGGCCAGCGTCTCAGTAGCTACCTTTACCTCCTCCGCTAGCTCGCCTATCATACAATGAGCTCTCAATTGGGCACCCGAAGCCACTTCCAGATTGCGCGCGTGCAGTTTCCCTCGCACCTGAGCCGTAGCCGCAATTTCAATTACACTTTGAGCCTGTATCTCACCCTCAAATATCCCAGCCAAAAGCACTTCTTTGGCCGATATTTCGCCTACCACATGGGCGGTAGGGGCTATCACTAAACGGCCACTTATTTGGATTTTTCCCTGAAAACGGCCCTCTATACGCAAATTGCCGGGTGAAACAAACGTCCCTACTACTTCACTCCCTTCTCCTAGAAGTGACAGGCCTTGCTCCCGAGGGGCGGCCATCACCGCACCGTTTTTTTTCCAGAAGGCCATGAACAAAGATACGATTCTTCTGGGAAACCTAACTAATTTCCGCAAGAAGCTGCATTTCCCGATGCACCTGCGCTAAGGCTATTTGAAAAGGATCGGGGTTTTGAGCCCGCCATTTCTCCTTGAATTTTTCCACCCACACTAAGGGCGCGGTTTGGTGAGGCGGATGCTCTACCATCGTGCTTTGAAGGTATTGAAAAAGCGCATTTTTAGCGGTGCGCAGCGCAATCCAGGTGGCAGGGCCCATATAAATCTGATGGGCCGCGTTATGAAGGTATTCCGCCTGTACTACGCGAAAAATCTGCTCCACTAGATCCGCCGTGCGCTGAAAGGTATGGGGACCGAGACGGGGAAGAAGGTTATTGGGATCATTTCGCTCCAGAAAGAGAGCGGCGCGCTCAAGAGCCTGCAAGCGTAGGGGAAGCGTGGTTTGGAGCACCTGCTGATACAGAAGGCGGCGGCGTTCGGCCACCTCGCGCCGCCAGAAAAAGACAAGCACAGCTATAGCCGAGATAATCCCACTCAGCGCCACAATCAGCAAGCTGGCCCAGTGGCTCTCCGTCATAGGGTGT
Organism: Bacteroidia bacterium; assembly: GCA_025059535.1. Taxonomy (GTDB): domain Bacteria; phylum Bacteroidota; class Bacteroidia; order SpSt-205; family SpSt-205; genus SpSt-205. The sequence continues at coordinate 172,627 of JANXCX010000006.1, forward strand.
CAAAAAAATCCAAGGCCGCTAAGCCATACTTTTCCCAGAAGGCAAAATCATGGCCGCCATTTGGGTCTAAGCGCAGTTCCACACGCGGGCGAAAGCCTAGCGCCTTCAGGCGCTCATAGAGCCTTTGGGAGTGCTGATAGGGCACTACTTTATCCTGGACCCCATGAGCGAGGAAGAGGGGTACCTGAATAGAAGCCGCTAGACGAAGGGGATTATCTACCTCTTCCCAACGGGCGCTGTAGCGGCCATACCAGCCGGTCAGAAGCGGGTCACGCGGATTCAGATGGGGGTCAAAGTCGCCCGAAAGCGCCGCCCCAGCCGCAAAAAGTCGTCCCGTATGAGCCAAAATCAGCACTACACCCCGACCACCCGTGGAAAGCCCCAGCAGAAAACTACGACCCGGCAGAAGTAACCCCTGCCGCTCTAAGCCAGGAAATACCGTATCTACCAGCGTGCGTAGGGTGGGATAAGCGCGCCAATCCGCCCGAGTCTCAGGAAAAACCTGAGAAGCATAAATACTCTTACCCATTTCAAGCAGCACTAGCCGATAGCCGCGCTGCTTAGCCGCTCGGCAGAGCGAGGATTCCTTGCACCAGGCCTGGCGCGAGAAATTCCAACCCGGTAAAAGAACTAAGACTCGCTGCGGCGCCTCGGCCGGCTCTATAATTTCTACTAGGCAGCTCCCCAGCCAGAGTACCTGACTCACCCCCAGCCCCACCGGCTCAATTGCGCAAAGGCTTACCTGTTTTGAGGAGATGTTGAATGCGTTCAAGGGTGCGTCGCTCCCCACATAGGCTCAAGAAGGCTTCCCGCTCTAAATCCAAAAGATATTCCTCGCTCACGTATTGCACACCCGTAAGGTCCCCCCCGGCTAAAACGTAGGCCAGTTTACGGGTAATATGCCGGTCGTATTCAGTGATGTAGCCAGCCTGTTGCATTTGGTAGAGGGAGGCTTCTACGCCGCCTAAGGCCGTGCGGCCTAATACGCGCACCTGCCGCTTCGGCTGAGGCGGTACATAGCCCTGCTCGGCTAAAAAGCGCGCATAGCTCTTTGCGTCGCGCAGCACTTTTTGGCGGTTTAGGGTAATTCGGGTTTGATAGGGGCGCAGAAGCCCCATCGCCACGGCTTCAAAGGCCGACGTAGCCACCCTCGCCGTGGCAATCATGGTAAGAATATCGCGGAAGTAGTTCAGCTCCACGTCCCCCTCTACGTAGCGCTCGGCAATGCGTACGGCCATTTCCTTAGAGCCGCCGCCCGCAGGGATTACCCCAGCGCCTACTTCCACCAGCCCTATGTAGGTTTCCGCAGCGGCCTGTACGCCATCCGCATGGAGAGCCATCTCGCAGCCCCCGCCCAGGGTAAGCCCATGCGTCGCCACAACCACAGGCACCGAACTGTAACGCAGGCGCATCACTGTCCTCTGGAAAAGCTGCACGGCAAAATCCAGCTCATCCCACTCCTGCTCCGCCGCTAAGAGAAAGATCATAGCCAGGTTAGCCCCAGCCGAGAAATTCTCACCTTGGTTTCCAATTACTAACCCGTCATAATGCCTTTCGGCTATATCCAAGGCGCGCTGAATAGCCTCCAGCACTTCCCCGCCAATTGTGTTCATCTTAGTATGAAACTCTACGCCTAAAATCCCATCACCCAAATCAAATAGGGAAGCCCCACTATTTTGCCAGATCACCCGCTCTTCCCGCAGGGTATCCAGAATAATGTACCAATCCTGCCCAGGTACTTCTACATACGTTTTGCGCTGGGGGCTGTAGGCATATTTCCGCCCTTGGCGAACCTCATAGAAGCGGGTATAGCCGGCCTGCTGCATTTCTTCTACCCAGGCGGCTGGACGCAAGCCGTATTTAGCCATGGCGGCAAGCCCCGCCTCCAGTCCTATGGCATCCCATTTCTCAAAAGGCCCCAGCTGCCACCCAAAACCCGCGCGCACGGCCGCATCAATCGCATAAATCTCATCCGCAATTTCGGGGATACGATGCGAAACATAGGCGAAAAGCGCCGCCATGTTTTCCTTGAGGAGCTCTGCGTAGGGCTCATCGCTCTGGACAATCAGTTTTAGGCGGCGGCTGAGCTTTTCCTCGGCTTTAAGCTGTTCTAGGAGGGGGGAGCGTACCTTCTTCTGCTCCTTATACTCCAGCGTAGCTAAATCTAAGCTTTGGATCACACTTGTGCCATTTACATGCAGCTTCTGATAGAATCCCTTGCCAGCTTTTTCACCCAGAAGGCCTTTATCTAGCATTTTATTCAGGTAGTCGGGGAGCTTAAAGGTCTCACGCGCCTCATCCTGAGGGCAATTTTCATACAGGCCGCGGGCTACTTTGGCCAGCGTATCTAGCCCCACTACATCCGCCGTACGAAAAGTAGCCGACTTAGGATGGCCAATCAGCGGCCCCGTAAGCTGATCCACCTCTTCCACCGTGAGACCATAGCGCGGCAAGGCATGCAAAAGATGCATAATTGCATAGACACCGACCCGATTGGCAATAAAGGCCGGCGTATCTTTACATAAGACGGTCTCTTTACCTAAGTGTAACTGGCCAAAATGCATGAGAAATTCTATCACCTCGGGATCCGTATCGGGCCCTGGGATAATCTCTAGCAAAGGCAGGTAACGGGGTGGATTGAAGAAATGCGTGCCCGCAAAGTGCCGCCGAAAATCCGCCGAACGCCCCTCCACTAAAAAGCGCATCGGAATGCCAGACGTATTAGAGGTAACAAGCGTACCTGGCCGGCGATACTTTTCTACTTCAGCATACACCTGCCGCTTTATTTGGAGGTCTTCTACTACGGCTTCCAAAATCCAATCGGCTTCCTCAATTCGGCGGAAATCATCGGTGAAATTGCCCAATTCCACCCGCTCGGGCACGGCGCTGGAGAAGCTGGGGGAAGGGGAGAGTTTGAGGGCCCTTTGGAAAAGCTCCCGCACGATGCGGTTGCGCACCTCGGGATGGTCTAGCGTGAGGCCTTTAGCCTCCTCCTCGGGCGTGAGTGTAGTGGGCGCTATATCCAGAAGAAGCACGGGAAAGCCTGCCCCGGCAAAGTGAAGGGCGATTTGCGAGCCCATGACCCCAGCGCCTAATACGGCTACCTTCCGAATGCGCCGCTGCGTACGCGTAGAAACTTCCGCAATAGTTGCTGCCTGCATAGGGCGAAGATAGGGTTTTTGACTGGTCGCTCGTATCTTTGCTTCATGGCGGGACATAGTAAATGGGCCCAAATCAAGCGTAAAAAGGCTGTGGTAGATGCCCGGCGGGGCGCCCTTTTTACCCGGCTAGTGCGCGAAATCACCGTAGCTGCGCGCAGCGGTGGCCCCAATCCGGACTCTAACCCCCGCCTACGCCTAGCCATCCAAAACGCCCGACGAGCCAATATGCCCAAAGAGGTCATTGAACGAGCCATTTCCAAAGGTGGGAGCGGCACCGAAGCCTACACCGAAGTGCTATACGAGGGGTACGCGCCCGGCGGCATAGCCGTCCTAATAGAAGCCATGACGGACAATACCAATCGCACAGTATCCCAGCTGCGCACCCTCTTCAGCCGCAGCGGAGGTAGCCTGGCAACCGCTGGCGCCGTCGCCTACCTCTTCCACCGCAAAGGTCTCTTTACCATTCCAGCCGAACGCCTTCCGAGCGAAGAACGCTTCTTAGAAGCCATGCTGGAAGCCGGCGCCGAAGATGTGGAAATCGGCGAAGGCGCCGCCATAGTTACCTGCCCCTATGAAGAATTTGGTCGCGTCCAAGAAACCCTAGAGCAGCTCGGCATTGAGCCCGAAGAAGCTACTTTAGCCTGGGTCCCCCTCTCCTACGTACAACTGCCTTGGGAAGAAGCCCAAAAAGCCCTCCGCCTCATAGACCAATTAGAAGACCACGAGGACGTCCAGAAGGTCTACCACAATCTCGCCATGACGGAAGAAATCGCCAGCCGCTACGTAGCCGCCTTGTGACCTTAGCCGCGCTCTCCAAGCCCTGATACCTTTACACTCATGGCGAGCCTCTATGAAACAAATTACCAATTCACCGGCCAGACGGGCTTTCGGCGCGGAAAGGTAAGGGATATTTATGAGATTCGCTATACCTATCTTGTCCTGATTACGACCGACCGCATATCGGCTTACGACCGCATCCTTTCGGAAACGATACCCTATAAAGGCCAGGTACTGACGGGCATCTCAGACTTTATGTTTCGGCATTTCCAGCCTAAGGTACCCACCGCCTGGCTAAGTACCCCTGATCCTAATGTAATTATTATGCGTCGGGCCCGCATGTATCCCGTGGAGGTAATTGTACGGCGCTGCTTGGTAGGCTATCTATGGCGGCTCTATCGGGCCGGTGGACGTATTATTAGCGGCGTACGCCTACCTGAAGGCCTTATAGAAAATGACCTCCTCCCCGAACCTATTATAACCCCCACTACCAAATCCGTCATCGGCCATGATGTGGAAATTAGCGAAAAGGAGATTTTAGAAACGGGTCTCGTGCCACCCTCGCACTGGGAGGCCATACGCGCCTATGCCTTAGAGCTTTTCCGCGGGGGAATGGAAATAGCCGAAAAGGGGGGCATGCTTCTGTGTGACGCTAAGTATGAATTTGGCGAAATTGACGGTCAGGTGGTTCTAGCCGATGAGGTGCATACGCCCGACAGCGCCCGCTACCTTAAGCTGGAGGGCTACTACGAGCGGCAGGCCCGCCGAGACCCCCAAATCCACCTTACCAAAGAATACATCCGTGAGTGGCTCATGCGCCAGGGCTTTCAAGGTCAGCCCAACGCTACGCCTCCCCCCTTGGAGGTAGAAGTACTGCGTGAGGCGCGCGATCGGTATGTAGAAGTCTACCAGCGCCTATTAGGCCAGCCTTTCCGCCCACGCAACTACAAGAGCATTCAAGAGGAAATTTACGCCCATGTGGAAGCAGCCCTGGAGCAGCTTTAGGTGGGTAGTTATAGTGGGCGGCCTTCTGGCTCAGCCGCTACGCATCACTACAGGCGTACTGGGAAAGGATCCCCGCTTCCACCTACAAGGTCGTACGCCAGCTCAGCTGGACTCCCTGCGTCGGGCAGCCCAACAGGGAGAAACCTCCGCCTGCCTAGCGCTGGTAGAACACTACCAGCTCGTAGAGCTTCAGCCAGACAGCGCACAGAAGTACCTCAAAATAGCTGCGCAAAAGGGCGCACCCGAAGCCCAATACCTATTGGGGCTTACTTATTTGAGGGGCGTAGAGGGACCTAAACGGCCAGCGGAGGGACGCCGCCTCTTAGAAGCCGCAGCGGCTCAGAACTACCTTCTGGCCCTCAAAGTACTATATGAGGTGCTGGAGCCGCCAGATTCCCTCTCGCCCTTATATGTGGCAGTTCTTCCTCCCGATGCGAAAGCCGCTTTCCGCTATGCCCAACGAGCGGCTGAGCTAGGCGATCCCCAGGCGATGACCACTTTGGGCCGCTACTATGCCTCAGGTAAAGGAGGGACCCCACGAAACGATTCCCTAGCCCAATTCTGGCTGGAAAAAGCCGCTCAGACGGGTTATATCCCCGCCCAATTACTTCTGGCCGAATGGAGCCTTCAGCGCTGGCACAACCCCGCCAAGGCCCTTTTCTGGGCCCACGAAGTCCTACGCAATCCGCGCAGTACCCCCGAAGCGCTAGCCCAGGCCCGCGTAGCCGCTTACTATGCGGAGTACCTCCCGCAGTGGCTTCACCTGTGGTATAAACTCCTTTTTCTTCCCGCTGAATTTTCCGCACTACCCTAATGATTATCCTATTAGGCTTAGTTTGGCTGCAGAATCCTCTACCTTATGCCGAATTGCACTATAAGGTGTCTCGCTATCTTGAAGACTTACGCTCCATGCGGTGGCTAAACGAGCTGCGCCCAGCCATGGAAGCCGTACGGCGCCTTACCTGGAATAACCGATTTTTCAACGAAGTGGCCCACCTATATCTAAAGACCCCTGAGTCTCCCCCAGCCCTTTTAGAGAAAGTAGCGCTTTTGACTGGAATAAACCGAAGTAGGATAGAACAGGTTTTCCCTCAGTGCCCCGATTCAACGGATCCCCTGGCGTTCTTGTATTTTTATGCAGCGCTTGAGAGGGCGTTTGAGAGTGATACTTCTGCGACGGGTTATGTAGGTCGGCAGCTGGTTTTGCTGGCGCGCAGTTGCGTAGAGACCTGGTTAGCCGTGCCGCACCGCCCCCCTCTTACCCCACTCATTAGAAGCGCTCTCAAAGGCTACCTAAGAGGCCTCATAGCAGGCTACGAGTTTTTCGGGTTTGCCGAATCCTCCGAAAGCTGGAAAGAAAAGATAACCACTATTGAGAAGATAGGCCTTTTGGAATATTTTGCCTATGGGGAGACGGCAAATACCTTTCGGGCCTGGCGAAAGGGGACCATGCGATAATTGAGACCCTGGTGCAGGCCAAGGGTGAGGCCTAGGCCCCTTGCGTTCCTACCTATGCTACGTATTGCAGAGCTTACAAGAGCCCTTGGGCTAGAGAATGAGCCGCCGGCGCTTGGCTTTTCAAAAGCCCTCGCCTGTAAAACCGCCCTGCGCTCCCTTATCCGTGTAGCGCCTGAGACATTAGTGGGATAACGCCAGCTTAGCCCGCCAAAGCCTGGACATCGCCTTTACGTCCCCTCAGCGAAACTGAAGGGCAAATCCCTCTTCACAGGCTAGAGAGAACGCTCTCCCCTTTAGGCTAGCTTAGGCGAGGAGGAGTCAGGCCGATGGGTAAGATAAAAGCCAGCTCCCCCGATATAACCCAAAGGCTGCGCCACCAATAACCCTACCCCTAAGGCTAAAAGGCCTAGCAAATTTACAAGAATCAGCGTAAGGATAAAAAGGATTGATTTGCCAGGATTCTGCAGTAAAATAGTGAGGGAACCCCGAAGCGCCTCAAATACGCCAGCCTCCCTTTCTAAAATGAAGTAGGAAAAGAAATAGAAAGTTACAACACCCACAAATATGATAAGGCCCGCAAGAACAAAAAGGAGATTTACACTCATCAGTTCGCGCATATAAAAGATGGGAAGGACCAATCCACCCCCTATGAGCCCAATTATAAGCGCTCCCAGTAGAATCTTAGCATACGAGATTAGGGGTGGAAATGCCTGCCCAAACTCCACAGGAGCATCAGAGCGCCAGACCTGAAGAGCGTAATAGTTAAGGACTACGCTAAGAATAAAGCTCAAAATCACCCCGACTACCGGAATAAGAGAAAGGAGAGATAAGCCTAAAGTCAATAAAACTCCTACACTCCAATTTTTATTCCAGAATTTTTCCCAGGCTTGACTCCAAATAGTAGAGAGGGGCATAGGCAAATTTACGTACAAATCATCCTGCGCGCAAGGAAGGTAAAAGCCAGAAACTAACTGAGGTACTTTTTTGACCTTAGCCTATAGGAGGGACTCAAGGAATCCACACGGTACCATCTGGGGCTTGGATCGCGCGTAATTCACCTTTTTGAAAAAGCCATCCTATCGCCCAACAGGCCAAGGCATCCCACTCATGTATGGAAGTAGGCTGGAGCCGAAGGCCCTTTTTTGCGCCCCAGTGCGCCAAGAGCAAGGGGTCTTTATGCGGTCTTCCTTTCAGGTTCTGTAGGCGAAAAATATGCCGATAGAGGGCCCAAGGAAAGGTTTCGTGCCAAGGTATCGTCAGAAGCTTCTGGAGGGAAAAAGCCCGCTTGTGAAGCTGCTGCATGCTTTTCCAACTCAGGGGCAATGGCGTAAGCCCTTCCCGATGTAGGAGTTTATCGCACGCCCGAAAGGGACCCTCCCCACAGGTAAGCGGCGCATCCACCCATACCCTCTGCACAACACCCCTCAAAAGGACTAGAATTTCTTCATCGGAATGGGCCGTAGTGGCATATAAGTTTTCCCAACTTTCCCCTATCACTACCCCCGAAGGACGCCGCGGACTAGCAGCTAAATCTAAACCGGCCCACATCTTCGCACAAATCTCCTACTTTAGAGGTATGGAGCAAGCCGATTTTGCCCTCGTGTACGTCGTTTGTTCCAATCTGGAGGAGGCGCGCACCCTTGCGAGGAAAGTCTTAGAGCGGCGGCTGGCAGCTTGTGCTAATATAGTTCCTACTATCCATTCGCTCTACTGGTGGGAAGGCAAGTTAGAGGAAGGACAGGAAACTTTACTCCTCCTCAAAGCCCCCTATGATTACTATGAAGAGGTGGAGAAAATCATCAAAGCCCACCATAGCTATCAGGTGCCTGCTATTTTGGCCATTCCTATTGCAAAGGGGTTACCTGATTACTTACGCTGGCTGGCTGCTGAAACTGAGTTTGATTATTAGCCTTGGGTGGAGCCTCCATGGCGGCGACACTCTGGCTAAGCGCTTCTGGTGGAAGGTAAGCGTGAGTTATGGGGTGATTTACGGAGGGCCCTTTATGGCTTGGTATCCTTGGCCAAAAGCTAAAGGCTGGCGCTTCTTTGACGACGGGATAGAGTGGAAACAAATGGATAAGCTGGGGCATGTTTGGACTACCTATCATTTGAGCCGCTTATACGCCGAATTAGCCCAAAGGGAAGGAGGAAGCCCCACCTTCGCCACCTACCTAGGTATGGCTCTTGCATGGGGCTTTCAGAGTAGTGTGGAGGTAGTGGACGGGTTCTTCCCAAAATGGGGGGCTTCCTTATGGGACTTAGCCGCTAACTCAGCTGGTAGTGCGCTTTTTTTCCTTAATCATGCAATTAGAGCTACGCCCTGGCAGGTAACGATTCGCTTTTCTTTCTTTCCCTCCCCCTATGCGAAGCAAAGGCCCGATGCCTTAGGCCGCGGGCTAGCGCAAATTCTCAAAGACTACAACGGACAAACCTACTGGCTATGCCTTTTCCACAAAAAGCTGCCAGTGGGGCTAGCGATAGGGCATGGAGCGCGCGGCCTGCTAGGCGGCTATCACCAGGAGCCGCCTTCCGTCTGGAAAGCCCGCGAATGGCGACGGTGGATATTGAGCCTAGACATAAATTGGGAATTTCTATTGAAAAAGCCTACGCTGCTGCGCCATATATTAGTAGCCATTAAGGCTCCTTTCCCCGCCCTTGTGTATGAGCGAGAGCGGTTTCGCCTAGCGGGGATATACTTTTAGTCCAGCTTTATACACACTTGGCCCAGAGTGGCTTAGAAAATTTTCCTGTAAATACATGAAGCCTAAATTAAAAGAAATAGCTAATTCGCTCGGTGAAACCGTATGCTTTTTCTCCCTTACGAGAATCAGTCATGTTTGACTAGCTTTTCATCCACCAGATTGTATAGCCCACCTTAAGTGGTAGACGTAATATGAACCCAAAAAGCTTACTCAAGAGCCTATACAACCTGTTGAGGGGTTTGGACTTAGTATCATCTAAACTAGAGTCTTTAGGCATTACACGACCCTAACAGGTACAAAGGCATGATGGGAAACCTCAAATCGGGTAGCCATGAGAACGGTACGGGCTTTATGGTAAAGGAGACGATCGTGAAAATCTACATAATTAGGCATTCTTTTAGGTCTATAGATAAAAGGCATACCAGCATAATGTAGCATCGCTACTAAGCAGCTCTCTGACGGATAAAAAGCTACGAGATTTAGCCCTTGATTGATATTCTTAGATTCCTCAACTATCATCATGCTCGGATACTCCCAGCCAGTTATCATAGACTCTATCAGAGAACCTTCTTGGTCATTTTTGCAAGATTTCTCACAGCAGCAAAAGGATTCTCTAAATGATATAGGAGACCAAAGGCTAACACTAAGTCAAACGACCCTATTTCTGGAAGAGAAGGATCTTCCACATTTCTACAGAGAAACTGAATATCTGGGTGTCTGCGCCGGGCTTCTCGTACATTTTCTTCCCTTCCCTCTATACCTACTACCTCCAGTCCCTTATCTTTCAGAAACCGGCTGAAATACCCTACGCCTGCCCCTACATCTAAGGCTGACTTCAAGCTCACATGGGGTGAAAGTGTCTCCAAGACAGAGGCTATGAGTTCCATTCGTGCTTTATTTATGGAAAGGGCGTTCGGTTCATCAAAGACCCAGTAGAGTGAAGATGGAGAAGGGGCTTGATCTTTCTAAGCGATTTCAATCTGGGGATTAGACATGCGACAAAGATATGCACACATCAGGAATTAAGCTATCTTTGCTCTATGCCTGCGCCTACCGCTCAGCGCTTCGTCGGGAAAGCCGAAGCCCAGCCCTACAAATCCAAATATCCTATTCGCCTCGTAACCGCTGCCTCACTCTTTGATGGGCATGATGCAGCCATCAATCTCATGCGGCGCATCATGCAGGCCTCAGGAGCAGAGGTAATTCACTTAGCCCACAATCGCAGTGCGGCTGAGATTGTAACCGCTGCCCTGCAGGAAGACGTCCAGGCCGTAGCCCTGACTTCCTACCAGGGCGGACACATGGAATTTTTCACCTATGTACGAGAACTGCTGGATAAAGC
>JANXCX010000015.1 GCA_025059535.1 Bacteroidia bacterium
CGAATGAATGGGGACAACCTGCGAGAAACGCCCCTCGTAAAGGAGGGAAAGCTCTATGAATCGGCCGATGGGGTAACTAAGGGTAAGGCCCAAGAAGGCGCTTCGGCCAAGCTGAAAGCCCTCTAAAAGGTCTATGCCTAAGAGGGGCGGCAACGGGGGGCCTTGGAAAAAGGCGGGTTCAACGCGCAGGCTGAAGAGAGCTCCAGCACGCAGGCTCCAACGCTGCTCTAAGGGCAGACGCATGCCCCATAGGCGTGGGGAGGCCGGCACTTCTATCCACCGCCAGCGCATCAGTAGGCCGATTGCTGTGCGCCAGCGGCCGGACGGCTGATAAACAACCTGGGGATACACCTCCCATCCGTGGTAGCGGTAGTTCAATTCAGGCTGCTGTAGCCCATAGCTAAGCCGACGCAGGTGGGTCAGGGCCACTTCAGCCCCAAAGGCCTGCGTGAAATTGTAGCGGGTGCGCGCCAGCACTTGAACTGTCTGCTGGCGCTGCAGACCCGAAAGCGGAAAAAGCTGGCTAAGCTGATACTGGAAAGAGAAAGTCTGATCGCCTCGGGCAGCGGTTCGGAAGAGAAAAAGCTCCTGCCGATGGAGCAGCGTCCATTGCAGAAAGGTAGAGTCGGTGGGCGGGGGAGCGGGTAGGTAGCGGTACCAGCGGCTATCGGGCGCGCTCTGGCGCTGGTCTAAGCGGGTATTACTCTGGTAGCTGAGCCAGCGGAGGCGACGAGTCGGCTGCCAGCGTAAGGTCAACGCCGCCCCCACCGCTATAGTCGGAATAAACCGCCCCGTAGCCCGCTGCACCCGAATAAAATTGGCTAAAAGGGGATTGACCGCTGGAAAAAATTCTTCCAGCTGTTGGAGACCATCCCCATTCAAATCGCGCCACTCGTGGGTGCCTTGACCGGGATTGACACTGACGAAGAGGATTTGCCGCTGGGGCGTCTGCTCGGCGGAGACCTGGTAAAAGCCCTCCACTTCCCATGGGCGCAGGCGCAGGCGCAAGGTATTTTGGCTAAGAATTAGGCGTTTGGCCTCTAGGCGAAAGCCAGTATCCCCTGGCTGGAAGAGGCGATAGGCCAGGCTAGTCCGAAAGGCTACGGCTTCGCGAGTAAGGGCTATTTCCATCTGCGGCATATGAGCCACGAAGCGCAACTTTTCGGCAGGCGCCAACTCCGAAGCCAGGTACTGCCACTCCTGCCGCCATTGGTAGCTTAGGTAAAAGGTAAAGCCCAGGCCGTGATAACGCAAAAAAGGGGTATATTCCTGAAAGCGGAAGGTAGCGCTATCGGCCGGCTTGGTGCGGCGGCGCTCCGTCCATACGGCAGAGCCAAACTGCCAGCGGCCTAGGGTATAGAAAATTCTACCCGTTTGGCGAAACCAGCGATCCTGGCTTATAGAGGTAGAAGCGGGGAGGTATTCTAAGAGGTATTGGCCGCCTAGCCCACGGGTAGTATCGGTGCCTTCCCACAAAACGGCGTAGCGCTGGTTTTGGAGGGAATCGCCCCAGCTGCGCCAGCCTATATGTGGCGTAAGGCGGTATCGGCGCTTCCATGTCAGGGGCAGTTTGGCTTCTATCAGGCGCTCTATGGCGCGTCTGCCAAGGTCGTTGAAGTTCCATAGGCGCCCATACTCGCGCTCATAGACGCGATCGGCATTTTGGTAGGCGGCGCCTACGTACTGGAAGGCTACCTCAGGCGCGAAGGTCCAAGTGAGGGTATCGGAGCCGAGCCGCCACCGCAGCTTTTGGCGGGTGGCTAAATCCGTTTTGACATGCCCGGCGAAGCGATTTTCGCTAAATCGGCTCCCGTCCAATTCACTCTCCCAGCTCAGGCCAGGGGTAAGCTGCCAGGTGTGGCGCAGGCTAAGCACCTCCACTGAGGTAGGCAGGGGTATCACCCGGCCAATCCGATAATCTCCCCGTCCCTCTCCTACCCAGCGGAAAACATTCCCATTTAGCGTAGAGCGCTCGCGGATGTAGTCCCCTCGTCCCGCCCCTACGTAGAAGAAGCTAAGCTGGTACAAAGCCCGCTCGGGGTCTTGACTGACCTGAAAAAAGCTTATCAGCTGTCCATTTAGGAGCGTGTCGCGCCGCTCATAGCGGATGCTCCCGCTTTCGTAGGGAAGGGTATCTATACCAGAGAGAATACCTACGGACTGCCCAGGCGGCAAACTGGCCAGGTAGGCCTCTTCGGCAGGAGTGAGGGAAAAATCCAGCGGGCGCCGCGGATTATCCGCCTGCCGAAAGTAAGCGCAGGTATAGGTCAGCGGCCCAAGGCTTCCTTTTTGCTCGGCCCAGAGGAAAGTACGCCCATAACTGCGGTCGGCATATTCAAAGTCCACCACAATGCGAGTGGCGGCCGTTATAGGCACGCGCGGCGTGAAGGTGATTTCCCCTACGGCATAATCCATGATATAATCCTTGTCTTGACCCCGCTGCATGAGCAGGCCATTTACATACACCCTTTCCGAGCCGGCGAGGATGGTGATGAAGCGTTCGCCATTTTTACCCGTTAGGGGGTAGGGGCCTTGGCGGCCTTCTTGCCCAAGGAAGGAGTTGGTATGGAAGCGACCTTTTGCTTCGGCGAAGGCCAGGCGGGTTTGCTGATCCTTCCACGGTAGGCGCGCTTCTAGGCCAAGGACATTCCGATAGAAGTTAGCAAAGGTCGTACCGCTCTGGCGCAGCTCAAGATCGCCCAAGAAAAGCTGAATTTTTCGCCAGCGCAGGCCGATATAAACCCTATCAAAGTCGGCTAGCGTCTGCGTAGCTGCCGTTTGAAAGGGTAGGTTTTCGTCGGTGAGGGCCGCCAGCAAGAAAAGATCAGGAGCTATTTGACCTTCTAATTGGAGGCGGAAGGCGCTATTGAAGGTAGCATTCTGGCCCGTGCCTATGGTGAGGGTACGAATAAGGCTCCCGCTGCGCTGTAAGCTTGGAACAAACGAATCCGAAGAGGTTGAGGTGATAGGCGGGACGAAAAACTGGGAAGCCGCACGAAGGCTATCCCATTTCTCTAAGGCCTTCAAAGGAAGGGGCTGGAAACGCGGGGAGGCAGCAGGTAGCACATAATATTTGTAGC
>JANXCX010000022.1 GCA_025059535.1 Bacteroidia bacterium
GGCTATTGGCTACGAGGCGAACCTTCGGGGCGTCTTTGTAGGCCTAGCGTATAGCGAGGAGGTTGGACCTGAGCTTTTCTCTCAGGTGGAAAGCCTGAGAAATGATGGACAGTCCTACACGATAATAGATGTGCGGGGGCAAGATGAGGCGGCTTCCAGACCCAGTATTAGAGGGGCTCTTAACATTCCTTTAGATGAGCTGCGCGAGCGCTTGGCTGAGGTACCTCGTACGCGTCCGATAATCGTACATTGCGCTGGGGGCTACCGTTCGGCTATTGGGAGTAGCCTTCTCTTGGGTGCCGGCTTTTCGCCGGTCTATGATGCGGGTGAGGCTATCCAGCGACTCTTAGGCTAGCGCCCGCGTATCGGCCCAAGGGGAGCCCGCTGAATAGGGGGGCGATTGACCGTCCCGCGGTTATAGGTGCAGATGCGCTCGGCTTCATGATACGTCCCATCGTGATTCATAACCACGCGCTGCTGAAGGGTCAATCGTCCCCCCTCTAGCTTAGCCGTGCCTTCTATGTCGCTCATAGCCCCCTGTTGACGCGGAATGCGAAGCTCCGAATTAGAGATTACTTCGCCACGCAGCTCTTCCTCTGCCGTAGAGGAGACTGAAGCGCCGGCGTTCTGAGCTTGACTCCGATAGGTGATCCGTATTAAGACGCCGCGCGCATTTTGGGGATCAGCGGAAATGGTGAGCGTACTTGTTTGAGTGGCTTCCGCTTGGGAGGCCTCACTTTGAGAAACTAGATTACTTTTGATAACCCGCACTTGGCAGGTTCCGGCTTGCTGCCAAGTACCTAAGAAGGCGCTACGCGCCTCCTGGCTCCAGCTGCTCCCTACTGATAGTCCCGCAACTAATCCTATGCCGACTAACCGCATGCAACAAAGGTGCAAACTTCCCTTCAACGATCAAACATAACCTTCGTATAGCAATTTGGCGAATTACTCTAAGAATAAAGCCGATGCGAGTTGGGTATGAAGGGCTTTTGAAGGAGGTAGCCGACCTCGGCACAAAATATTAATAGGAGACCTGCCCGGAGGCGCACGAAAGGGGCGAGGAACACGAGAGGAACGAAGGGAAGTCCCAACCGATACCGAAGCGCAAGCCAAAGAAGGGAGTGGGGCTCCGCTTTCAGGCCCAACCCTGCCTGTCTTACCGCCCGTAGAAAATTTTGGTAGGAAAGTCGTATAGTCCTTAGGCGAAATACTTCTGAGTTTTCCTGAGATGCCTCCGAAGGAAGAAGCCAGCTAAAAGTTTTCTCTGGAAAGGAATGGAGGTAAGGCACTTTGCCCCAAAAGCTGCGGCTAATAGGCTGATACCCCCCACAGGGCGAGGGATAAGGCGGAAAAACCACTAAAAGAAAGCCACCAGGCTGCAAAAGGCTTTCTATCCTGCTTAGCGCCAGTTCGGTATCTTCCAAATGTTCTATTACATCCCCAAAGATAGCCAAGTGAAATTAACCCTGTCAACCCGAAGGTATCTCTTGGCGTAGGATGTCTTGGGGCACAAGCCTAAGGGAGAATTGGAGGGTTAGGGCTACGGTCTGTCCAGACTCCAAGCGTAGCTGTTTGATATCCGTACCTACAGCCTCTGAGGCTCCCGTCAAAAGGAAGGCCGCTAAAACCCCAGCCTCGGCACAGCCCACCGCTATCACCCGCATCCCGAGCTGAAAGGCCCCCCTGAACTACCAGAAAAGGCCGCAAGTGAAACCCTCCTGTAGCAAACTGATGTCACCCGTACCGCCTGAGGTAAGTTGGAGCCTTGCGCGAAGCCGTTTCACCTCAGGGGATTTGGCGCGCTAAGCGCGTCGTGCCAGACACAGGCCCAGGGTCTTTATACACTAGCGGAAGTCCCTGTAGGGAGTGGTAGCTTTTCCCCGCTTGTTGAAGGTATTTACAGAATCCATTAGGCGCAGGGCGAATTTGAGGACTTTCTGGCTCTATGAGGGGCAAGGAAGGGGCATGGGCCGAAGGGGGCTACCCCAAAAACGACTCGCTAAGGCTATAAAGCGGGGATTGGGGTCGGATAGCCATAGGGTCAAAGAGCCCTTTTGTCCAGAATCGGTGAGTGGGCTACAGATGGCTTCCGCTAAGAGGCGCGCCGTGCTGATTATCTTTACATCCTGACCGCGCCTTAGGTAGTAGCGGCGAATAAGCGGGACTAGAAGGGGATAGTGTGTACAGGCTAAAACTAGCGTCCGCACTTCTCCTAGTTCGGTTAGATAGGTACGCAGAGCGGCACGGGTAGCGGGGTGCTTAGTCCATCCCTCCTCAATTAGCGGTACCAGAAGAGGGGTAGCCAGTTCTTTTACCGTATAGCCCATTTGGCTTAGGGCTCGGCCGTAAAGGTGCGAGCGAATGGTAGTGTAAGTACCGATGACACCGACCGGTTCGGGTAGGCGATGTGCGCGAAAGTAGGCTAGCGTAGGCTGGATGGCATCCCAAACGGGGAGGCCAGCCGCTACTTCCTGGGCTACATCCACCGCTACCGCTGAGGCTGTATTGCAGGCTATTCCGATGCCTTCCGCCCCAGCGGCTATAAGGAAACGCACAATTTCGCGCACATACCCCCGCAGTTGGGCGGGGGATTTATCCCCATAGGGCAGGTGGGCCGTATCGCCATAGTAGAGCAAATCCACCTTGGGCCGGCGCATCCACACCCAGCGCGCCGTAATAAGCCCGCCCAAACCCGAGTCAAATAAACCAATGCGCCTCATCGGCGCGGTAAGCCCGGACCCGGCGTAGCCCCCGTACTTGGTAAGGCCTTCAGCGTATCCCCCGAAGGACGCTGAATTCTCGTCGTATCTATCCCCAAACGCCGCAGAAGCCGATCCGTAACATCATCCGCCTTAGGTCCATGAAGAATAAAAGCCACCCCCGTAGCGTTGGAATTATTCAGAATGTAGTCATAGCCTTCCGCTGTGGCTAATTCCGTTATAGCCTTTTGAAGCTTTTCAATAATAGGCTGCAGAAGCTCCGCTTTTTTCTTGAGGTAGCTTTGCTCAGACTCTTCTTGGAAGCGCTTGATTTCTTCATCCAGCTTCATGATTTCCTTGCGCCTTTCTTCCTCTTGGGCGGCGGTCAGTTTGCCCTGCTGCTTGAGTTCAGTATATTCCTCCACTTTAGTTTGGAGGTAGCTCTGCTTGATATTGAGCTGCTCAATTACTTTGCGCTCATAGCTACGCAGCTGCTGCTCCACCTGCTGGGCTTCGGGCATATAGCTAAGTACGAGTTCCAAATTTGTATAGCCTATGCGGAGCGGTTTAGGCGTAGGCTGAGCCGGCGAAACGGAAGGTTGGCTACAGGAAAGGAGGATAGCTATGCCGGCTAAGCGTAGGCGTATTGGCCACATCAGCCAAAGGTAGGAATTTCTCAGCGTGCGCCAAGTCTATTAGCCACGGCATCGGTCACATCGTAGGCCGCTTCTCCGTAGAGCAGTACGCCGCCCGCACTGCGATCCAAAATGATAGAGAAGCGACGCTCCTGGGCTACGGCTTGAATAGCCTGTTGGAGACGGTCCAAAATGGGCTTCATTTTTTCCTCGCGCTGCTTGAAGAGGTCGCCGTTTGGACCGAAGCGCCGACGCTGCAGCTCACGGACCTTACGCTCTTCGGCCTCTATCTCTTCCTGCTTGCGGCGCTTCATTTCGGGCGACATGAGCGGCTCTTGCTCCCGATACTGCTGGAAAAGCTGCTCTATGCGCGCATACTGATCCTCAATTTCCTTCTGCCACTGCTGCGTAAGCCGCTCAATCTCCTGCTCGGCCGCCTTGTACTCAGGTAGTTTTTCTAAAATAGCTTGGCTATCCACAAAGCCTACTTTTTGCGCCAAAAGCCCCCCCGTAAAGAGGAGGATGAGCCCTAAACCTATGCCCTTCTTCATAGCTGCTGACCTATCATGAAGTGAAAGCGCCCGCCACCTAAAGGAAAGCCATTTGGATCCCGGGCGTCATCTAGGCCATACCCGTAGTCTACTCCCAGTAGGCCAAACATGGGCAGGAATATCCGGGCGCCTACACCAAAAGAGCGACGCAGCTGGAGCGGATTGACCATCCGCAGATTACCCCAAGCGTTGCCCCCTTCCGCAAAAGCATGCACCCACAGCATAGCCGCTGGATTGAGGGAAATAGGCTGGCGCAATTCCAGAGTAAATTTAGTGAAGGCCAAAGATCCATTAGCTGGCCCAATAAAAGGCGAGGCATACCCGCGCAGGGCGATAATTTCCCGGCCGTCAATACTAAAGCCTTGAATCCCATCTCCCCCTAAGAAGAAGCGCTCGAAAGGGGAGAAAGGTAAGGCTGGATTGTAGCGTCCTAGGAGGCCGAGGCGAAAGCGCGGCGCCAAAACCATGTTCCCTACCACCCGCACGAAAAACTGGGCATCCATGCGCCATTTGTGGAACTCCAAGAGGCGCAGGGCATCGCGCTGGGGCACATAACCGCTGCGCAGAATATAGGACCACGGGGGAGTAGCCTCCACCGACAGAATAACCGAAGAGCCCGAGCGTGGGTATATGGGCGCATCTATACTCGTGCGCTCTATCGCTTGCCGAAGGGCGAAGATATTGACATAGGCTTGGCCTCGATCGCCTAAAAGCGTGAAGGCATTGCGAGCGGTGTAGTAACGGTAAGCCACTGTAAGATAGCTTCGGAAAAAGTCATCCGGAAAACGAAGCCGCCGCCCCAAATCTACCGACAAGCCCAAAATAGATAGGTGAAAATCCGATAGGATGCCCGTTTGAATTGAGTAGTAGGCCGAAACTCCGAAGGAATTGGGTTTGCGCCCGCCGAACCAGGGGTCTAAGAAGTTGATGGCGTAGTTTTGGAAGTTGCGGCCATTTAGCTGGACTTGGAGGCCGAGCTGCTGCCCATCCCCGGTGGGCAAAGGACGCCAAGCCCGCTTGTAGGGGATCCGACTGAAGGAGAAGTTATTGAAGCGCAGGCCAAGGGTAAGGATGAGCCCACCGCCGATTACATTTCCATAGGCATCCCGGATGCGCCCTCCCCAGCCACCCTGTAGGAAGACTTGATCCGAAGGCCGCTCTTCTAAGACATACTTGAGGTCCACCACTCCCTCACTGGGGTCTGGCAGGGGAAGGATTTGGGTCTTTTCTTGATCAAAATAGCCTAAGGCTAAAAGCTCGCGCTGGGAGCGAATAAGGGCACTGCGACTGAATTTATCGCCAGGAAGGGTGCGCACCTCCCGTAAAATTACCCGATCGCGCGTACGGTCATTACCCTCCGTAAGCAGCCGACGAATTGTAGCCTGCGGCCCCTCAAAAATCCGAATCACCACATCCACGGAATCTTCTCCTACGACCCGCTCCACAGGCTCCGCCCGAAAGAAAAGATACCCATCATCTAAGTAGAGCGAAGCGACATCATTGCCGTTAGGGTCCATACTTAGGCGCCGTTCTAGGAGGGTGGGATTATACACCTCGCCGCGCCGGATACCCAGAATACGGCTAAGGGTAGTAGAGTCATGGAGGCTATTCCCTTCCCAATAGATATGGCGGAAGTAGTAGCGCCGGCCCTGATAGAGCTGGATATGCACGCGCAGGCGTTTAGGGGACACAAGCCAGACGCTATCGGATAAAATGCGCGCATCGCGATAGCCGCGCTCGTGTAAGGCGCGCGTAAGCCGCTCCAAATCCTCTTCAAACTCTTTGCGCTGGAAGCGCGAGCGCTTCCAAAAGCGGTAAAAACGCCGCTCTTTAGTTTCCTTGAGCTTGCGTTTGGCCCAGCCGGCCGAAAGGTCCTGAAGCCCCTCTAAGGTGATCCGCTCAATTTTGACGCGGGGCCCACGCTCTACCCGAAAGGTTACCTTGACCGTATTCTTGCCCGTATCCGGCTCAATGTCGGTGGTAAGGCGCGCTTGATAGTAACCTTTGCTTTGCAGGTAGTTTAAGATGATACGCTGGGCATTCAAGCGCTGGGTCTCGGTAAAGATAGTGCCGCGCACCAGCCCGATCTTTTCCGAGATTTCCTTAGCCTGACTTTTATTCACGCCGCGTAGAACAAAGCGGCTAAGGCGCGGGCGCTCCTCTACGCGGATAGCCAGCCATATTTTACCCTCCTTGACACTGTCAGCTAAAATTTGGACATCTCCAAAAATTCCTTGCCGCCACAATTTCTGGACAGCGGCGGCCAAATCGTCCCCTGGCACACGTACCTTTTGACTTAGATAGAGCCCGCTGGTAATCAGAATCGCCTGCGCATCTATGTACTGGTTCCCTTCTACGCGCAGGCCTGCGATAGTTAGGGTACTTGGTTCCAGCGTACCCTGGGCATAGACTAAGAGGAAAGCACTTGGCCAAAACGCCGCTCGCGCCGCTGATATTCCCATAGGGCTTGATAGAAATGCTCTCGCCGAAAATCGGGCCAGAATATAGGAAGGAAAACGAATTCGGTGTAGGCGCACTCCCACAGGAGAAAGTTGCTTAGGCGATACTCGCCGCTGGTACGGATAAGTAGCTCGGGGTCTGGCAGATCAGCGGTCCAGAGAAAGCGCCGGAAGAGGGTTTCGGTGATGGCCTCGGGGGGGAATTCGCCCTCCCTTACGGCTTGGGCGATGCGGCGGACCGCCTGTAGGATATCTTGACGCCCCCCGTAGCTGAGGGCTAGGGTGAGTATGAGGCGCTGGCCGTAACGCGTACGCTGCTGCGCTAAAGCCAAGCGCTTCCGCACGGCAGGGGGCAGGTCCTCCAGAGAGCCAATTACCTTCAGAGTTACTTCTTTTTGGATAAGGTTGGCTTCTTCATGCACCAGGACTTCTTCCAAGAGCTGCATAAGGGCCTGGACTTCCTCAGGGGGCCGCTGCCAATTTTCGGTGGAGAAAGCATACAGGGTCAGGTAGCGTAGGCCTAATTCCGCGGCCGTTTCTACGGCCTCGCGCACGGCGGTGAGGGCCGCCCGGTGCCCTTCTATGCGCCGCTTACCCCGCTTTTGCGCCCAACGCCCATTCCCATCCATGATAATCGCCACATGCTGGGGTAGGCGCGTCGGGTCAAGCTGATGAGGGTATATCGCCTCCACTAGCGAAACTTTGGACAACGCTCGCCCGGGTCTATAATGTAAAGCAGGGTGAAGCCCGTATAGACGTACCAATCTTTCTGGTTGGCGAAACCTCGTATATCGTTAGCGGCGAAGCCACTGCTTCCTTGGTCTCGGTAGCCGCTGCGATCCGAAAGGGCGGCGGCTATCGGCCCCATTTGGGCTAGCATTAGGTCGGGGGGCGGATAACGGTCGCTCACGTCATCCAGATAGTCCGTAAAGGTTTTGCGCAGCCCAATTTCAAAGAGGAGATCCCACCGCGTAGAAAGCCGCCAGCGCGCCCCAATCCCCATCGGAATGCATATCTGCGTGAGTGCGTAAGGCTTAGGGTAATCGCGCGTAGGGTCATTCAGGTACTGACCCTCTGTACCTAAAGGCTGCAGGCGATACCAACGCCCATCGGGGCCTTTGGCCCGTGGATCAAAATTGAAGACACCTATGCCCGCAAAAATAAAAGGAGTGAAGGCCGGACGAAAGCGATAAATACGCGGCGAGGCAAAGAAATCATAGGTAAGCTGAAGGCTAAATTCCGTAATGTGGGATCTAAAATGGAGGTTTCGCCATTTGCGAAACCGATTGGTGCTCATGGAGTCGGCGGCCCCAATCCAGCCCTGCGTGAAGGTAAGGCGTACGCGCAGGTGGGGATGGAAGTTATAGAAAAGGTTGATGCCAAAGCCTGGCCGCGTAAACTTGATAGTGAAGTCATCGTCTAGATCGCCTTTATAGTTGGTGATGCCTACCGAAGGGCCAGCACTCAAGTAGCTTCGGTAAGCTCGCTGTGCTGCCCCCAGGCCTACCAAAAGGCCAATCACCCATGCACGCATAGGGCAAAGTAAAAAAATGTAGTTCAAATTATCCGCAGGGCGTTCAGTCCTCCATCTACGAAAAGCACTTGGCCGGTAATCCAGCTGCTATGGGGCGAGAGGAGAAAGGCGATGGCCGCAGCGATATCCTGGGGGGTCCCTATGCGACGGAGGGGATGGCGCTGAGCGGCTTGTTGGAGCCGTTCAGGGGTCTGGAGGAGCTTAGCGGCTAAAGGGGTCTGGGTAAGAGAGGGCGCTACGGCATTGACGCGGATGGAGGGGGCCCATTCCGCCGCCAGGCTCCGAACAAGCCCTTCCAAGGCCCCTTTGGCCGCCGCAATACTGGCATGAAAGGCCATCCCCACCTGTACCGCTACCGTACTTACCAGCACCACACTAACCCCCTCGGTCGTTTCACGCAGCACTTTGTAGGCGTGCTGTAGGGCCCGGATAGCCCCACCGCAATTGATATGCCAATCGGCCAAAAAATCCGCCTCACGCAGCTGATGAAAAGGCCGCAGCGTAATACTACCAGGCAAATAAACCAGCCCATGCAGGGGTGGCTGAAGCGGAGGAAGTTCATCCTTGAGAATATCCCCAGCAAAATACTGCACCGTAGGCGGCAGATCCCCGCGCGTGCGGGCAAAAACTATTACCTCATGACCTTCTTGGAGGAGAAGGTCGACCAAACTGCGGCCGATGCCGTGACTTCCGCCAATAAGCCAGTAACGCATGTCCTTTCCAACAAAAACGGCTACTACCTTGTAACCCTCTAATTTTGCTCTCATGAAGGCAAGTTGCACGCAAGCCCTTCAGCCTGAAATACCCATCCTGTGGGTGATATCCCCTGGCGCAACGCAGGCGTGGGCCCAGGCCTTAAGCTTGTGGGGGCTCAGCCCAGCGCAGTTTCCGCTGAGGGAAAAACTAAGCTTCTACAATGATGGTACGCGTCAAGGCCTTCAGGTTCAACTCCCCCAGGGTAGCTTAGACCATTTGCGGCGGGGAGTTTATTACAGTCTGCGTAAGGCGGAAGAGGTAGGTTGGACGAAGGTTCAACTTGTATGGGTGCATGAAGGCGAAAGCGATTGGCCCAGCTACTACCGCGCCATCGGCGAGATGGCGCACATGAGCCTGTATCGCTTCCTCAAATATGCCGTAGAGCCCCCTACCTCGGTGGAGGAGATTCTCGTATATGTGCCTTCCGCCGAAGCGGCTCGGGCCGTAGAGGAGGGCTTCATAATCGGTGAGAGCGTAAATATGGCGCGCGATTGGGTGAATGAACCGCCCAATATCCTTACGGCGGAAGAGCTGGCGCACCGTATCCAAGAAGTAGGCGCAGCCGCAGGCTTTCGCGTCCAAGTGCTCCACAAAGCCCAAATAGAACAAGAAAAAATGGGCGGGCTTTTAGCTGTTAATCGGGGTAGCCTTTTACCGCCCACCTTTACCATCGCCGAGTACCGCCCAGAAGCCCCTATAAATAAGCAGCCTATTGTTCTGGTAGGTAAGGGGCTAGTTTTTGACACGGGTGGTCTGAGTCTCAAGCCCACTACAGATAGCATGGACTACATGAAGTGCGATATGGCCGGGGCTGCCGCCGTAATCGGCGCGCTCCGAGCCATCGCCCTTCTCAAGCTGCCCTTTCATGTGATAGCCTTAGTCCCAGCTACGGATAACCGCCCCGGCGAGAATGCCTATACCCCTAACGATATCATTTACATCTCAGATGGCACGCCGGTGGAAATTCGCAATACCGATGCGGAAGGGCGCTTGATTTTGGCCGATGCGTTAGTGTATGCCCGCCGCTATAACCCCGCCTTTGTACTGGATTTTGCCACGCTGACTGGCGCCGCCGCGATGGCCGTAGGCCATTATGCTTCAGTCCTATTCACGAATGCCTCAACGGCTATTCGAGATGCCCTAATAGAAGCAGGCTGGCACACATATGAACGGCTGGTAGAGTTTCCTCTCTGGGAGGAGTACGGGCATATGATTCGCAGCGACATTGCCGCCATTAAGAATTCGGCTGGGCGAGAAGCCGGGGCTATTACGGCGGCTAAGTTCTTGGAGTACTTTGTGCGCTATCCTTGGGCGCATATAGATATCGCAGGGACGGCTTACTTGAACAAGCCTACGGCGCCAGAGCGGGGCTTTCCGCGCCACTACCAAGTCAAGTACGCCTCAGGGGTGGGGGTACGCCTCACCGTAGCCTTCCTTATGCGGCATGGCGAACGACTCTTCGGTAACTAATCCACGGGTAGGCTTTAGCTTGGGCGAACCGGGCGGGATTGGCCCTCAGTTACTTCTTAGTTTTTTAGGGAATGAGGCCTGGCAGGAGAGTTTTATTCCGATTGTATTCGGGCCGCGGCGCGCCATTGAAAAATGGCGAGCCTACTTAAATCTGCGCACTCTGCGTTATCACGCTATTCAGCATCCTACCGAAGCTCGCCCCCAACAAATCAATCTGATTGAATGCGGCGAGTTAGGGGACTTTACCATCGGAAAGCCTTCCGAAGCAGGGGGAAAAGCGGCACGTTTAGCCTTTAAAGCGAGCGTCGCCGAAGCGGCGGCCGGCCACTTAGACCTCCTTGTAACGCTCCCCGTAGATAAATCTACCTTTTACGACCCTACGCACTTCCCCTATCGCGGTCATACGGAGTACTTACGGGCAGCCTTTCCTGAGCATTTTCTCCTAATGGTCATGGTGGAGGAAAGGCTGCGCGTGGCGCTTCTTACGGAGCACCTACCGCTTCGCCAAGTGGCGGAGACGCTGACCCAAGACCTTTTACGCCGCGGTCTTGCTACCCTCCACCAGGCCTTGCGTCAGGACTTTGCCCTGCCTGCCCCGCGAATCGCCGTCTTAGGTCTCAACCCGCACGCCGGCGATGGAGGTATCATCGGACAGGAAGAAATCCATCTCCTTCCCGTCCTCCACGAAGCCTGGGAAAAAGGCATTCTGGTAAGCGGTTTCTTCTCCAGCGATGGCTTTTTTGCGGCAGGCAAGTATCGGAATGTAGAAGCGGTACTAGCCCTATACCACGACCAAGGTCTTATTCCATTCAAGTTATTGGCCGGCTGGGAGGGGTTTCAGTATACCGCGGGGTTACCTTTCGTACGCACGGCGCCAGACCATGGGGTAGCTTACGATAAAGCGGGCAAAGAAGAGGTGGATCTGAGTAGCCTTTCGGCGGCGGTTTGGGAGGGTTTAGGTATCTGGCGACGCCGGCAAGCCGCCCAGCTATCCGCCACCTAATGGAAGGGCTAGTGTGGCTTCTGCCCGCCGCCGAAGCAACCCACTTAGACCCCTTAGGCGAACTCTATGACTCGATTCTTCGGACCCTCTCGCAGCGGATACCCGTATGGGGCCTAGCTTGGAACCCTCATTTCCCCGTATCGAAAAAAACCTATGCGCTCACGGCATGGAATGCTCACGGCCGCTTTATAGGGTTTCGCGGGGCATGGCCTACTAAGGCTCTACAAAAGGAAGTGGAGCAGCTATGGCGCTGGGAAAATTTCCAGCCTCGGTGGCTTCTACTGGGGCGGGCGCGCTGGATGTTGGCTTTAGGGCGGCGCTGGCGGCGGCAATACGCCTTGACCCTACTGCCCCCCCTGCCCCTAAGTGAAGCGCAGCCCCTCTATCTCCCTTACTCTGGCCTTCCTATGGAGCGGTCCGAAACCACGCGCCAAGTAACCCTCCTCGTAAGCCCCTCTCAGGTTGAGGAAGCGGCTTTTTTAGCTGAACTTTTAGCCCTGAGCCAATGGCAGGTATACGTAGTAGGGACGCCTGCGCCCATAACGCCGCTCCGCCAAGCAGCTAATCGCTTCCGTCATCGCCTCCATCTATGGGTGGGTCCCTCTTGGCTAGAGGCAGAACTGGCGCTAGCCGCAAGCTGGGCGTGCATTACGCTGAGCCGCCAACCTACCGAGGAGGTGCTCGTCCGCCTTGGAGCCCCATGGGTATGTCCTAAGGCCCATCCCCTGGCGGCCTATGCCCAAGCCGTCTATACCCACCCCACGGAGCTACCTCGGATTTTACCTACCCTCACGCCACCCCCCGCCCTCACCCCCGAAAGATTCGTACAAAACTTACTTTCCCATCTCAAAATCTCCTCACCCGCGTAGAACTTTCTGCTTAGCTTTGCCGTATGTTTCCTATCATCTCTGAGCCGCGCCGCAGTAATCTCACTAACGAGGTATATGTCAATCTTCCCGTTTCCGAACTTATTGAGCATACCCTGCGGGCGGGATTAGGCGCTTTGGCCGATAATGGGGCCCTCGTCGTCTCCACAGGCGAATTCACCGGTCGGGCGCCGCGCGACAAATTCGTCGTACGCGATAGTTTCACCGAAAGCCTTATCTGGTGGGGCGAAGTAAACAATCCGTTGCCAGCAGAGAAGTTTGAAGTGCTCTACCAGCGCGTGCGCGCCTACCTTCAGAATCGGCGCCTTTACCTGCGGGATGTTTATGCCTCCGCCCGGCCCAGCTACCGCATCCGCCTGCGAATTGTAAATGAGTTGCCATGGCATAATCTTTTCGTCCGCAATCTCTTTATAGAGCCTACGCCACAAGAGTTAGAAACCTTTGAGCCGGACTACCTTATGATTGCGGTGCCAGGGTTTCGGGCTGAGCCGGCCATTGACGGCACCCGCCAACATAACTTCACTATTCTCAACCTGAGCAAACGCCTTATCCTCATTGGCGGCTCCGCCTATGCTGGCGAAATGAAGAAAAGCGTCTTTACGCTCCTCAATTTCCTTCTGCCTCAACGGGGAATTATGCCCATGCATTGCTCCGCCAACATAGGCAAGGATGGGGATGTAGCGCTCTTTTTCGGCCTCTCTGGCACCGGCAAGACGACCCTCTCGGCGGACCCAGAGCGCTACCTTATCGGCGACGACGAACACGGCTGGGACGATGAAGGAATCTTCAACTTTGAAGGCGGCTGCTACGCTAAGTGCATCAATCTCTCCAAGGAAAAAGAACCACAGATTTGGGAGGCTATCCGTTACGGCACTGTAGTGGAAAATGTAACCTTTTACCCCCGCACGCGCACTATCAATTTTGATGATGCCAGCATTACGGAAAATACGCGGGCGGCTTACCCGCTGAGCTACATTCCAGGGGCGGTCTATCCTTCGGTAGGCCCTCATCCGAGGCATATTTTCTTGCTTACGGCGGATGCTTTTGGGATTCTGCCGCCTATTGCCCGCCTGACAAAGGCCCAAACGATGTATCACTTCCTCTCGGGCTATACGGCCAAGGTCGCTGGAACCGAAACGGGCATTAAGGAGCCTCAGGCGACCTTCTCGGCCTGTTTTGGCCAGGCCTTCTTACCCTTACATCCCACGCGCTATGCGGAGCTTTTCGGTCAGCGGATTGAGCGGCACAAGGTAGCGGTATGGCTTATCAATACGGGCTGGACGGGCGGGCCCTACGGAGTAGGTCGGCGGATTCCTCTGCCCTACACGCGCGCAATGGTGCGGGCCGCCCTTAGCGGCGCTCTAGAAAAGGTGAGCTATACCACTGAGCCTATATTTGGTCTGAGCATACCGACAGAGGTCCCCGGCGTGCCCTCTGAGTACCTTTTTCCGCGCGCTACCTGGCCCGATCCTACCCAATATGACCGGCAAGCGGCCCACTTAGCCCGCCTTTTTCGCGAAAACTTCGCCAAGTACGAAAGCTTTGCTTCCGAGGAGATTCGGAGTGCCCAGCCTAACCCGCTAGCCGTAGTCGCATGACCGAAGTCCTGCCCCCCACCATCCGCATCATCGGCGCGCGCCAGCATACGCTCAAGAATATCACCGTAGAGATTCCCCGCCACCAGCTCACGGTGCTCTGCGGCTGGAGCGGCTCAGGCAAAACGACCCTTGCCTTTGATACATTGTATGCGGAAGGCTTCAGCGCGTATGTAGAAAGCCTGAGTACCTATGTGCGGCAATTTTTACCCCGCCTTCCTCGCCCGGCCGTAGACCGCATAGAAGGCTTAGCGCCGGCCATCGCCCTCCAGCAGAACCGCTTCACGGGCGGCTTCCGCTCCACCGTCTTCAGCCTCAGCGAACTGTATCCCTATGTGCGCCTCCTTTTTGCGCGTGTCAGCCAGCTCCACTCGCCCCTGACTGGCGAACCGGTAGAACGCTACACCCTGAATGAAGTAGTAGAATTTCTCCTTCAACAGCCAGCGGGTAGCTGCGTATGGATTCTCAAGCCGCCGCCGCGCCGCTCAGATTCTCTCCAGGCTACAGCCGAAGCCTTAGCCGCCGAAGGGTACGACCGCTTCTACTGGAATGGTCAAACCTACGAATGGCCCGACCTTCCCCCCGTAAC
The DNA here is from genome assembly GCA_025059535.1 of Bacteroidia bacterium. Classification (GTDB taxonomy): domain Bacteria; phylum Bacteroidota; class Bacteroidia; order SpSt-205; family SpSt-205; genus SpSt-205. The sequence continues at coordinate 14,179 of JANXCX010000022.1, forward strand.
CGCCGAAGAGGAGTGGTTCGTAGTGGTAGATAGGGTCTTTATAGACTCCAAAGAGGTAGAGCTGCGGGCGCGGCTCATGGAAAGCTTAGAGGAGGTGTGGTATGCCCATGACCAGCAGGTTTGGGTAGGTATTTCGGGCAAAGGGGAATTCCACTTCTCAGGTAAGGTACGAACGGCGGAATATAGCCTGCGCGAGCCAGTGCCCGAGCTTTTCAACTACTTTAGTGCGTATGGCGCCTGTCCCATCTGCCAGGGACGGGGCGTAAGTGTGGGATTAAGCCCTCAGCTAGTCCTTCCTGACCCGCGCCGTAGTCTGGCAGATGGATTAGTAGCCCTATGGGAGCGTATTCCCCAACTTGCGCCGTACAAGGAGCGGTTTATCGCCGAGGCTGCCCATGAGATACCTCCTGACCTTCCCTACTATCGTTATACGGCCGCGCAGCGGCGCTTACTCTGGTGGGGCGACCCCCTACGTCGCCTGCCTGGGATTGCCGAAAGCTATCTCTATGCCCAAAAACAGGGTATTAGCCGAACCTTTCTTCTCTACTCTTTCCAGGGGGAGGGCCCCTGCCTAGCCTGCGAAGGCAGCCGCCTCCACCCCGACACGCGCTGGTTCCGCCTACAAGGCAAAAGCCTTGCTGATCTCTTCGCTATGACCATAGGCGAGTTTGCCGCATGGCTGCGTGGCTTAGACCTACCCGAACCTAAACGCACAATCGCCGAGCCGCTTTTGAATGAATTGCGCTATCGCACCGCCCTCCTAGAAGAAGTCGGGCTTGGCTACTTACCCTTAGATCGGCCCGGCGAAAGCCTCTCCGGCGGCGAAAGCCAGCGCCTGCAGCTAGCCATCGTACTGGGCAGTCAGCTTACCGGGGCCATTTACGTCTTAGATGAGCCTACCATCGGCCTGCACCCGCGCGATACGCACCGGCTCCTCGGTACTATCCAGAAGCTGCGTTCGGCACCCAACACGGTCGTAGTGGTAGAGCACGACGAGCTTTTCATTCGGGCGGCGGATTACCTTATTGAGATGGGGCCGAAGGCAGGCGCTGCGGGGGGCGAGGTGATTTTTGCTGGTACCCTTTCCGAACTCCTTCAGCAGAATACCCCAACGGCGCGCTACCTCCGCCAGCCTCCGCCCCCCCTTCCCAAATCCACCTTTACCCCCAAAGGCTTTCTTACCCTTAAGGGGGCCTGCCTCCATAACCTCAAAAACATTACCGTCCAATTTCCTGCCCAAAGCCTTACCGTAGTTACGGGGGTAAGTGGCTCCGGTAAGACTACCCTGGTACTTCATTTGCTGGGCCGCATCCTCAGCGAAAGCCAATGGAACACGGAAGGCGATTCGGTCGCCTTCCACCATCCCGGGCGAGGCCAAACCTTTTTGGAACTGCGGGCAAAACCCAAATTTTTTGAAGCCGTTGAGATACTCTCTCCCCAGAGCCTTACGCGTAATCGCCGCTCCATTATCGCCACCGTTAGCGAAGCCTATGAGGAAATTCGGCAGGCTTTTGCGCAAGCAAGCCGAGAAGAAATCCCCCCTTCCTACTTTTCCTTCAATACGCCGGGTGGGCGCTGCGAAACCTGCCAAGGCGAAGGCGTCCTCATCAAATCCATGCAGTTTCTGGCGGACATTCGGCTGCCCTGCCCCAGCTGTAATGGCCGGCGCTTTCAGCCCTTTATCTTAGAGGTGCGTCTGAACGGGAAAAACATCGCCGAGGTGCTGGACCTTACGGTAGAGGAAGCCATAGACTTTTTTGCGCAGGCGTCCGAGATATCCCCTAAACTGGCCGAAAATATCGTCAGAAGCCTCAAGCCGCTTCTTACGGTGGGTCTAGGCTATCTGCGCTTAGGTCAATCTACCGTGGAACTTTCTGGCGGGGAAGCCACCCGTCTCAAGCTCCTGCCTTACCTCCAGCCTAAGGCCGCCCCGACCCTCTTCCTGATAGATGAGCCTACTACAGGCCTGCATTTTGACGATGTGGTCCGCCTCCTTCAGGCTTTCCGCCGCCTTGTGCAGCAGGGCCACACCCTCATTGTAATTGAGCATAACTTAGACTTCATTGTGCAGGCGGATTGGATCATAGACTTAGGGCCTGAAGGCGGTGAAGCGGGCGGCGAGGTCCTCTACCAAGGGCCCCTAAGGGGGATTCTCCAGCATCCCCATAGCTACACGGCGCAGGCTCTTCGTCAGAAATTCAAATGCAAATAGCTTTCTTTGAAGACGACGGGTGGGTGGAGCTGCTGCCTTTTACGCGCCTGCGGCCTATATGGGCCATCTGGTGGGGCACGAGCACCCTAGCCGAAAAATGGTCAGCCTACTACGGCTGGCACGCCACTGGTCAGCTGCCGGCCCAGAAAAAACTCTGGCGACTTTTCCCCCCTATTTTCCCTGAGGGCGACACGGTATGGGTCAACGCGCGCCTTCTGCCCCTTAGCGCCGAATTTAACCGATGGCTTCACGATTTAGGGCCAGATCGGCTTTATGTTACAAGCACTGGGGAAGCCGTAGCCCTGCGCACACGCCGCTTGCCTTGTAAGGACCCTGAGAAGCCTCAAACATTTGGTCAGCCTTTCCCTACCGCCGAGGTGCCCTCTGACCTTCCCCTGATGTGGCTTAGAACGCCTACGCAGCTTTTTACAGAGACTGAGGCGATTTTACTAGCGGACTGGCAGGCGCTTCAGGCCCCTTCGGCTACTCCCCCTCCAACCGCCCAGGTACTTGGCCGGGACAATCTCTACCTTCACCCCAGCGCCCGCATAGGATTGGCTTTCTTAGATGCCACTACGGGTCCCCTCTGGATAGGCCCAGGCGTTGAAATTCAACATGGGGCCATTATTTATGGGCCTGGAGCCATAGGCCCCCACACTACCATCATGGCTAAAGCCAACATCCGCACGCACAATAGCTTCGGCCCCTGGTGCAAAATCGGCGGCGAAGTAGCCGTAAGCACCTTTTTAGGCTATTCCAACAAATCCCATGACGGCTTTTTAGGGCATTCGGTTATCGGTGCGTGGTGTAATATCGGCGCCGGCTCCAATACCTCCAACCTCAAAAATACTTATGGGCCTGTCCGTCTCTACCACCCAGCCTCGGGGGAGCTACGTCCCACGGGGCTTCAGTTCTGCGGCCTTCTCATGGGCGACTACGCGCGCTGCGGTATTCAAACCCCCTTTACCACAGGCTGCGTGGTAGATATTTTTGCGAATATCGTCGGCCAGAGCTTCACACCGAAGTATGTTCCGCCCTTTTACTGGGCGGAGGGGGCGGTATGGCAGTTGGCCCAAGCTTTAGAAACCGCCCGCCGCATGAAGGCGCGCCGAGGTCAAACCCTCAGCGAAGCCGAAGCCGAAGTTCTAACCCTTCTTTACCACGAGCTTACGCCTATTCCTAAGGCCGAAAGCTCCGCCTGAAGCTGGGCCGCTAAGTAGGCTGCCAGCGTGCCTTCACCGGTGGGGTAAGTATAATCTTCCAGCTGCGCCACGGGCGCAATCCCCTGTATCACATTCGTAGTGAAAACCTCCTGCGCCCTCCAAAGAGCCTCTAAGGGGTAGAGGCCTTCTTCTACTTTCAGACCGAGCTTACTGGCTAGCGCTAGTAGGACAGTGCGTAGGACGCCTTTCACACAGCCGGTCTCCAAAGCGGGCGTATAAAGGCGGACCCCGTCATAAAAGAATAGGTTGGCGCGACTGGTCTCGGCTATCGCCCCTGAGGTGGCCAGTAGAAGGGCATCGTCGGCCCTACGGCGCTGGGCATAGGCCGCGGCCTGCACATAAGCCATAGCGCTAAGCGTCTTAAAGGCCTGCCACGGTGCAGGATACACGCACACCGTGGGAAAAACCACTAGCCTTTGCCCTGGCCCTAAAGGAAAAGGCCAAGCTGGCCGAGGAAAAATGCCTAAATAGAGGCCAGCGGTCGTCGTAGGCGGGGCATAGGCACCCTCCCCTTGGCGAAACACTACAACTTTTACGCGCGCCGCTTCGTAAGTCTCACCATATCGCCTTATAGTCTGAAAAATAGCCTCTACTGAAAGAGGCAGGCTTAGCTCCAAAACCCTAAGGGCGTGCTCAAAGCGGGCCTGATGCAGATGGGCAAAAAGTACATGGCCACCTCGCAGGTGAAGCGTCTCAAAAAACCCATCCCCAAAAAGCAGCCCGCGGTTAGGTGGGGGGGCTTCCTGCCAGGAGTTTTCGGCAAAATGGCGCCACATAGGTCTGGGCTAATTCGTGCAGCTGGGCCAAGGCCAACGCTTTCTCCCAGCGGCGCGCGCCGGCAAAATTGGAAATTACTCGCAAGGCATAAAGAGGAATGCCCTGCGCTTGGGCAAAAATGAAATAGGCCACATTCTCCTGCGTCTCTATTTGCGCCGTGGGAAATTGACGCCGCCAAAAGCGGGCCTCCCGTCGACTACCGCTCACGGTGTGGAGGGTAAGGCCTTCTACGCAGGGAAAGGGCCATTCTGGGGGTGGAGGGCTGCTTTCGTAGTAGAGCGGAAAACGGTGGCGCAGGGCTTCGGGGGTAGGCTCAAACCGACGGCCGTACCGCTTGCCTACGTCGCCCCATCGCTCGCGCTGGACATAAACCGGCTTGGACGGCGCCAGACGCCTATCATAACTCCCCGCAATCCCCAGCACTACTAAGGCGACTGGCTGAGCCTCAGCGGTGACCCAGGCCTGCCATAGCGCCTGTAGCGAAGCCAGCGCCCCTACGCCCGTAACTAATAGGCGTAAAGGCGTTATCCCCTGAAGAGTCGTCTCTACCGCCTCCGCCTCTAGCCGGCTAGGTAGCCCTACCCAGACCAATATCCGCTATCTCTAAGGCTATCACCAGGCGATCGTCAGTGGGTGGCGCGCTCCCCTGCCACTCCGCCACCGAAGCCCGCAGAACCTCCTTCTGCTCGGGCAAAGGGAGGGATTGCACAGAGGTCAGAATCTCCTGAAGGCGTCGCACGCCTAATCGCTTGCCTTCAGGGTTAAGCTGATTAGCCAGCCCATCGCTGAATAGGTACAGGCGATCACCCGGCTCAAGCGTGATGGTCCGCTCCACCACCGCCTCACCCAAGTGCTCCCCAAAACTAAAAGGATAGCGTTCTAATATCTCTACCTTGCCCGCTCGGGCAAAAAAGATTTTATTCTGAAGGGCCACATAGTTCATTTTGAGCCGGGTGCGGTCAATCACGATAATGCTTCCATCTATAGTGATGGGGTGGGCAAGGCGGTGGCGGAAGAGACGGCCTAGCCGTTCATCCAGCTCCTCTGCCAGCCGCTCAGCCCCCCATACACCTCGATCCAGCACTTGATGGCGAATCTCCTGTAGGAATAGCGCACTCACCAGCCCGCCCGTAACCCCATGCCCCACACAATCCCCAATAAAGATTAGCAGGCGGCCTTTATCCTCATGGATCCAGTAGAAGTCGCCGCTCACCATCTGAAGGGGCTCCCACAAAACGAAGTGGGAATAGCCCTGTAGGGCTGAAACGCTGTCTGACTCGCCTAGCGAGAGAAGGGCCTGCTGCAAATCCCGCGCCATTTCCAGATTCTCCAGTAGGTCCTTCTCCAAAAGGTGCCGCTCGGTACGCAGCTGCTCCTCCAGCGCTTTCTGCCGCGTAATGTCCACGCGGATAGAGACATACCGGTACGGCCTGCCCTCCTTATCCAGTAGAGGGCCTACGGTGGCTAACACCCAATAGGCCGAGCCATCCTTACGCCGGTTCTTAATCTCGCCTTGCCAGATTTTACCCGCTTTTATAGTTTCCCACAGCGCGCGGAAGGTCTCCTTAGGCATGTCGGGATGACGCACAATATTATGGGGTTTGCCTAAAAGCTCTTCCACCAAGTAGCCCGACACCTCACAAAACTTGGGGTTAGCGTAGGTGATAATGCCTCGGGTATCGGTTTCACTGATGAGCGCAAACCGGTCTAAAATATTTTTGAGGTCCCGCTGCTCATTCTCAAGGAGGGCCGTCCTCTCCCGAAGTGAGGCTTCTTCGGCCTCGTAGTTAGCTAACTTAATGGCTAAAGTTTGGAGCAGGGCAGCAATTTCACGCTTTTCGGTTTCCATAGACAATGCTCACGCAGTTTTCATGGAAATTAGGGTTTTTGGGCAGGAATTTCCAGCCCAACTACGAGGATATCATCAGACTGAGCCAGGTCGCCTTGCCAGGCGCGGAGGGTTTCGGCCAGGGTTTCGTGCTGAGCTGAGAGGGGGAGGTTTTGCAGGTCGCGCAGGTACTCTAGCCAGGCTCGGTTGCCCCAGCGTTTGCCTTGGGGGCCGCCGACCTGGTCGGCTACGCCGTCCGTGTAGAAATAGAGCCTATCGCCTGGCTCCAGGTCAACCACTACCTCCGTAGTGGCTTTTCCAAGAAGCTCGCCAAAGCTGAAGGGGTAGCTATCCAGCCGTAGGAGCGTACCCCCGCGGGCTAGCGCCGCGCGCCCACGCAGGGCCAGGTAGTATAACCGGTAGCGCGGAAGGTCCAAAAGGGCCACGACTCCATCCACAGTGATAGGCATACCCAACCGACGCCCAAAGAGCTGACCCAACCGCAAGTCTAACTCCTCGGCTAAGCGCTCGGGCGCCGTAAGCCCCTGATCCACTACTAAATGACGCAATTCTTGGATAAATAGGGCAGAGATTAGAGCTCCCACTACCCCATGCCCCATGCTATCACCAACAAAGAGGACTAAGCGTCCGCGCGTTTCATGAAGCCAGAAAAAGTCCCCGCTGACCTCGTGAAGGGGCCGCCAAAAGACAAAATAGGGCACTAACGCCGCTTGGGGATCACTGGGCGGCTTCATAGGCGGCAGCAGAGCTCGCTGAAGGGTAGCGGCTAAGTGCAGATTTTCCTGAAGCTCAAGGGCCAGCCTATTCCGCTCCTCTCTCAGCTGAGCCTCCAAGGTTTTTAGCCGCGTAATATCTATCCGCATAGAGACATAGCGGTAAGGACGGCCCTCCGCATCTAGTAAAGGCCCTACCGTCGCCAGTACCCAATAAGCCGAGCCGTCCTTCCGCCGATTCTTTACCTCTCCTTGCCAGATTTTGCCAGCCTTGATAGTGTCCCACAATTCCTTGAAAACTTCTTTAGGCATATCGGGATGACGTATGATATTATGCGGCCGCCCTATAAGCTCTTCTAAGGAGTAGCCCGAGACTTCGCAGAACTTGGGATTAGCATAGGTAATAACCCCGCGCGTATCCGTCTCGCTAATGATAGCAAATTGGTCCAGAATGGCCTTGCGATCCCGAAGCTCACGCTCTAAGGCCGCTATCCGCTCCTGAAGCTCCTCGTACTGGGAGAGATTTTGCGAAAGCTGGTGAAGAAGCTGAATCAGGTCAGAGGTGGTAGCTTGCTGCATCATATCTAACCCTACGAGCTAAGCTGCATAGCCCGCTTCTGGAGAAAAGCCGAAAGTAGGTCGGCGTAGCTAGGATGGCGAGCCGCCAAGGCATGAACGGCTAAAAGGATAGCCCCCTGCGCATCCCACGGACGCGTGAAAGCCACGGGATAACCACGCAAAAGGTCCAGAAGTGGCTCTAAGGCCGAGGCGGGAAAAGTCTCTGAAGGGCAGGGCGTGATAATCAGGGGGTACGCCAGGCTGCCCGAAGCCACCACGAGCGGTAAAAGGTAGGCGCTGCGCCCCGCCGCCCACACACAGACGCTTGAGCCTATGCGCTCCAGAAGCTGGCGCAAAGCCCCTAAGCCCATCGCACTGGGCAAATCCTCCTCCCGAAAGGAAATCCCCATCTGCCGAAGGCTTTCGCGCGCGGTCTCCAACGCCGCACTCTCCGCCGCCGTCTCGTAAATCAGTACCACCTCCGTTCTACTCACATAGCAAAGTTAGCAAAATACCTTTGATTCCCTACAAAGGAGACCAGCCGCTTTTTATCTTTGTGTGGTTATGTACTTAGGCCCTAAAGGTTATAGGCTTGCGGGCTTTCTTACTTTGGCTTTGGCGCAATCGGGCGGCGTATGGCGCTGGCACCACTACAGCCAGGCGGGACAAGCTTCCCCCACGGTAGGTTGGTCTCCCAGCTCTAGTCACTCGCCCCGAATCCTGCCCGGAAAGGTAGTAGCACAAGATAACCGCGTCTATATCCTCGGTACTATTGCGCACCAAAACGGAGGTGATGGCGTAGTGCTACCCAATACGCTGGTATCCCTGACGGGCGTCAATGGTGGCGATACCTCGGCTTACGTAGCCGCCTATGATGTAGACGGAAATTGGCTATGGGCCATGCACTTCCGCAGCGCCTCTGGCAGCATCACCGTGCGCGGCATAGACCTCGTCGTAGATAGAAATCACCGAGTATATGTCCTTCTGCATGCGCGCCGCTCAGGTAGATTAGGAGCACGCTTCTACCGCTCTGGGAGTCAAGCCGATATTACTCTATCGCCCGACGAGACCTATAATTACAACAGCAGCTTTGTCATCCGCTTTCGGGTAGATGGGGCTAATCCCACCGACTGGGCCGTTCAGCGCTTCGCCTGCGCTAGCCTTCTTCCAAGCGCATGTGACAACAATGCCTTCCAAGCCAACCTCTTCCACCTCCTCCTTCAGGGGGATAATCTATGGGTCAGCGGTACTGTTGTTACCACCCAATTCCCAGGGGTTAATAATTTCCTCACAGCTACACTCACCTCTATTACCGCACCCATTCTCCAGTTACTTTTTAGTTTAGGCAATCCGCTAAATCCCCTTGAGGTTATTCAGGCTACCCTTCTCCGCCTTGATGTAACCGATCTCCGCCTTACAGGAATTGCCACGATGCGGCGTACTCCTAATTCCTCAGTGCCCTGCTTTGGCCGGATACCTTTCTGGGATAGAGACCCCAACCCCATAGGCTGGTTCGTAGCTAAGCGCGAGGCGGGTGAAGTAGAATACAGAAAATATATCACCTCTGACGCCAATATCTCTGCTACCACCTACAATGGACTGCCCCCAAGCCTGCAAATCTTCTTTATAGACCCCCACAACCTCACCTTGATTGATAATTTAGAATTTGCCCAATTTGCGCCTAATTCAAACGATCCGCCAGGGTTTTATCATGCAGCAGCGGTTTTCAACTCAGCTAATTCCTCTACGACGCTTTTCTGGGCCACGGTGGACACGGCCGCTTATACTTTTTCCACGACGCAGGGTAATGTAAGCCTAAGCCAAACCTCCGAGCCGCGCCTTATCCTCACCAGAGCTGAGATAGCAAGGAGCGGCCCCCTTCAGATTCAGATTCAGCCGCCCTTAGTCTCTAGACCTGTACGCGGGCTCTACCTCAGCGCCCTAGCCTACGACCCTCTGAGCAGAGGCTGCTTAGTCAGTGGTACCCTAGAGGGTAGCACCTGGCAGCTAGAGGACCTAAGTAACGGAAGCCTTAGAACCCTGCCAGCCGCGCCTGCCCCTAATGGTGTAGGTACTTTTCTCCTGGGCGTGCGCCAGCCGCCTTCGGCTCCCTGGCGGCTGGTAGGATATAAGTTTCTCCATGGGGTGGGAAGGGTAGCGCCGCGTCAGCAGGTGCTCTCGGGCGGCCTGGCTATCATAGGTCATAATAACGCGCGGGCCTATCTCTATGGCTGGGCGCTGGATAGCCTCCTGGTAGAGCCGCGCTGGCCCGAGGGCGATAGCGCGCTTGTCCGACCCGCCCCCAATCCTACTGACCCGCCCCGCCTCTGGGTGGGCGCCTTAGACCTGTATCGCCTGTTTCCACTGCGTCCATCAGTTCATCACGTCTGCGTGCCGGATACGGTGCTTACGGGTGAGGATTTTATACTCTATGCCCCTTTGCCGGCTGAGAAAGAGGCTGAGCTGGTGTGGGTGCCTGCAGAGCCTGAGCGGCGCTTCCGAGCGAAAAATGGCTGGGCCGCCGCCACAGCCGCTCGGCTCACGCACAATCAATTAAGTAACCAACAATATCAATTCATACAACTTTCCTTAGTCGTTCCTGGGCGCCTGCCGCCGGGAGAGTACTTTCTGGCTCTGCGCGCGCCAGCCCCGATGGGGGACTATTTCGCCGATATCGTAGATACGCTCAAAATTCGGGTATTAGGCACGACGACGCCGGCCCTTCAGCGGGCTGGCTCCCTACGCTGGCGACGCGCCGTGGTCCTTTTAGCTGGCGCTCCAAGCGACCATCCAGCCGCAAGCACAGCCCCGCTCGGCACCGACTTTTACCGCAAAGCCCGCCACTTTGCGGCTATAGAGCGGATCGCCTACCTGCCTTGGAGGGCCGCCGAGGAGGGTAAAGAGCTCCTCTATCTCTTAGAGCGTACTACCGATCCAGTCTCTGGGGATTTCTACCACCTGTATCGCTTGGATTTTAGTACAGGCCAGATTAGGCGCCTGCGGCAGTGGCCGGCTTCCTCCAACCATCCCGACTACCGCGGCCGTAACCTTATTGCGGATCCCGTACGCGGTGAGCTCTGGACCCAAGGGGAGCGCGTCCTGTGGCGGCTCCATCCCACCGATCCCACACGCGACGAGCCCATCGTGCTCCACACGGGCACAGATCCAGCCAGCTTTTCCCCTACAGGTTACCCGCTCCGCCATCCTGAAAGGTGGACTCATGTAGGCCTTCTCAAGTTCATAGTTACAGAAAATGGGGATTTAGTGGGTCTTGTCGGGGTAGTGGGTACTCGCATCCGACTGGTGCGTATTGATCCCCTGCGCGACAGCGCACTCTTCGTAGCCGGAGGAGGTACTGCTACCTTATGCCCTGACGACGGTCAAGGCACTCAGGCGACTTTTACCGTATATTCACTTAGTAACCCGCCCGTAAGTGAGGGGGACACAATTTACTGGTTTGAAAGGGCTACATGTGGTACTCAAACTACCTGGTGGCTGCGCCGCGCCTGGCCCAATTCCCCCGACCGCAAAACCTATACGGTTCAAACCCTACAATCCTTTCCTAACAGGCCAGACTACAGGGTTTTAGCCTTTGGCCGCGTGCCTCGCCGCGGGCTTTACATAGCCACTAGTTTGACGAGCAGTACTCCTCTTTTTTATGGTATCCTCTGGTTTGACCTGGTAGAGCAGCGTCTAGATACCATCATAGGTTGTCTGGAGACACCCTGCTGCACTTATGAGCTAAGTGACTGGGTGAACGAATTTGCAATCCCTTCTTCTGGCGCCGTCCTGCGCAGTGGGGTGCTAGTATATAGTTCCACCTCTTCCTTTATTAAGGCGGCGTTGCCCGTTCAGCTAGAAAGCCAGTCTGACACGCTTGTGGCCGAAGCCCATATACTCCAGGCCTCTGCGGGAAGTTTCCAGCATGATACCCTTTTTCTCTCTCCGGCCGATTCCATGTGGCTGCGCGTGCATACCTGCGCCACGGGTCCAACCCAAGGTAAGCCTTTCTGGTACGGCCGCCTGCGCTTCCCTAATCTGACTCTCCGTCTAGTCTTTCCCTCTCAGGTATGCGAGGGGATGGTCTTTAGCGGCTTCGGCGCGCTTCAAGGTGGCCCTCTACCCCAAGAGGGTTCGTGTGAAATAGGAGGTGAGCTTATCCGCAGGATTTTTGCACAAATCCTCAGGCAGCATAATAGGGTCCGACCGCTATTAGGAGGGCTCATCCTACCCCATTACCTCTACTGGCTGAAAGCATGGGCGGCTGGACCGGAAGTTATCACGGTCGGTGGCTCCCTTGGGGCTAAGTGGGGCTGGCTTGTACCGAATGCGCCGGCTTCGGCTGAGATTTCTATCCGCCGCGGGTATCGCCTGCGTCTGCGCACCGCCCTCCAAGGCCCATGGGCCGCTCACCCGGGTTCGCTGCGCTGGATGCACCCTCATCCCTTCTTCCACCGCCTCACCTTAGGCCGCTACAATCAAGCCTCTCCCCCTTCAATTCCTCCTGACTCCCTCTGGCGCCTTCCACGCTACCCCAGCGACTCTCTAATACAGCTATGGGGACTATTACAACAACCACCGCCCCAAGATTGCAGCTGGCCCAATTTCTTCTGCGATCCCATTTGGACTAACCTGGCGCGCGTAGAGGTGTATGAGACCAATGGTCAGCGGGTGGATAGCGCCTATGCGCTTATAGATACCCTTGGCCGCCTCTATCTTTACCGCGCGCCGGTACTTGATATCTCAGACTTTCTTGGAAATGGAGATACCCTCCACTTCTGCCAGTGCGATCCTCATACCCCAAAGTATTTCGTCCTCCGCACGCCTAATCACCTTCCTCTTTACAGCCGCCAGCTTACCTTCCCTGCCCGGGGCGTGGGGGAGGCAGATGTGCTAGACCTCACTGACCCCAGTTTCTTAGAAGGCCTACCTGGTCAGCACTATGCCCTCTTGGGAGATACTACAGGGCCTAGCCTCCAGATGCGCGCGGGCGCCTGGGCGGGTAACTGCGCCGACCTCTTTCAGAACTTCCTCCCCGGACCCCACCACGATAGCGGCGTAATCAATGCCGCCGATCTGGAGTTCCTCCTGCTGCGCAATGGCGTCACCACAGGCTTCTCGTGGGCTGACCTGGATGCTGATGGCCAGGTAACCGCTAACGATGCCGTTATTCTTCTAGAGAACCAGAACCTCCTGCGCCAGAGCTACGGACCTTAGGCTAGCTTCCCACAGCCCGCAGGCGGCGGTAAAGGTGCTTAGGCGGCGGTCGTTTGACTAGGCGCGGCCGCCATATCTGCTCATAGTCACTCCAACTTCCCTCCACAAAAAATACCCCCTCGCCCGGCTCAAAAGCTAAAATATGCGTGGCTACACGATCCAGAAACCACCTATCATGCGAAATAATCAGCGCAGAACCTGTGAAAATCTCCAAAGCCTCTTCCAAAGCTCGTATAGTATGCACGTCTAAATTATTCGTCGGCTCATCTAGGAGGAGGAGGTTAGCGCCCTGCTGGAGGCTATAGGCGAGATGAAAGCGCATTTTTTCGCCGCCGGAGAGCTCGCCGAGGCGTTTTTCCTGATCGGCTCCGGTAAAGCCAAAGCGGGCTAAGTAGGCCCGCACGGGAAGGCTTCGGCCTCCAATTGTAAGATGCTCGGCCCCTCCTGATAGCTGCTCCAGCAGCTTCTTCTGAGGGTCTAAGGCCTTATGTTCCTGATCCACATAGGCTATCACGGCCTTGGGTGAAAGAGTTAGCTTCCCCGCTGTGGGTGTAAGCTCACCGACTATGAGGCGGAAAAGGGAAGTTTTACCGGCGCCATTAGGTCCGATAATTCCTACGATGGCCCCGCGCGGTACAGCAAAGGAAAGGTTTTCAAAAAGCGTGCGGTCCCCTAAGCGGAGGGTGAGATTTTCTACTTTCAAGGCCCATTCGCCTAAGGGTGGGGCAGGAGCGATAAAAATTTCCCGCCCTTCGGCGGAGGGACGCTCGTAGGAGGCTAACCGGGCTTTGCGCTGGGCTTCTCGGTCCTTCGGCGTCATTTGAATCCAATCCAGCTCGCGCCGCACGGCTTTTTGGCGCTCCGGCGCAGCGCCTTCTTGCTTGAGCTGGGCTTCCTTCTGTCGCAGCCAGCTGGAGTAATTCCCTTTCCAAGGCACCCCCCGCCCATGATCTAATTCTAAAATCCACTCGGCCACCTTTTCCAGAAAGTAGCGGTCATGCGTAACGGCTATCACGGTACCCTGGTATTGCTGAAGATGGGCTTCCAACCAGGCTACCGATTCGGCGTCTAAGTGATTGGTAGGCTCATCCAGAAGCAGGATGTCTGGCTCTTGAATAAGTAGGCGCGCTAGGGCTAAGCGGCGCTTTTCGCCCCCCGAGAGCACCGCTACGGGCGCATCGGGCGGTGGGCAGTGAAGGGCCTCCATAGCCTGCTGAATGTAGGTATCTATATTCCAGCCATCCACCGCCTCAATCTGCTCTTGCAGCTTAGCCTGCTCCTCTAACAGGGCATTCATCTCCGTTTCGGAGAGGGGCTCGGCAAATCGCAGGCTCAGCGCTTCGTAGCGCGCCAGAAGGTCATACACCTCCTGAGCCCCTTCTCGGACGATTTCTATCGCCGTCTTAGTTTCATCTAAATAGGGCTCCTGGGGCAGATAGCCTAAAGAATAGCCTGGGGAGAGCTTGGCCTCGCCCTGAAAGTCCTTATCTACCCCTGCCATGATGCGCAAAAGCGTACTTTTACCCGAGCCATTAGGGCCAACTACGCCAATTTTGGCCCCATAGAAATAAGACAGCGATAGGTCACGCAGAATATAGCGGCCAGGGGGTACGATTTTAGCCACGCGCACCATGGTGTAGATGATTTTTTCGCCGGCCATGTAGCGAAGGTACGGCGTTATAGTTAGGGCAGGTGCATAAGTGAGGGGGCTGGAGGGGGGGTACGCAGCACGAAGCCCTCCCCAAATGTTACCCCTATGAAATGGCCCATTTCGCGCGCCCGCGCCTCCAAATGGGGAAAAAAGTCCGCGCGCGTAAGGTAGGTCGGTGGATCCGTATCCCCAGGCTCATGGAAAAACTGGCTTTTATAGGCCCGCACTAGGGCGAGCTTCATCTCCCAGTAAGGCGTAATATCTACTACGAGTGAGGGCCGCATCCAGCGGTCCTGGATAGCGAAGAAGAGCCAGCGGGGGCGATAGGGCGGGTAAGCGGTACGCAGGCGGCTAAGGCCACTGAGAAAGGCCGCCCGCTCCACTAAATGCGCGGCTCGGCTATGGTCGGGATGGCGATCGGACAGGGCATTTGTGATAAGTAGGTGGGGGCGAAACTGGCGAATGACGTCTATGAGGCAGTGGAGGGTTTCGGGGGTCTCGGCGAAAAAGCCATCTTCCCACCCCAAGCATAGCCGTGCGCGCGGCTGAAGAAGGCGCGCAGCGGCCTGTGCCTCCTTATACCGCTGGGCCGGTGTGCCGCGCGTGCCGAGCTGGCCCGCCGTAAGGTCTACCAGGACTATGTCCGCCCCCTCGGCACGCCAGCGTAGAAGACTTCCCCCGCAGCTTAGCTCGGCATCATCCGGATGGGCCATAATCGTCATTACTACCCGCCGCATTCCCGCAAAGCTACTGGTGTAGCTTTGCGGTATGGCTTACGCTGGTGTCCTCCTACCCCTCTTGATTTTAGCGCAGAGTTACACCCTTATTCGGGAAAGGCATTTTTTCGCGGGTACGGCCCTGCACGAAACGCCCACCTGTTCGGCCTATGATGAGGAGGGGCGCCTTTTCATAGGTGGGTATGCGCTACCTACCGCCGCCGATCTCCCGGATGGTTGGCTGGTAAGCCTTTCTGTGCAGGGGAAGGTACTCTGGCGCCTAACCCTAGGCGGGCTTGGCCCTGAACGAATTACCGACCTTGCCCTGGATGATTCGGTAGTGTATTTCTGCGGCAGCAGCGGTTCGGCCCTAAACCACCCCGAGGAATTGCCCTTAGAGCGACGTTCAGATTACTGGGTAGGGGCCGTGCATAAGCAAACGGGGCATTTACTCTGGCAGGCGCGCTGGGGCAGCCCCCTACTGGATGAAGCCCTAAGCCTCTGCCTTACTGCTTACCACGGCCTACTGGTGGTAGGCTATACATGGGGTGTGCCAGAGAGCACGATGCAGGCCACCATTTTCCTCCTAAATACCGTTACGGGCGAGGTGCGCGAACGCCGCGTGTGGGGCCCCACCCCAAGCCTACTGCGCAAAATTCGGCCTATTTCGGGCACAGGTCTCTATGCCTGCATTGGCGAGCAGGGTTATAAGCCCGTTATCGGTGCCCTAGACTACACTGGCCAGATTATTTGGCGTACGGTACTGCAGCGCTATCCGCTACCTTCAGCGCTGTATGCCCTGCATGGCAGTACAGAGGGGCAGATATGGGTAGGTGGACGGTACGGTACCCGCTGGTGCCTGCTGGCCTTAGAACCTACAGCCGGCCGGGTAATACGAGAATACATCTGGCCAGAAAGTAGCCCTGCAGGGGCCCTTTTAGCCCTCAACGAAGGGGCCGAAGGCGTGCTTTTCGCCATAGGTTGGATTTTCAGTACAACGCTCCAGTCACCCGAGCAAAAAGGCGGCGAAGATATCTGGCTTGTGGCCTTTGCTAAGGAAGGCAAGGTGCTTTGGGAACGCGGCTTCGGCGGGCCGCAGGATGAACGGGGAGTAGCCCTTCTGGCCTTACCCTCGGGCTTAGGGCTGATAGCCGCTAAGGCGAATCGCTTCTCCGAGCACCCCGCCAATGCCGACAGTTGGGTACTTCTTCTCAAGCAGGTACCCTGTAGTGAGATTCCTCTGACTCTCCGCACGGACGCACCTTCCTTTCGGGAAAAGGCCGGAAAACCCATTCGCTTCTGGGTGGAAGTTCCCGCAGAGTATTCGCTGAGTAAAGTAGTGTGGGATTTTGGGGATGGAAGCACGGCGGAGGGGCTTGAGGTTTCTCATATCTATGGAATGACGGGCACCTATACCGTACGCCCCACCTGCTACATCCCTTATGGGTGCCCTGGGGGGATAGACCTACCCCCTATTCTTTTGCGCATTACCCGCCCTTAGCGGGTAAAAGGCGCCGAGTAAGGCTCGGGTGAAAGTCCAAACGCAGCGAAATGAGGTGGGAGTAGAGGCCTTGACTGAAGCCGGTAAAGTTGGCTAAGGCATAGTCTAGGCCGAAGTGCCAAATCCGAACTCCCACGCCCGTGGTAGGATAAAAGGTAAAAGTCCTTTGGCCGCTGGCCGTAACGGCCCGTTGGAAGTTAGTGAGGCCAAGGCGGAGGGCGGCCCATTGCTTGTAGCTAACCTCTAAGCCTACGCTTAGGTCGGCGCTCAGCGGCCGCCCTACCAGCAAGGCATTGCGCGGGCCATCGGTAAAAACTACCACATCCGCCATAGGCCAAAGGGAAAGCGGCCGATGAGCCAGAAGCTTATACGCCACGCCCACTCGTAGGCTGGGACGCGTCCATTCTATGGAGTTTTGGGGGATAGCATTCCCCGTAAGAAGGAAAGCGGTTTCAAAGGCTTCCGTATTGAAGGTCCAAGCGTTGAAGGTAGAGGTGCCATCGTATAACACTAAGCCTGCGCGCCAAGGGCCGCGCCGGTAGAATAGGCCGGCATCTAACCCAAACCCCCATGCCGTAGCAAAAGGGCCTAAGAGGCGATGGATAACTTTTACCGAACCGCCTATCGCCAGCGCAGTATCCCGCAGCCACTGGGCATACGAGAGGTAAGCCGCCATGTCGGCTACGGAAAAGCGCGTAATTCGGCCAAAATCGTAGCTGATACCATCGTAAAAGCGGAGCGTATTGGGGATGTCATCTATGCCTAGGCGGATAAAACTGAGGGCAAGGCGCCGGTTTTCTGGCAGGCTCAGCGCTAAGGTGCCATAATCGTATTTAGCCACGCTGGCAAAATATTCACTGTGCATGAGCACGAGCTGGGGATAGTTGGGCGTTTCTACCAGTGCGGCAGGATTCCAGTAGGCGGCCGTAGCATCCACGGCCGCCGCTACCTGAGCGTTGCCTAGGCCAGCGGCCCGCGCGCCTACCCCAATCTTGAGAAATTCATTACTGTACTTCACCTGCGCAGTTAGAAGTCCAGTGGCTATCAGCCCGTATAGCGCACGCCAATAAGGCATATATCATCCATCTGTTCAATATTACCCCGCCAGGCCAGAATGGTTTCTTCAATTATCTGCCTTTGTTGCTGGGGCGGGTACCCATGCACCCGGGCAAGGATTTCTCGCAGGCGTTTGGGTAGGAATTTTGACCGGTGCAGAGTTCCATCGGGCCTTTTTTCAAATCCCTGCTGATCCACTATGCCATCGGAGAAAAGGTAAAAGCTTAGGTTAGGACGCAGGGGTATGAGGTGGGACTCAAACGCACTATGCTGCAGAAGCTGATCTCCGCCGATACTTCGGCGCGAGCCTTTGATTTCTATGAATTCTCCTTCCGGCGTAAAGAGGAAGAGAGGCCGGCGCGCGCCAGCAAAGTGGAGCTCACGCCGCTGAAGGTCAATATAACAGAGCGCAATGTCCATCCCATCTTTGACTTGTCCCTCACTAAGGGTTTGGTGTAAGGTATAGCGCAGCTCCTCATCCAGCCGTTCTAAGAGCAGAGAGGGGTTTTTAGGTCCCTCTTCTTGAGCCAGCCGATTGAGAAGGGTAGTACCTATCATGCTCATAAAGGCGCCCGGCACGCCATGGCCCGTGCAATCCGCCACCGCCAATAGACTCTCGGTAGGAGAGAGAGGATAGAAGTAGTAAAAGTCGCCACTCACTACATCTTTCGGTAGATAGAGCACGAATGATTCGGGAAAGCGGTTGTAAAAAGGCGTAAGGTCAGGTAAAATAGCCATCTGAATACGCCGCGCATACAGGATGCTTTCTTCTATATCTTGCTTGGCTTTGGCCAGGGCTTCGTTCTTTTCTTCTAAGAGATTCTTTTGCTCTTCTATGAGCCGATTGCGCTCAGCCAACTGGGCATTAATCTCCCGCTCGCGCCTGTTGGCTCGGTAAAGTACCACTAGGACTATGGCGGCAGCCCCAATAAGGAGAAAAGCGCTGAGGACGATTATCCAGGTAACTTGGCGCGCTTTTTCGGCTCGTAGGCGCTCGGCCTCTATGCGGCGCTCTTGCATATCTTTCTCCTTCTGGTGCAAGTAATTCAGCTCCATGCTGGTAAGCGCGCGTACATTCTCTTCGTTAGATACACGCTGAAGCGCATGGATAAGTGGCTGAATGTAACGGTAGCCTTGCGCATGGGCGCGCGTTTCGCCATAAAGAATAATCAGCTTGTCGTACACTTCGGCTAGCTCACTGTAAGCCTCTAAGGGTTCTAAAATCTCACGGGCTTCTTCATACTGGGCGATAGCCATTTTGGGTTGCTTTTTGCGCCAGAATAGATCGCCTTTATTCATGAGTACGTGGGCTAAGGCAAAGTCGGATCGGCTGCGTTTAGCGTAGCGCAAGGCTATCTCTAAGTGGTGGGCCGCCGAATCCAACTGAGCCTGCTCCATTTCTAGCCGAGCCAGGTTTATGCTAGCTTCAGCCGCGGAACCCCAATCTTCGCTTTCCTCGGCCAATATGCGCGATTCACGGAAGAGATTGCGGGCTGCCTCTATATTCCCTTTTTTAGCCTGAGCTACCGCTAAATTCGTAGCGACCTTGAAGGGAAAGGTAGGATTGGGGGCGAGATTAGCGTAGTCGGCTGCATAGCTAAAAAGCTCCAAGGCTTTGTCCCATTCCTCTTGATTGTAGTAGATTTCGCCGATGGCGTTGAGCACCATGGGAAGGAGGGTAGAGTCGTTGCGCAGCTCACACAAGCGCCGCGCCCTAAGAAGCCGCTCCATAGCCTGCGGGTAAAGAGCCTGACGCGTGTAGAGATTACCCAAGTTCAAAAGCACCTGCACGGCTAGAGTGGTATCACCGTGGGCTTCAGCCAGTTCTAAGGCCTTTTGGTAGAGGTCCTTAGCTCGGGCCAGACTGCCAGTCTGATAGAAGCCCTCGGCAGCTACCCAATTGTAAAGACGCGCCCGACTGATGGGGTCCTGAATCTCCCTTTCGGCAGCCTGCAGCAGGGTATCGGCTTGGGGTAGCTTGGCGCGGGCGGCTTCACACAGGGCAAAGCCATAGGCATCCCAGAGCCACGCCTGAATCCCACTCTGACGCGCCAGCGCCAAAATGCGCGCCTGTACGGCCAGCGCCTCCTCCACCCGCCCCTCCGCCAAATGCAAAAGGAATAGCTCCTTAAGCGCATTCCGCAGGTACTCCGCTTCCTTGGCTTTTTCGGCCTGGGTGATAGCCTGCATAAGCTGCTCCTCGGCCAGCTCGTAGAGCCGCTGCTTGCGGTAAAGGCCCCCCATGTTGATACGCGTCATGATCTCTAAAGGAGAATTACGAATGCTTTGAGCTAAAGTCAAAGAACGCTCATAAAATCCCTGCGCCGCCAAAAGGTCTCCCATGCTTTCGGCCAGAGCTGCTTGAAGATTGAGCATCTGTACTAAAATGCCTGTATCGGCTGGAATAGCTCGGAAAAGGGTATCAGCCCGTCCAAGGAGTCGTGTAGCCTGCTCGTAAGAGGCCGCATAGTACAGAGCAGAGGCCTGGTAATATAGGCTCAGAAGCTCCCGCCGCTTATCCCCCAGCCGGCGTGCCAAAGGTTCCGCCCGCCGCGCATAATCCAGGGCCCGCCACTCGTTGATATTTAGGTAAAGTTTAGACAGGGTAATATAGGTAGCAAGGGCTACGGAGTCGGGTATGCGCTGGCGGCGTAAAAGCTGCTCCAAAGAGTCTATCTGCTGGAGTACCTGCGCCTCCAGCCTGCCCACTCCCAAAAAGGTTAGTACGCCTATCCACACCCACCGCACTTCCTCTGGCGAAGGTAAGGATTTTAGGAGGTTGTAGGCCAATAGTGACCAAAGGTTCTATACCAGAATTGCAGGAGTCGCTGAACCGGCAGGCCCATCACGTTGTAGAAGTCCCCGTGAATCTCCGCAATCCCCGCTAGCCCAATAAAATCCTGCGCCCCATAGGCCCCAGCTTTATCTAAGGGTGGCGTATTGGCTAAATACCACTCGATCCACTCGGGGAGGAGCTTATGAAAGCGCACGGCGGTAGATTCATAGAAAAGCCAGAGCTGCGACGCCGTAGCTACCGCAACCCCTGTAAAAACCGTGTGCCAATCTCCAGAGAGCCTTTGGAGAAAGTGGCGCGCCTCCGCCAGATCAGCGGGCTTACCCAAAATAGTGCCCTGATGTACCACTAATGTATCGGCCGCTAGGACAACGCTGTCAGGCCCTATCATTTCCAAAAGGGCCATAGCCTTCCGAGCGGCTAAATACATAGCCTGCTCCGCAGGGGGGAGGCCAGGCTGCAGGACTTCAGGCACATCCACCGGCCGTACGTCTATCCTCCACCCCAGCGCTTCAAGAAGCGCGCGCCGGCGCGGCGAAGCGGAGGCCAAAATCACCCTCATAGTAAAAGCACAAGCCACTCACTACCTTAGGATAAAAATAGGTAGTTTTGGGCGGTAGTAGGCGCTGCTGAGCCGCGGCGCGGCGCACATAGCTAAAGGAAAAAGGCGGAAAAATAACCCCCCAGCCGGCGCCCCGCATAGCTGATTCCACGATGTAGGCCGGTTCTCGGCTATATTCTACTACCGCCTCAGCAAGCCTACTTAGTACCCAGCGATGGAAACAGGCGGAAAGCGGTTCAGCCTCGGCTTCCGCCCAGAGGGCCGGCCGTAGCTTGGCTAAGAAACTTTCCCCGCGCGGGGAAACTAGCCCAAGGCTATACCGAATCCCCTGAACTTCCTGCCACAAGGGCAGCCGACTGCGCGAGCGCTGGACGCTAAAATAAGGCTCAATAGCCTCTAAAAAGACCTCATCCACACCCCGCAAAAGCCGATGAATCGGTGCCAGAAGCGGCGAAGCATTCCCTAAGGGAATAATATACACTAAGATATACGCCAGCCCAGCCATACGCAGGGCTGCCCAACGGTGATGCCCATCAGCCAGTAAAAAGGGTCCTGTACCTAGCCACCGACGCAACTGCGCTTGATGCCCATAATGATGAATAGGCGTCCAGCGATGCGTTACCCCCTCCTCCCCACTTACCGAAAAAAGGGGACAGCTCAAGTACTCCCTAATTAGCCCCTCCACGGGCGCTGTAGGAAGGTCCACAAAAAGCTGAATGGGAGTAGTCTGAAGGGGGAAGCGTCGGAAACGCTCGGCTAGTTCCTGAACGCGCCCAGGCAGAGTACCCTCATGCGGTAAGATAGAGGCTGAGGCAGGCAAAAGGCCGATAAGGCCCCACTGCTGGCGAAAAGTAGGCCCATAAAAAGCCTGGCTATAGGCGTAAAAGGCGGGTAAAGGCTCGGGTATTACTACTTGGGCCTCCTGCCAAAGCTGCCAGCGGGCTTCCAGGTTTTCCTCTTGAGGAAAGGCGAAGTGGAGCGATTGCCACGGGTCCTGCCTTAGATGGCGTTCTAAGTTGGGATTGAGGGCGTCGCGCACTGGCGCAATCCGCGGCTCGCGCCGATAGATCCACCCAGCCACCCCTTGGAGCATCAGCCTACCTGAGGGCGCTCAGGGGCCTCACAATGGTGCGGGATAAACTGTAGCTCCGGGAAACTACGCAGCGGCGCATACTTCTGCCAAATCTGCTGCGCCTCGTCCCCTACTATAAGGTGCTTAGGGGCCCAATTCGCCTCTACACAACGCAGCAGAAGTCGCCCGATATGATAGGGATCGCCTGGCTGCCGACCATCCATTTCCGCATAGCGCTGAGCCATGAGGGCATGCAGCTCATAGTAAGGACTCTGAGGGTCTAGGCTAGCCAAGCTGGGCGCTTTCTCTAACGAACGACCAGCCCAATCCGTACGATAAGGCCCCGGCGCCACGCTACATACCCATATGCCCCAGGGCGCCACTTCCTGAGCCAAAGCCTCACTAAGCCCCACCAACCCAAACTTCGTAGCATTATACAGGGAAGCGCCCTTGAAGCCATAATAACCCGCTATCGAGGAGATATTAAAGATAAAGCCTTGGCGCTGGGCGCGCAGGTAAGGTAATACGGCTTGACAGAGCCATATACAGCCGAGTAGATTTGTTTCCACTTGGCGCACAACCGCCTCTTCGGGAAGCTCCTCTAAAGCACCTACGAGCCCATAGCCGGCATTATTCACCAGTACGGTAGGCACGAATCCCTGGGCCACTGCGGCCTGGACTACGGCAAATGCTTGACTGCGATACCGCACATCTAAAGGGAAGGCTAAGGCCCGCCCTTCTGCTACCCTGACTAGATCATCCAGTTCAAGAGGCCGGCGCGCTGTAAGAATAGCCCTATGCCCCGCCGCCAGCACCACCTCGGCTACAGCCCGACCAATACCCCTATTGGCCCCTGTAATCAGCCACGTCGCCATACTAGCGTAGAAAGAGGAGCGGAAGCCCCTGCTCCATAAACGCATCCACTATCTTAGCTTCCACCTCTGCGCCATGGAGGGCTACTATATCCATCATAAAATCCTGAGCCGCATGGAGAATGCCTTCAGAGAGGTTTTTATCCGCATACAAGAGACACTCCTCGGGCACAAACTCCGGGTCCACATGCTCAATGATATAATCACACAGGTCTAAAACATGCCTTTGGAAACCGCGATGGGTTTGGAAACGATAAGGCGTATTCACGCGCACGCAATATAAGGTCGCATTCCACTGGCGGATAAGGGGTATAAGCGTATGGAGAATTCGGTATTCTTCTGGCTTTAGTTCGGTGGCCCATAGGATACGACGTGGAGGCAAAGTAAGGGGGTTAGGTACCAGCAGAAGCGGTACGGGGGCTTTTTCCAAGAGGTCCCACAAGGTAGTGGTACCGAAGAAACGCTCCCACTTTTTGCGGTGCTTGAAGGTAGTTACCATAAGCGTGAAGGCCTCACGCTGAAGGTAAGCCACGATTTCATCGGCCGGGTCTGCCACCTCTTGGCTTTCCACCCATATATCTACCTGAGCTGAGGCCGGCAAGCGTTCCCGCAGGAGCGCCACGTACTGCTGAAGCTTAGTTTCGGCAGCTGCCCGCAACAATTCTATTTGCTGTAGGAAACTCCCTTCCCGGCTCCAGCTGAGCCGCAGACTTTCCGGCCGAAGGGCATGATACAACCGAAAGTGCACTGGGCCCTTTATCCCGCGCACAAGATACCCTAAGCTCGCTAGCACCTCTTCCTCACCCGCCGACTCAAGGGCGAGTGGCACGAGCACCCGAAAATCCTTTTCGCCAATCTGGGACATCGCTTAAGCTATTTGCGTAATAGCACCAAACTAATTGACCCTCGTGAAAAAGAAAGGAGGCATGTAGGAGAAGGGGGTCGGCTTTCGGCCGTTCATTAAGCAGGCCTTGGCGCACCAGCTTTACGGCTTCCCACAGATCGCGCCAATTCAAATCCCAAAATCCTCTCAAACGCCGCACCTTAAATAGCCGATAGAGCCGCTGCTGAGAGTCCGCAATATGCACCGCTCCCGGATAAAACCGCTGAAAGAATAAACGCCCCTCCTCCAGCGTATTTGGATGTACAAAGACCAGAAAAGGCCGAATAGAGTCCTGCCAACTCTCCAAAAAGGCCCGAATATCCTTTACAAGACCTTTGCAGTACATGCAGCCTAGGTGCCGCAAAAATTGTAGCCATACATACGAGTGACTACGCAGGAGGGTGGGTAGATCCTGGGCAGGTAGATTTTCACCCTCCAAGGGATAGGTAAACCGCCAGAACTCTATTTCACTCATAAAATCCGGCACGCTAAGAGGCTCATGTCGTCCTGAAGCTCTTTAGTTTGACGGTATTCATCTATAATCTTGCGCACCCGGGCCAGCAGTTCATC
This sequence comes from Bacteroidia bacterium, assembly GCA_025059535.1. Lineage (GTDB taxonomy): Bacteria > Bacteroidota > Bacteroidia > SpSt-205 > SpSt-205 > SpSt-205. The sequence continues at coordinate 38,405 of JANXCX010000022.1, forward strand.
CGATGACACCGAACCCAAGTTAGATAAGTAGCGCTCTAGCCGCTCTAAGCCTAAATCTTCTCCTGTCGGACTGGGCTGCTCTATCAGACCATCCGTATAGGCAAAGAGGATATCGCCGGGTTGAAGGCCTGTGAGATTCTGCGGTGAGGTGGCCTCTAACCGATGCTCGTGCCCAGGGATATGAATTCCTATAGGGGTAAGGTTAGCCGGCAAAGGGATTAGGCCGCGCTGCGCACTAATTAGAAAGGCAGGTGGGTGGCCTGCATTATAGTATTCTAATTGGACTTCGCCGTTCTCCTCTAGCGTAAGTTTGGCCAAGAACAGGGTTACAAAGCCTGAGTCCTCCTCCCTCCCATAAATTTGGAGGAGGCGACGATGAAGCTGGGCAAGCATCTTAGGAAGAGATAGTCCCAGCTCAGCTAAGGTCCGAATGTGCCCCTGCAAATTAGACATTACTAAAGCGGCCGAAATCCCTTTACCCGATACATCCCCCATATAAAAGAGCACTTCCCTATCCGAGACCCGAATAAAATCAAATAGGTCACCTCCCACACCCTTATAGGCCACATGAAACGTAGCGATATCTAGACGGGGATGCACCCCTGGCGTCGTAGCTGAGAGGATGCGGCGCTGAATGCGTGAGGCCAGCCTAATCTCTTGCTCATAGGCCTGCTGCTGAAGACGCAAAATCTCGGCCTGGCGCTGCTGCTCCTGAAAAAAGGCATTTTCCAAATACACCGTAATGATGCTACCGATGATCTCCAGATAGATAAGATCGCTTTTCTCCTCTTCCTCCGTTTCAGCAAAAGATCCTAAAAGCCACCAAGCCTGGGGCTCCACAATGCGCACGCGCGCCGAGGGCCCCACAAAGCGACCTAAAGGCATTATAATCTCCACTCCCATGTGAGCCAGAAAGCTGTCTGGCTCAGGCACACTCGTGATAGTATACTTCAAACACTCGCGAATAGCATCCTGAGATATGCTAGGAAAATTGTGAAAATAGGCCAAACGGGGCCGCCGATTCGGCGTAAAAGTATGAATGTAGGCCAGCTTTTCCACCCCGAAACAGCTCCTCAGAATGGAAGCTACTGAGATAAGGAGAGGTGTATCGCCAGTTTTAGGCGCTAAAAGACGGACTACCTCTTGGACAGCTTCTAGCTCGCTACGGCGCAGTTCAATGCGCTGTAGGAGCTGCTGAGCCGTAAGACCGCCCGAAGCCTCAAAAGGTAGCTCCGTCATACCCAGCCAATGAATATACGAGAAATCATTCTATTGAGTTGCGCTTCATTCGGATAGCCCAATAGGAGGCAAATACCGTGCCACACAGCAGCAGGGCTGCTAAACCGCCTTGAAGCTGCCCTTGGGGGAGCGTAAGCCAGCCTAGCGCTTCAAAAAGCAGCGCCCCTAAGCTTGCATACGGCGGCCCCAACCCTAAGCCTACAAACCCTAGCCCGGCTTCCACAAAAACCGCCGTTGCAAAACTCTGTAAAAATTGCGTCTGGAGAAGGGGCATGAGGTTGGGCAGGAGGTGACGCTTCACTATACTCAGAAAGGGCAGCCCTAAACTGCGTGCGGCATCCATATAAGGCATGTGCCACAGGCGACGGCTCTCTACCCGCACCAGACGCGCCGTATCGGTCCACGTGCTGAGAATTATCGCCCCCACCACCCCTATAAACGATTTGCCCAGTACGAAGGCTAGTGCCGTAGCCCATAGCACCGCCGGTATAACCCAGAGGCTCTGAACAAGAAGGAGAATAAACTCTTCCACCCATTTGGGTGCGCTACTGGCCACAAGGCCGAGAACAGTACCTAAGAGCAAGGCCCCGCCGCCCGCGCCCAAACCCACTACAAGACTAAGTCCCCACCCCCGTAAAAGACGCACCGCTATGTTGCGTCCTAAGGGATCAGTGCCCAACCAGTAAGCCTTTGCACTGGGGGCACAGAGGTAGCACGAGGTTTCTACGGGTAAAAAATAAGCTCCTACTATTAGCCCCAGAAGGATTAGCCCAAGCGCTCTTCCCTTCCAGTCGATGTGGAGGTGGCGGGAATCGAACCCGCGTCCAGTCTAAGGTACCTGGGACGGTTCTACATGCTTAGCCTTCGGTGAGGTGTCGGAGAAGGCCCTCCGAAGGCCAGGTGCCTTTCTCCCCAGCGCCGCCAGTGTCGGAAGGAGCCGGCGCCCTCTCCTTCCCAAGCCTGATTTTCCCTTCGGGAAGGAGCCGCCTCAGGCCTGGCTTCCCCTCCCCAGCCGCCTAAGTGCTATTAGGCAGCGAGCGCGTAAGAGGTTTCGGCACTTCTTGTGCCTCTGCCCTTTTGAGAGGAGGGCAGGAACCTCGCATGCACCGCCACCGTTCCCCTAGCTGTCAAGCCCAATCACCCCCAGGGAAGACAAAGATAAAAAAAAATTCCCTATCTTTGGATGATGCTCCCAAGGGGTATAGGACCGCTCTGGCTCAGCGCCGCCCTACTCTGCTTGAAAGCTCAGACACCGCCTCTGGCGGTAAATACCGGCACGGTCTTAGCTTTAGAACCTGGCGGTATTGTATGGTGCGCTGGAGGCTGGCAAAATAATCCGGGCGGTAGCTTTATCAATCAGGGTACAGTATATATCACGGGTGATATTCGGAATGACGACCCCAATGGGTTCTTCGCCCCAAGCGCTTCCCCTGGTACCCTCGTCTTGAATGGCCTTATCCAGACCCTCTCGGGCCAGGCCCCTATCCGTACCGATACCTTGCGTCTTTTGGGGAGGGAGCCGAAGATTTTAGCTACGACGCTTTACATAGATCAAGTTCTGGATTTAGGCGAGGCGGAGCTGCGTACTCAAGCTCATACGGCTTCGGTGCGCAATCCCGATCCGGCTGCCATTCGCCGTCAGAGTGGTTTCGTTTCCAGTGAAGCGGGCGGGGCCTTAGAGCGTCGCACAGACCGCAGCGCCATTTACCTTTTCCCGGTAGGTGGCCATACCCCTTTACGTTACCGCCCCGTAGAGATTACACCCACCAGCGCGGCGCCACATCGCTTTGCCGTACGGCTAGCCAATGTGGATCCAAATGCTGAAGGTCGCCCCCGCGACCAACTCCATCCTGACCTCTGCCAAATCAATTCTCTTTATCATCACTACGTTAACCGTATAGAAGGCACCAGTGCCGCTGAACTGCGCTTTTATTATGAGCCAGGAGACCCTGTAATTGGTCCTATCGCTCAATGGAAAACCGTTCTATGGACCCCCACGTCCGCTACCGATATTCCAAACGGCTGGCGCCTCGTGGGATGGAACGACTTCCAAGACCCCTATTTCGCCTTTTCAGAGCGACGATTACGGCTAAGTCTCACAGCCTCGCGCGAGACGATAGAAGTAGGAGCACCAGTGACCCTCACGGCTTCAAGCCAGCCATCCTCTGCTACCTATCAGTGGGACTTTGGAGATGGTACTACCCTAACAGGCAGTGGCACGCAGAATTATACCTATACTACCCCTGGTATCTACACCGTTCAAGTGAGTGCCCCTCCCTGCAGCGACACCGCCCGCCGCCAAATCGTAGTCCGCTCTCCCAGCCAAATTCTCATACCTACCGCCTTTACGCCTAATGGCGATGGCATCAATGAGTTTTGGCAGCCTTTGGTACAAGGAGAGGTGCGCCGGCTTCAATGGTGGATTTATGACCGCTGGGGTACCACTGTAGCCCAAGGCGAGGGGCGCACCACCCGCTGGGATGGCCGAAAGAACGGCCAACCTTGCCCCGAAGGCGTGTATGTGTACGTAGTAGAAGCCATTCTCCTTGATGGGGAGACCTTCCGGCGCAGCGGCACCCTTACCCTACTGCGCTAAGTAAGCTTTATCTTTGTAGGTGTCATTCGCATTTCCCCTTCCCGCTAATGAGCCCACGCACTCGTATGCACCGGGTAGTCCAGAAAGGCAGTCATTAGAAAAGGCCTTAGCCCAAGCCTATAGCCAAGTCGCTGAAGTGCGTAGCTACATCGGAGGGCATTTCGTGGAGGGGGAACCTTTCCCCCTCATGCCCCCTCACCGTAAATCCCATATTGTAGGTACAGCTTGGCGCATAGGCCGCGAAGAAGTACACACCGCCATAGAAGCCGCCTTGCAGGCGCACCGCTTCTGGTCCCAGTGGCCTTTTGAGCGGCGCGCCGAAATCTTCCTCAAAGCCGCTGACCTCCTCGCTCACAAATACCGCTTCTACGCTAACGCCGCCTGCATGATAGGCCAATCCAAAACTATCTTCCAATCCGAAATAGACATCATAGCCGAATTATGCGACTTTTGGCGCTTCAATGTCCATTATGCCGAATGGCTAATGCGCTGGCAGCCTGCTAGCCCCTCCCTTACGCGAAATGTGCTAGAGTACCGCCCGTTAGAAGGGTTTATATTAGCCATTACCCCCTTCAACTTCGCCTCAATAGCGGGTAACCTCCCTACAGCCCCCGCCCTCATGGGTAATGTAGTGGTATGGAAGCCAGCCGAAACGCAGCTTTACTCGGCCCGAGTCATCTTAGAGGTACTTTTAGAGGCAGGGCTGCCTGAAGGCGTTATTAATCTCGTAGTAGCTGATGGCCCTACAGTTTCAGAGGTGGCCCTTTCGCACCCTTACTTCGCTGGGCTGCACTTCACAGGCTCCTCCGCTACCTTCCAATGGCTTTGGCGCCGGATTTCCGACAATCTCCATCTTTTTCGGAATTACCCCCGGATTGTAGGCGAGACTGGCGGAAAAGATTTTGTATGGGTACATAGTTCTGCGGATCCGCAGGGTGTAGCCGTAGCTCTGGCGCGCGGTGCTTATGAGTACCAAGGTCAAAAATGCTCGGCCGCTTCCCGCGCCTACTTGCCTGCCTCGCTAGCAGAGGATATTCTCCATCGGCTGGTAAGTATGATGAAGGATTTTCGGATTGGGCCGCCAGAAGATTTTCGCAACTTTATCACAGCCGTAATAGATAAAAAGGCCTTTGATAAGATAGTGGGCTATATTGAGATGGGTAAGGCTGATCCCACTATCACGCTTGTAGAAGGTGGCAGCTATGACGAAAGTGTAGGCTACTTTATTACCCCTACGCTCTTTCTGTCCAAGGACCCTTTCCACCGTCTTATGCAGGAGGAGATATTTGGGCCTGTCCTGACCGTGTATGTGTATCCTGATGCGCAGTGGGAGGCCTCCTTGGAAATGGTAGATAAGACTTCACCCTATGGGCTAACGGGCGCTATATGGGCCCGCGACCGGCAGGTTATCGCCCTGGCTTTGGAAAAGCTACGGTATGCCGCAGGAAATATCTACATCAACGACAAGCCTACGGGCGCCGTGGTCAATCAGCAGCCCTTTGGTGGCGCTAGAGCTTCTGGCACTAACGACAAGGCGGGCTCACCTTGGAACCTCCTCCGCTGGGTAAGCCCCCGGGCCATCAAAGAGAACTTCCTTCCGCCCTCCGACTACCGCTACCCGTTTATGGGTTAGGGCGGCTTGGGCTAGCCGCTGAAGTTTTAGGGGACGCGTCCGACGTAAAGCCGAGCCTTGCTGAAGGCGCTTCACCTGACTAGGCGAGAGACTAGCCCACTCCTGCAGCGAGTAGAATGCAGCGGCCTGAGGTTGGAATTCCCCCTGCGGCCGGGCAAAGCGATTCCACGGACAAACTATCTGACAAATATCGCAGCCAAAAATCCATCCGTGGGTCGGCTGTAGCTCCTCAGGTAAGGTCGGCGCCTCTATGGTCCAGTAGGCGATACAACGGGTAGCATCCAGCACATAAGGGCTCAGCGCCCCTGTAGGACAAGCCTCAATGCAGCGCTGACAGCTGCCGCAGAAATCCTCCAGAAAAGGTTCATCAGGATAGAGCGGCGCCGTGGTAAGTACCCCACCTATGAAGGTAAAACTACCCAGACGCCTACTAATCAGAAGGGTATTCTTCCCTATCCAGCCTAAGCCCGCCTCAACCGCCCATGCTTTTTCCAGAATGGGGGCCGTATCTACAAAGGGCCGCGCGGCAAAGCCCTGCCGAATAAGGTAATCCGCTAGGATTTGAAGCCTTCGGCGCATCTGGATGTGGTAGTCTTTGCCCCAGGCATACTGGGCGATAGATGAGCAAAAGCGGCGCGTGTGAAAGTAGCTCTGGAGTACGACCACCATACTGCGGGCTTCGGGAAGGACGGTTTGGGGATTGGCGCGCAGTTCGGCCGTAGCGCTTAGGTAGGTCATGTCGGCCTGTTTGCCGCTACCGAGCCAGTTTAGAAAGTTTCGGTAGGCCTGTGCCGCTGGCCTATCGGCACGGCTGCGCAGATCATATACCGAAGCGATACCGCAAGCGTCAAACCCCAAGCCCTGCGCTAAGGCGCGCACGGCTTGCGTAAGCGCCAGGTTCATCCGAAAAGCGAGGACTGAACCCCCCGAAGAGGCCGGCCTAAATGGACATAGGCCCGCGGCAGAGCCCTACGGCCGCGCGGCGTGCGCTCCAGAAAGCCTTCCATAATCAAGTAGGGCTCATATACCTCTTCCAGCGTCTCGCTCTCCTCGCCTACGGCTACGGCTAAAGTCTGCAGGCCTGTAGGTCCCCCCCCAAACCGATCTATGAGGATAAGCAGAAGCTTTTTATCAATCTCCTCTAGGCCAGCGGGGTCAATCTGAAGGTGCGTAAGCACCTTTTCGGCAAATTCGCCCGTAATTACCTTGACGCCTTCCACTTGGGCAAAATCGCGTATGCGGCGCAGAAGGCGGTTAGCTGTACGCGGGGTGCCGCGGCTACGGCGCGCAATCGCCTCCGCCCCCGCCTCGGTCAGATTAATCCCTAAAATTCGGCTGGAGCGTAAAGCTATCTGTTGCAGCTCTTCTTGGGTGTAGTACTCCACGTGAATTGTAATCCCAAACCGCGCTACGAGGGGCGCTGTGAGAAGACCTAAGCGGGTAGTGGCTCCCACGAGGGTGAAAGGGCGTAGCGGCAGCTGGAGGGTGCGTGCATGCGGACCACTATCCAGTACGATATCCAACCGATAGTCCTCCATCGCCGTATAGAGATACTCTTCCACCGAGGGATGTAGGCGGTGAATCTCGTCAATGAAAAGCACATCCCCATGGTCAAGCTGGGTAAGAAGACCGGCCAAATCCGCTGGGCGCTGGAGGGCTGGCCCGCTCGCCGTAAAGAGGCGCCGACCCATCTCTTGGGCGATGATATTAGCCAGAGTAGTTTTACCTAGTCCAGGAGGGCCGTAAAAAAGCGTATGATCTAAAGGCTCGCCCCTCTGCCGCGCCGCCTCCAAAAAAACCCTAAGATTGCGTAAGAACGGCCGATCCCCAATAAACTCCTCTAGCCGCCGAGGTCGAAGCGCTTTCTCCTCGGGATCTAACATCCCTCTGAGGCCGAGCTCAACCGCTTGACCAGATGGTAGAGGGAGCTACCGCCTTTGCGCCGGCGAACCCGTATCTCATCTATAAAGCGCCGCAATAGGTAAATTCCAAAGCCCCCCGGCCGAGTCGTACCAGCTCGTAAAAGACGCGGCTCCTGCGGATAACTATGGATATCATACGGCGGCGCAGGGTCATACAAATACGCATGGACTTCCCCTCCTTGCACCGAAAGCTCTAAACGCAGTTCCTTCTGGGCATCCTCCTTGTTACCGTGTAAAATGGAATTTGCACAAAGCTCCTCAATAGCCACTGTTATCTGGTTGAGCTCTAAAGAATTTGAAACTACTTTGCTTAAATGCGTACGGACAAAATGTCTAATAATAGGAAGATTTTCAGCTGTAGCGCCAAACTGGAGAGCCATTTTAGGCATGATTAATCGGAATAAGTTTGGTAAGCCCTAAAAGATCCAGAATATTATAAACCTCAGGTTGTACTTGGGTAAGTTCCAGCATTATACCTTTAGGACTGAAATTATCTACGCACATAAGCAGAATCCCAGCACCTGCACTGGAGAGGTAAGTAAGCCTTTGACAGGAGAGAATAATTTTCTTCAAGTTAGGGGTCTGTTGGACAAGTTGGGTAAGCCTTTCATAGAGCTTAGGGGCCGTCAGAGCATCCAACTCCCCGTCTAAGCTTACCTGCACCTGCCCCGCTGCCGATACGGGTTGTACTTCTATCTGCATGGAAACAAAAATACAACTCCTGGGCCGCTCCTACAAGAATGGCCCAGGAGACTTTTTAGCCCTCTACTCTACTATCAGAAGCTTTTGAGGAGGCAGCAAAGTCCCATCTAGGGTAAGCTGGACGAGATAGACGCCACTGGAGAGAGCAAGCGGCACCGTATAGGAACCCGGCCGGAGGTTACCCAGCCAATGATGAAGTACGCGCTGGCCCAAAAGGGTACTTACCTCAACTTCTACACTGGCGGCATAGAGAAGGTCAAAGCGAAGCTCTGCTCTACCCCAGGCGGGATTAGGAGATAGCGTTAGGGTACCAAGCGCTGCATGCAAGGAGCTAGAAGAAGAAGCGGCACGCACTTCCACGGGATAGCCCGTCCATGTATCACGCCAAGCACTAAATCCTTGGATGGTGGGCATAAGGTTGGTAGTATCTTTATTATCGCCATCGGTGGCAGTTATAGGAGGATTATTTAGAGGGCTGAACTGAACGGTAGCCGGATCTACAAAGCCCCGAAGGTAAATCAGGAGCGTGTCAGGCTGGTTTTGGGGCGTGGGGTTTACACCGCGTACGCAGGCTCGCACACACCCACGCGGCGGCGTAGGATTTTGGGGCGAACCGCCGCCTGGATTTTGGTAAACTACCACATTTGCATAGCGATCGGGGGAGCTTTCTACCTGCTTGTAGCGGTGCGCCTGGTCAAAGTGCAAAGCCCCCGCCGATGGATTAGCGGCATTATACCCAACCGCCACATTAGGCTGGCCACGAAGCGCCACATACTGGGTACCCCCTTTCATCCGAAGGCTATCTACAAAAGCGGCAAAATTCGGATAAAGGTCTACACTGAAAGTTTGGCCACCGAATTCAAGGGACACGCGTACAGTTTCTGGCAGGGCAAATTGGATAACCACTTCGGTATCGCGCCCAGCAGTAAGTACTAAAAGTGGCGGGTCAAAGCTTCGTGGGGCTAAGGAGTTACTGGCAGTACAGTTACTACATCCACTTTGGGCATACAGTCTCAGCAAGCTACCCAGTAGGCCTGCATAAGCTACCCAACGCATACGAGACAAATATAAGTACTCTAGCTCGTAGCAGAGAGGGCTAGACGGGATGCAAAATGATTTTTCCCATTTGGTCGCCTCGCCAGAGCCGAGCGAGGGCCTGCGGCAGGGCGGTTAGAGGATAAGTATGCTCTATTAGAGGTCGGATTTGGTGCTGCGTAAGGAAATGCAAGAGGTCGCTGAAATTGCGTGGGCTTCCCATGGTAGAACCAATAATTCGGTTCTGCCGCCAGAAAAGCCGGCGCAAATCAAAAGAGGGGGGATTGCCGCGCGTGGCGCCATATATAACCACACGGCCCGCCGGCGCTAGCAGGAGTTGATAGGCTGAGAACACCTCCCCGCCCACCCCATCTACGATGAGGTCAAACGAACCCGCACGCTGGAGGAGGTTCTCGGCCCAGTTTTTTTCCGTGTAAAGGATACCGCCTTTAGCGCCTAAGCGGTGGGCCGTTTCAATTTTTTCGGGCCGGCTTGAGGCCACCCATACTTCAGCGCCCGCGGCTACGGCTAATTGCAAGGCCCACACGGCTACCCCGCCCCCAATGCCCGGGATAAGTACCTTTTCTCCCGGCTGAAGCCCACCCTGAACAAAAACGGCCCGATAGGCGGTAAGCCCAGCTAAAGGTATGGCGGCAGCCTCCACTGGACTGAGATAAGCGGGCATGGGATATAAGTTTTCCGCTGGTACATCTACGTATTCCGCCAGCGTGCCCCAAGAAGGCATCCCTAGGATATGGTAGCGTTCCCCTTGGACGCGCTCATCCTGCCCCCAATTTAGACTCGGGTTTAGGAGAACGCGCTGGCCTAGCCACTCGGAGGGTACCCCTGAGCCTATCGCCACCACTTCGCCACAGCCATCCGAGCCAAGAATAGCGGGGTATTGTATGCCAGGGTAAAGGCCTAGCGTTATCCACAGGTCACGCCGATTAAGCGCCGCCGCTAAGAGACGCACCCGCGCCCACCCCTCTGGAAGCTTGGGTAGTTCTACTTCTTCCCAGCGAAGCACTTTAAGCCAGTCAGCCGCTTCCAAACTAGTCGCCGTACGCGGTAAAGAGGCATGCAACCGCCAAGCCCACATGGGTTAAAATTGGTATTTTTGTACCACATGGACCTTGCGGTGTTAGAGGAAGAGGTGCGGAATTATGATTTAAGTACGGCGGAAGGGCGAGCTTCTTTTCGTCAGCGCTTCTTACGGAAGGGGGGTATTTTGGATAGGCTTTTGTCGGAGCTACCTACTCTCCCGCTGGAGGAGCGCCGCCTGCGCGGACAGCGGCTGAATGCCCTGCGTCAGCTAGCCCAGCAGCGCTTAGCTCAGGCTGAATCCCATTCCTCCTCTCCCTCTCTCTCCCCTTTAGCTTTTGCGGATCTGACCTTTCCCCTTGTAGGTCTTCAGCCCGGTGCGCGACACCCCCTCAGCCTGATAGAGCAGCGCGTCCTAACGCTATTTCAACGGCTGGGCTATACCTTAGCCGATGGTCCTGAAATAGAAGATGACTGGCATAACTTTACGGCGCTCAACTTTGAACCCGACCACCCGGCGCGCGACATGCAGGATACGTTCTTTATAGACCCCAGCCAGGGTAAGCTCCTTCGCACTCATACCTCCACGGTGCAGATTCGCGTGATGGAGCGACAGGCCCCACCTTTGCGGATTTTAGCCCCGGGGCGCGTGTACCGACATGAAACAATCTCCGCCCGTGCCCATGTGTATTTTCATCAGATTGAAGGGCTCTGTGTGGATGAGGGCATAAGTGCTGCTGATCTACGGGCTACCTTAGAGTATTTTCTAACTCAATTTTTTGGAAGCGGTACGCGCTTACGCTGGCGCGCCTCCTACTTCCCCTTTACCGAAATGAGCGCCGAAGTAGATATAGCCTGCCGCATTTGCCAAGGGAAAGGCTGCCCTGTGTGTAAATTCACTGGCTGGGTGGAAGTTTTAGGCTGTGGCATGGTAGACCCTAACGTGCTAGCCGCTTGTGGCATTGATCCCGACCGCTACACAGGCTTTGCATTTGGTCTAGGGGTAGAACGGCTGGCGCAGCTTTTCTTCCAGATACCTGATCTGCGTCTTTTTAGCGAAAATAATTACCGGTTCCTTCAGAGTTTTGCCACCTATGCCCATCTCGCCTGAACAGGTTCTCCCTACGCCGCTTTGGGAGAGGGTTCAGCAGTTTTATCCTCACCTTACCCCTACTTCCGAAAATCTACCCCTTATAGAGGCCTTAGATCAGTTTTATCGTGAATACCACCCCGAGCTAATGATTGTAGAGACGGATCCCTCGGGGATTATTACGTATGTGAATGAAGCTTTTGCCCAGGCTAGCGGCTACGAGCCAGCCGAGCTACTTGGCCAAAATATCAACATCCTGCGCAGCGATAAAAATGAACCCGGCTATTTCCGCCATCTCTGGCGTACTATCAGTCAGGGCCAGCCCTGGCGCGGGAAGATAAATAATCGCAGTAAAGACTACGAGCTGTATCAGATTGATCTACTGATTATCCCTATTTTTGTTCCAAATAGCCGCGAGATATACCGCTACTTAGGGTTAGCCTATAACACGTCGCACCGATTAGCGGCGGAGATAGCCTTAGAGCAGCTGCGCGAGGATATGCGCGAGGGCCTGCAGTACGCTCGACGCATTCAACGCGCCATTTTTCCCACGAAAGTAAATGCCCTCCAAAAGTTTTTTCCCGAAAGTTTTCTCCTCACAAATAGCCGAGATATTGTAAGTGGTGACTTTTGCTGGGTAGCCCGCACCCCTATGAGTAATCGCACCTTTTTAGCCGTAGCGGATTGCACGGGTCATGGCGTCTCCGGCGGCCTTCTCACGATGATTGGCTACAACCTCCTCAATCAGATCGTACTCTACCGCGGGATTAGCGTACCCCACCAGATCTTGGCCGAGCTCCATAAAGGCCTGCGCGCCTATTTCCTCCAAGAAGAATCTGAAGAAAATAAGTTTATAAAGGATGGCATGGATATTATTCTATGCAGTTTTGATTATGGTATGACTGAGCTGCAGTTTGCTGGAGCCAATCGGCCGCTCTGGCTCATCCGAGAGGGCGAACTGAGAGAGTACAAAACCGATAAGCAGACGATTGGGGGAGAGCGGCTGTCGGAAGATATTGAATTCCAGCTTTTTACGGTGGAGCTTCAGCCAGAGGATCGGATTTACCTTTTCACGGATGGAATAACCGATCAATTTGGGGGGCCCCAAGACAAGCGGTTCGGTACGCCGCGCCTGCGCCAAACCCTGCTTGAGATTCATCGCGAGCCAAGCATGGTGAAGCAACGGGCCCTCTTCAACAATGTCTGGAAGCGCGAGTGGATGGGCGATATGCCACCCACCGATGATGCGACGCTGGTGGGTATTCGGATTGTGGAGTAAACTGCTATGGGGCCAGAGCAGCGCCTTCCAGGCCCCAGCTCCTTATTTTGAGGGCGTTATTTCCTATAAGGTCAAAATAAGTGGGCCTCAGGCTGAAATTCTGCGCGAAAACGCACCCAATACGGAAATGCATATTTACATCCAGGGTAATCGCTTTCTGGTGAATGAGACAGGGGGGGGGTTTCCTGTAAGCCGACTTTATGAGCCAGACTCTGACTGGGTATATGTCTTAGACCCACGCAATAAGCGTGCCTTTCGCTACGAAAAGTACCGCAAGAAAGCCCAAAACTACCCCGCCCAGTATATAGGCGATAGCCTTCAAGTGGCAGGCGTATGGTGCTACGGCTTCAAAGTAAAAAAGCCCTATGAAGAAATTATCTACTATGCCAGCCCCAAATACCGCGTGAATACCGCCCTTTTTGCTGGCAAGAAGCGCGCCCAAGCTTTCTTTTTGAATGAAGGATTGTATGGCGCTATCCCCCTCAAAATTATTCGTAAGAGGGAAGGTCTTACCATAGAAACTACGGCGGTGCAGGTGCGCGCCATGCGGTTGGATTCAGCTAGTATGCGCCTACCAAAGGATTATCAGATCTGGGGCTACGACTATCGGCGCTGATAGAGAGCAGGGGGGCGCGCACCTGGCGCTACGCGCTGGTAAGAAGCGGTAAAGTAAGGGAGATAATAGCGCACCTCAGCCCAATTTCCCTCTGGATCCCATACAAAGGAAGGTCCTTGCCACAGGCGTGCCAAAAGGAGCCAGTTCTGGTGTTTTTGAATTTCCTGCCACACAAAGGGGCTAGAGAGGGCACACCCGCTACGGCCCTCTAACCGTACGTAGCAGGGGGGAGTGCCTAAGATACAGCTGCCGGCAGGCAGTTCTACAGTGCAGGAGGGCCGACTCGCAATCGCCTGCCCTACTTCATAGCCACGCAGAGCTAAAAATAAAAGGCCCACATAACGCAGAGGGGAAAGTCCTTCCCACTCCCGCAGAAAGCTGCTCCAGAGGGCAGCGCTCGCTGGAAGGGGAAGGGAAACTATCGCCGTCCATAGCCTATCCCGATACCCTAAGCGTTCCCGATAAGGCCGATACATATAAAACTGGCCAGCAGTCAAAAGAATCAGTAAAAGCCCTATATCTGCATAGGAGGGTAGAGAGGTGAGGCTTAGATGAAGGGTAAAAAGCCAGTAATTCTGCCAGTAGCCTGGAAGGAGGCCGAGGGCTTTGAGCAGGGCTGCGCTGGCCAGCAGCCCCCAACCAAGCCCTCCAGCGAGCAAGCCGAGGGCATGTGGGCGCCGCTCCTCCACACGCCTATAGACAACCCAAAGAAGGCCCAGGAGGACTAGAGGAAATACACTAATTCCGATGGCCCAGAGGACACCTTGTCTAAACGACGCATGGGCCGAACGGCTCAGAAGGAGGAGGGTCCAGAGGGCTGGTTCACCCAGCTCCAAAGGCGAGGCCCAAGGATATAAAGCACTGGCCACCAGAGACAAAGCCATTAGGGGTAAGAGCGTATCAGGACGCGGCTCACGGGGCCGGCTTTGCCAGAGAAATAGAAGAAGGGCTAAAATACCCCAAACCTTCCAAAGACGAAGCCCCCATTGAAAGGTCTCCGCCCCGGGCAAAGCAAGCAGCGCAAACAGTGGATCCGCCGGGAATGGATGAGCGGCGTAATAGTCGCCTAAGGAGCCAAAACGGGCAAATTCATAGGCTACTTCTACCCCTGGTAAGACGGGGGGCAGCCATACCGCCCCTATCAAACCTATTCCTACAATCGCTAGCGCCGCTTGCCTCAGAAGCCAAACCGATACCGCAAATCCTCTACCTTCAGGCGTTCTTGAAGAGCCTCTGAGAAGCGATACTGAAGAAGGGCCGTTTGCGAAAGTAGGCGCCCTCGGGCCTGTGGGCGGTCGGGAAAGTGCGGCTTTGGGGCTTCCTTTTGCGTCAGCTGAAGCACAAAAACCCCGCTATTTCCTTCTATTGGGGCACTTAGTTGCTGAGGCGCCAGCGCCGCCGCTACACCAAGCAATACAGGCTCCTCTCGACTGAACCGATGAGGTGAAGTCCCCCCATACATGAGCCGTTCCACCTGTTCAATGTAGGCCCCCGGTCCATAGTTAGCTTGCAGGGCTTCTAAAGAAGTATTGGGCTGGAGGCGTAGGCGCTTCCGAATGTAGGCTGCTTTCTGTTGGTTGAGCGCTTTCGGCCTAATCGTATCCCGTACACTCTCCAGCGGCTTATAGGGTGGATCCGCCGCTTCCACTAGCTGGGCTACCACGAAAGCGTTCTGGGTCTCTATTACGCCCGAAAGCTGCCCGACCCGGCTAGAGAAGGCCCAGCGAACAAGGTTTTGGGTCCCGCTCAAAACGGGAAGGGAGGGATTAGAGGGACGTAGGGGGGGAATGGTTACGCGTACATTTAAGCCCATTTGTTGGGCCGCCGCATCAAAGCCTTTTTCCGCCAGACGCGCAAATTGCTGGGCCTTTTGCCGAAGCTGGGCTAAGGTACGGCTGCCAGGCGTGATTTCCTTCACAATAGTAGCCAGCCGCACCCGCCGATCCTCTTTCTCCTGGACCTCTACAATGTGGTAGCCTATTTCTGAAGTAATAACGCCGTAGGGCTTGCCTATAGGCAGCTTACTCAGGGCTTCGTAGAAAGCCTTGCCAAAGCGGCCATCCGGGCCATACCAGCCCAGCTCACCACTGGCGTACTTGCTTTGGAAATCGTCCGAGTACTGATTGGCTAGCTCCGCAAACCTGTCTCGCCGGAAGGTGCGCCATAAGCTGTCAGCCTTTCGCCGAGCCGCTACCGTATCCAGACCCTTGCTTATCATGATATGTCGTAGGCGATATATCGGCTGACTGTCCCGCACTATGGTATCTACTTTAGTCAAAGCATACCCCTGGTCTATACGATAGGGCCCGATTACCTGCCCCACCGTTTTAATAGAGTCCTGCACTTCTTTCATTACTTCTGGCCAGCGTACAAAGGAAAAGGGCTGAGGAATGTCAGAGTTGCTGGCGGCAAATAGCGAATCTTCGGTGGCTCGGGCAAAAGGCTCCCGCAATTCCATCAGACGCCGATAGGTAAGCGCGGAGTCCTCCGCAGACGGGTCTTTGAAAAACACTACATAATGAAGCCTGCGTTCTGGCTCACGCAGCTGATACTCTGCCTTATGCGCCTCGTAATAACGGCGAAGATCTGCTTCTGAAATTGGCACCAGACTATCAGCCACGGCACTGTAGCTAATAACTAGACACCTAAGACTTACCGTAATGCTATCCAGCGCATTCTTGTAGGCTACCAAAGTAGAGGGAAGGTAGTCACCTGTGCGTATGAGGGCGTCGTACTTTTCCCTCAGGCGGGTTTCCACTAAATAGTCTTCAAATTCGCGCAATTGAGCCGCTAGGTTTGGATCATTTGCCGCACGCGCCAGAACCTGCTGCATCTTGTTTTTGTCGTAAGTCTGATTTTCCCGCGTAAAGAGTTGAAGTACTACAGGATGAGGATTGTCAGACACAAACATTTCGTAAAGCTCTTCGGGCGTTACGGTGAGGCTAGCGCGCGTAGCTTCATATTCATACAGGCGGCGGGTCAAAAACCGCTGCCAAATAGCCGCACGCATCTGGTCCTCGGCAAAAGGATTGTCGGGCGTGCTGCCGCGCATCTCCCGCTCATACACGCGCTGATATTCATTGTAAGATATGGTTTCGCCTCCAATGCGCGCCACCACATCGCTCCGCCCAAATAGCACCTCCTGAATAAAGGCACTGCTCTGCAGAAGGTCTGTAAGAATAAATATGAGGAGTGAGAGCCCTATTAGAATTACCACGAGCCCCGCCTTGTCCCGAATGCGCTGGATAACCCCGGCCATGAGCGGGGCAAACTTAAGCGTTTTCAGAACTTGGACTTGCGTAATGTGTTATATTTGATGACATGGAAATCCGAACCCGAGGGCGCAAGCCCAAGAAGATGCCCGAGATGACCCCCGATCAAAAGGCGGCCTACGACGCGCTCTTTGAGCGGGAGGTGATGCCCCATGCATCTTCTATCTATCATTTCGCCTTGCGCCTTGTAAATGACCGAGAGGTAGCGCGCGATCTTATGCAGGAAACCCTCTTCCGAGCCTATCGCTTCCTTTACCGCTACAAACCCTCCACAAATGCTAAGGCCTGGCTCTTCCGCATTCTCCGTAATACCTTCATAAATCACTATCGTAAAGCCAGTAAGCAACCTTATTCGCTAGAAGAGCACAACGAAAATAGCCTCTATGATGCAGAGGACATCTACGCCTACCACAACTACCAAGACCCTGTAGAGGGCCTTTTTGGTGATGAAGTTACGAATGCGCTCCACCAGCTGCCTGAGGATTTCCGCACCATTGTCATCCTCGCAGATGTAGAAGGGCTTTCGTATAAGGAGATCAGCCAAGTGCTACGCATACCTGTGGGTACTATACGCTCGCGCCTACATAGAGCCCGGAAAATTCTACGCGAACTTCTTACAGACTATGCGGCCTCACACGGTTATGAGCTGCCGGAAGACTAAGAAGATGGGGGTTTATAGGCCAGATTCCCCCTACTCCCAAGCGGAGTGTGAATCCATAATTCAAAAGCTGGAGCTCTTTTTGGATGGTCAACTCCATGGCAAAGCGCGTGCGGAAGTAGAAAGACTCATAGCGGACTGCGAATACTGTGCCGAGCAGTACAAGCTGGAGAAACGCTTGCGTCAGCTTTTGGCTCGCCGCTGGCACAACCTCCATCAAGAGGCCCAGGAAATCGCCCAAAGTGTTTGGCAGCGCCTGCGTAAAAGTTTCTCTGGCTAATTACCACACCTTTGGCCTACAAGTATATGCAGCACGCCTGCTCTTTCCCCAAAATGAGGCAGAAGTACCCACCTTAGCCGAGCAAGCCACTTATGTCATCGGCGAAGGAAGCAATATCTTACCCACGGGCAACCTTCCAGCACTCCTTACCACGCGTGGGTTATTGGGCTTTCAGATTCTGCGCGAAAGTCATACCGAAGTAGAAGTAGAAGTAGCGGCAGGGGAAAATTGGGACGGATGGGTGCGCTATGCCCTTCACAGGGGTTGGTACGGATTGGAAAATTTAGCCGCTATTCCAGGTTCCGTAGGTGCTGCCGCTGTGCAAAACATTGGCGCCTATGGGGTAGAGCTGGCACCGTTTCTGGTTAGCGTCTATGGCTGGCACAAAGAACGCAAGGCCTGGCTTACCCTGCCTGCTGAAGCCTGCGCCTTAGGCTATCGCACAAGTATCTTCCAAACCCCTGAATGGCGCGACCAATTCATAATTACCCGCTTAAGGCTGCGCCTGCAGCGCCGCTTTGTGCCCGTCTTAGATTACCCCGATGTGGCCGCACGCATAAATCCCAAGAAACAGCATGACCCCTGGCACCTTTACCAAACGGTACGGCGGATACGTTCGGAGAAGCTCCCTAATAAGGGAAACGCCGGCAGTTTCTTCAAGAATCCCCTTCTTGGCCAGACGGAATTGGCGCGCCTGCGTCAGAAAGCCCCCGATGTGCCCGCCTTCCCTTATGGGGCTGAAAGCTACAAGGTACCAGCAGCCTGGTTGATAGATAAACTGGGCCTCAAAGGCTACCGCATCGGGGGCGCCATGGTGCACCCGCGCCAGCCCCTCGTACTGGTAAATACCGGCACCGCTACCCCCCAGGACGTCTTAGCCCTTGCCACTTACATTCAGGCGCGCGTGCAGGAGGCTTGGGGCATCCAATTAGAGCCCGAGGTACGCCTACTTCATCCCTAATCTACCCTTTACACCTACTTTATACCCATCGTCTATCTTTGGCGAAATGCGTCGCTTAGGGCTTGCCCTGCTGTGCTTACCCTTAGCTTGTCAGAAGAAGGACAGCCCCCGTCCTAAACAGCCGCCCCTCGTACGCTTTTTTCTGGATAGTATTGGGCTAGAGGGGGAAAGCCGCCTGCCCTCTCGTTTCACCCTGCGGTGGTATGGCGATGACCCAGATGGCTACATCGTAGGCTATGAAGTACGCCTTAGCCCGCAAGATTGGCGCTTTACCACCCAGCAGGAAAGTACGTTTGTAGTGCCTTTCACCGCGGGGGAGCAGTATAAGGACGTGGTGGTAGAGGTGCGGGCCGTAGATAACGATGGGCTGCGCACTACCCCCCCCGCTCGTCTGCGCGTGCCTCTACGCAACTCGCCTCCGCTCTGCAAGCTCCAACCCCAGCTAGCTCCACCAGATACTACCCTACCTGCGATAACCCTTAGTTTCACCTTAGAGGACCCTGATGGGAGTGAAACCTTGGACAGCCTTTACCTACGCATAGGGAATGGGCCGTGGTTCGCCCTTTCCCCGCGCCATCGTCTCCTAACCCTCGTACCCGTGGATCCTACAGCCCCCTCCCCTACCTACATTTTCGCGGGTACCAGCCTCACGCCTATCGCTACTCTTCCTACTCCTCTCCCCCTAGACGACACCGTCCGAATAGCCCTGCGCGTGAAAGACCAAGGCGGCCTTTTCTCTGAGATAGAAACTACCCAACCCATCTACATACGCCGTAAGACGGCCGATTGGCTTTTTTTAGACAGTTGGAATAACGACGAAGCCTACACCGCCTTAGAGGCTGATTTGCGTAGCAGCTGGGGGGCTTATGATTATTGGAATCTTCGGCTGAACACCCATAGGCCCCCCGCCCTTATTCCCACCTGGCTTCACATCTGGCGCCTTTATCCGCGCATCTTCTGGATAGGCAGCTCCATCACCATAGAAGATTTAGAGGCAGCGGAAGTCCTAATAGAAAAATATCTCCAGCAAGGTGGACGTCTCTGTGTGAATTTCCCCCTTCCCGCTCGCCTGGATACAACTTCCGCCATTTTCCGCTGGAGTCCCATGGATAGTCTGTCGCGTCAAGAGCAAGATGGCCTTCTACCGCCTAATAGTCCCGTCCAGGCTCAGGTAAGTGGTTTTCCTAACCTCACTAACGGACTTCCTTTCTTCCTCAGTGGCATCAATCCGCCTTATCCGAAAGGCACGGCTCAAGTCCTATACGAAATGCCTGGGCTGATTAGAGGGAATGGCCAGCCGTGGCCCAGCGGTCTCCCGCGCACCGCCGCCATAGGTTTTCCCACCGCTTCCGGTAAGTTCCTCCAAATCTATCTCATCTTACCCCTCCACCAGCTGGGTGGCCCGCGCACCGATTTTCTTACTGCCTTGCAAAATGCCTTTCTCCCATGAAACGCTTAGCCTTGCTAAGCCTATTCAGTGTCGCCCTAGCCCAAAAAGGCCGAATAACAGGCACTGTCCTGGATAAATCTACCGGTGACCCTCTCATAGGAGCCACCGTGGCCCTCGTAGGCACCTATAAGGGAGCCTATACCGATGAAAATGGCCGCTTTACTTTGGAGGACATAACGCCTGGCACCTACACCCTGCGAGCGACCTACGTGGGCTATAACGAGCTCTTCCTTACTAATCTCAAGGTGGAAGCGGGTCAGACCTTAGCCCTAAACCTCCGACTTACCCCCACGGGTACTACGCTCCAAACCGTTGAGATTATTGGTGAGCGCCCTACGCTCAACTTAGAATCGGGTAAATCTGACCTCAAGATTACGGGGGAAGATATTAGCCAAACTACAGCGGTAGATGTGCAAACTATGGCGGCGCTTCTCCCCGGCGTAGCTCAGACGCTGGATGGCCTCCAACTGCGCGGCGGAAGGGTATATGAGACGCAATATGTCGTGGAAGGCATCAACGCCCAAGATCCCTTGGCTGGAACAGGTTTCGGTGTGGATATTTCTCAAGTAGCCATAGAGGAGATGGAGGTAATCACCGGCGGCATGGATGCGGAATATGGCGACGGTACCTCTGGGGTTATAGCCGTACGCCTTAAGGAAGGCGGTAGCCGCTGGCACCTTAACGGACGCTACATGAAGGATGGCCTAGGCGGGCTTGTACGTCCCTGGGGATGGAATACCGATATATTCAACCTTGCTTTGGGTGGGCCGCTCTGGCGTGATAGCCTAGGCAAGCCGCGCCTTACCTTTTTTGGCAGTACGGACCTCCGCCTTACGGATGAGTATTTCGGTGTACGCGCCCAGCAGCTGCGCAGTAGCCTCCTTGAAGAGAGCCCAAGCCCCGACCTTGCCTTCCAGCTTCTTCAGCGCCTTACCCGAACCCCCAACAAAAGCGCTTTCTTTGCCCCTCGGCAGGATAACCGCTGGTCCGGCACCCTCAAAACCGTCTATTTCTTAGACGCCCGCACACGCCTCTCCCTCTCTCTCCAACAAAGCCTAACTATCAATCAGAATACCCGCTCCCTTCAAATCATAGGCAGTGATCAGGTGATGGTACCCGGCTTTCAGTACCTTTTTGCCCTTCAGCCAGATAACGCTAACACCTACACCCATCGCTCTAACCTAACCGTCCTCAAGTTCAACCGAATTCTTTCGCGCGTATGGACTACGGAAGTTACAATAGGGCGCCTTTTCGTCAATTTGCGCACCGATGCAAATGGCCGCCCCTTTCGCGACTCTGTAATACGCCAGCTGTACGACCCTGCCTCTATTATTACCCTCCCCCTCTCGCTCTTCAACCCTAACGATACAATCATTTATGTAAATGCCCCTTCAGGCCTGTATAATAATGGCGGGATTGCTACGCTTTGGCATGACCACTTTGCGGAGGAATACACCTTCAAGGCCAAATTTACCTTCCAGCCTAAGAGCCTGGCGCATTTTTGGGTCTTTGGGGTGGAGCACCGGGAGCAGCATTACCAGTGGATAGATGTTACGCGGCCTTGGGTCGGCGCACCAATTCGGCTGGAGGATGGGCAGGTTTTCGCCTCCAACCGAATCGGAAGTAGCTGTGACATCTGGCGCGTGCGACCAGCTACTGGCGGCCTTTTCGTAGAGGACCGCATTCGTTATAAGGGCATCGTAGCTAGCTTAGGGGTGCGGCTGGGCTACTGGGCGCCGGGCCGCTATGTGGATGAGGCCATAGAAGACCCTACCGCCCCGATTTTGGAAACCGTGCGGGCCGCCTACCGCCGCCAGAGCGTCGCTCTCTTAGGCCGGCGCTTCAAAATGCGCCTCCTCCCGCGCCTGCGCGTGTCCTTCCCCGTAACCGACAACCACGTGCTTTTCTTCAATTACACTCATGCCATGCGGCTGCCTCACCCACGCTTTGTGTATGCAGGCCTAGATCCGGTGTACCAAGATCGTTCCTTCCTCGCTAACCTCGGCAACCCTAACCTCAATCCCGAAGTAAATGTCGGCTACGAGGTAGGCCTTAAATCCAACCTTGGGCGTGGCTGGAGCCTCCAAGTCGTTGCCTTCTACAACGACAAGTTCGACTTTATCGTCAATCGCCTCATTACAATTCGGGATCGCACGGGCCGCTTTACCGAACGCACCTTCGCCGTTAATCTGGACTATGCACGCATCCGCGGTTTAGACGTATTCATTCAAAAGCAAATCGGGAAATGGGCAAAGCTAGCCACCTCCATTACCTACCAGGTAGCTACGGGCAAATCCAACTCGGCCTTAGAATCGCTTTTACAAATTCGCCAGACGGGCCGCAATGAAGCCATTCAGGAGTTTTTCTTGGCTTGGGATCGGCCTTGGGACATTAAGCTGTGGGGTATCCTTCAATCGCCCCCTGAATGGCAAAAAAGCCTTTTCGCCGACTGGACGGTATTTCTTTCCTTCACCTGGAAGTCGGGCCTACGCTATACGCCCTATAGGTTAGTTGGGCAGGATGACTTTAGCGGCCGGCCGATTTATGAGCGTGTCCCTGGCCCACCGAATACCGCTATAGGAAGCCCGTGGCGCTGGGTGGATATACGCATTACCCGCTCTTTCTGGAGGAAGCGTCTCGCCTTATTCATAGAAGGGCGCAATATTTTCAGCTGGAAAAATTCAGCTATCATTAATCCCGTCACGGGTCGGGCCTATGAATATCCGGATGATGTCCCCTTTAGCTGGCGCGATCCTAAATATCCCAATCCTTTGGATTCAGGCCCACCGCCTACAGACCCGGCCCGCTACCTTCCACCGCGGCAGATTTTCATCGGTCTCAACTGGAACTTCGGAGCGCCTCTTAGAAAGGACAAGCATCCTTAACTTTGAGGGGTGCGCTGGGGGGTTTGGGGACTGCTGCTTTTTGGGCTGATAGGGTGCGAGCGCCCGCCGCGCCCCTGTAACCCTCCCTGCCGCTATAATATGCCTTGCGTGGAAGGGGTCTGTCAATGCAGCCTGCCCTATGAAGGCCCCACCTGCGAAACTGATGCCCGAGATAAGTTTATAGGCCGCTGGCAGGGCCGTCAAGTATGCGAAACTGGACGCAGTGGCCTAGACTTTGTAAGCTGGAAAGATACCCTAAGCACTTTCCTTTACCTAGCTGGCCCTTTCGTAGCGGATTACCAGGACACGCTGCAATTACGCCTTGTGGAAAGTTACCGCGTGCTTTGTACGCCTCAAACCCTGCGCGATACCGCCGTCCTCGTAGAAGGCTCTGGCGAACAGCGCTGGGATAGCCTCATCCTGCACTTTTACCTTCGTTCCACTCAGAGTCCCGTGCGCCTCTCCTGTACCTATTTCCTCAAGCGGCGCTAAAGCGCACTTCTATCCGATCTATCTGGCTCAGCCCTTTCTCTTGAAGGGCGCGGAGGAGGTTAGGCCCCTGAAAGGTTAGCGCTTCTCGCACTAGAGCATCTTCAACATAAACTATGAGCGTTCGCTTACGCACCCGTAGCGCGCGGGTAGCCTGCGCAGCGGCCTGCCCCACTAACGTAGGCCACACCTCCTGAAGCCTAGCCTCAAGTAAGGGCTTATCCGCTAGCTGATTTGCTAAGAAGGCCTGTAGAAGCTCCCCTAACCGCTCAGCCATCGTGGAGGTGATGGTAAAGGCGTGCTGCACGGGCTTTACCGATAACCTTAGCTAGCTCATCCAGCGAGGCGGCGCGCAGGGCCTCCAAAGAACCGTAGGCCTCCAGAAGGCGTTCGGCCAGCTTGGGCCCTATGCCAGGAAACTGCGTGAGGGTCGTATGAAGCACTGCCGTATCGCGCCGCTGCCGGTGGAGACTTACCGCCGCCTTATGCGCCTCATCCCGAATCTGCTGAAGAAGCTGAAGGACCGCGCTGCGCGTATCTATATATACTGGCTCGCTGTGCCCGGGAAGAAAGATTTCTTCCTTCTTCTTAGCCAGAGCAGCTACAGGAAAGTCTGTGCCAAGCTCCTGCAAGGCTGCGAGGGCGGCAGCCAGCTGAGGCTTCCCCCCATCTACTAAGAGAAGGTCGGGAAGGGGTAGGCCCTCCTGCAGCCGTTTGGCATAACGCCGACGGATCACCGCTTGCATAGCCGCAAAGTCATCGCCTGTATCCAATTCCGTATGAACATAGCGGCGGTATTCGCTGCGGCGCGGCTTTCCCCCCACAAACACCACCACCGCTGAAACCATATGACTGCCCTGAAAATGCGAATTATCCACGCATTCTATCCTATAGGGTAGGCGCGGTAGCGACAGTACCTTTTGAAGCTCGTGAAGTATCACTGATTTCTTTGATACCTTGTCGGCTAGGAAGGCGTCTTTTTCTTCAGCGATATTTTGAGCAGTTTTACGCGCAAGGGCGGCTATCGCCTCTAATTCAGGCCGCTCGGGGAAAAGAAAGCTTAGCTCATCGCTTTCGGGTAGAGGCGCAGCGGCCGGCCAGCCATCTAAAAGCACTTGGAGAGCGAGAACCTGCTGTTCTTGAGCCAAATGAGCTAAAATTCGCTCTAAAACCTCGGTAGGGCGTTCTACCCAATCACTCAGGAGAAAACGCCAGGTGTGGCTGGCTACCACACGCCCACCTTGGACACGCAGGTGATGGGCGATCGTAGTGCGCACGCCAGCCGCAAAACTTATAACTTCCATATCGCCTAAACCCGCATCGGCTACGATACTGCGCTGTTGGTAAGCCCGAAGCTGTTCTAGGCGCTTACGCAGTTCATGCGCCCGCTCAAATTCCCACTGTTGTACGGCAATCTGGCGCTGCTGCTCTAGGGCGCTCAAGACTAAATCCCAGCGCCCCTCTAAAAGATGCTGCACCTCTTCCACCGCCGCGCGATATTCGGCTAAGGATTGCTTTCCGATACAGGGAGCCGCGCAATTGCCAATATAATACTTCACACAGGCCCGAAAGCGGCCGGCCTTCACGGCTTCCTCTGTTAGCCGAAGGTCGCAATCACGCAGTTTGTACAGCTCACGCAGGAGCGCCAGAAGCTGCCGCAGCATGCCCCCGCCCGGAAAAGGACCGTAGTAGCGGGCATTCGTATAAACCTTCTGCCGCACGAAAAGGAGCCGTGGGTAAGGCTCTTCCGTAATGCACAAGTAAGGATAGGTCTTGCCATCCTTGAGTAGGACATTGAAGCGGGGATTGTAATGCTTGATAAGGTTATTCTCTAAAAGAAGCGCATCCCACTCCGTGTCGGTGATTATCCATTCTATCCCAGCGATATGACGCACGAGTAGGCGCGTCTTGTGGTCGCAGGTTGGCTCTTCTGCGCGCGTGAAGTAGCTCAGCACCCGCCGGCGCAAATTCCGCGCCTTGCCCACATAAATCACCTGACCCCGAGCATTCAGAAACTTATATACGCCCGGCAGCTCGGGTAAGTACGCCAGGGCCTGCTGAGCTTCCACTGCAACCAAAAGTAAAACATGCAGCGTATATGGCTCACTAGCCGAGACAGAAAGAGTTACTTTGCCTTCCTGACAAGTCTCAGGCTAAACTCATTCCTCCTCATGGCCTTGTATTTAGGTTGAGATAGTCTAACCGTCTAATTTCGCATACATCTCTGTGCGGCTTACAAGCCTGCATAGGCCTACTTATGTTTCTTAAGTTATTGAAGCACAGAGCATTTGGCTAAAAGTCTCAAAATGGCACATAATTTGCTTCCTGCACCATCATGCTGTCCCGTTTAGTCCTAATAGGCTTGCTAGGTGGCTGGCTTTCAGCCCAAATACCCTGGACTCGGTGGAATATCTACCGCGACTCCACTGGAAGTGGCGTAGACCCTGTAGAAGGCGTATCGCTATGTCCGAACGACACGGTTTGGTTAGTAGTAGATACAACAGGCATGAATGCGGCAGGGATTACGGGCTACCGCTGGCGCCTTCAAGCTATGGCTGAGATGTTCTACCCTACATCTGACTTCTTTCCATGGGAAGGGCTAGCAAATTCCCCCAAGGTACGTATACGATTCCTGCTTAGTGGCATGAGTGTTGGCGCAACCCTGACTACCTATCACGCAAACGGCGATTCCTCGACTATAATCCGCTACTTACGGCTCAGAAGCCCACAGATCAGAATCTCGCCCTTCCCGTGGGACATTCCTTTGCTCTGTGCCAACTCTTCCATAAGATTTCAATTGAGAGCTGAGGATGTAGATAGTTTTAAGGTCGGTTTTGGTCCTAACCCCTCCGACACCATCCGAAATCAAACCGAATTTCAACTTACCATACCTGCCGGATCAAGCTGGCAAATAGATATTATTTACTACGCCTGTGGGGAGTCTTATGCCCAGTCTCTAAATTACCCTATAGGTACTCCCTCGCCACAACCTTTATTCTACTCACCCTTCACTTCCGCGGGTTTCTGTCCAGGGCAAGCTATTCTATTTAACTTCCCTTCCAATACCTACACCGGGGGTATAACTAATTATACGCTCACTATCCGTGACCAAGGTGGCGGGGTAGTAACCACAGCCGATACCATACCCTTCACCTGGACCATCCCCTCGGCTCTACCTGTAAGAGGAAATTATACAGCAGAATATACTCTTTCTTATCCATGTGGTAGCGTACAGGGAAGTGTAGGATTTAGGATTCACGGGGGGGACTCCACCCTCTCTCAGCCTTTTGTATCATTTACCCCCAACTCTAATTATTGCCTGGCTACACCTGTACGAGTTTCCATCTATGGGGAGGGTATAGTGAGTATAGATATAGGCGGAGATCAAAGTTGGGACTATGTGCGTGGGGCCTCAGGTCTTGGGCCTATTTCTATTACTGACACCCCTACAACTCTACCCAGACGCTATATAATTCGCCAAGAATTGGATTGCGCTGCTCGTCAGGATACTTTTGATTTCAATCCTTCTACTACTAACCCTACACCATCAGGGTCTCTGGCCTATCGTGTTCTAGGCGAATGTCCTAATGATCCCATACGCTTAAGGTTAGACTACTATCAGAATATGAATTTTAGCTTACCCGGCACTTACATTGAATATGTGGTGCCTTGGCTGAATGGCGGGGCTCCCTTTCGAGTATATCGCCCTGAAACTACTATAACCGGTCCCTCAACCCCTGGCTCGTACAATATACGTTACCGACTTTACAACTCCTGTGGTCAGTCCTCTGCTCAGCAGTCCCTACAGATATTCATAACTCACCAGAGTTATTTAACGGGAGCTAGAATAATCGGACGTATATGTGGTGCTTCAGATAGCATAGGTATTTACTATACTGGCCTTTCTTCTTCCATAGACCGGATACGGTACATTTTCTCTAATGGGTACGTCACTAATTGGTATGCCCCGCGCGATACACACTGGCTGAGGGTCCCTCCTGATGTAACAGGTATAGTGGCTGAAGGCCTAACACCCTGTGGCGAGACTTTCTTATATCTGACCGTTCCCACTGGTTCCACCACACCTATCCGTATCGGACTCTCTTCATCCCATACTCAGGCCTGCAATGGAAGTACAACGGTGGTTAGTGTATATGGTTCCGGCGCTCGAGTGGTAGAGGTATACGATCCTAATAATGCCCTAATTCGGCGTGAACCTGTCCTTAGTAGTCCAAATGGTATGTTTTACTTTCCTATTTACATTCCAGTCACAGCCCCTGCGGGAGTCTACACTTGGAAAATTGTGGGTATAGGGTGTGGAAACGCACGGGACAGCGTGCCATTTCCTATCAATGTCTTACCTGGAGAAACCTATGCCGACTTCAGTGCGCCACTCAGTGGCTGCGTAAATCAGCCTGTAACCTTCCAGCGATTAGGATCCAATGTCGGCTTTATTTCAGCCGAGTGGAACTTTGGCGATGGTAGTCCCCTCTCTTATGACACAGCGCGCACGGTCAGGCATACCTATGCTCAAGCTGGCGTGTATAGGGTACACCTCTTCGTCGCTAGTCAAACCTGCGGTTATAGCAGAGTGGAAAGGCTGATAAGTATCTACGACAGTCCACCCACACTTTCAAACTTGAACGTCAGCGTGTCGGGAAATACCCTTTCCTACAGTGTAGCGGCCACTGAAGCGGACTCGGTTGTATGGGAATTTGGGGATGGAAATAGGGCTAGGGGGCTTTCAGGTACGCACACCTACACGGCTAGCGGAAGCTATACCGTACGAGTAACCGCCTACAATGGCTGTGGGCCGCGCTCGGAGACGCGCACTGTCCAAGTTATCCCTACTAGTCTTGCTTCTGCAAGTAGCTCTGGCGCCTGGCGCCTTTATCCTAACCCCACAAATGGAGAAATCTATCTAACCCACCCTACGTACGCAGGTAAGGTTCTGCTGCGCGTGTGTGACCTTATGGGCCGTGAGATACGCCAAGAAGAAGTTGAAAGCGTACCAGCTCGTCTCTCGCTGCGTGTGCCGGCCGGTGTGTACCTGCTGCAACTGCGCACCTTGGAGGGGCTGATTCACTTCCGGCTTGTAGTAGAAGAGTAGCGGCAGTTAGGGTAGAGTAAATGGGGGCGGGGGCAGGAAGCTGAGCTTCCT
>JANXCX010000011.1 GCA_025059535.1 Bacteroidia bacterium
CGCCACCACCACCACCACCTGCATCGCCAAGGCAGCAGCACCATGGAATTATGCTAGATGTACTTTGGTTAGAAGCCCCACCGCCGCCGCCACCGCCGCCACGACCGCCGCCGCCACCGCCGCCACCACGACCCCAGTTAGGTGCGTAATAGTCAGAGGCAAAGATAAATACACCCGGAGCTGGAGACCCATCCTGTCCAGCTGAGCCGGCGCCTCCTGCTGCCCCACCTTGGCCATCCCCTTGGCGGGTACAGCAGCTACAATTTGGGCCATTTGCACCGCCTCCGCCTCCCCCACCTCCTGCCGTACCGCCTAGACCACCAGCAGCTCCACCACCTCCCGGCGCTCCAGCTGCACCAACTGCCCCCGCTCCACCACCTCCGCCCCATCTACAGGGGTTTGTGTGGGCTCCATTTCCTCCCACTCCTCCTGCCCCTCCATTACCCCCATTGCCGCCAGCTTGGCCCGGCTGAAGGTCGGCAGCATTTCCCCCACCCCCACCCGTTCCCCCACTGCCGCCACAGGCATTTCCTGTCCCCCCGCAGTTATTGCACCCAAAAGCACTACAAATTCCGCCCGACTCACCGCCATCAGCACCCCAGCATCCTCCCCCGCCATTTCCTCCCGCACCGCCATTAGGGCCAGGCGCCCCATCAGCCCCGCGTCCTGCCGTTACATCGCACCGTACTATACGGTAGTTCGAACACCCCGCTAAGTAGATCCCATACACGCTCATCCCATGATTAGTAGGGCGTGCGCCTGGGGCATACCCCTGAACATTTAGCGTAATATCTTGTATACGGAAGTTAGCTACGTTCACGCCTCGTATGCCTATCAGCCGCGGTGGCCAGCTCGTTTCGGGATTATTGGTAGTACGGACAAAGCGCGTAATGGCCGCGTTAGTCTTTTTCCACTGCTGGGTGCGGTCATAGCCGCCATCCCAATATACATTGGAGCAGAGCTCCAAGGTATTATTCAGGGTATAGTCGCCTGTGGCCAGACGAATAACGTGCGGCGAGGTAGCCGTAGCTGTAGCGCAGGCCTGGTTGCGCGCCCAAAAGATATCGGCGGGATTATCGCGCGAGCCGCAGTTTGCCCCGCCAGCGCAGCCGCCTGGGGCGACATACCATACCCGCCCTTCACCACAGGCATCCTGAGCCCACAGTAAGGAAACTATGCCAACCAGCCCAAGAAGTACGCGTCTCATCAGAGCAAATATAGGGAAAGGGACGCAACTCTGCCGTAGCTATTTGGGCGGCTTTTTTTACAGCTTAGGAGGGAAGGTAGGCTTCTGGGAAAAGGTAACCTTTCCCTCCCCCTTGGGGAAGGCTTGGCCGTACGGAGGCGGACTTGGGAATTAGTTGGAGGTAGTAAGCCGTTTTACGGGATAGGGCGGCTGGGCGTCGGCCGCCGTGTAAGGGTAAGGCGCCCACTGGTGGAGGCGCACTTCCTGAAGCAGCGTACCCTCCGCGCTCCACAGGCGCAGGCCAAGGGGTAGGCCCCGCCGGAAGTAATGGGCGGCTAAAATTAGGCCCTCCGCTCGGAAGTGCCGCAGCCACGGCGTCCAATCAAACGCCAGCTTTTCCGCCCAGAGAACTTCCAGCCGCTGCCCCGGAAGCCGAAAAATCGCCCGGACGGCCTCCTGGCCCTCCACCACCTCATACCCCGCTAATTCTACTTTTTGGAAGAAGATAGTATCTGGGTAGAAAGCCGTGACGTCGTAGGCTACCTTTTTGCCATGATCCAGCCAGTACTTTTTATCGGGAAGGAGGAGGAAATCCAGCTCACCCTGGAGGGTATCCCACGTACCTTTGGCTATGAGGCGCACGTGGGTAGGGGCGAGGCGCAGCTGCAGTTCTACTACCTGCCGCTTGGCTGGGTCTTGGGTGAAGAAGGTAAGCTGGTACTGAGCCCAGAGCAGGCTGGCAAGCCCGAGGAAAGCCCACGGTTTCATAGTTAGGGACCGATTCGGCCTTTGAGGAATTGGGTGAGGTAGTTTCCGTCTGGGTAGGGCACTAGGGCTGCGCCCCCTATACGACGGATGGCATAGCCCGCCGGGCCG
The DNA here is from genome assembly GCA_025059535.1 of Bacteroidia bacterium. Taxonomy (GTDB): domain Bacteria; phylum Bacteroidota; class Bacteroidia; order SpSt-205; family SpSt-205; genus SpSt-205. The sequence continues at coordinate 2,063 of JANXCX010000011.1, forward strand.
CCGGGTTCCAGCTGATGGCCTCCCGGGGGCAGACAGCCGATACTAATAGGAATGTCGGGAATCGGCCAAGGCATGTCTATCACACCGCCAATGCAAACCTGAACATGCCCTGGGCGACCCGGATAGCCGTATTCCCCCCCATTACCGCCGTAGCCCTGACCTGTTACAGTTATGGTGGCGGGTCCGAGCGAAATGGAGGTGGTATAGCTTAGGAGGCCGCCTAAGCCGGCGTAGGCCGTGAGGCCGCCTGTCGCATCTTGGCCTGGGGCGAAGTAACCGATGGTGAAGTTGCCGCTCGGGCGACCGCCGAGGCCAAGCTGGGCTCCTCCTCCCCCACCTGCCGCTACCCCCACCGAAAAGCGCACAGGGCCTATTTCAAAGGTTTGTTCTACCCCGGCTGAGCCGCCGCCACCACCTCCGCCGAAGATGTAGCCATTACGCAGGTAGAGGTAGGTGCGCGTAGTGATATGCATGGCATCCCCCCCAGGGGCGCCCGCTTGGCTATATTGGGGAAAGGGTGCCCCGCGCGCCCCATCCCCCCCACGACCCAGAAAAGCCCCTTCGTGGATAAGGGCCACTACGGACTGCGGATGGAGATTCCCCGTGGTAAAAGCGGGTACGTTCGTGCTACTTGCGCTGACTTCTACCCCGGGGTGCGTATGCACTACGACGCAGACAGGCTCGTTGGTAGGAATATTCGGATTGCGCGCCGTGAGGTTGTAGTCCGTTGTACTATTTAGTATATCCACGCGGAAGCAGCTGCGAATGGTGAGGGTATAGATGACATTCTTGATGGTATTTCCGCACACGACTTGGACGACGATGGGATAGGTGCCCGGCGGGGCGATGGGCTCCGCCTGAATAGTCAGCGTAGCCGTACCCGAGCCATTTAGGATAGGCGGATTAAAGCTATAAGTAGTATGGGGCGGGAGGTTAGAGTAGATTTGGAGGGCGACGGGCTGGGGCGTCCCCGCTGTTTGTGTAAAGGTAAGGGTAGTCTGAACCGACGACGTATTCACATGGTCTATGACGCCTGAGCTGGGATTGAGGCTTAAGGTGAAGTTACAGTCCTCGCACGACTCGGCGTAGGCGGGAATCCAGCATTGGCCGTTGAAGTATTCTACGACATTATTGTCCGTATTGTAAATGACCAGGCCCGCGGGCGGATTCTGGATGCCATCCCGTTGAGCCCGCGTAAGGCGCGGTAGGAGAAGGCCTTTATTGGAGCTTTCTAAGTGGAGGATAGCGGCCGAGTGAGGTTCTAGAATGCCGATGCCCACACCTTGGCCGAAAAGGAGGCTCGCAAGCCCTAAGGTCCAGACCCATCTATGCCACATTCAGTCCAAAGATAAGAAATTTAGGCCAGATTTAGCCGGCCGCTCGGAGGGGCTTTAGACGCTGCTGGACGAAGTCCTCCGTGATAAGAAGGTGCGCGCCTTTGGGCCGGGTGAAGAGGAGGTCCTCCAGAATAGTTTCTAAGAGGCTGCGGAGGGCTCGGGCACCTGTGCCTATTTCCAAGGCCGCGCGGGCCAGCGCGCGGAGGGCCTCTTCGGTAAAGTCCAGCTGAATCCCATCCCAACTCAAAAGCGTTTGGTACTGCCGCACTAAGGCATTTCTGGGTTCGGTAAGGATGCGGTAGAGGGCTTCTTCGTTTAGGGGCTCCATCGCCGCTATGATGGGCAGCCGGCCGATAAATTCGGGTATGAAGCCAAACTTGCGCAGGTCCTCAGGCTGGACGTAGGCGTAGAGGGATTCAGGCCTTTCCTCCAAGCTGCCGGCGCGGCGAAAGCCTACCACCTGGCGGCTCAGCCGCCGCGCAACGATTTTGTCAATCCCTTCAAATGCCCCGCCGCAGATGAAAAGAATATTCTCGGTATTTACTGGGATGAAGCTCTGTTCGGGGTGTTTGCGGCCACCTTTGGGAGGTACGTTCGCTACGGTGCCTTCTAAGAGTTTGAGGAGAGCCTGCTGGACCCCTTCCCCGCCCACATCGCGCGTGAGGGAGGGGTTTTCCGACTTGCGGGCAATCTTATCAATTTCATCAATATACACTATGCCAATCTGGGCGTACTCTACCTCGTAGTCGGCAGCTTGGAGTAGGCGCACGAGGACGTTTTCTACATCCTCGCCTACGTAGCCGGCTTCGGTGAGCGTCGTGGCGTCGGCGATCGCAAAGGGCACCTCCAGAAACTGGGCGATAGTGCGGGCCAGAAGGGTTTTGCCCGTCCCGGTGGGGCCTATGAGTAGGATATTGCTTTTCTCCACCCGTACAGGGGGAGGCTGATCGGGATGGGCCAAAAAGGCCGCAATGCGACGATAGTGGTTATAGACGGCAATAGCCAGCTTGCGCTTGGCGGATTCCTGTCCTACGACGTAGGCATCTAAGTAAGCCTTGATTTCGGCGGGGGAGGTCTGCGGCATTTTCCAATTGCGCAGCCGCAGGCCGCGCCGCGAGGCCTTAGCCGCCTCGTATAGGTACTGGACGCATTCCAAGCAGATGTGGGCTGGCTTTAGCGGTGAGGCGATAAGGGGTACTTTCGGGTTAGCCTTGCCGCAGAAATCGCATCTGGGCGCTTCAGAGGGTCCCATCGCGCGCGGGCGGCCGAAGCACCTCGTCAATTATTCCATAGGCCTGGGCCTCATCGGCCCGCATCCAATAGTCGCGATCGGAATCTTTCCAGATTTTCTCGTAAGGCTGGCCCGTGTGGTAGGCCAGAATTTCGTAGAGCTCACGCTTGATGCGCTGGATTTCGGCATGAACGATTTCAATGTCGGAGGCTTGGCCTTGGACGCCGCCTAGGGGCTGGTGAATCATCACGCGCGCATGAGGCAGGGCGGCACGCCGGCCTTTCCGCCCCGCAGCTAAAAGAATCGCCGCCATAGAAGCCGCCATACCCGTGCAAATCGTATGCACGGGGGGGCTTACATACTGCATGACATCGTAAATGCTCAGCCCATCATACACCGAGCCGCCCGGACAATTTATGTATATGAAGATATCCCGCTTTTTATCGGCCGATTCCAGAAAGAGCAGCTGGGCAATCACGATATTGGCTATCTGGCTATCTATGGGATAGCCAAGGAAAATAATGCGATCCATCATAAGGCGGGAAAAGACGTCCATGACGGCGATATTGAGCTGACGCTCTTCAATGATATTCGGGGTAAGGCCATAGAAAGTGTGGCGCAGGCGCGCTTCGTACTGGTCTAGGCACAGGCTACTCAGGCCATGCTCGGCCTTAGCGTATTTGCGAAACTCCTCGCCTAAGGTCATATTAGGTATAAAAATAGGGTTTCTGCTGAGATGGGGTGGGTCTGAGAAGGGCCTAGGCGCTGGGTTAGCCATTCTTGGAAGCGGGCTTGCTGGAGGGATTCTTTGAAGGTATCGCCACTCTTTTGGAGCAGATGGCGGAGTGCGGTCTGACGCTCTTCTTCGGCGTTTTCAAGTCTTTCCAGCCAGGCTTGCGCTTCTGGCGAGAGGTTAGGCGCCTGCTTGAGGCGCTCCCACAGCTTCTCCTGCATTTCTTCTTCGGATACTTGGAGCTCGGGCATGTGCTCGGCGTAGCTGGCAAAGAACACCCGCCAGGCTAAGTCCTCCTTGTACTCGCTATAGGGGCGCGGGTGGCCATTTTGACCTGATCGGGTGCGTAGGTAGAGGAGATAGTTATAGTAAGCCAGGTCTTCGGGAATAGTTACGCCCGCGGCTTTCAGAAGCTGCTGGCGTTGAAGGCGGCGGTTGAGGCGGTGAAGCGTACGCTCAGTTAGGCGGTGGAGCAGCTCCACCCAGAGGGCCTCTGGCTCGGCACGTTCTTCTGGGCTAATCTCCAGCTGCTCTAAAACCTCCTCTAAGTTAGCCGGTTGTACTAAAGCAGCCGAGGCTACGCTCAATTCTACGGTGGAGCTGGGAAGCGTCAAGGGCGAGAAGTCCGGTTCCTCTAAGCGGATGAGGTCAGTGTAGGGTACGAGGTGGGTTACTGGCAGGGAAAATTTCTCGCCTAAGCGCCGTCCCGTTAGCAGTTCCCACGGAAAGGGCTGGATGAGGGTATTCCACGGCAGGCGCAGGGGCGCTTTTTCGGCACGCTCCCAGAGGAGGCGCACGATTAGCCCCCGCTCAGCCGGCACGGAAGCCGGAAGCTCCTCCAGCGGCTCCAGCTTACCGAAGATTAGCCGCAGAAACTCCTTGTAAAGCTGTACATCGGCGGGGTTAGGCTGATAGGTATATTCCATGAGGCGCACTTCCCCCAGGGGTAGCGGCTGGTCGGGCACCGTCAGAAACCGCACCTGATACACATAGTCTGGAAAAGGCGGCTGGGGATGAAGCTTCTCTGGGGTATGGGCATAGTAAGGGAGGCCTATAAGCTTGCGATTCCCAAGGGTATCCCGCAGGGCCTCAAAGAAATGCGTAAGCAGTACGTCAGTGAGTAGGGACTCGCCTTGGCGAGCCATGATTACTTCCGCTGGCACCTGACCGGGCCGAAAGCCGGGAAGTACCAGCTCCTTGCGCAGGGCTCGGATGCGCTCCCGGTAGCGCGGGCCATACTGCGCAGCGGGTAAAACTACCTCTCCCTCCCCCAGATAAGGCTTGGGAAACCTTATGGTAGCTGGCACAGGTGCGGATGGAGGGACTCGAACCCTCAACCCTTTCGGGACCAGATCCTAAGTCTGGCGCGTCTGCCAATTCCGCCACATCCGCGTGGCACCGGCGGGACTCGAACCCACATTTGGAGTTTAGGAAACTCCCGTTCTATCCTGTTGAACTACGGCGCCTCTGACAAAGGTAGAGAAAAGCCGCCAGTAAAGGGCAGTCAGCTATCCGAGAGAGTGGCTACCTTTGGGGGATGGAAAACCTACCTGTCGTAGACCTGGAGGCCTTTTGCCAAGGCACACCACTTGAGCGGCAGCGCTTCATCCAAGCGCTCGGCGAGGCCTTTCAAGAAGTGGGGTTTGTAATCGTGCGGCACCATCGGATTTCGCCCGACCTCCAAGCCGCAATTTATGCGAAGACGGCGGCCTTTTTCGCCTTACCGCCTGAAGTAAAGCAGCGGTACATCGTACCTGGCACCGCTGGTCAGCGCGGCTATACCCCTCCCAACCAAGAATACGCCAAAGGCCGAGATGTGCCAGACCTCAAGGAATTTTTCCACATTGGCCCTGAGATTAGCGACCCTACCGATCCGCTCTATCATCGCCTGCCCCGCAACGTCTGGCCTACTGAGGTATCGGGCTTTCGGGAAGTGATGGAAGAAGCCTACCAGCGCTTCTTAGAGACGGGTCAGCTTCTTTTGGAGGCTATAGCGCTATACTTAGGTTTAGCGCCTGATTACTTTACGCGGCGCATTCGGAATGCACCGAGCCTCTTGCGCCTTCTGCACTACTATCCGATTAGCTCAGAGACTTCTATACCGCCCGGCGCTACGCGCGCAGCCGAGCATGAGGACATCAACCTAATCACCCTTCTTATCGGCGCTAGTGCCGAAGGCCTAGAAGTGCTTACGCGTCAGGGGGAATGGCTTGCCCCGCGCGTGGCACCCGATGAGATGGTAGTGAATGTCGGCGACATGCTCCAGCGGCTTACGAATAATTACCTGCGCAGTACGACACACCGGGTAGTGCTTCCGCCACCGCCTCTATGTTATCAGCCGCGCTATTCTGTGCCATTTTTCCTGCATCCTCGGCCGGAGGTGAGCCTGGCCTGCTTGCCTAATTGCATCAGTGAAGCTAACCCCAAGCAATATCCGGACATTACGGCTGAGGAGTACCTTCGGGAGCGGCTGGTAGAGCTTCGCCTGCTTCCGCGCGCCTAAGGTCTGGCGAGCGTCTCACGCACCGCTGCACCCAAGGAAGCAGGGGGTGAGTCGCCCCGTAGGACCGCTACAATAGCCCGCAGAAAAGGAAAGCGCTCAAGTTTCACGAGCCCTTCTAAGCTCTGCGCGGCGTAGTAGCCTTCTGCCACCATGCCTAGCTTTTGGAGGGCTGCTGAAGGGCTATAGCCCTGCGCCAGAAGCTGTCCGAGCCGCTGATTACGGCTATAAGCACTAAACGCCGTCACCAAAAAATCCCCAGCCCAGCCTGGCGAAAGGAAGGGGATACGCTCTTGAGGTACCCATTCGGTAAGGACTTCTTGAAGCTCGCGTAGGATGGCTGCCGCTAGGGCGGCGCGCGCATTATCGCCCCACAGACTCACTACGCCCATACCTATGGCATAGATGTTTTTGAGCACTCCCACCCATTCCAAAGCCTCTAAGGCCGAGGTAGGCAGCAAGGCAAAATAGGGGGAGGCAAAAAGGGCCTCTAGGGTAGCGTAGCGCGTGGGGTCGGAAGCGGCGACCGCTACCCAGGTGGGGCGCCGCTCTATGACTTCTTCAGCGTGGCTAGGTCCGCTGAGTACGGCAAAGTCCCGCACGCCGCGCGCCTGCAGGTAGGTAGTAGGCCGGCGGGGCGGATTAGGCAAAAGCCCCTTGGTACAAGAGACCCAGAAACCTTCCAGTTTCGGTGCTTCCCTCAGCACTGGCTCTACATAGCGCGAGGGAAGGGCCAATACCACGGCTTCGGCGTCCTGGAGGGCTTGCTCAAGTTCCATCCCTACCCACTCTAGTTGAGCTAAAGGAAAGGTTTTGTCAGGGAAAATGAAGGGGTGACGCCCGCTGCGGCCAAGCTGGTCAGCAATCGGCGCGCTGTGCACCCACCAGCGCAGCGTGTGGCCTTTTTCTAAGAGAACCGCCGCAAGGGCACACCCCCAGCTACCTGCACCAATGAGGGCAATTCTCATAGGGGCCGTTTAGGCTGTACGGCTACGCTGTCCTGCAGCACCGTCTGCAGCACCTCGTAAGGCCCTACTACGATGATTTCATTGGCTTTGAGGCCGCTTTGGATCTCCACCCTTTGGTCGTCGGAAGGGCCCAAGCGCACTGCGCGCCAGCGCGCCCGGCCATTCTCCACCACAAAGACGCCCTCTTTACCTTCGCGCAGCACCACAGCCTGAAGGGGTACCGTGAGAACCCCTTCCCGCCTATCATAAAAGATATGCACGAGCGCGCTCATTTCCGGCCGCAGCGGATACTGGCGCGGATCATAAGCCGCACTATCAATAAGCACCTGTACTAGATAGGTACGCGCTTCCTCTATACTGAGGGGATTGGAGGCCTCACTGCCGCTGGCACTTCGCCCTGAACTATAGCCCACCCTAATCACCCGTCCAGGCCAACGTAGACCCGGGTAGGCTTGGGGCTCTACGACGACGGAGTCCCCTACATGGAGGCGGATGACGTCGTTTTCCGAAATCTGCGCCTCGGCTACCAGCTGGCTAAGGTCGGCGATACGCAGGCTTTCGGTACCGGCCATTTGACCTACGCCTACCACCCGCTGGCCCACGCGCACGTTTAGGCGGGTTATGATTCCATCCATGGAGGCATAAACCGAGGTGCGCTGCAGGTCTAACTGGGCGCGGCGCAGGTTAGCTTCGGTGCTCTGAATGCGGTAGAAGGCGGCCTCTACATTACTGCGGGCGGCTTGGAGCTGGGCCTGCACCAGGCGATAGCGAAAATGAGCGTTATCCAGCTCAGCCTCCGAGATAGCGCCGCGCGCCTTTAGCTGAAGCGCCCGCTGATAGGCTAAAGACTCCTGCACCGCAGCCACTTCCTGTTGGGCTAAGTTAGCCCGCGCCGCCGCATACTGCGCACGCGCCTCCGCCAATACCGCCTGCATTTGTAAAACAGCCGTCTGATAATTATCTGGCCGAATTGTAAAAAGTAGCTGGCCTCGGCGGACCGTATCCCCCTCCCGCACGTAGATTTGTATTACTTCACCCGAGATATCTGGGCTTATGGGCACTTCCGAAATCGGTCGCAGTATAGCTGTCTCCGTTATAAAGGGCAGAAGGGTCTGACGGCGCACGGTATCTACCTCTACGCGGAGGGCTTTTGAACCGCCTACCAGCCGACCTATCCCCCAGAGGAGGAAAAAGGCTAAGAGCGCTCCACCAATTACCCAGCCTAACTTTCGGCGTTTCCTCATAGCTCTTTGTATTTACCCAAGTAGGCCCCCAAAAGGAGCGTACGAATCTGCCGCTCTAGACGGGCTTGTTCCAATTCCAAGCGCGCCTGGGCCGCTGTAGAAAGGGCCTCCCGATAGCTCCAGTAGCTTAGCAGGCCAGCTTGGTATTGGGCTTCGGCTTGGGCCAGGGCTTTTTCGGCGGTTTGGCTACTGATCTGAAGGGCGGCTTCTTGGATTAGGGCGTTTCGCCAGACTAGATAGGCCTGCTGCGTGCGGCGCACTACCTGCTGGGTTTGAAGACGAAGCTGAATCTCCGCCATTTCTAAGGCACTTTCTGCCCGCGCAAGCCGAAGCCGCCGCCGAAACTGTTGAAAGATAGGCACGGAGAGCGAGACGAAAATAGATTGATTGAAGTTTTCGCGCAGTTGGCGCTCAAAGGCGAACGGCTCCCGTACCACGCCAGTGGGAGTGATACGGAAGAGGCCGGCGTTGGAGGAGTAGTTCGTTTGGAGCGAGGCGGTGACACTGAGGGTGGGGAAAAACTCGGCGCGCGCGAGCCTACGGGCATAGGTTTGCTGAAGGACACGCCAGCGGGCCTCTTCTACCTCAGGGGCCTGCTGAAGGGCAAGGGTGATAGCCTCCGCTTCCGAAAGCGGGCCCAAATCCAGCGGCGAAAGACCCAGGGTGAATTCCACGCTATCTACGGGCGTCTCCTCAGCGCCCATGAGCTGGAGAAGGAGTAGTTTATTCTCTCGGTGGCGGTTGTAGAGGGCGAGGTACTGGGCCTTTTCACGCAGCAGCTGGGCTGCCAGCGTGAGGCTATCTAGGGAAAGGGCCTGGCCAGCGGCTAAGCGGGCACTCTGGCGATTTAGCTGGTCCTCTAGACGGCGCAAGCGCCACTGCGCCAGTTCTAAGGTTATGGAATCGCTGAGGGCCTGCTGGAATTGAAGGAGCGCCTGGGCGAGGACTTCCGCTTCGGCACGCTGTTGGGCCGCACGGGCCGCCCCGAGCCCTGCCTGCGTCTGACGCAAAAGATAGTGGTTAGCAAACCCAGCAAAGAGTACCCAGTTCGCCGCCAGCGAGGCGGAACTGAAAGTGGTCGTTTGCTGAACGCGCTGGAAGGCGAAAGGGTCAAAAGTGGTCCCATAGTTTTGGGTAGCGCTGACGTTGGCCGTAAGGCTGGGTAGGAAGTTGGCTTGGGCTTGGTAGAGCTCCCAGCGGGCTGGAGGTAGAGCCGCCGCCGCCTGCTGAAGCGTCAGGGCATTCCGCCGAACTCCCTCTAGAAACTCGCGCAGGCTAATCCACCGCACGCCAGCCGGTGGAAAAGGCGGGAGGGCGCCGATTTGCCCTAAGGTCACAGCAGGAAGCCAGAGCAGGGCTTTAGCCTTCATAGGCCAGCCAGTGCAGGCGATCAGGGAGACGCTGAAGGTAGAGGGCTTCCCCATTGGGGATCACCGCAGAACGGTCGGGATAAAGAATGGTGTACAACGCAAAGGGTGAGCGCCAGCGTACCTCCCACCCTGCGGGCAGGGTCGTACGCCATCGGTCTAAAATTTCGGGGGCGGCCTTTACGGCAAGGGCTGCCGTACGCACCCCACCTTGGAAGAAATAGATGAGCGCCCCCTCCCGCTCTAGCCCCTGGATAAGCTGAGAGGAAGCGATCGGCGTAAGGTCTGTGCTACAGACTTCTATAAGGGTCAGGCCACCGCAGCGTATATAAATGGGAGGAAGGTGGGGCGCCTCTTCGGTGCTAATGCAGGTGCCTTCGGCTTCGGGCCTAAAGTAAGGCCGTACATATAAGGGAATTCTACCTTCCCAGAGGGGGCGTAAGGTGCGCGGATGGAGGACTTTAGCCCCGTAGTAGGTCATTTCGGCGGCTTGGCTGTAGCTGAGCTGAAGCAGAGGTTGGGCCTGGGGATCTTGTCGGGGGTCAGCCGCATAAATCCCGCCTACATCCTTCCAGGCAATCATGCCCTCGGCCCGCAAGAGCCGGGCAAAAAGAGCGGCCGAATAGTCCGATCCCTCCCGCCCTAAGGTAACGCTGCGCCGGCGCAGGTCCGACGCTATGTACCCTTGCGTGATCACCAGTCCATGCGTCCGAAAGAGCGGCACTAAGAGGGCATCTACGTTCGCCTGACTGAGGCTCTCTATTACGTTGGGCTCGGGATAGTGGCCATCCGTGACCAAAAGCCGGCGCGCATCTATCCATTCCAGGGAGAAGCCTTGGCTCTGAAGGTAAGCCCGTACAATTTCACTGCTTACAAGTTCGCCATACACTAGCACGCCATCTACGCCGGAAGGCGACTCCTCGCCTAATTGCATAAGGGCCCGAAGGCGCTGCCAAAGGGGGTTCCAATACCGCTTGGCAAGGTCGTCCCCTAGCGAATCGGCCAAAGGCGCAGGCAAAAGCTGCTGAATAAGCTGCTGGTGGAAATGCTGGAGATCGGTGAAGGCGCTGGCTAAGGCTGCTTCGGCCCCCTGGGCCGCCAGGCGCGTCAGCTCCAGTAAGTGATTGGTGGTCTTTCCAATAGCGGATACCACCAGAAGCCGCGGCCTCTCTGGATAGATGTGCCGAAGGATGTACGGAAGTTGGGCAAAGGCGTCGGCGCTCCGCAGGCAACCGCCTCCCACCTTCATGATCCACATCGCCTGCAAAAGTACTTTTTCATAGATTGCTAATGTGCGTGCGCGGACGGACTATTTAGTGATAGGCTCCGGCGTAGCGGGACTTTTCTTTGCCCTGAAGGCCGCTTCGTATGGGGAGGTGCTTATTCTTACAAAAGATAGGCCCGAAGAAAGTAATACCACCTATGCCCAAGGCGGTATAGCCGGCGTATTTTCTTCCGAAGACAGCTTTGAGGCGCATATTCAAGATACGCTAACGGCAGGGGATGGGCTCTGTCGGACAGAGATAGTACGCGAGATAATTAGGGAAGCGCCCGATGCCATAGAAGAACTTATGAGTTATGGCGTGGAGTTTGATAGAGATGCAGAGGGTCATTTAGCTTTGGGGCGGGAAGGGGGGCATTCCTATCCGCGTATTTTACACCGGGGGGATGCCACGGGTGCGGCTATCAGTCGCGCCCTCCTCAAAGCGGTCCAGAACCACCCACGCATTCAGCTTTGGGCGGGGTTCTTCGCCCTAGACCTTATCACCCAGCACCACTTGGGTATATATGTCAATCGCGGCTATCCAGGGATTGCCTGCTATGGCGTCTATGCCTTGGAAGAGCGCACAGGTACGATTTGGACTATTCTGGCGCGTGTAACGGTACTTGCCTCAGGCGGTGCCGGCCAAGTGTATGCTGTAACTACTAATCCCCCTACAGCTACGGGGGACGGGGTGGCCATGGCCTTACGCGCAAAAGCGCGCATTGCTAACATGGAGTTTTATCAATTTCACCCTACCGCGCTTTACGAGCCGGAGAAGCGACCGGCTTTTTTGCTTACAGAGGCCTTACGGGGAGAGGGGGCAAAGCTTTTAGACCCTATTCATCACCGCCCCTTTATGGCTAAATACCATCCCCAAGCTGAACTGGCGCCACGCGATGTAGTGGCTCGCGCCATAGATACGGAGGCTAAGATCGCTGGTACGCCCTATGTGTACTTAGATGCGCGCGCCATACCGAATCTGCCCCAGCGCTTTCCTACAATTTACACCTACTGCACGCGGAAGGGTCTAGACCCAACTACGGACCTCCTCCCTGTGGCTCCCGCTGCCCACTATATGGTAGGTGGCATAGATACGGATGCGGTAGGACGCACTTCAATTCAGCGGCTGTATGCGATTGGCGAAGTAAGCTATACAGGGCTTCATGGAGCTAACCGGCTAGCATCCAACTCGCTGCTGGAGGCGCTTGTATTTGCCCGTCGCGCGGCGGCTCACAGCGCTCCCCTCCTCAAGGAGTGCAAATGGCAGGAGGATGTCCCCGATTGGGACCCGCGCGGCAGCCGCCACCCAGAAGAGATGGTCCTTATCAGCCACAACCTTCAAGAACTGCGCACGCTCATGAGCAGCTATGTGGGCATTGTACGCTCTACTTTTCGGTTAGAGCGGGCCCGGCGGCGCATCGCCCTCCTTTACGAAGAAACCGAAGCCTTCTACGCCCACACCTACCCCTCGCGCCCCCTCTTTGAGCTGCGCAACCTCATCGCCGTAGCCTACCTCATCGTCAAATGTGCCTCCATCCGCAAAGAAAGCCGAGGCCTCCATTATATCTTAGACTATCCCCATAAGAACCAGCAGCTAGTCGTGGATACCTTGGTATAGGCTTCGGCCAAAGACATAGAGTTTAGCGATTTTGCCGTGCGCTACCGCCTACCTAAGGCATACGCTGGCAAAACCCCTGCAGGCTTTTGAAGCCCAGCCATAAGAAGGCTCAGGAAGTCTGAGCGGTCTGCGCAAAGTACTCACAGTAAGCCGTAAAGGGGCAGTCGCCACAGCGGGGCTTTCGGGCGGTACAGTGGTAGCGCCCGAAAAGAATAAGCCAGTGGTGCGCACGCCCCAAATAGGCCGGCGGGACGATGGCAGTGAGTTCCGCCTCTACCTTTTCGGGCGTCTTGCCCTTCGCCAGGCCGAGGCGCCGACTGACGCGGAAGACATGTGTATCTACCGCCAATACAGGGGCTTGCCAGAGTACCGAACTAATTACATGGGCGCTTTTGCGACCAATCCCCGGCAGCTTTTGAAGCTCCGCAGGGTCCTTAGGCAGCTCACCGCCGTACTTTTCCATCACTGTGCGGGCAAGCTCCACCAATCGCTGAGCTTTAGAATTTGGATAGGAAATACTTCGGATATAGGATAGAACTTCGGCTGGATCGGCCTGGGAAAGGGTGGCAAAGTCCGGAAAGCGCGCAAAAAAAGCCGGCGTTGTTTGATTGACGCGTACATCCGTACATTGAGCGGAGAGCACTACAGCTACCGTCAGCTCATACGGATTGCGGTAGCGCAGCTCGGTCGTGGCTTCCCCGTACCATGCCTCCAAAATCGGTAGGATATAATGCAGCTTCTCTGCTGGGCTTAGCGGCATAGCGCAAAAATCCCACCTATTTTTGCTCGGTGAAAGGACTCTTAGGCTTGGTGTGGCTGCAGTTGGGCCCTATCATAACGCACCGCCCCACGCAGGGGATTAGTGGGAGTATTGTGGAACGGGGGGCTTTGCAGGTAGAGTCGGGCTATCAGCCCCTTTTCCAGCGGTCGGCTGCACCCCTACCTGAGCTTATGGCGCAAGTGCGCGTAGGCCTTGGGCGCCAGAATGAAGGCTTTCTCACCCATGCCCTCACATGGCCACCCGCTCGGGTTAGTTTGCATGCTCTGGCCTTCAAGCAGCGTCTCTACAGCGGCTCCCTTCTGACCCTTACCGCTGCGCTCTGGGGTTATGCACCGCTCAGTAGGTACGCTGCTGGCCTGCAGCTCTGGCTTCTGGCTGACCTCACCCTGAGCCCCAGGGGTACGCTTACCCTAAATGCCATAGGCGGCTACTTTGGCCAGCCGCAGGTCGTGCTGGCCGGCTTTTACACGCATAGTTTCACCAACCGCCTATTTAGCTGGGTAGAGGGCTTCGCCTACCTTCCTGAAAGCGGGGGCACTTCGCGCACGCGCGCAGGTGGCGGACTAGGCTTGCAGTATATCTCAGGAAAGGCACAACGTACGGCTGTGGACCTCGCCCTTAATGCGGCCTATTTGCCTAATGAAAGGACGAGCCAGCTTCAGGTGCTTTTTGGACTAAGCCGAAAGTTTGCCTTTAGGGTGCGCCAGGGGCCTCCTCCGAGGGTGCCATAGGCGAGCCCCGCCCTACATGCGCATGCCAGTAGCTGTAGCCAAAATAAATCAGCAGCCCTGCGCCCGTCCACACGCCCAAGCGTATCCAGTTCTGCATATCCAACTCCACAATAAAGTAGAGGGTGCTGATAAGACCGAGGATAGGGAGCATGGAGAGGTTATAGGAGACTACAAAGTAGCCTATTATAAGCAGAATAAGAAGAAACACCCGGTAGCGCCAGAGGCTTCCGCCTTGGCTCCAGTCCCATAGAGCGCTAAAACCTTGCGGATTAGAGAGGTAGGCCCATAGAAGTCCTATCCCTAGGAGGCCTATATAAAGCCATCGGCCTGGGATGTAAGGCACGCGGAAGCGCGGCGCGTAGGCTGCGGGAGGCCGATAGTGTAGGTAGGCTACCCCCGCACATACCACGGCAAAGGCCACCAGCGTACCCATGCTGGTCATATCTACTACGGCGGAAAGTGAGGAAAAAAACAAGGGCACGCCTACGGCCAAGCCCGTAAGCAAGGTAGCCCGGTGGGGCGTACGGAAGCGTGGATGAATGCGGCCCAGCCAGGCCGGCAGGAGCCCATCCCGACTCATCACATACCAAATGCGCGGCTGACCAATTTGAAAGACCAAGAGCACGCTAGTCATAGCGATAACCGCACTTATGGCGACTAGGCCCGTAAGGAAACGCCGCCACCCCTCACTAATAGGAAGCTGATTGAAAACATACGCTAAGGGATCAGCCACTGCAAGCGTCTTATGAGGAGCGAGTCCCGTTAGCACTAAGGCTACCCCCACATACAGAAGCGTGCAGATAAGAAGCGCTAGGATCATAGCTAAGGGTAAGTCGCGGCGCGGGTTACGGGCCTCCTCCGCCGTCGTAGAGAGGGCATCAAAGCCAATATAGGCAAAGAATACTGCCCCTACGGCGCGCATAGTGCCCGTGAAACCATTTGGCATGAAGGTCAGCCAACGCTCGGGCTGGACAAAAAACGCCCCAAGCCCTATGACAAGGAGCACGGCGCCGATCTTGAGCGCAACGAGGAGGTTATTGGCGGTACGGCTCTCTTTGATCCCTATGTAGGCTATGGCTGTTACGAGGGCGTTGATAAAAAGTGCCGGAAGGTTGGCGATTAGGGGTATGCCGGCCCAGCGCGGCGCCTGCTGCCAGGCTTCATAGGCTGGCCGAAGCGCTGGATCGCCCGTTTCTAAGAAGGCTTGGGCTTGTTTCCAGAGGGTAAAGGGGTCAGTACCCCAGTAAAGCGGTAGGGGGAGGCCCCAGCTGGCTAAAAGGGCCTGAAAGTAGCCCGACCAGGAAATAGCCACAGCGATATTACCGACCGTGTATTCCAGCACGAGCATCCAGCCCACCACCCAGGCCCAGATTTCGCCGAAGGTTAAATAGGCATAGGTATAGGCGCTGCCTGCTATGGGCGTGTTAGAGGCCATTTCCGCATACGCCAGCGCGGATAGCCCCGCCACAAAGGCCGCCAGCACAAATACCAGCGTAACGGAGCTTCCGGCCATAGCCGCCGCCTCGCCAATCGTGCTAAAAATCCCCGCACCTATAACCGCTGCAACCCCTAAAGCCGTAAGGTCAAAGAGGGAAAGTATGCGCCGCAGTCCTTGAGGAGGAGTAGGCTCAACCGCCTTACGCCTAAAAATAGAACGACTCACCCCCGCTTAGCAATCGGCACATACTCGCGGAAAGTAGACCCCATATAAATCTGGCGCGGGCGTACGATAGGCTCAGCGGCTTTGCGCATTTCCCACCACTGCGCCAGCCAGCCGGCTAGTCGCCCAAACGCAAACATTACCGTAAACATCTCCACAGGTATCCCTATAGCCCGATAGATAATACCCGAGTAAAAATCCACATTCGGGTAGAGCCGCCGCTCTATGAAGTACGGATCGCTTAGCGCTACTTCCTCCAGCTTTTTGGCTATATCTAATACAGGGTCATGAATGCCAAGCACGTTTAGGAGTTGATCGGCCGCTTGCTTGATAATTTTAGCCCGTGGGTCAAAGTTCTTATATACCCGATGACCGAAGCCCATAAGGCGGAAAGGATCATTTTTATCCTTGGCCTTATCTACCCATTTGTACACATTTCCGCCGTCGGCCTTTATCATTTCAAGCATTTCAATTACTTCCTGATTAGCGCCGCCGTGTAGGGGGCCCCAGAGGGCACAGATCCCCGCGGCCACCGAAGCGTAAATATTAGCCAAAGAAGAGCCTACCGTCCGCACCGTGCTGGTAGAACAGTTCTGCTCATGGTCAGCGTGTAGGATGAGGAGCTTATTTAGCGCATCTACTACGTGAGGATCAGGCGAATAGTCATAGGTAGGCATGCCAAACATCATATAGAGAAAATTACTCACATAGTCTCGCTCATTGCGTGGATACATGTATGGGTGTCCTCGGCGCTTCTTGTAAATCCAAGCAATCAAGGTAGGTACTTTGGCTAAAAGGCGAATGATATTCCGCTCAATCACTTCATCCGATGCATAAGGGTCCAGCGATTCAGGGTAAAACGAAGAGAGAGAACACACAACCGAGGCCAGCATGCCCATCGGATGAGCTGAAGAGGGAAAGCCGTCAAAGAATTTTTTAATGTCCTCGTGAAAAAGCATGCGCTCCTTAATTCGTCCTTCAAAATCTTCTAGCTGGGCGCGGGTAGGAAGCTCGCCGTAGATTAGAAGATAAGCCACCTCCAGATAGGAAGAGAATTCGGCCAGCTGCTCAATCGGATAACCCCGATAGCGGAGTATGCCCTGTTCGCCATCAATAAAGGTTATGTGGCTTATTGTGGAACCCGTGTTCTTGTAGCCTACATCCAGCGTGATGAGCCCCGTGCGATCGCGCAGCTTAGATATATCTAGGGCCTTTTCGCCTTCCGTGCCTACTAAGACATCCAGCTCGTAGGTCTGATTATTATAGTGGAGGAGGGCTTTTTCCATACGGCGAAAATACTACAAATACCTTTGCAGTGTGAGCGTTATTGTAACGGGTATCCACACCGACGTGGGAAAGACGGAGGTGGCGGCCCTCCTTACGGCTGGGCTGGGCTGGACGTACTGGAAGCCGATTCAGACGGGCTTGCCGGCGGATCGCGAGCGGATTAGCCGGCACGGCCTGCCTACTTATCCTGAGCGGTATCACTTAGCGCTACCTGCTGCCCCGCTGGTAGCGGCACAGGCCGAAGGTATAACGATTGATTGGGCCCAGCTAGCCGCCCCCCCACCTCCTGGCCAGCTTGTCATAGAAGGCGCTGGTGGGTTATACGTCCCCATTACGCCTCGTCATTTTTTGATTGACCTTTTTGCGCAGTGGCGGCTGCCCTTGATTCTCGTTGTGCGGCCCTATCTCGGCGCTATGAATCACACCTGGCTTTCCTTGCGGGCTATCCAGGCCTACCAGCTCCCGCTTTTGGGGATAGTTCTGAATGGGACCACCGGCGATCCAAGTGAAAACTACTTTCGCCAGACCTTTGAGATACTAGGCGAGATTCCGTGGGGCTATAGCGGCAGTCTGGTGGAGGTATTTAGGGCGAGCGGTTTGGCAGCTCGTTTGCCCGAGAAGCTGCGAGCCTATGGCCTATAAGTTGCGCACTAAAAGTACGGGCTGACCTTCCGTAACAAGCGCCGTACCTTCGGTAAGCAGGGTATCACCGGCTTGAAGGGGACCTGCCAGCGCCGCCGCACGTCCCTCCGTAGCTAAGAGCTGCACGCCCACCCGCCGCGCAAGGCCACCCCGAGCCACATACACATAAGCCGAGGTATCCTGAAACTGCACCGCCTCAATAGGCACTACCCAAGCCTTATCCAGCACTAAGCGCGGAATACGCACATACACCGTCATATTCGGGCGCAGCCAGTTGCGCACCTCCGCTGGAATCTCCCGAATCACCACCGTATAGGCGCGACTGAGGAGGTTGAGATTTTGTGAAACTACGGCTATACGACTGGAAAATTTCGCTGGTATGTCGGGTATTTCTACTTCTACAGGCAGACCTGCCGCCCCTAGACGAAGGAAGCTCTCAGGTATATCTACCTTTATTTCCCAGCCTTCCGAACTCATTAGACGGATGGCGGGTACGCCAGGCATGAGCATTTCCCCCAGACGCACCAGCACCCCATCTATGCGTCCAGCAAAGGGCGCCCGCACTTGAGCCAAGCGCAGCTGCTCTTCCAGAGCCGCAAGGGCTGCCTCTAAAGACTCCTTGTTGCTCTTAGCCGTAAGGTATTGCACTTCGGCGCCAATCCCTTCTTCGTACAGCTGCTTTTGCTTTTCGTAAAGCGTCTGAGCCAAACTGAGGCGGCTACGCAGCTCGCTAAGGTTTTTGCGCAGGGCTTCCGCATCCTGCTCAAGCAGAATCTGCCCCGCTTGCACAAAGTCCCCCTCCTGCACGTATAGGCGTACGATAGGTGCCGCTATGCGAGCGGTTAGCGTCACTACTCGCCGATTATCCACGCTGCCTTGAAAGCGGAGGTAGGCCTTGAAAGCCTGCGGCTCAAGCAAAAGGTAGCTTACAGGTATAGCCTTACGGGTTTGCGCCTGAGGTTCGGCCGCCTGTAGCTCCTGTTCCAGCGCTTGAATCTGCGCCTGAAGGCGTATAACCTCCCGCCGCAGCTGCTCAAGGCGCCGCTTCTTCGCCTCTAAAGAAAGATTTTTCGGTCGGGACTCGGAGTGGCACCCCCACAAGAGAAAACCTAATACGCTAATTCCCAAGTACCGCATAGGCCTATTCCATAGGAAGGGTTCCAATCGCTTTTTGCCAATCTACATACGCTAAATAGGTTTCTAAAAGCGCCGTAGTATAGTTAGTCTGGGCTTGCTCGTAGCTCGTCTGGGCTTGAAGAAGTTCTAGGTTTGATCCCACCCCTAGTTCTTGCTTGCGGCGAGTCGTACGGAGCACTTCTTCCGCCAGGGCCAAGTTGCGCTTTTGAATCTGAAGGGCCTTTAGGCTACTGAGAAATTGCCGGCGCGCATTCTCAGCCTCTAGGGTAAGGGCTTGGCGAAGTTGAAAGAGGTCGTTTTGATTTTTTTGAAGCTCTAAACGCGCCTGCTGGATTTGGCTTGCGCGACGCAGGCCGTCAAAGAGGGGCACTTGCAGCTGAAGCCCAATAAAGGCTATGGGAAACCAGCGCTGGCGCGTATCTAAGAAGTCAAACTTGCGCCGTTGCGCTTGGGCCGTAAGCGTACCCACGAAGCTTAGAGTAGGCAAATAGCTTACTTGGTAGCGCCGCATATTTAGTTCTAAGGCGCGCCGCTGGGCCGAAAGCACCTGATATTCCCACCGTCTTGTAGGGTCAAATGAGGCTAAATCTAGAGTATCGGGCAAGCTTTGCAGAAGCTCCTCGGGTGCAAGGGTATCTGTCAGCGCAATAGGGGTTTCTAAAGGCATGCCCATTTGCAGCTTGAGGGTAAGGTAGGCTAAGGCGGTAAGCTCCTTAGCCCGCTCGTATTCGGTTTGGAGGTTAGCTAAGGCTACTTGGAGCCGCTGTACATCCAGCTTTTCGGTAAAGCCCTGCCGGTAGAGCCCTTCCGTCTGGCGGTTAAGTAGCTCTAACTGATCTACGCTTTGAGCTAGCAGGCGCAGGCGCTCCTGACTAATCAAAGCCGTATAATACGCTTTTTGTACCGCCACTACCGTCTCCGCACGAGTGCGCTGGTAAGAACGGCGGGTAAGTTCTTTTATGGCTTGAGCTGCTCGCAGCCCGACAAAGTAAGTCCCGTCAAAAATCAATTGTACCCCCGTCAGGCTTAGGTCTAAATTGTAGGGCACCCCAAACTGCACGGGGAAAAATTCCCCCCGTATGCGCCCGCCGGTAATGAACTCACTGGGCACAAGAGAGGTGGGTATTTCTATGAAATACCGAAAGCTGGCACTTCCTGTGATTTGCGGAAGGCCCGCCGCACGTACCTCGGCGATTTTCTGACGAGCCAAAAGGTAATCTAGATAGGCATTTTGCAACGCCGGGGCGTGGTTCAGAGCATAGCGGATGCAATCCCGCAGGCTAAGAGCCTGAGGCGCCTGTAAAAGCATCCACAAAAGGGGTAGGCTAACGTACATAGGTTTGGCGGATAAGCGGCTTATAGGCTTCCAAGGCTTGGCGGCCCTTTTCGGTACAGAAGCTGTACAGAAGCAGGAGGAGGGTCTCAGCGTAGATCTCCGCTACGCTACGCTGCACCTGCTCGGCAAAGGTGGGGTTGAGCACTACATGCAACATGACATAACTTACCCAGGGGGGTATGAAGTCCTTGGGTAGGTCAGGGCGAAAAACCCCCTCCTGAATGCCCTGCTCTAAGGAGAGGCTGAGATGCCGCAGGATTATCTGTTGAATGCGCGGAATAATCAGAAGGCGCAAATGGGGTAAAAGCCGGCGCAGCTCGGAAAAAAGTACGGGGTTGAGGGAGGTCAAAGTACCATAGGCATAGTTAGCGATAGCGGTCATAGCCGCAAGAATGTCCTGGTGATGTTTCTGCCGCAGCTCCTGCATTTTGGCCTCCATTTGGTCTAGGAGCGCCTCCGCACAGGCCGCCACTAAAGCCTCCTTAGAAATAAAATGCTCATAGAGCGTCTTTTTAGAGATGCCTAGGGCTTCGGCGATCTGGTCCATTGTCGTGGCACGTATGCCCTGCTGCATGAAGAAGCGCTGGGCGGTGGCTATAATAGCCGCACGCACACATGCCGAAACCCAAAAAACTCCAAGAAAGTTCCCAGTTTCCCCTTTGACCGTAGCTTTGGCTATGGCCGAGGTGCTGCGCTTGGGATGGGTACAATGCGACCTTGTGTGGGAAGATGTAGAAGCTAACATTACGCGGGTAGAGCGACTACTTTCGGGCGCCGAAGCGGCGGTGTGGGTGCTACCCGAGATGTGGAGCACGGGCTTTTCCATGGATCTCACTTCGGCGGAGCCGGAGGGTGGACCGGCCTGGCAAGCCATGCGCCGCTGGGCCGAAGCGAAAAACGCTCTCTTTATCGGCAGCGTCAAAGTACAGGCCGAAGGCCAAGCCCACAATAGAGCCTATTTCGTATTTCCCGATGGGCAATACACCTTTTACGATAAGCGCCACCTCTTCCGTATGGCGGGAGAGCATCGGTATTTTGTCCCAGGCCAGAAGGCTGTAACCGTTGAGTGGCAAGGATGGCGCTTAGCTGTGCAGATATGCTACGATTTACGCTTTCCAGTGTGGAGTGCGCGCCGGCCGGGGTACGATTATGACGTTCTTATTTATGTAGCGAACTGGCCGAGCGTGCGCCATGCGCACTGGAGCCGCCTTCTGCCGGCCCGCGCCATAGAGAATCAGGCCTATGTCCTCGGGGTAAATCGCCTAGGCCGGGATGGCCAAGGCTACCTTTACCAGGGCGGCAGCGCCCTCTGGTCGCCTAAGGGCGAACTGCTCCTCCATTCAGGCGAAGCCGAAGGGGCCTTTGTCGGCCTGCTTTCCTACACCGAGCTGGTGGCCTACCGCCGGGATTTCCCCTTTGCCCAAGATGCCGACGATTTCCAAATCCTCCTTCCTCCACCCTCTGGCTATCCACAGCGCCCTTCCCCTTAGGCCGGGGGCGTACCTTCGCCCCGTGTGGCTTAGCCTGCGGGGCGATAGACTACTCTGGGCATTCGCCTTAGGCCTAGGTTTCATAGGCCTCCTCGTAGTTTATAGCGCCACCGTAAGCTTAGTCTTTCGTTACCACCCCGAAATGCCTGAATACTACCTCGTAAAGCAGATCCTCACCTTGACCTTAGCCCTTTTTCTGGCGTACGCCGTGCATCTTACGGACTATCGGCGCTGGGGGCCGTTATTTGAATATCTCTGGTGGCTTAGTATAGGGCTACTGGCTTATCTCTTCCTGCGCGGCAGCGGGGCTCAACGTTGGCTTTATTTAGGGGGTATATCCTTCCAACCCTCGGAACTTGCGCGTTTCGCGCTTATGGGCCTTCTGGCCTATCGTATGGCGCTTCATGGGGAAAAGCCTTGGGGTTGGCCCGACTTACTGCCGCTCATAGTGCGGATTGGGCTTAGTTTTGCCCTTATTGCGCCCGTCAACCTGAGTAATGGCCTTTTCCTTCTGGTAAGCTCGGGGATTTTCTTGTACATAGGCGGCCTGCCTTTAGGTAAGCTTCTACGGCTAGCAGGAGTGAGCGGCCTGGCGCTGATAGTACTTTTTCTTTCGGCGCCGCGTGCGACGGTATGGCGCCAGCGCCTTTTGACCTACTGGAAAGGGGAGACCTCTCCTACCCTGCCTGCGGATGACTACCAGCGAGCCCATGCTTCCCTGGCCGTGTATTCGGGCGGTGTGTGGGGGCGCGGACCTGGCCGCAGCCTCCAACGCTACTACCTGCCACAATCCTACTCCGACTTCGCCTTTTCCATTCTCATTGAAGAATATGGCCTGATAGGCGGCCTAGTCGTCTTAGGGTTGTATGGGGGCTTCTTAGGCCGACTAGCCGTCTGGGCCACCGCCGCCAGCGGCTTTGCCCAGCTCTTTCTAATTGGAACTTTCCTCCATACGGCCCTTCAAGTAGGCATTCACATAGGGGTGAGCTTAGAGCTTTTACCCATCACCGGTGTGCCCCTTCCTTGGATTAGTCTGGGCGGCAGCGCCCTACTAGCCCAAGCGCTTATGTTAGGGCTGAGTCTTTCCATTAGCCACGCTTTACGACAAAAGCCATGAGCCTACTTATTGCGGCTGGCGGTACAGGGGGACATGTATTTCCGGCCCTTGCTGTAGCCCGCGCTTACCGAAGGCTTTATCCGCAGGCGCGCCTCTACTGGGTAGGGGTGCACGGCGGCCGCGAAGCCCGCTGGCTCAGCCAAGAAAATATCCCCTTCTACGGCCTCCACATCCGGGGCTGGCAACCTAAAAAGGGCTGGAAAAACCTCTTTCAACTCGGCTGGCTGCCCCTAGCGGCGGCCGAAGTGGGCTGGCTATTTAGGCGATGGCGAATTCAAGGCGTCTTTACTACGGGCGGCTACCCAGGCCTCATGCCAGGCCTATGGAGCGCCCTATTGCGAAAACCTTTAGTGATTTTAGAACTCAACCGGCATGCAGGTCGTACGGTTCGCTGGCTTGCTCCGTATGCGGAGCTTATCTTGGGTGCTTTTCCAGAGATAGAGGCCTTACCTAAAGGAAAAACGCCTGTCTTTGTTGGGGTACCCGTGCGCTTTGAGGTTGGGGAGAAGCAGCGCTATACCCCCGCTACCGCTCGCCAGGCCTGGGGCCTTGCGCCAGAAAGACCCGTAGTACTAGTACTGGGTGGGAGTGGGGGCTCCACCGCCCTCAATAGAGCTGTAGCCGCTGCTTTACCTGCTTGGCTAGCCGCTGGGGCTCAGATCATTTGGCAGGTTGGCGCACAGGCGCCGGCAGGGATTACTCCCTCTGAAGCCCTCCGTATGATACCTTTTGTTGAGGATATGGCGCAGGCCTATAGTGCCGCCGACTTAGTAGTGAGCCGAGCAGGAGGCGCTACTTTAGGTGAGCTGGCCTGGTGGGGCAAAGCCGCCGTACTCGTACCCTCGCCTCATGTAGCAGAGGACCACCAGCGCAAAAACGCCGCGTACTGGGCTCAAGCAGGGGCGGCCTACGTTGTAGCAGAGGAAGACCCCCAAGCCCTAGCCCAGGCCGTACTAAAACTCCTTCATGAGGCCTCGGCGCGCCAGGCCTTAGCTGCCGCTGCCCAGCGCCTTACCCAGCCCGACAGCGCTGTTCGCATCGCTCAGAAACTTCACGCCCTGCTCCATGGGGTTTCCTAACCAGCTACGGCTGTGGGGCATTGGCGGGGTAGGCATGAGTGCGCTAGCCCAACACCTCCACGCCTTAGGTCATACCCTCTCTGGCTACGACCGCGAACCCTCCCCCTTTACGGCACTCTTGGAAGGTTTAGGCATTCCCATAGACTACACCGCCCGGCCTGAGCCTATGGAAGCCATAGAGGGTATAATCTACACGCCGGCTATCCCCGAAGACTTTCTGGAATGGCGGTGGGTACGCCAGCGCAACCTTCCCGTATGGCGTCGGGCTCAGGCTTTGGCTGAGAGCGTAGCGCCTTTTCAGGTTGTAGCCACTGCGGGGGCCCACGGTAAAACTACCACCGCCGCCATCCTAACCTGGCTTCTCCATGCTGTGGGAGATACGCCTTACAGCTTTGTAGGGGGGCTGATGCGGAATTTTCAGCGCAACTATGTGGCGGGCACTACTACGCTGGCCGTCGTGGAGGCGGATGAGTACGACCGCGCCCTTCTCCTTCTCGAGCCCGCCTACGCTATCCTACAAAGCCTAGATCCAGACCACTTGGAGATTTACGGCTCCGCTGAAGCCCTACGGGCTACTTACAGGACTTTCGTGGAGAAAGTAAAACACCTCGTGGTAGCCCCAGCTGGGCTGCCCGATTTAGGTCGGCCGCTTCTGCGATATAGCCTGCAGGCCTATCACCGAGAAGGCGAATGGACCTACTTCACCTACGCCTGGGAGGGCCGGCGGCGAGAGGCCGCGTGGCACCAAATAGGCCGGCACCTGGCGGAAAATGCCGCTGCGGCTCTTACCCTTCTGGAAGCCCTTGGCTACCCCAAGGATCGCCTCTTAGCCGCTCTCCCTGCCTTCGCCGGGGTGGAACGCCGAATGGAGATCTACACCCTTCCCGAAAAGCAGATAGTAGTGAGCGATTATGCCCACCACCCCACCGAAGTGCGTCGTACCCTCGAGGCCTTACGCGAAAGTTTTCCCCGTTATCGCCTTTTTGTCTTTTTTCAACCGCATTTATACAGCCGTACGGCTTTTTTTGCGCCCGAATTTGGCGCAGCGCTCAGTCTAGCCGATAAGGTCATTCTTCTGCCAATTTACGCCGCCCGAGAAACTTCCACAGGAGAAGTAAGCCACAAATGGATTTCTCAACATCTCTCGGTAGACTTCGCCGAGCTTTTACCTTTGGAAACCGAAATGCGCGCCTTACTCACTCGCTACAAATCGCCTGAGCGCCCCACTATCTGGGCTTTCTTAGGCGCAGGGGACATCTATAAGTTGGCTGAGCTTGCTACCCGAATCCTTACAACAAAATAGCCATGTCGTGGCGCTTATTTTTATCTCTTGCGGGTTTAGGGGCTGGGTGGACGGCAGGCAATCGGTTCTATCAGCAGCTTCAGAGCCGGGCGGGCTGGTGCCTGCATGGCGAAGGCCCACTCTGGGACAGCCTAGCCCTAGCCCGAAAATTCCTAAATGGCTCTCCCGCCCCTTCCCTGGCTTCACTTTGGGAGATATACCAAAAAATTCAGCACGCCAGGCTATTTGAGAAAATAAAATTCTACTATACGGGTAATGGAGGGGTATGCGTTTGCCTAAAAACCCGATCGCCTTTAGCGCTAGTATCCCTACCTGGCCGGCAGTACTATGTGGATGCAAGCGGGCAGGCGCTAGAGGTAATTCGGCCTCTGCCTCTGCCAATTATTGAGGCTTTGCGATGGGATACCCTGGCCCTGCATACTTTCGCCGAGTGGTGGGCCTCTAACCCCTGGTTTTACCAGGCCACAAGCCATCTGAATCAGCGTACAGATGGAGTATGGGTAGGTCATCTGGAGATAGCGCCGGAGGATTTTATACTGGGCCGCTCGGAACATTTAGGAATCGCGCTAAGTCAGTGGCGCGTGTACCTACAGCGGGTTCAACCTCTTCTTGGTGCTAATAGCTGCAAGGAAGTACTCCTTTTCGTCCCTGGCCAAATTATCTGTCGATGAGCCTTATGAGAGAGCTATACACGGTAGTCGATATTGGCACGCAGGAGGTACGCGTCCTCATCGGACAGCCCGAGGTAGGGGGTAAAGTGAGCATTTTAGGGCTAGGCATTCAGCCAGCCCAGGGAATAGATGAGCGAGGCGTAGCGAATGTGGAACGGCTTGTGGAATGCCTGCAGAAGGCCTTACGACAGGCCAGCCAACAGTCTAATGTAGCTGTACAGCGCGTGTGGGTCAGCCTCAATCATATGGATCTGCACATGGAATGGACCCAAGCGATTATCACCTTTCCGCAGGCGGATCATGAGATTAGCTGGGCGGATTTGGAGCGGCTGCGCCAGCAGGCTATTCAGCGGCCAGCCCCCCCCGAAATGGAGCTAATCCATGCCATCCCGCAGGCCTATCGCCTAGACCATCGGCGCAACCTCCGTGATCCTATAGGGATGACCGGCATGCGCCTTGAGGGAGACTTTTGCCTTCTGTATGCACCCAAGCCTCACCTAGCCATGCTGCGTAAATGCTTCCAGCGCTTAGGGCTAGAGGTAGAGGGCTTTGTAGCTAAAGCCCTTATGGAAGCCGAAGTATATCTCACGCCCGAGCAGAAAAGCTCGGGGGTCGCTCTACTCCATCTAGGCGCTCACGCCACAACCATAATACTGTATGCGGATGGAATCTTGAAACATTTCGCTGTCTTACCCTTAGGCGGCCATCTAATTACCACGGATCTACGGGAAGCTCTGCGGGTTATCCTGATTCCCCAAGCCGAGCGCCTCAAGCGGGAACAAGGCGTAGCCTTAGCCGCTAAGGTAGCCGAGAATGATATTCTACGGCTGCGCATCCCGGGCTATGCCGAACCTATCAATGTCAAGCGGCGGTTTCTGGCTGAGGTAATTGAGGCGCGCCTTCAGGAGATACTACTTTTTGTAGCGCGAGAAATAGAAAAAGCTGGCCTTTTGCGTCGCTTGTACGGGGGCGTGCATTTGGCTGGAGGGGGCGCTCTTTTAGCCGAAATAGAGGCGGTGGTGGAGTACGTCTTGGGCGAACGGGCCATGAAGGTAGATGTAGCCCCTATTTTGGGGCGCGGGCTTACGGAGTCCGTGCAAAATCCCCGCCTAGCTGGGGCCGTGGCTACCCTTTATGCCGTACCTAAGCTGCACGAGTTTATGCCTCCCCTTCCCACCACCAACGCACCCGAAAAGAAGCCGCCTATTGAAAGGGGTCGCTTCTTCCAAAAAATACGCACTTTCATAGAGACCAACTTCAAAATACCTCAGGACCTTATAAATTGAAACTAAAAAAAAGCCTATATGAGCCTTTCCTTTGTTTCGGACAGTGCCCCACCCATCATTATGGTACTCGGGGTAGGGGGTGCGGGCTGCAACGCCGTGGGAAATATGTACCAGTTAGGTATCCATGGCGTAGACTTCGTGGTATGTAATACGGATAGTCAGGTTTTAGGGCGGAGTGCGGTGCCTAATCGGCTGCTTATTGGCCAAAAGCTGACGGGCGGGCTTGGTTGTGGGGCTGACCCCGACCGGGGCCGCCAAGCCGCCGAAGAAAGCCTGGAGGAGATTCGGGGGCTTTTTGCCCCGCACACCCGAATGGTATTTTTGACGGCGGGCTTAGGCGGTGGAACGGGTACCGGGGCGCTCCCCGTAATTGCTGAAGTCTGCCAAAGCCTTCAGCTGCTCACCGTAGCGGTAGTATCGCTGCCCTTCACCTTTGAAGGGGAAATGCGCCGCCGCAATGCCCTCAAGGGTCTCCAAGCGCTAGAAGAACGCGTAGATGCCCTCGTAGTTATCCACAACGACAACATCCTGCGAGTGGCCTCCAAAAACATGCCCCAGAAAAAAGCCTTCCTCATGGCCGACCAAGTCCTGTATAGGGCCGTGCGCGGGATTGCCGAAATCATCACTAAGCCCGGCTATATAAATGTGGACTTTGCCGACGTCTCTACGGTGATGCGGCGCGGCGGCTATGCCCTCTTAGGGATGTCTACCCAGCGCGGGGAAAATCGCGCTCTCATGGCGGTGGAAGAGGCGCTCAGCTCACCCCTGCTGGAGGCTATAGACCTGCGCGGGGCCCGTGGCTTACTGGTAAATATCACCGCCTCAGAAGATACGCTGACCGTCCAAGAGACCGAGCAAATTATGGTCCGAATCCGTGAGGCCCTGGGGGAAACGGATACCCAGCTCATTATGGGGCAGGTCTTTGACGCCGAAGCGGGAGAAGAGCTGAGTTTGACCTTGATTGCCACGGGCCTTAACCGGCCCGCTTCTATAGAGCAGTCCTTGCGCACCCTGCCGCCTAAGGAAAAAAAGCCTTCTCCACCTCCCTTAGAGATGGAACTTCCTCTAAGCACCGAGCCACCTATTCCCTCCTCTTCTGAACCGCCGCGAACCGCTTCGTGGAACCTAGAAGAGCGGCTGCGCGAGCTGGCCCAGGATCCCCGTGCGCTAGAGCGGGCGCGGCATTCGCCAGCCTTTCACCGCTATGGGATTACGCCTCCCCCGCTTTCAACGGCTCGGATAGAACCCATAGAAGGCGTTGACCTTCCCATTCTACGCCGCCAAAACCCGCGCCTCTACGATAACGCCGACTAATGCCGCAATGGTGGCTACGCTATGCCCGCCTTTGGATGGTGGCCCTTGAGGCACGCACCGAGCTCGTTTTAGGGCGTTGGGTCGCGCGCACCCTAGCGGTGATATTCCTTGGCCTAGCCGCGACTTTTACGCTCACTTTAGCCACCCTAGCCCTTATCACGGTAATAGCTGGCTTTCCGCGGTGGGGGTTAGCTTTCGGTCTGGCGGCCCTTGTATGGATGGGCTTTAGTTGGCTTCTGACCCTTTTTTTACCGCGCTGGCTGTACCGCCGGCTGATGGCGCGCCAATCCTTATACCGCTTACGGCTGGCCCAAGCGGGCATGCGCCTGATTGAGCGGACAGCCGCCCTTCCCTCTACCCAACCGTCGGCTTTGCTTAATTTACTTCCTTCTCTCCTACCCATCCTATGGAAGAGGGTGATTTGGCCTATTCTGCGGCGATGGCTACCTTTCCGCTAGGCAGGTGGGGCGAAACGCTTAGCCAGAGTGCCCCCCGGCCAGTTTGGCTGATCGATCCGGACTACCTTCCGCTGGAGCGATACCCTCAGGCGGCCGAGGCCTATCTCCAAGCTGGCGGAAAATGGGCGTTAGTAGGCGGCAGCCTGGCTTACCAGACCGACTTAGCCCGCTGGTGCGAAAAAGCCCGCCCTTTAGCCCCTCTCCCTCTCCTCCTTTTTCCTGGCAGCCCCCTCCACCTTAACCCCGCCGTAGATGCGGTGCTCTTCCTCTTCTTAGCCAGTGGACGCAACCCCTATTACCTCATCGGCGCCCATGTAGAAGCGGCGCCCCTCCTTTACCGCTGGCGGAAGGAAGTCTTACCTACCACCTACTTGCTGGTGGGAACTTTAGAGCACCTCCGCACGGTGCATTACCTCACCCACACGCTACCCATACCACCCGATAGGCCCGAACTCCTGCAAGCCACCGCGCTAGCGGGACTATATTTAGGGCAGCGCTTTTTGTATGTAGATGCGGGTAGTGGGGCGAAAACTTTCTGTCCGCCAGATACTATTCAAGCGCTGCGCGCCGTTACCTCAGCGCCTCTTTTCGTTGGGGGGGGTATTCGGACGGCTCAGGCGGTAGCCGAACTAATTGCGGCTGGCGCCACCTTCCCCGTAATCGGCACCGCCGCCGAAAAAGCCACCTGCGCCCGCCACTTCTGGGAAGAAATTTTTGCCCTATGCCCCTCCACCTAACGCTTTTTCTCTACGCTATCCTGGGCGATTTAGATTTTTCTCGGGGCAAATGGACCCTTGTGGGTGTTAGCCTACCGAATTATGCGCCGCATCCGCTCCAGCAGCGCTTCTCGGCTTTCCTCCTTCAGGATTCCGCTATCCTGTGCGAGATGCAAAAGCTCTGGGTAGGGCGGACTTTCTACGAAGACTATTGCGATTACCACTTCGCCCTCAAGCTCTATGAAGGGCGCACCCTTCGCAAGACCCTTAAAGTGAATCTCCGCTGCGGCTACATCACCGAAGGCGTCTTTTCCTACAGCTTTTCACCGGAATGGCTAGAGCGCTTTGCCTCGGCTTTTCGCCCTATCTACTGGTCGCGCGTGTGGTTTCGTTATAACGAGCGTCTCCAGCTGGCCGTACGCGCCTTGCTGGAAGCGGAAGAGGTTTTCTTTTATGAAGAGCCCGAGCCATATCTTTTTGAAGGGAAATTCATTTTAGCCTGGGATAGCCTACCCTGGCGGGTGGATCGCGACTCACTGTATAGGGCCGTCCAAGCAAAGGTAATGGCCGCTTTCCCGCCGGGCCGTGTCTATGTGCGGCCCTACTTCTTCTACCTAGATGATAAGGCCCTTCTGCATTTTCGGTTTGAGGTTTTTTGCAACCGAGTGGATTTTGAGGCGTATGGGCGGCGCTTACCTTTCTCTGTAAGCTGGCAGCCCCACATCCAGCCCGGCGAGGCTAAGCGGCTGATTTTGATTGGGGTAAATCGGGAAAAATTTCTGGCTTATGTGCACGCCTGGCAGCAGAAGCATGGGGCCGTTTCGGAAATGCCCGACTAAGTAGCCACATTCCCCCGCCGCTTCCCAGCGCTATCCAGCCTATACTCCCGTACCCTAAGTCCCAATTTAGCCCGTACTCTATTACCACCGCTAATCCAAGCGAGCCTACCACGCCCCAAGGCACTAGCCCTTCCCTTATCGGAACACCCAGACGGGAAAAAAGAAAAAGCCCTAAAAGAGGCCCATAAAGATAGCCAGAAAATTTGAGAAAAGTTTGAAGGATCAGTCCTTTTGGAGATAGATGCTGATACAGTAGCATAAGGGCCCAGAAAATACCCGTCCACATGAGAAGGATGAGATTTTTCATGCGGAGGGTTTCGTAGCGGGCTGGCAGAAGATTACGCAGCGTAGCCGTGGTAAGGGCCGCTAGGGTACCATCCGCGCTGGAAAGCGCCGCCGACGCTACCCCTAGCACAAAAAGAACCTGGAAAAGGCCCCCTTCGTGCCGTACTACTTCGGCAAAGATTCGGTCCGGCTGACTTACGATTAGCCCTTTGCTCTGCGCATAGGCCCAAAGCAGACTGCCCAGAAAAAGAAAAAGCCCATTCACGGGAAGGAGTAGTAAGCCATACAGGAGTATATTCTTCTGAGCGGCACGCAGGGTGGGCAGGCTGAGATTTTTTTGCATTTGGTCTTGGTCCAAGCCGGTCATGGCCAGCGCTATCAGCACCCCTCCTAAGAAGTCCTTGAGGAAAAAGTGGGGGTGGGCCAGCTGAAGCTCAATAACGCGCGGGAAATGGAACTCGGACCTAAGGGCCTCTGGCCAAAGCAGAGCCACCGTAATTGCTGCCGCCGAAAGAAAAAGGGTGGTCTGGAAAAGATCCGTATAAATGATGGCCGCTATCCCCGTGCGCAAAGTATAGAGTAGGATGAGAGCGAGGCTGAGGGCAGCCAGAAGTGGGAGGGGCATAGCATTTAGGAAGGGCTGAAGGGCCCACAAGGCTAAAAAGAGCCGCAGGCTACTCCCAAAGCCACGCGCTAAGAGGAAAAATACGGCAGCGGTCTTTTCCGCAGCTGGGCCAAGGGTATGCCGGAAATACTCGTAAATAGAGGCTTGGGCATGGCGGTAGTAAAGGGGGAGGAGTCCCCAGGCAATTATTCCATATCCAACTAAATAGCCTACTACCACTTGTAGGTAAGTCCAGCCTTGGCTTTGGACGCTGGCAGGCACCCCTAGAAAGGTAAGGCCTGAGAGGGCGGTACCGACCATGCCGTAGCTCACCCATAGCCAGTGCGTCCGCCGCCCCGCCACATAGTAGGTATTTAGCGTGGAGCTCCCATACCAGCGACCTGCCCAATAGCTTATACCCCACAAAGCCCCTATGTAGGCCAAAATTACCCACGCCACCTCAGTAAATAAGCTGGCTCATCCCCAGACCTACAAGCTCTACCTTATTCGTTACGGCTTGGAGGAAAAGAATCGCATCAATAATCTGGCGCTTGTCGGCATAAGGCGTGATGGTACCAAGGCTACTTTCTGCAGCCTTGATATAATCGCGCAGGGCCTCCTCCAGCTCTTTCATAGCCTTTTCATTGACTGGCCCCGAGGGTATGCGCAAATCATTTGGCACCTTAGGCTCTAATCGCGCAAAGGGTAAATACTGCAAAATCCGATAAAGACGGGTAAGCTTAGCCACATAGATGCGGGTAAGCTCTATTTTGTCCATTTTCTCAAGGTCACCCACGGTATAGAGGATGGTAGCGCTGCCGGGGATACTTTGGGGTTGGGCGGGGTTGGGGTTCTCCATACCCGAGGTTGGCTGCTGCGCCCAGACTAGCCCTAAGAGCCAGGCTACGCTTCGGAGGATTACCCTATTCGCGCTTTTGCTGAAGCTCATTTTTACGCCGCAGGTATTCTTTGGCTTTATCCTCCATGCCCAAATAGGTGGTTACCTGAATAAGGCTTTGAATAAGCCCCAGGTCGTCGTTTAGCTGAGCATAAGCCTTTTCTAAGTAGGGTAAAGCCAGGCGAAAGTACTCTTGCATCTTGGCAAAGTAGCGCTGTTGGGTCTTTTCATCCCGGCTTTCGTTGTGCTTGTAGGCCATTTCAGCCCCTTGATTGACATAGTGGGCGCCGAGGTTATAGTTGGCATTTAGGTTATCGGGATTGATTTCCAGTACCTTCTGGTAGTAATAGACGGCCGAGTCGGGATTCACCTTTTCCCAAAGTTGGGCGTAGATAAGGAGGTAGGTTTCATTGCGCGGCTCGCGCTCAATTTCCTGGCGGAAGCGCTCAAGGGCCTGGGACTGAAGTTGGGGATTTTGCAGGTAAAGGTTGAGTTCGGCCCGACGGATGTTTTCATCGGTAGGGAACTTCGTGCGGGCTTCGGCTACAATTTCTAAGGCTTTTTGGGCCTGACCTATGGCACCATAGCTGGTGATTAGGCTGCTGTAGACAAAAGGTAGGATTTGGTCATTAGGCAAAGGTTTCTTTAGGCTTAGGGCAAGCTGGCGCGCGATTTCCAAGTCTTTAAGGGCGGCCTGCGTATCGCGCAGTTGGAGTTCTACTATTCCCCGCAGCCCGTAGGGAGGATAGAAGTCTTTTTGCCCCGCATATTCGCAGGCTTCTATCGCCCAAGTGAAATACTGGCGCGCCTCAGGTAGCTTTCCATTTCGGAAAAGCTCAACGCCTTCACGAAAAAGCATATTCACCGCTTGGGCACTGATCTGACGAAGCTCTGGCTCAAATTTCTTAGCCTCATCGTACTGGCGGCACTGACGCAGGGATTGCATCGTTTCTTCAAATAGGCTGGGATAGCGGTTGAGCACACTGCCAGGATCGCGTGAGTTTACTAAAAGGGCCATGTAGGCTTGGGCACGGATCTTATGGGCTTTGGCTAGATCTTGGGTTTTGAGAAGCTGAGGTGCGGCTAGCGCTTCTCGGATGTACTTGAGCGCTTGTTCAAAATCCCCATCTTGCACCGCCAGAGCCGCTGAGGTTACTTTACTTCGCTGCCCCCATAGCAGCGGTAGGCCTAGGAGAGGAAAAATCAGTCGCATAAGACAAACATACAAAAATCTCAGGCCCTATCTTTGCCGTATGCGCCGTGGTATAATCCTCTGGCCTATATTTGCTACAGCCCAGAGCCTTAGTGAAGCGGAGCTAGCCCTTCTGCGCGAAAACTATGAGCGTGTCCTAAGTATCACGCAACAAATTCTCTCCGCTAAGCCTAAAGAGCTGTATGCCTACTACCTGCAAGGCCAAGCTTATATAGGCCAGTACCGACACAGCGAGGAAGAGGATGCCCGGCGGAGTAGCCTTCTGCGTCAGGCCCGTGCCGCCTTTGCCACCGCTCTGGAGCGAAACGCGAAATACCCCTACGCTCATATAGGCCTAGCGGAAGTAGAAGTGCTGGAAAAAAACCCCGAAGCGGCCAAAGCGGCGCTGGCTAAAGCCGAAGAGTATGGCGCTAATGATCCGAAAGCCCTCCTAGAAGCGGCGCGCGTCTATACTGTATTGGGGGGCCGATTCGGCACCGATAAAGCCACGCTGCTCTACGCTAAAGCCCGAAATAAAGACCCCAACAATCCAGCTATCCTGCGCGGGCTAGGTAGCCTTTGGCTGGAACAAGGCGTAATAGAGCTAGCGATTGAAAATTATGATAAAGCCACGCGCGTCGAGCCGAATAATCCAGAAAACTATTATCGCTTAGGCCTAGCCTACCTCAAGGCTAAATCTTATAGAGAGGCCGGTGAGGCTTTCCGCAAAGCTATAGGCTTAGATTCGTCCTTTGCCCCGGCCTACCGAGAGCTAGGGGAGATTTACTACCTCGTACAGAAGTACCAGCAGGCTAAGGAGAACTACCAACGCTATGTAGCCCTTAGGCCTGAGCTTCCGGCGCGCGTGCGCTACGCTACTTTCCTCTACCTAAGCAAAGACTATAAGGCCGCCATAGACGAAATTCGGCGGATTCTACGCGACACTTTCAGCCTCACGCTCCAAAGGCTTTTGGGGTATTCCCTCATAGAAGATGGCCAGTATGAAGAAGGCCTGCACGAAATGAACAAATACTTTGAAAAACAGCGGCCTGAACGCGTTATTGCTAAAGATTATGGCTTCTATGCCCGGGCATTGGATAAGTCTGGCCAAGACTCGCTTGCGGTGCTCTACTATCAGAGGGCCGTAGAAAAGGATACCAGCCTTCTGCTGGAGCTTTATCCCGAGATGGCTAACGCCCTCAATACCTTAGGTCGCTATAAAGAAGCTGCCGAAGCATTAGAAAAAATCGTCGCTCGCAATCCCTCTTTAGAAAATATCTATCGGCTCGGCCGCACTTACTATAAGGTAGGCCAGACGATGAAAGACACTACCTACTTCCACAAAGCCCTACAGGCTTTCCAGCAAATACGTGAGAAGCGACCTGAACTCCTGGCGGTCTATACCGAGCTGGGGCGCTGTGCGGCTATGCTAGACCCCGAAAGTACGGAGGGGCGCGCTAAGCCCTACTACGAAAAAGTCATAGAATTAGGCGGCAGCGACCCAGCCAAATACCGCAATGACCTCATAGAAGCCTACTCCTACTTAGGCTACTACCACTATATCAAGGAAAACTTTCAACTCTCCTACGAGGCCTATACCAAGCTGCGTGAGCTGGACCCCCAGAATCCCCAGGCCGCCCAAGCTATTCCTTATCTGGAAAGCGTCCTGAAAAGAAAGAAGTAGGCATGTTAATCTATGCGGTGCGCATAGATATAGAGGCGGAGATTGCGGAGGCCTGGCGGGCGTGGATGCTGCATACTCATATTCCCGAGGTCCTACAGACGGGGTGGTTTCGGGGTCATCGGTTTGGGGAAATTATGGAGCCACCTCCGCCGGCGGGGCGCAGGGTCTTCTTGGTACTCTACGAAGCGGCCGAGGAAACAGCCCTACGGGCCTATTTAGAGCGCGATGCGCCACGCCTCCGAGCCGCCTACCCCCCTGAATTCCAAAACCGCTTCCAGGCCGAGCGTTGGGTATGGCGCATGCACTAAAGCCTTGCCCTCAGGCGCGGATCGCTCCACCCCGCTATAAGCTCCCCCATTAGGTGAAGGCCTACAAAAAGCAAAGTAGAAATCTGCGCTATCCCTAAAACCAGTGGATAATCGCTGCTCATAAGAGCCGAGAAAAAGAGCTTACCAACCCCCGGCCAGTCAAATACTTCTTCAATAAAGAGCGCCCCTACAAAAAGCCCCGCCAGCCATTGAGAGAGGGAAGTGGCTAGGAGAGGTAGGAGATTGCGCAGGATATCCGACCTAAGGACCTGTCCGGGCGTCTTGCCTTTCGCGTAGGCTGTGCGCACGAAATCCGCCTGCAGAAGGCCCTGAGCCTGATGCAGCGTAAGCTGAAAAAGGTAAGCCGCTGGCCGAAGGGCTAAGGCAAGCGCCGGCAGGAAAAGCGCCTCCCACTGATAAACCAGCTGCTCCCGAAGGGGGTCATACGTCCGAATATACCCTCCCAAAGGCAAGGGAAGAGGCCCAAGAGCCACTAAGGCCAAAAGCCCTACGCCCACCACATATCCTGGAAGGGCTAGAAGAAAAATAGCTAAGGCATTCCAAAAAGGATGGGGACGATAGGCGCAGTATAGGCCTCCACCTATGCCCAGCAGAGCGGCTAAGACCATCGCCACGAGGCCTAAAAGCAGCGTAGCCGGCAAATGTTCTAAGTACAATTCCAACACACTGCGCCCATGCTGGTAGGATTCCCCTAAGTCTGGCAGCTGCCATTTTCCTTCTCGGTAAGGCAGCCAGTCGCGCCAAGCTAGGAGGTACTGCTTCCAGAGCGGCTCATCCAGATGAAGCCGGCGAACCACAGCCTCTAAGGTGGCCTTATCGCTGCGCTGGCCCAGAAGCATGTGGGCAGGGTCTCCTAACGCACGCAGAAAGAGAAAAAGGAGGGTAAAGCTTACGAAAAAGATGGCGGCCGCCCGAAGGCCGCTATGAAGAAGCCAGCGCCCTAAGCCTCTATCCAACGCCGAGCGGCTTCCTGAAGGCCCTCATGCGGCACGCGCCCTATGACTTCTTCCAGAAAAGCCTGGGCTAAGAGCTGGCGAGCCTGAGCTTCTGGAATACCGCGCGTGCGCAAGTAGGTAAGTATCTCCCCCTCCATAAATCCCGTAGTTACGCCATGCGTACAACGCACATCATCGGCGAAAATCTCTAATTGGGGTCGGCTGTAAGCTACCGCCTTTCTATCCCAGAGAAGGGCCTTATGCGATTGGTAGGCGTTGGTCTTCTGAGCCTGGCGATGAACGAAGATGCGTCCTTGGAAGGTGCTACGCCCTTCTGGGTAGACAAGCGATTTGAAGAGCTGGTTACTTTCCGTATGCGGCGCCGCATGTTCTACGCGGATAGCGTAGTCCATGCTTTCACCCAGTCCCACACGGGCAGCACCCAGAAGATGGGCTACCGCTCCTTTACCCCTGAGGCGCACTTTTACCTCCAGGCGCTTCCAAGATACAGCGGCCGTAAGATCATAACCTTCCAGCCGGCTTTCCGCCTCCTGCTCGGCTGAAAGAATGATATAAAGGTAGGTATTTGGGGCTTTTAGGTAGGTGGGCAGGTAGAGGCGGGCCTGCGCCCCAAAGCTAAGGTGCAGATGCACGCGCACAATCATAAACCCTTCCCCTTGAGGGTTAAGCCATACTTCGCCTTCGGCATGGGGCTCAAGGGAAACGGTAAGGAGTTGGGTCGTCAGCCCCCCTTTCCCGGCAAAGTTCCAGCTTACATGGCCTTGCTTAGAAACCCGATAATGCGCGCGCAGAGAAGCCCCCATAACGAGGGCTTCCCAAGGAGAAGCTGGGGTAGGAAAGCTGCTTAGAGCAGGCAAGGTTTCTGAGGGCGCTACCCTTTCGGCTGGCGCCAGGGCACTTTCAAAAGAAGACGGCCCTAAAAGCTCCACCTGCCCTAAGGCCCAGGGAAGGCGAAAGAAATCCACTGGGGTATATTTCCAGTCCTCTTTGTGGCGCAGCTCAGTAAAAAGCTGCTGGAGGTGGGCTTGAGCCGCTTGGGCTTGCCAGAGTTCTTGAAGGGGCAAGGGAAAATCGTCCATGCGCGCGCTGTCCCGCAAAAGCGCCGTAAGATGTGCCGCCCCCTCCTCAAGTGAAAGGCTGGCTGAGATAGGCGTACTCATTTTACGCGCCAATGAGTTGTTCGTAGCCTTTTTCTTCCAACTCTAGCGCTAGCTCAGGGCCCCCCGAGCGCACGATACGCCCCCCTGCGAGAATATGTACGAAGTCAGGCTTTACATGCTGCAGAATGCGGTAGTAATGCGTAATCAGGAGGAAAGCCCGCTCAGGGCTGCGCAGGGCATTTACGGCATCTGAAACGATCCGCAAAGCGTCTATATCCAATCCCGAGTCCGTCTCATCCAAAATAGCCAGCTTAGGATTTAGAACAGCCATTTGGAAGATTTCGGCTTTTTTGCGCTCACCGCCTGAGAATCCTTCATTTACCGAACGGGAGAGAAAGGAAGGGTCTAGCTTGAGTAGGGCCGCCTTTTCGCGCAGGTGCCTCATAAGGTCGGGCGGCTCTATAGGGTCCAGCCCAGCGGCTGCTCTATGGGCATTCAGAGCCGCCCGCAAAAACTGCACCATGCTCACGCCAGGAATTTCTACAGGATACTGAAAAGCCAAAAAGAGCCCCGCATAACTGCGCTCCTCAGGACTTAGCTCTAGCAGATTTTTGCCTTCAAAGAGGATTTCACCGCCTGTAACTTCATACCCTTCTCGCCCGGCTAATACCGCCGCAAGGGTGCTTTTGCCGGCGCCATTGGGTCCCATCAGGGCATGCACTTCGCCTGCACGCACTTCCAGCGTAAGGCCCTTTAGAATAGGCCGGCCTTCTACCTCTACGTGTAGGTCTCTAATGCTCAGCATAAGGTCTAAGGGTTACTCGCTGCATATAACAAAAATTCCCTACCTTACTCGGGAGGCGGCGGTATGGAGCTTTCGCAGCGGCTAATTTATACCCTCATGAACAAGGGCTTTGCGTGGGTAGGCCGGGCCAGCTGGCGTACGCTGGATTTCTTATCGGGTTGGATCTATAAGAGCCTAACGAGAGGGCTGCGCTACCGCCGTACCCTCGTGGCGGCCCACCTGCAGCAAGCCTTCCCAGAACTCTCTGAAAAGGCCCGCCAAGACATTGAAAAGGCCTTCTACCAGCTTTTCGCCGACTGGATGGTGGAAGTAGCTTTTATGCATGCGCGCGGGTGGGAAGCGGTAGCCGAACGGTTTGAGATAAAAAACCTCCACCTTTTTGACGAGGCCCATGACCGGGGCCAATCGGTAATTCTAGCCATGGGGCACCAGTTCAATTGGGAATGGGGTGGCTGGGTGCTGCGGCGCGTCACGAAGGCGCCTATTCTCTGCGTGTACCTTCCTATCAATGCCGCTGGGCCGGATAGATTTTTTCGGGAGCTTCGGGGGCGCTATGGGACGGAAATGCTGCCTTTAGGGCGGATGGGGGCCCGACTGGCGCGCATACGCCACCTCACACATACCCTCATTCTGATGGCCGACCAAAGCCCCAGTGATTTAGCCCGTGCTCACTGGATACCCTTTCTCAATCGGCTTACGGCTTGGCATGGAGGGCTGGAGCGCAGCGCGCAGCTGGGCGACTACCGCGTGCTTTTTGTGGAGATTGTGCGGGTGGCACGCCACCGCTACGAGGCCTACCCCAGCCTTCTTACCGACACGCCGGCGGCACTCCCGCCTGGCGAGCTTACGCGCCAATATGTGGCCGCGCTGGAAGCCAGCCTCCGCCGTAACCCCGAGAATTGGCTCTGGACCCATCGGCGCTGGAAACACAGCCCACCCGGCCTACTTTCGTCGCCAGAAGAAGCTATACAGAACAGGCAAAAGCCAGAGATTGAAGAAGGCGCCCGCCGCTAAGCCGCCAATAATCGCCGTAGCAAAGGGGCGCTGCACCTCAGCCCCAGCTTGGGTAGAGATAGCCATAGGCGCTAAGCCAGCCATAGCCACCAGCGCCGTAGCTAAAATAGGCCGGCTGCGCTCCATCAGCGCCTCCCTCATACGCCGCAAAGGCCAGCGAGAAGGCAGGCTAAGGTACCGATTGAGCAGGACCGTCCCATTGAGCGTAGCTAGGCCATAGGCGCTAATCAGCCCAATCGCCGCCGACAGGCTAAAGGGTAGGCCCCGCAAGCCAAGCGCTAGCATACCGCCCCCAGCAGCCGCTAAGGAAACCACCAGTACCAAAAGCACAGCCGAAAAGCGGCCCAGCGTCGCATACATAAGGCCACCAATTAGGAGTACTACCGTAGGCACTACCCAAAAAAGCCGCTCGCGCGCCGAAAGGTAATTCCGCCAGTTTCCTCCGAAGCTAATCCGATAGCCTGAAGGCAAAGCCAGGGTATCGGTATAGGCTTTGAGCGCCTCTACCACCGTCAGCACGCCGCGCCCCCGCACGCCAATCCCAATTGAATAGCTCCGCTCCCCCTCAGCATGGGGAATTTCATTATAGGAAGGTATCTGAGTGAGTGTGGCGATTTGGCCTAAGGGAACCCACTTGCCGTCTTGGGTGGGGATAGGCAGCTCAGCCAGTTGGGTTTCGGTGCCTTCTAACCGAATGGCAACCGGGAATCGCCACCCCTCTGGCGTAAGGAGGGGCGCTAAAGGGAGGCCTACACGCAGCGCCTGAAGCCAGCGCTGCGCCTCCCCCAGCGAAACCCCATAAAACGCCAGCGCCTCCGGCTTCCATCGGATCACAAATTGGCGCGTGCCAAAAAGGTAAGGCCGAGCCAAATCGGCTACGCCTTTCACCTTAGCGCAGTAGTCCGCAATCCTCTCCCCCCAGTACCGAAGCGTATCCAAGTCAGGCCCAATCACCCGAATTACAATATCCGTCCGAGCGCCCGCCAAAAGCTCATTAAAGCGCATTTGAATAGGCTGCTGAACCCCAATAAAAACGCCTGGGTAATGCCGAACTATCAGACTCTTGAAGGAATCCGCCAAAGCCGTGCGCTCCCCGGCATAAGAAGGGCGGCGCGTAAGAATAAGGTCCGCGCTTTCCACGAACATAGGGTCCATGGGGATTTCCGAGGTGCCAATTTTAGCCACAGCGCCTGAGAAAGCCGCCGAAAAATGGGTGAGAAGCAGGCGGTGTATGGCCTGGCAGTAGGCAATCGTATGCTCTAAAGGCGTACCGGGCGGGAGGCGAATCTCCACGGCAAATGCCCCCTCATCCAGCTCTGGCAGAAAGATAGTCTCAGCTCGTAGAAAGCTCCAAAGCGCCGCGCCTAAAAGAAGAAGCCATGCACCGATAGGCCAGAAGGGGCGGCGCAGCCCCTGCCGAAAAAGCCATAAGCTGAAAAAGTGAATAGCCCGGTGAATCGTATCGGCTAAGTGGCTTTTAGAAGGCGCAAGCCAGCGGGCCGCCGCCCAGGGTACAAACGTAAGGGCCAAAATAAGCGCCCCAAGCAGGGCAAACATCATGGTAAGTACCATAGGCCGAAACATTTTGCCCTCCACGCCGCTTAGGAGAAGTAGGGGAAGATAGACCGCTAAAACCACAAGCTCGCCGAAGAGGCTGGCTTGGCGTATTTGGATGGCGGCTTCTTCGGCGGCCCAGCGGCGCTCAGGCACAAGGGGTAGCCGTACCAGCACCGCTTCTACTAAAATCACCGCCCCATCCACAATAAGCCCAAAGTCTATGGCGCCCAGACTCATGAGATTGGCGGAGAGGCCAGCCAGCGCCATAAGGCCCAGCGCAAAAAACATCGCTAGGGGAATAACTAGCCCTACGATTAGCCCGCCCCGCAAGCTGCCCAGCAGTAGGGTCAAAAGCCCAATTACGATAAGAGCAGCCTTGATGAGATTCTCGGCTACGGTGCGAAGGAGCCGACGGATAAGCTCCTCCCGGTCTAAGAAAGGCTCCAGGCGTATGCCGTAGGGCAGGCGCGGCTCCAACGCCCGAATTCGTTCCTTGAGTCTTCGGACCACCTCGGCGGTATTTTCGCCGCGGCGCACCAGTACAATCCCGCCTACCGCTTCGCCAAGCGTATCTTTTAGAAGGGCGCCGTAGCGGGGTAAGTGGCCCTCTCGTACATAGCCTACTTCCGTTAGACGAATAGGCCGATTATGTCGGCGAGCTACCACGCTTTGCGCTATATCCTGAGGACTGCGCCAGAGGCCTTCTACGCGCAGCGAAAGTAGCGTACCGCTGCGCTCAATAAATCCAATTCCCATGAGCTGGTGGGTAGCTCTGAGGGCCTCTTCCACCTCGGTAAGGGTGATTTGATAGCGCTGGAGCGCCTCAGGTCGTAGGCAAATTTCCCACCGTCGCCCATAACCCCCAAAGCTGCTAATGTCCGCTACGCCTGGCACTTCCAGAAGGCTTCGACGCACCACCCAGTCCTGTATAGCCCGCAGCTCTGTAAGGGCCACGGGGACAGCCGGCCGCAGAATATACTGGTAGGCCTCACTGAGGCCGGTACTCAGCGGACCTATTTCCGGTTGAATCCCTGGCGGCAGCTGCTCCCGCACCGATAGGAGGCGCTCCGTAATCTGTGCCCGAGCCCGATAGAGATCGGTTCCCTCGGCAAATACCACCGTTACCAGCGAAAGGCCCATACGCGAAATAGAGCGCCACTCCACGCGATCAGGCAGCGTAGCTAACGCCGCCTCTATCGGGCGCGTGACCAAAAGCTCTACCTCCAGAGCCGAATAGCCCGGCGCATACGCATACACCTGCACCTGATTATTCGTGATATCTGGTACGGCATCTACCTGAACCTCCAAAAGCCCATATACCCCCACCACGGCCATCGCACTTACTATGGCCATTGTAAAAGCCGTGTGGCGGATGCTCTGGCGCAGAAGCCAGCTCCACATTTCCGCAAAGCTACATACGGCCGAAGCCGTATATTAGAGGCATGTTCTGGCAAGAGGATGGTATAGACCTGGAGGGGCTTCGCCAGCGGTTTGAAAGCGAGTGGCTCAAGGGCCAAGCCGGCTACTACAGCCAAAGCGAGCTGGAAGAGCTATGGGAGTGGTACATAGAGCGGGAAGCGCTTTCGCAAGCCCGAGCCCTCCTAACGCA
Source organism: Bacteroidia bacterium (assembly GCA_025059535.1). Classification (GTDB taxonomy): domain Bacteria; phylum Bacteroidota; class Bacteroidia; order SpSt-205; family SpSt-205; genus SpSt-205. The sequence goes on from JANXCX010000011.1 coordinate 44,205, forward strand.
TGCAGAGCACCTTTATTCCGAATGGCCGCGCCTCTCTTACTGGCGCAGCGTACTTGCCTACCATGAGGGAAAGACCTGGACAGCCTATACGTGGGGCCTGCGCGCCTTTGAAGAAAATCCGCCTACCCCTGCTCTCTGTAAGCATCTTATAGAAACCTGCCTCAGCGTAGGCCGCGCCGTAGAAGCTGAACGCTTCTGGCGCCTCTGGTGGAAAAGTAGCCCCACCCCGAAAGCCAAAGCCGATAGTGCCATCTTCCTTGCGGGAAGCTACTACTGGCACTACCGCCCAGAAAAAGCCCTTCCCTTCTTGTGGAAAGCCTGGAAGATGTATCCACCCTATCGTCTGAAGCTAGCCGCCAAACTAACGGCACTCTATCGCCAAACCGGTCGCCTGACCGAAGGCCTAGAGGCGTATTGGCGCTGTCTCTGGACTAATCCTTATCAGCTTCCGGCTTGGCTTGGCTTAGCCCAGCTTTACCTACATAAGCTAAGCTACGCCCAGCTTGAGCAGGCGCTCCAGCAAGCTCACCAGCTCTTAGCCAAGAAGCCGGAATGGACTAAAGCCTGGGCCCTTTACTACCGCATCCAGGCCAAGGCCTTTGAAGCGCAGGGCAAGCTGGCCGAGGCATTCCAGGCCTGGCTTCAAGCGCGCGAATACGAGCCTTCCCATCCCCTCACCCTACTTCATCTTGTTCGCCATTACCAGCGCTTAGGGGAGATAGAAGCCGCCGAGCCCTACATACGGCGCCTCTCTCAAGTAGGACTCAACCTTCCAGAGGTGCGCCAGCTTCTAGCGGACCTCCACTGGAGCGCCCATCGCACAGAAGAGGCCCTGCTCTACTACCGCACCCTGCTGCGTACCCCAGCCTACCGCACCCACGCCTTGAGTCGCCTAATCCAAGGCAGCTTTCAGCTGGGCCGAACTAAAGACCTCTTTCGTTTTCTGCGCTATGCCGCTAAGCAATTTAGCAGGGAAAGCGGGCCTTGGCTTCAGTGGATTCAAGAAGCGTATGAGAAGGGCTCTGTCCCTTTAGCCTATCTCCTGAGCGTCTATGCGCTTCGGGTTCAGCGGCAGCACCCCCCTTCTCGCCTCTATTATTGGCATGCCGCCCTAGCCCTACGCTCCAATAGAGTCTCACGCGCCTTGCGCAGCTTAGAACTAGCCCTTCTGACCAATGCAGCGGAAGTGGGGCTCTTTTATCGGCTTACGGCGGACCTTCCCCAATTGCCCCAGCCTATTCAGGCGCTTCTACGGCGCTACCTTTAGCCCATGCCGGGCTACCTGGCTCTTTTAGGCCTTCTCCTCTATGGCCTTTTAGCCGTATATGCAGAGCGCAAAATAGCCGCATGGATTCAGGATCGCTTGGGCCCTACCGAAACAGGCCCATACGGCCTTCTTCAGACCTTCGCCGACCTTCTTAAGCTTCTGCGCAAAAGTGAGGCGGTGCCCGAGGAAGCCGTAAGGGATACTTTTCGCGCAGCGCCGCTGCTTTCGTTTGCGGCGTTAGCCGCTAGTCTCACTTGGCTGCCCTTCCTCCAGCCGGCCAGCTCTAGTGAGTTTGGCCTCTGGCTGGCCTCTCTGACGCTTATTCTGCAAGCCGCTACCCTCTTTTTAGGTGGGTGGGCCAGCGGCAGTAAATACGCCCTCTTAGGCGCCTACCGCCTCCTTGGGCTTGTTTTAGCCTACGAGCTGATGGTAAGTCTTCTGCTTCTTACTCTTCTGACGCATTATGGCACTTTTAGTCTGGCCGCTATAGCCGCCCAGCAGAAAGACACCTGGGGGCTTTTTCAAAGTCCCTTCCTCCTGGGGGCTGCTGGAGCGTGGCTCTGGACGGCCCTCCTTACGGCTCATCGGGCCCCCTTTGACCTCCCCGAAACCGAGTCCGAATTAGTAGCTGGCGCGCTTACGGAATATAGTGGGATTCGCTTCGCCCTTTTTATGCTTAGCGAGTACGGCGTCATGCTACTTCAAGGCCTCTGGTTTGGGTACGGCCTCTTAGGGGGGCATGGGTGGCTAGGGGCCCTGCTGGTAGTAAGCCTCCTGTTGATTGTACGCTGGGCCTGGCCCCGCTGGCGCCCCGACCAAGTCCTAACCCTCGCCTGGACCCAAGGTATCCCCCTCACCTTCTCCCTCTGGATTGGTGAGCTACTTTGGCAGCGATTTATAGGAAAATCGTTTTGATTTGTTCTACCATGGCACGGATCGCGTTTTACACACTGGGCTGTAAGCTAAACTTTGCTGAGACGGCCACCCTAGCGCGGCAGCTTGTAGCAGCCGGCCATGTGATTACGGATTGGGAGGCCCCCGCCGATGTGTATGTCCTAAATACCTGTGCCGTAACCCATCAGGCCGAGCGAAAGGCCCATAAGATCCTGCGGCAGCTTCATCGGCGAGCCCCGCAGGCGAAACTCGTCATAACTGGCTGCTATGCCCAGCGCGCCCCAGAAGCCTTTCAGAATCTACCTGGGGTAGCCCTTGTGGCCACTAATGCCCAAAAGCCGACTCTGGCTCAGGCGATTGAGGAGCTTATTCAGCACGACGTGGCTAATCCTGGGCTGAGGGGAGCTACAGAATGGGCCTTCTGGCCCAGCAGCTCAGGGGAGGGCCGCACGCGCGCCTTTCTTAAAGTCCAGGATGGCTGCGATTACCGCTGTAGCTTCTGCATCGTGCCTAAAACGCGCGGGCCCAGCCGCAGTGCCCCGCCCGAAGCCATACTCCAAGAGGTTCAGCGCTTAGCCGCCGCCGGTTTCCAAGAGATTGTCCTTACCGGCATCAACTTAGGCGATTACGGCAAGCCCCATGGCATACCTTTTCTGGAACTTCTGCGCCGCTTAGAGGCCGAAGCGCCGCCCACCATACGCCGTTTCCGTCTCTCTTCCATAGAGCCAAACCTCCTTTCGGATGAGGTATTAGACTTTGTGGCGGCGCATCCCCGCTGGGCTCCTCACTTTCACCTGCCCCTCCAGAGCGGGAGCGACCGAATCCTTCGGCTCATGCGCCGCCGATACCAGCGAGCGCTCTACGAGGGGAGAATTCAAGCCATCCGCCAGCGCTTTCCCCATGCCGGGATCGGCGTAGATGTAATTGTGGGCTTTCCCTCCGAAAGCGAGGAAGATTTTCGCGAAACCTATCGCTTTCTGGAAGAGCTACCGGTAAGCTACCTGCACGTCTTTCCGTACAGTGAGCGGCCGGGTACGGTGGCCGCTACGCTACCAGGCAGTGTGCCCTGGCCCGAACGCCTAGCCCGAAGCGAGGCCCTGCGCCTTCTGAGCCTTCAGAAAAAGCGTACATTCGCCGAAAGCTGTTTAGGTCAGGTGGTGCAGGTACTCATAGAAGAAGAGGGGGAAGGGCTCAGCGAGAATTACCTGCGCGTGCAGGTGCCGTCGGCCAGCGCAGGTGAATGGCTCGCCGTAAAGCTCATAGGGCTAGGGGAGGATGGCTTAGCCGTGGGCCTTCCCCTAAGTTCCAAGCCAGAAATACCTACTTTTGCTCCACATGGAACGGGAGGCCTTGCGAACGGCTTATGAGGCCCTCAGACGGGAAGCACCCCAGCTTTACCTGCGCGAAGCTGCCCAACGTCTAGGCGTCAGCGAAATGACCCTCCTTCCGATAGCCCACGGCGAGGCGGCTATTCCCCTGCGGCCAGAATTTCCCGCCCTTTTTCAGCGGCTACCGCAGCTGGGCCCGCTCATGGGCCTTAGCCGAAATGAATGGGCCGTCATAGAAACCACAGGCCCTTACCCAGCGCCTACTTTTGAGGATTCCGTCGGCCTTCTTACCAGCCCCATTATAGACTTGCGCCTATACCTCAAGCACTGGGCCTACGCGTATGCCGTAAATAGCTTCGGTAAGGATGGGCGACCTCTCTACAGCTTTCAGTTTTTTACCCCTTGGGGCGAGGCTATCCACAAGGTATACCTCCGGCAGCCTGAGTACCTCCCAGCCTGGCAGGCTATCGTAGAGGAATTTCGCCAACCTAACGGATCACTCCCCCCTCCCACTTCTCCCCCACCCTCGGACTTTCCCGCCAGCGAAGCGAGGATAGATAGAGAGGCTTTTTTGGACGAGTGGGCGCGGCTACAGGATACGCACGAATTTCATGGGTTTTTGCGGCGGCATCGGCTTTCGCGCCTGCAGGCCATGCGATTAGCCGAAGGGCGCTTCGCCTGGGCTCTGCCGCCTTCTACGGTAAAGGCGCTCCTCCACTGGGCCCGTCAAAGCCACACGCCCATAATGTTCTTCGTAGGTAATGCCGGGATTCATCACATCTTTACCGGCTCTATCCGCACTCTCTCCGAGGCCCGCGGATGGATAAACGTGCTGGATGAGGTTTTCACCCTCCACCTCAATCCCACTGGTCTGGCGGCCGTATATCTGGTAGAAAAGCCCAGCACCGAAGGACCTATTTACTCTGTAGAACTTTTTGGGCCGAAAGGGGAGGAAATCCTATGGATTTTTGGCGCGCGTAAGCCTGGGCAGTTACCTCCCTCAGCATGGGTAGAGTACGCTAAAAGCCTTATCCAGCAAGCCGCCTACCCCTCTTCTTAGTGGTTTAGCCAAGCCCCGAAGCGTTTGTCAGCTCTTTGGGTTAAGCGGCCTAAACCAGAGGAAAAAACTAAGACATGGCACAGGAATGGCGCCGCTAAACAGGTGGCTTGAAGAGCTCAAAGGCCTCGCCGCAGTTATGGCAGCGGAAGATAGCCCGGCAGGCGGTAGGCCCAAAAGGCGTGCTTAGGCTTACAGCCGTGGAGCCACAGCGCGGGCAGCTTATGTCGGCAAAAAGCGCATCAGGGTCACCAGAGAGGTGCTTGGGTAGGGCGAAGCCTGCGCGCCGTAGGCCCGCCCAACCAGCCGGGGTCACGGCTTCGGCCCGCCAAGGCCGCTGATAATTCACCTCTACTTCCGCCTCCAGCCCTTTGCTTGCTAATACAGCTTGAATCTCCGCCTGCAAGAGCTTTATGGCTGGGCATCCCGCATAGGTAGGAATAAGCTCCACCCGTACCTTTTCCCCCTCTACGGTTACCTCCCCAACCATCCCCATATCCACGATAGAGACGTGGGGTATCTCAGGATCCCGGACGGCCTGTAGCCACTGGCGAACCTCTTTGGGCGTTACCATTCGGCTTCGGGTTCGGAAGCACTGACTTCGGTCATCTCTGCTAGAAGCGCCTCAAAGTGCGGGCTGCGCAGGCCGTGGCGAGCTCCTTGAAGGGGCAGAAGCACCTCAGAAGCGGGAGGCCCCACCTCAAACCCAATTCCCGCTAAAATCGGGGTGATAAGCTCAAGCCAGCGGCTTCGCAGTTCGGCATTAGGAGGTAGCCAGCCAGCCTCTACCATAGCGGCCTCTTGGGGTAGCTCTTCAAAAAGCAGCCAAGCATACGGCCAAAGGAGGTGGTAAGCGCTCTTAAGCCGCAGATACGCCTCTTCGGTAGAATGGCCCAGCTTTTCCACCCAGGTGCGGGCATGAAGCCAGTGGTATTTCTCCTCGCGCAGAAGGCGCTCGGCTAGGCCTGCCAAGGGCTCATAGCGGCTTTGGCGCAGGGCTTGCAGCCGAACCTGCTCCGCCGCATCATAGAGAAAGTGCCGCATAAGAGCCTGCGCATAGTCATAGTCGGTATTAGGCAGTTCCACAAGGTGCGCACAGCGAAAGCGCTCCGCCGGCCGCTTGAAGGCGTACTCGTCCGGCGTAGGTAAACCCAAGTCAGTCAAAAGTTGGTAATAAGCCTGGGCATGACCTATCTCATCCTGGCCAATTGAAGCAAAAGCGATATCCTCCTCTAAAATCGGCCCTAACCCTATCCATTCGGCGTGGCGATGGCCTAAAATAAGGTCATCATCGGCCAGCGAAAGGAGAAGAATTTCTAAGGTTTCTAGCACGACTGGAGGCGATGGCGGTACTTTTCTAAGCGCTCACGTGTGGTGAGGTACCCCTGAGGCTCACGATAGGACTTATCCGTGGCGGGCTGGAAGAGGTCCTCTTCCTCGGACGCTGTACGGTGGATAGCGTCCGTAGGCACTACCCATAGGGCGACACAGGTACTGCGGCGCGCGTATTGCTCTTTAGCCAGTACCAAGGCCAGCTCAGGATCCGGCGCGTGGAGAGAGCCTACATGCTGGGCATGACTGCCGCGTGTGCGCACCACGAAAACCTCATAGGTTTGCCACTGGTCTAATGGCAGAAGAGGAGGCAGTTCTACGTTCCACAGCGCTGGCTCGGCCCGCCGAATGCGCGGATCCAGCGAAGCCATATCAGGCCAAAGGCATTACGTAGCGCGCCTGAGGAGACTTAAGCGCCTCGCGTACCCAGCGGCCATTGGCTTCGGCAAAGCGCCGCACGGCCAGCCGCTCCGCATTGCACGGGCCCTTCCCATTAATCACTTGCCAGAATTCCTCCCAGTTGGGATCGCTATAGACCCACCGGCCCGTCTCAGGGTCCTTATGCAGGATCGGATCCGGAATCGTCAGCCCAAGCTCCCAAATCTTAGGCACATACATATCCAGGAATTGCTGGCGCATCTCGTCGTTGGTGGCTAGCTTGACTTTCCAGCGCACGAGCTTTTCGGTATGGACGGATTGCGTATCGGGCGGGCCAAAGAAGTGCATAATCGGGCGCCACCAGCGATTGAGCGCATCCTGAAGCATAGCCCGCTGCTTCGGCGTACCAGTGGCTAAATACACCACACTGTCGTAGCCATACTTAAGGTGGAAAGACTCCTCCCAGCAAATCCGCTCCAAAGCCCGTACATAAGGCCCATAAGAACCCTTGGAGTTAGTAGTTTGATTGATGATAGCCCCCGCATCCACGAGCCAGGCGATGATAGCCGTATCGGCCCAGGTTTTGGCGGGATAGTTGAAAATATTGGAGTACTTGGACTTGCCCGAGAGCAGGTCGTTGATCATGGCTTCGCGGGATTTGCCCAAGGTTTCGGCGGCGCTGTAGAGGAGCTGGGCATGGCCAACCTCATCTTGGACTTTGGCCATGAGCGCCAGCTTACGGCGGAAGTTTGGCGCACGCGTAATCCACGTACCCTCAGGAAGGGCGCCGATGATTTCCGAATGCGCATGCTGCTCAATCATCCGAATAAGCTGGCGCCGATACTCAAAGGGCATCCAGTCCCACGGTTCTATTTTCTCACCACGAGCGATTCGGGCCTCAAACTCCGCAAGCTTCTCGGGATCCTCTTCCTCTATCTTTTTGCCCCAGTTAGGAATTTCGTCAGGGCGTAGGACGAGGTTACCGTACATGGGTCAAATATACGCATTTTTCCCTTCCGAACGTTCGTTCGGTCCAGCAGAAGGCCAGAAGGCCGAAAGGGATAAGGGGAAAAAGGAAGTACCGGCTTTGGAGGGTGCCAGCCCAGAGATGCCCTAGCCAGGCCAGATGGGCCCCCAAGGCTACAGCCGCCAAGAAGGGCGCCTGGCGCCACCGCCAGAGATAAAACCCACTACCTATTAGCCCCCCTATAACCCAGAAACCCCATAAGAGCGCCGAATAGCCGTAAAGGAGCCCATAAATCCCCGTGGTCCAAATAGGCGTATAAATCAGCTGCTCGGCCCAGTGGCAGGTAAAGAAGTGCCAGGTGAGATAAAGAAACCGTAGGCCGAAGTAGAGGAAAGGCTTTTCTTGGCGTAGGCTGGTGCGCCAAGCGCCTGTGAGCCGCGCAATAGGTAAAATAGCGCTACTATCCCCTCGGGCCAGGGTATGGCGTAGGGCTATTAGGGTCTTTTCCGCTGAAGGGCCAAAAGCCGTCGTGTAGGCCCGCTCGGGCAGTTTGTAGCGGCTGTAGAAGAAGTGCACGGGCATTTCGCCAAAGGCATCCAGCCACTCAAAGGTGCGTCGCCATTCCGTGCTATCTATGCCCGGCGTCCATATGGTAGGCTGAAGGGGCGTAGGCCGGCCATAGGCCCGCCACGTACAAGGCAGCCAAAATACTTCAAACACCAGCAAGGGGGCTAGCGTCAGAAGCACCCGACTTACCGAACGGCTTGCCCAGGCCACCCAGCCTACCACCACAGGAAGAAGCGCTACCCCAATCGGCCGAATGAGAATGGCCTCTGTCAGTAATAGGCCAGCTAGGACTAGCCAGCGGTGCGAAACCCCGCCACTGCGCGCAAAAGCCCAGAGTGCGCCCGTCAAAAAGCTATGGAATAGCCCCTCTGAACCCATAACAAACTCATACCGCACGATGAAAGGGAAAGAGCCGTAGGAGAGGGCACCCAGCCAGAAAAGGCGCGGATTTCCTGTAAGCCGCTCTACCGTGTCCCCAAACGCTAGCGCCGCCAAACCGCCTAAAAAAAGCTGCAGCAGTATCAGTACCTCCTGAATGCTAAGCCATCTAGCCAGAGGTAGATAGGCTAAGCCCCATATGCCGTACCCGGGTGTGCGGTAGTAGGCGCAAATATGCTGGAGGCAGCTTAGCTCCCCTGATCGGCTCAGGCAGCGCTGAGCTTGTAGGAAGGGATAGAAGTAGCTGGGCGCATCGGGATTCCAATAGCCGAGCTGCTGGAAGTAGTAGGGCTGATAGGGAAGAAAAGCGGGGATATGCGGCGCAGCCGTATCCGCCGCCAGCGTGCGAAAACCGTACCGTACCGCAGTGAGCGACGGCATAAGCTGAAGACCCATGCCCTTGTAGAGATGCGGTAAAATGGCATAGTACAGCAGCCGTACCGCCATTACGGCTACCCACGCCCCCAAGTAGCGCCCCATTCTCCTCTACGGCGCTTGCGCCAGCCGCTGCCTAAAGTCCGCCAAAATATTCATGTAGGTGATATAGGCCTCGTAAGGGGAATTGTAAGGGTTGAAGTACTTATGTACATCGCCGTCGGCAAAAAATTTTGTGCACATATAGTAAAAGTGGTCGCTGGTCTGGAGGCGCAGCCAGTCGCGCTGGATACTGGGGTCCTCTACTTTTTGCACGAGGGCCTCTAATTCGTACAGGGTTTCAAAGGCATCGGTCTGAAGTTCGTTGCCCAGCCAAGCGGTAAGGTCGCGCTCAGTATCGGCCCACGAGAGGGGCATGGGTGCGGAGAGGGCCGCTACAGGCTTATATTGGCTCAATACCCAACTAGGTGTAACAAAAAGGGCCAAACCTTCTCGAAGCAAAAGCTCCACCCACGCTTCATAGAATTCAAATATCCCGCTTTCGGCCCACTGGTGCTCACCAAAAGTCTCGTAATCCATGAAGAGATTGACAAGCGTCTCCTCTGCAGGGAGGCTAGCGATCCAATTCGCCATTTTTTCGGCGGTGAGGGGCCACTCGCTCCAGCTTCGGTCGGAAAAGCGAAAGGCGATATCGTCGCTAAGTTTGTAGTGGCGCAGGAGAAGGCCTATCGGTGCCTCACTACTCTGGTAGAGGTAATTTGGGCTGCGCCAGCCGAGCAGGGTATCGGCCCCCTCCGCTAACATAGCCTGAAAGCCTAAGCCATGTACCCACCGGGCCAGCTCATCGTAATACACCAGCTCCGTATTTCGGAAGACCTTAGGCGTAGCTCCGAAAAGTTTGCGCAAAAGCTCTACGTGCTGGCGCACTTGGCGCTCAAATTCGGTCCGCGACTTGAGGCAGGCTAGGCTGTGTGGGTACGTCTCGGCAACCAGTTCTACAGCCCCCGTGGCATAAAGGCGCTGAAAGCTTTCTAACACCTCCGGGGCATAAAGCTGCAGCTGTTCTAAGAAAGTGCCTGTAAGGCCGAAGGTTACCGAAAACCGCTCTTTGCCCCACTTCTCTATAAGCCGCAGAAGTAGGGCATTCATAGGAAGGTAGCACTTGCGGGCTATCCTTTGCAGGAGCGCTCGGTTATTAACCTCGTGGTAATAGTCGTGCGTTACGCCAATATCAAAAAAGCGATATATGCGTAGACGGAATGGCTGATGCACTTGGAAATATAGGCAGATATGCTTCATGGGAGAAGGGATTGGTAGGCTTCCACAACTTTGGCGCTGGCCCGCTCCCACTGCAGCTGGGAAAGCTCCTGCTGGGCATGGCGGATAAAAAAGGGGCGAATGCCTTTATAGCGTAACACCCCATAGATGAGGTCCGCTAGCGCTTCTACATCCCAAAAGTTCACTTTGAGCGCATGGGGTAGCACTTCGGCTACACCAGATTGGTAAGAGATGATGACGGGTACGCCGGCCCGCAGCGCCTCTAAAGCGGAAATGCCAAAAGGTTCGGAGACGGAAGGCATAACGTACACATCGCTCAGGTCAAAAAGGCGCTCCACCTCGGCGGGGGGCAAAAAGCCTGTGAAGCTAAAGCGGGCACCTAATCGCAGTTGTGCTACCCGATGGATTACCGAACGCAGCAGGTCCCCGGTACCCGCCATGACGAAGTGCACTTCGGGTAGCCGGGGCACCAGCAAAGCCGCAGCTTCCACAAAGTATTCGGGACCCTTCTGAAAGGTTACGCGCCCAAGAAAGGTTACTACCTTGCGGGACGAGGGCGGACGGCTCACGGGCGCCCGATCCTTTGGAAGGACCGCATTATGCACCGCCCAAACCTTAGCCGGATCAATCCCATAGCGCTCCACTACCACACTGCGCGTATAGAAGCTCACCGCTATGACTAGGTCCGCTCCCTCTAAGCCAGCCTGCTCAATGGCCCGGATAGTAGGATTGGGATTTTCGCCCGAACGGTCATACTCAGTAGCATGCACGTGGACCACGAGCGGCTTGCCGGTTTTTTCCTTAAGCCAAAGCCCCGCCAAATAGGTCAGCCAATCATGGGCATGGATAATATCAAAGGTTTCCCGCTCGGCTAAATGGCTCACGGCAAAGGCATAGCGATACACTTCGCCCAGTAGGTCAGGGCCATACCGCCCGGTGAATTCTAAGTGCAGAACGCCTTCAGTGGCTTCAGGCAGGGGGGGCGGCACGCTGAATTCCAGCGTGGGGCCCACAATCTGCTCCATATAGGGTCCTAAGGCCGTCGCTACGCCATAAAATCGGACTTTCTCCCCGAATTCGGCCGCAGAAGCGCTAGGGAAGGGGATAGGAATCTCGTTAGCTCCTAGTAGGCGGTAGCCATCAGGCGGTTCTTCTCCCGTCCGCAGCGGCATGACAAAGACCACCTCTACCTTATGATAGGCCAGTCCTTTTACAAGGCCGTAGCAAGCTACGCCCAAGCCGCCGGCTATGCGTGGGGGAAATTCCCATCCCAACATGAGCACCCTCATGGGCGTTCCAGGAAAAAGCTCAAGCGGAGAAGCTCGCCTACGCTCCAGGCTTGGGCGGGCGCGCCCCGAGGCAGGTGGGGGGCATCGCCATCGTAAATCTCCGCTATAGTCCCCCAGCCGTAGGCATAGGCAGCTTCTTCAAAGCCCTGCCAGAGCTTGCGCAGGGCTGGTTTGGCCGCTTCGCCCAGCAGGGCAAGTTTCGCATCCGCATAAATGCCCAGGAGCCAGGGCCAGACTGTGCCATTGTGGTAGGCGCGGTCGCGCAGCGCCGGTGGCCCTTCATAACGGCCATGGTATAACGGATCCGCCGGCGAGAGCGTACGCAGCCCGCGCGGCGTCAGAAGATGCCTTTCAACCGTGTCTAATACAAGTTCAGCCACCTTATCACTTATGGGGCGGTAAGGCAAAGCTACGGCTAAGAGCTGATTAGGGCGAATCTGCCAGCTAGCGGCGGTAGAACTGCACCAGTCGGCTAAGTAGCCGCGCGCCTTTTGCCAAAAGGTAGGCTTGAAAGCGGCCAAAACCCTGCGGGCAAGGAGGTCCCAGCGCCAACGCACCCCTTCTTGGGGGGCGATAGTAGCCACAAACCGCAAAGCGGCATACCATAGGGCATTCAGCTCTACGAGAGCACCTTCGCGCCAGACTATCGGCTGGCCCTCCGCCTGAGCATCCATCCAGGAAGCCGGCGGCACCGCCCTAAACCGCAAGAGTCCATCTTCCCCCGCCCACCGCTGGAGGTAATACACCAGCACAGCCTGCAGCGGCTCCCCATAGTAGCGCCAGATTTCCCCCGCTGACATACCCATACGGTGCGCCTGGATAAGCGCCCAGACCCACCATAGACCCGTATCCTCGGCCGTATAGGTATTGGGGAAAGTATTGGGAAATTGTCCTTCCTCCGAGCGATGATGAAGCGCCGCCTCCATAACCCGATGAAAACGCTGTACCTCTTCACGGGCCAAGGTGAGCCCCGGCAAACTGATAAAGGTATCCCGCCCCCATACCCCAAACCATGGATGCCCTGCCACGATATACTCGCCTCGGTCCGTGCGTAGGAAAAAGTGCTCGGCGCTTTCCCAGAGAACCTCCTGAAAGCTGCGGGGGGGCTTAGAAACCGTCCGCATGGGTACAAGGGGTGGGCGCGCCGCTGGACTAAAAGCAATATAAATCTCCCCTGGCCCATGGAGTCGCCACTCCCAGCATTCTAAACTCCATAGATTTTCTTGGGCGGGGTAGCCGCGCGCCGCCTCCTCTGGATAATATACGCCTTCGTACGCGTAAGCCCAAGGTATAAAGCGCGGGGTAGGAAAGACCTGAAAGGTAAGCGTAAGGCTCTCACCTAAATGCAGGCGATCGCCGTGCCGCTCTAGCTGAGGGGGCTCCACTCGTAAAGTATGCCAAGGGCGCACAGCCCAAAGGGGTATCCACCGAAAAAGGACTTCACCCGAAAAGCTATACCGTAGCACCCATAGCGGCAGCTCCTGCCCAAGATAAACCTGCTTTTCAATCCGCAGGTCCCCAATCTGGTAGTACCAGGTCCATCCTTTACCGGCGCTAAACCCCTGAAGGTGCCTATATCCCTCCCAACTCAGACGGCCATAAAAGAACTGCGTGGTCAGAAGAAAATGCCCTGCCTTGACCAAAACCTCCTCCTGCATTTGAGGGAGGAGCTCATACCGCTCAAACCCTTTCCATAGGGAGAGCCAGCTGTGATATTTTCGGGTAGGGCATCCCCACAAGGTAGTCATAGCGTAGCCGCCCCAGGACGCTAACTGGACGGCTTCGCGCCGAAGGGCCCAGCTACTTTCTACCAGAGGGAGTCGCCCTACCTGAGCCACGGCCACAAAGATAAACCTTCGCTGCCAAGCCGAATGAAAGCACAGGCAAGAAACTAAATATTCCTATGGAAAACGGAGCCAATCGCTGGGATTATATCTAATTTTGCTCCTTGCCTTTAGCCGCTAATCCTCCTCTTCTTCTTCCTCACCTTTTCGCTGGCTCAAAAGGTCGCCTAAGATATCGCGGAAAGAAAGCTCCTTTTCCGACAGGGTGCGTCCGATGACGGAAACCTCTGCCAGGCCATGGAGGACCAACTCCATCCAGATATGGGGCGGCCCTACTAGGCCGGTATTTTCTACAAGCCGCGCCAAATGCGGTATGCGCTCTAGGGCGCGTCGGTAGGCGCTATCCGACATCGTGCGCGAAAGGATAAGCTCATTCCCACTTGAGAACCAGTCCACTATCGGCTGATAGGGATTAGACTGAGAGGTGCCGCGCTTGAATCGGTCTGGCGCAGGAAAATGCGCTAAGAATTCCTCCCGCAGCGCCCGATGGCAAAGGTAAATCGCCACATTTTGCACGCCTTCCTTCTCCCCTTCGTAGACTAGCTCTATTTTACCCGTGATGGCGGGTACGGCCGCGTAGATATCCATCGGACGCACTACGGTGCTTTCCTCTCCATTTAGTACCATGCGCTGCTCGGCCCAAGCCACCACACATTCGTAGGCCGATATCGTAAGCCGGGCAGATACGCCGCTTTTGGCGTCTATATGCTCGCTCTGGCGGGCCAAAAAGCCAAGCCGTTCTATGGCTTGGGCCAGGACCGGCGGCACCGTAATCCGCTCCTTCTGCGCCGGGGCCAAAGAGGCCTCCTGCTGCGTAATGCGCCGGCTAGCCTCTAAAGAGCGCGGATAATGCGTAATAATCTGGCTACCAATTCGATCCTTAAGAGGCGTAACAATCGTACCGCGCTGCGTGTAATCCTCCGGATTAGCCGTGAAAACAAACTGAATATCCAGCGGCAAGCGCAACTTGTAGCCCCGAATCTGAATATCTCGCTCTTGGAGAATATTGAAAAGGGCTACCTGAATGCGCGGCTGAAGATCTGGCAGCTCATTGAGTACAAATATCCCGCGATGGGCACGAGGAATAAGCCCATAATGGATAACGCGCGAGTCGGCATAGGGCAGCTTGAGCGTGGCCGCCTTGATAGGATCAATGTCCCCAATCAGATCAGCTACTGAGACATCAGGGGTAGCAAGCTTTTCGGTATAGCGCTCTATGCGCGGAATCCAGCGGATAGGGGTGTCCGGGCCTGCCTCTTCTACCAGCTTCTTGCCTTCTGGGGTAATGGGGTTAAAGGGGTCCTCGGGCAGTTCCACCCCATCAATCGCCGGTATCCACGCATCCAAAAGTTCTACTAACAGGCGCGCCAGGCGAGTCTTCGCCTGCCCCCGCAGACCTAAAAGGAGAATATTATGTCGGGCCAAAATAGCCGTACACAACTGGGGCAAAACCGTGTCCTCGTAGTCGTAAATCCCCTGAAAAATAGGCCGGCCCGTACGCAAAGCCGCCAAAAGATTTTCCCGCAGCTCGTCTTTGACCGAGCGGCTGCGATAGCCTGACCGCTTGAGCTCCCCTAGAGTACGCAGGCGCAGGAGGGAGTCCATAGCTGTTCTAAACAAATATAAGTTCCCAAGGCCACTGAGGGTATGAGACGAGCCGCACCAAAATTTGCCTAAATTTGTATATGCCTTACTATGTACGCCGTGGCCAGTTACCGCCTAAGCGGCACACGCAATTTCGCCAAAACGGTAAGCTGCTGGCGGAAGAACTCATAAGCACCGAAGGCTTCTCAGACCTGTATGCGCTCGTCTATCATGTCCATCCGCCTACGATGGTGCGAGCAATAGAGGAAGCTACTTTAGACTTACGCCCTCAGGCCGCCGTAGCCAACAACATGCGCCACAGAGCCTTTCGCGGCTTCCAAATAGCCCCTGAGCCCGACTATCTAAAGAGCCGAAAAGTCATCCTCTTCAACGACGATGTTCACCTCTCCTTAGCGGCACCTACGCAGGGTTTTAGCGACTATTTCTACAAAAATGCCTCGGCCGATGAGCTCATTTTCGTCCATGAGGGGACTGGTGAGCTACGGACAGGCTTCGGGCGGATACCTTTCAGGCCCGGTGATTACCTCCACATCCCGCGCGGCACCATCTACCAGCTGCATTTAGATACGCCCCAAAACCGCTTCCTTATAATTGAATCCTACTGCGGGGCTATCCGCTTTCCCCGCCGTTATATGAACGAGTATGGGCAGCTCATGGAGCATGCGCCCTTCTGCGAGCGGGACCTACGCCCACCCACCGATCTAGAGACCCACTACGAGACGGGCGAATTCGTGGTAAAAATCAAGAAGCTGGGCGAGCTCTTTACCTACATTTGGGCTACGCATCCCTTTGATTTTGTAGGCTGGGATGGCTGCCTGTATCCGTATGCCTTCTCCATCCATGATTTTGAACCTATCACGGGGCGGGTGCATCAGCCACCTCCCGTACATCAGACCTATGAGGCGCGCCAGTTTGTCGTGTGCTCCTTCGTACCACGCCTGTATGACTACCATCCGCTGGCTATTCCCGCTCCCTACAACCACAGTAATGTGGACTCCGATGAGGTCCTCTACTACGTAGAGGGCGAATTTATGAGCCGCAAGCATGTGGAGCGGGGAATGATTACGCTGCATCCGATGGGGATCCCGCATGGCCCCCACCCCGGGGCGGTAGAACGCAGCATCGGGGCCCGCGAAACGCGCGAGCTGGCGGTAATGATAGATACCTTCCGCCCGCTGCGTCTGACCGCCGAAGCCATTCAAATTGAAATTCCTGATTACTACCTAAGCTGGCTACCCGAAACCGAAAAAAATCCCTCCCAAGTATGAATACCGCGACCCAAGTCCAATCCACTTCTACCCAGACGGCAGACTTTCTGCCGATTTTGGGCACGGACTACATAGAATTTTATGTAGGTAACGCCAAGCAAGCCGCCTACTACTATCAGCATGCCTTCGGGTTTCAGCCCGTAGCTTACCGCGGGCTAGAGACGGGCTACCGCGAGGCCGCCAGCTACGTACTTCGGCAGGGCAAGGTTACGCTTGTATTTACCACGCCCTATCACCCAGGTAACTTCATCGCCGACCATATCTATCGCCATGGCGACGGCGTGCGGGTGCTAGCCCTTACCGTACCCGATGCCCGAAGCGCCTATGAAGAAACTACCCGCCGCGGGGCTAAGTCTTTCCTTGCGCCTACCACCCTTTCCGACAGCGACGGCGAAGTAGTCCTGTCTGGCATTCATACCTATGGGGATACCGTACATGTGTTTGTGGAGCGCACCCGTTACCGCGGTCCTTTCCTGCCGGGCTTTGCGCCGTGGTCCGGCTTCGGGCAAAGTACCCCCGTAGGCTTCAAGTATGTGGACCACTGCGTGGGGAACGTGTACCTGGGCGAAATGAATCAATTCGTAGCCTTCTACCGCGAGGTGATGGGCTTCCACCAACTTATCTCCTTTGACGACAAGGATATTTCCACCGAATACTCGGCCCTCATGAGTAAAGTGATGGCCAACGGGAACGGCTACATCAAGTTCCCTATAAATGAGCCCGCCAAAGGCCGCCGCAAATCCCAAATAGAGGAGTATTTAGAGTACTACCACGGCCAGGGGGTACAGCATATTGCCCTAGCCACGGATGACATTATTACTACCGTGCGGGAGCTACGCCGGCGAGGTGTGGAGTTTTTAGAGACGCCCAAAGCCTACTATGAGACCCTTCTAGAGCGCGTGGGGCCTATAGACGAGCCCGTCTCGGTTTTAGAGGAGCTGGGTATCCTCGTAGATAGGGATGATGAGGGCTATCTGCTCCAGATTTTCACGCGCCCGGTGCAGGATCGCCCTACGCTCTTTTATGAAGTCATTCAACGCAAGGGCGCGAAATCCTTCGGCAAGGGCAACTTTAAGGCGCTCTTTGAAGCTATAGAGCGCGAGCAAGCCCGTCGGGGCAACCTCTGACAGTGCGCGTCTGCGTTCTGGCCGCTTTCCTGGGGGGGCTCTCAGCCCAGGATAAGCCGGCGTATGTGCTGTATTCCAGCCAGGGCAAGCGGCTCAGCTACACGGCGCTCCTTCGGAAGGCGGAGAAAGCCGATGTAATTCTTTTCGGTGAGCTGCACAATAACCCCATAGCCCATTGGCTGGCCTATGAGCTAGTGCGGGACCTTCATGCGCAGCACCCGAGCCGCCTTCAGCTGGGCTTAGAGATGCTAGAGACCGATCAACAACCGCACCTAGACCAGTACCTCAGGGGAGCGCTACCAGAGCTTGAGGGAAAAATAACGCTCTGGCCGAATTTCGCCACCGACTATGCCCCGCTAGTGGCCTATGCGCGTGCGATGAAAATCCCTTGCTTCGGTACAAATGCGCCGCAGCGGCTAGTCCGGCAGGTTAGTCGAAGTGGCTTAGCAGCCTTAGAAGGGTGGAGTGAGACCGATAAAGCCTATGTAGCCCCTCTACCCTTTCCGCGCCTAGATAGTCTTCCTACTTACAAGCAGCTTGATTCTCTGGCTCAGGCGCATGGCCTGCCAGCCGAACCCTTCCGCCTGGCGCAAATGCTGCGTGATGCCACTATGGCCTACACGATTAGCCGCCAGTGGCGACCCGGCCAAATCTTCTTTCACCTCAACGGCCGCTACCATAGCGATTACGGGGAGGGCATAGCCGCCTATCTGCGCCTCTACCGGCCGGGCTTGCGGCTCCTCATCCTTTCCACGGAAGAGGCTCCGGAGCCTCAGCGCTATCGTCCCCCTTCAGGTCTAGCGGATATCATCCTCGTAGTTCCTGCCTCTATGACGAAAACGCACTAAGAATGTATTTTGCGCCCCGTTATCTGTGGCTGGCTAAACCGCCCCTTGAACGCCTTCAGGAAGGCCGAGGCGAACTGACCCTCTTTTTATCTTCCTCGGATTGGCGGCCAGAGACGCAAGAGCTTTTAGGAAAAATCTTAGGGGCTGTCCAGCGCCCGCTAGGCGAAGTGGAGATTTGGCTGGCGCACAGGGCGCTGACCTTAGAGCGGCTGAGGCTCTTCCCAAACCCCCTGCTCTGGATATTTGGGCCTATCACTGCGCTCAAAAAAGGCGTTTATGAGGCGGAAAGCTATTTACCCATAGCCCCCCCTAAAGGCCTTTCAAGCCAACGACTCGTCTTCGTTCTACCGGCCCTTACAGAGATGCTGAATAATCTCCCAGCGAAGAGGGAGGCATGGCACTATCTCAGCGGGTTGGCTTTGAGGTCATAAAGGTAGAGGGCATGGCCCGTGCGGGCTGGCTTTATACAGCGCACGGGGCCGTGCCTACGCCAGCCTTCATGCCTGTGGCTACCCACGGCGCCCTCAAGGCTTTCCCCCATCACCTCCTCCACGATGCCCGGCTTATTTTAGCTAATACCTACCACCTTTACCTGCGTCCTGGGCCTCTTCTACTTAGCGAAGCAGGCGGCCTACACCGTTTCATGGGATGGCCTTACGCCTTACTCACCGATAGTGGCGGCTACCAGGTATTCAGTTTAGCCAGTCATCGCCGCCTGACGGAAGAAGGCGTACTTTTCAAATCCCATTTAGACGGTAGCCTTCATCTCTTTACGCCCGAAAAGGTGGTGGAAATTCAGCGGGTGATAGGGTCGGATATTCAAATGGTACTGGATGTTTGCCCGCCCTATCCAGCCACGGCGGCTGAGATGGCGGAGGCGCTGCGGCTTACCCATGCATGGGCGCCGCGAGCCCGTAAGGCCTTTTTGGAAGCTCCCATGGCTTATGGCTATCCTATCCAGCAGTTTGCGATTGTCCAGGGGGGGGTGGACCCAGAGCTACGCCGTGCCAGTTACGCGGCATTGAAGCCGTGGGGATTTGAGGGATGGGCAGTAGGCGGCCTCGCCGTAGGCGAACCCTTTGAGCTGCGCCAGCCCATACTGCATCTCATGGGTAAGCTACTGCCAGAGGATAAACCGCGCTATGTGATGGGCTTAGGTACCCCTCGCGACGTACTGGAAGCTATTGCGGCGGGAATGGACCTTATGGATTGCGTCCTTCCCACTCGGAATGCCCGCCATGGCCAAATTTTCACCTCCGAGGGGATCCTCCCTATCCGAAATGCCCAGTTTCGCGCCGACTTTACCTCCCTACCACCTTGGGGCTACACGCGGGCCTATCTCCACCACCTCTTCCGCAGCCAGGATCCACTGGCTTTTGTCCTAGCCACGGCCGCCAACCTCCATTTCTTCCTATCCCTCCTGGCGGAGGCACGCGAAAGGATTATAGCGGGAACCTTCGCCGAATGGCGAACTACCATAGAGCCCCGACTTAGCCAGAGGTGCAGCGCTGCCTAATAAGTACGCTTGGAAAAGGGTACTTGCTGATTTAGGCGGCCGCAGAGGGATCGGCGCTCCTGCCCCCACGCCTCATACTCCCGCTGCGCTAGCCCTAAGGCTACCGCACGCCTGTACCATTCCTCGGCTTTCTCCACATTACACAGCGCATCGTAGAGTAGGGCTAAATTGTAAGCCGCACGCTTTGCGGCGGTCTTATTGGGACTCTGGGCTTCTTTTTCCCAGGTAGCGATGGCTTCATTCCACTGCCGCCCTATTAAGGCCGTCTTAGCCTGCTCCAGGCCCGGCGACCCACGCACAAAGAAGGCAATACGCCGATCGGGCTCGGGATAGACCGTATAACAAGGACAGATTCGCAAAAGGTATTTCTCCACTGCTGCCAGGTGCACCTCGCGAATCGTAGAGGAGCCCTGAAGCGAACCGCTTGTTAGAGTGGCCTCATCTATGACTTTAGCCGTTTTAGGGTCATAGAGTCGGAAGCCTAAAAGGGCTTCAGGCTTTTGGGGCGAGCCGCCGGGAAGGAGGGTCTCCAGGGCCAGAATAGCCTGGGCTTGAGGCACGCGGCTATGAATAATACGCAGGCTCTCAGCGGGAAGAGGCGGCGGTAGCGAACCTTCCAAGGTACCTCTCCACTGCAGCTCTAAGCCAGCCATGATTGGCTGGAAGCGACCACATTCATTTAGCCGGTCGTGCAGATGCCGCAGGGAAGCCTGAGGCGCCCGCTCCAACCACTTCTCATCAATTATGCCCGCTATGGCTCCTGAGGTAGCCCCCATCGCCGCCTCCATGGGATTTAGAGTCGCTAAGCCCCTCAAAGCCCCCTCCGCTATGCCACGCTTCTTGTAAGCCTCCATAATGCGCTTCCGATCCGCCTCAGGAATAGAGCTGCGATTTACCAGCGCCACTTTTTGAATAGAAGCGGGCAGTTCTATCTCCGAAGGCTTCCAATTGCGCAGGTCCACGGTATAGTAGGGCTTACTGCAGGCAATCAGAAGAATCGCCAGGCTAAATCCAGCGGCATAAACTCTCAAGCTTCGCATAGACAAAGGTAAGTACACAAAGGCGTATATTTGTACTAAGTGAGTGTAGAGCAGAAGGTCGTCATTACGGCGGCTTTGACAGGGGTTTTAGCCACACGGGAGCAGTGCCCTTATATCCCCTACACGCCGGCGGAAATCGCCGAAGAGGGCCGGCGGGCCGTGGAAGCCGGTGCAGCTATCCTCCATATTCATGCCCGTAAGGATGATGGCAGCCCGGCCTTTGACGTAGAGACTTATCGCCGCATTTACGAAGAGGTGCGTCAGCGCTTGCCTGATGTAATTATCAATTTCTCCACCGGCGCCGTAGGCATACCGCGCGAGCAGCGCATCCATCACATTACCGCCCTAAAGCCCGATATGGCCGCCCTCAACATGGGCTCCATGAATTACGCCATCTACTCGCCCAAAGCCAAAAAATTCTACTTTGACTTTGTCTTCCAAAATCCCTTCCATGAGATTCAGTATTTTCTGGAGCGAATGCTGGAGGCGGGGGTACTGCCTGAGCTGGAGGCCTTTGACTGCGGCCACATCCACAACGCTACCCCTTTCATAGACATGGGGCTTTTGAAGCCACCGTATGTGTTTAGCTTTATCATGGGGGTGATGGGGGGAATCCCCGCCACGACGGAAAATCTGGTACATCAGGCGCGCAGTGTACCACCCGGCACCCACTGGCAGGTAATTGGCATAGGGCGCAAGCAGTGGCCTTTAGCCGCGGCTGCGCTTACCTTAGGGGGACATGTACGGGTAGGACTGGAGGACAATTTCTACCTCCCCAA
This sequence comes from Bacteroidia bacterium, assembly GCA_025059535.1. GTDB lineage: Bacteria > Bacteroidota > Bacteroidia > SpSt-205 > SpSt-205 > SpSt-205. The sequence goes on from JANXCX010000011.1 coordinate 65,402, forward strand.
CGGTGAAATGGCCCGCTCCAACGGCGAGCTAGTAGAGGCGGCAGTGCAGTTGGCGCGCCTGATTGGACGTGAGCCCGCCAGTATAGCCGAAGCGCGCGCTATACTCAAGCGCCCTCTAAGCTAATGTTTGCCGCTGGGCTGCTTCAGGATCAAGTAGCCCTCGTCACGGGCGGCGGTAGTGGCATTGGCTACGCTATCGCTCAGGAGTTCCTAAAACTCGGTGCCACGGTATGGCTGTGCGGCCGCCGCCTAGAAAAACTCCAGCAAGCCGCCCAAACCCTTGAGGCCCTCGGCCCGGTGCATTTCCAAAAGTGCGACATACGGGAGCTAGCCGAGGTAGAAGCCCTTGCGCAGGCTATCCAAGAGACCCACGGCCGCCTAAACCTACTCGTAAATAACGCCGGCGGGCAGTTTCTAGCGCCAGCCGAGCAGATTAGCCCGAAAGGTTTCCAAGCCGTGATACACAATAACCTCATCGGCACTTGGAATGTAACCTACACCCTAGCGCACCGCTTTTTCCTCCCTGCGCGTCAGGGCGTAATTGTGAATATTATCGCCAATATCTACCGGGGCTTTCCGGGAATGGCGCATACAGGCGCGGCGCGAGCGGGCGTAGATAACCTTACGAAAACCTTAGCCGTGGAGTGGAGCCGCTATGGGATTCGGGTAAATGCGATTGCCCCCGGCATCATCGCCTCCTCGGGCCTGACGCAATACCCCCCCGAAGTGCGCCAAATGCTGGCCGAAGCCATACCCCTCAAGCGGCTGGGACGCGTGGAAGAAGTAGCCTATCTAGCGGTCTTCCTCGCCTCTCCTATGGCCGCCTATATCACGGGCGAGACCATATATATAGATGGCGGTCAGCGCCTGTGGGGCGACTTTTTCCGCATGTAATACTAATAATACTAAATTTGCTCTATGCCCCTTCCGCCCGGCCCGCTCCTGCCCACGCCTATGCATTACTTCTATCGGTGGGAACGGGAGAAGGCCCAGGCGCCTTTCCTATACCAGCCCTATGGGAGAAAGTGGCACATACGGACATGGGCCCAAGCCGGGAAAGAGGCGCGCCAAATCGCCAGTGCCCTCCAGGCCCTTGGCGTAGAGCGCGGAAGTTTGGTAGGACTCATTTCCAAAAATTGCAGCCATTGGATTTTAGCTGATTTGGCTATTCAGATGGTAGGGGCGGTATCGGTGCCTTTTTATGCTAATATAGCCCCAGCCGATTTGGCTCTAATTATTGAAAAAAGCGGTATTACGCATCTCTTTGTGGGCAAATTAGACCCGGGCTACTGGGCTAAGGCACGGGAGGCCATACCGTCTTCAGTCCAGCTTATTCGGTTTCCGGATTATCCCGCTTCGGACCAAATACGTGAAGGGCTAGCGTGGGAAGCTCTATTGGAGGCCCATCCACCTTTACAGGAAGCCTATGAGCCTAAGGAGGAGGACCTATGGACGATTCTTTACACCTCGGGCACGACAGGTACGCCCAAAGGGGTGATGCTCAGCTACCGCTGCCCGGCTGCCCTATTTCGCCATGAAGCCACCTACCGAGAAATCGGCATTTTTGACCTTAGCGAGCCGCGCTTTTTCTCCTACCTACCGCTCAATCACATAGCCGAGCGCATGGCCATAGAGCTGGCCTGCTTTTACCTAGGCGGTACGATTGCCTTCGCCGAATCGCTGGAGACCTTTGCGCGCAACCTTCAGGATGTCCAGCCCACCTTTTTCTTTGCGGTACCGCGCATTTGGCAGCGGTTCCGCCTAGCCGTACTGGAGCGCTTCGGCGAGTCGCGCTATAATCGGCTTATTCGCCTACCCCTACTCGGGCCGCTAGTCAAAAGATTTATCCGTTATAAGCTTGGCTTGGGCAAAGTAGAGGTGGCGCTTACCGGCGCGGCGCTCACCCCAGAGCCCGTAAAGGCCTGGTTTCATGAACTGGGCGTTTTCGTTCGGGAAGTGTATGCAATGACGGAAAACTGCGCCGGCTGTACTATTATGCCCCGCAATTACCACAAGCCCTATACGGTAGGCAAGCCCCTTACGGGCGTGCGCCTCAAAATAGACCCAGAGACGCAGGAGATTCTAATGTGGGCGGACTGGGTAATGGATGGGTACTATAAAGAGCCTGAAAAAACCGCCGAAGTACTACGAGATGGCTGGCTCCACACGGGCGATATGGGAGAGCTGGACGAAGAGGGCTTTTTGCGGGTCACTGGCCGGGTGAGTGATGCCTTTAAAACGGCTAAAGGTATGTTTGTAGTGCCGGGGCCTTTGGAAGAGCCCTTTAGCAAGCTGCCCTACGCCGAGCAGGTATGCGTAGTGGGTATGGGGCAGACCCAGCCTTTTGTCCTTATTAGCCTCTCGGAAATAGGTCGCAAAGAATCCCCCCCTACGGTGACAGAGGCGGTAGCCCAGCTTATCCAGCAAGTAAATGCGCAACTTCCCCCTTATCAGCGCCTGGCGCGGGCTATTCTCCTATCGGATACCTGGAGCGTAGAAAACGGCCTCCTTACCCCTACCCTAAAAGTTCGCCGTCGCCAAATAGAAGCCAAATACAGCCCCTTATACGAGAAATGGCTAAGCCATCCCGAAACAGTCATATGGGCCTAACCAATACCAACTACATATGAGCACACTCATGCGATCGTACTATTTCACGCAGGAGCATGAACTTTTTCGCCAGAGCCTGCGGCAATTCTTAGAAAAAGAAATCCTCCCTCATATAGATGAATGGGAAAAGGCGCAACAAGTACCAAAGGAGATTTGGAAGCTATTTGGGCAGCAGGGCTTCCTCGGTGTGGATTACCCGGAAAAGTACGGGGGGGCGGGGTTGGATTTCTTTTACACCGTAGTTTTCTGCGAGGAGATATCCCGGGTTTTCTCGGGCGGTTTTGGCGTTACGCCGATTGTCTCGCTTTATATGGCGGCCCCTTACATTTACAAGTATGGCACGGAGGCCCTCAAGGCGAAGTATCTGCCCCCTCTGCTGCGCGGTGAAAAAATAGCGGCGATCGGGATCTCGGAGCCCGGTGCTGGCTCCGATGTGGCTAATATCCAGACCAAAGCTATCCGCCAGGGCGACCGCTACATCATCAAGGGCCAAAAAACCTTCATTTCAAACGGCTACTACGGGGACTTTATCGTGCTGGTAACAAAGACCAATCCCGCCGCGGGAGTGGATGGCTTCTCCCTAATTCTGGTGGAGCTAGACAGGCCCGGTATCTCTAAGAATAAGCTCCAAAAAATGGGCTGGCATGCCTCGGATACGGCCGAGATTTTCTTTGAAAATGTGGAAGTGCCGGTGGAGAATCTTATTGGGGAGGAGGGCAAGGGCTTTTACTACCTGATGGAGGGCCTGCAGCTGGAGCGGCTGGTAGGGGCGATTGCGGCTATCTCTGGAACCGAGCGCCTAATAGAATATACGCTAGAGTACATGGGGCAGCGGCAGGCTTTCGGACGGACCTTAGACCGCTTTCAAGTGCTGCGCCACCGAATGGCCCAGCTGCATGCAGAAAGCGAAGCGCTCAAAGCCTATACCTACTACTGCGCTCGCTTGCATCAGGATGGCCACTACGCCGTCAAAGAATGCTCCATCGCTAAGCTCCTCACTACGGAATTTGCCAACAAAGCCGCCTACGAATGCCTTCAAATGTTTGGAGGCTATGGCTATATTGAGGACTACAAGGTAGCGCGGGCGTATCGGGATGCACGCATCCTTACTATCGGCGCAGGTACCTCAGAGATTATGCGCGAGATTATTGCGAAAATGCTCATAGATGACAAAAAGTATGATCGGCCAGCTGCCGTAGCTAAAGATGGAGCGGAAGATTTAGCCGGCCTCATCGGCCTTCTTCGGTCAAAGGCCGCGCAATATCCTGTACCCGCGCCTATCCTTTTGGACCTTAGCGCAAAAAAACTAATTTTAGAAGGCCACGAGGTGCGGGAAGTAGAAGATGGGGCGCAAGCGGCCTGCACTATAGCCGTGCAGCCCGCCGATTTACTTGCGCTCCTCAAAGGCGAGCTCAGCCCGATGCAGGCCTTTATGGGCGGGCGTATTAAGGTTATGGGGGACAGTAGCGTGGCGATGCAACTGGTGAGCCTTTTTCGGTAAGGCTTCACTTATCTTTGCGGGGTGAAGTGGCATACCTTAGCCGTGCATGCGGGCACGGAACCCGACCCGCTTACGGGGGCCGTAATGGTGCCCGTCTATTTCACCTCTACCTATGCGCAGCAAGCCCCAGGCGTTCACAAAGGCTACGAGTACAGCCGCACCCATAATCCTACACGTTCGGCTTTAGAGGCGGCTATCGCCCAGCTGGAGGGGGCGCCATACGGGCTAGCCTTTGCCTCGGGTCTGGCCGCTACGGACGCCGTTCTCCGCCTGCTTTCCCCAAAAGACCACGTTATTGTGAGCCGCGACCTGTATGGCGGCACCTACCGCATCATGCGCCGCGTATTTGAGCCCTGGGGGCTAGAATTTAGCTTTGTAGATACCTCCAGCCTTGAGCAGGTAGAGGCCGCCATCCGTCCCAATACCCGCCTTATCTGGATAGAGACCCCCAGCAATCCCCTTTTGCGGATCACGCCGATAGCACCGCTTGCCGAAATCGCCCATGCCCATAATGCCTGGCTCGTGGTAGATAACACCTTCGCTACGCCCTACCTTCAAACCCCGCTGGAAATGGGCGCAGATATAGTGGTTCATTCAGCCACTAAGTATCTGGGAGGCCATTCGGATGTAGTTATGGGCGCCATAGCCCTCAAGGAGGCCCAGCTGTATGAGCGCCTGCGCTTCCTTCAAAATGCCGTGGGCGGCGTGCCAGGGCCCATGGACTGCTTCTTAGTGCTGCGCGGCATAAAAACGCTACCCTTACGCATGCAGAAGCACTGCGAAAACGCCCAAAAGATAGCCGAATTTCTCGCCACTCATCCACGCGTAGCGCGGGTATATTACCCTGGGCTTATTACGCATCCAAATTACCTCATAGCCAAACAGCAGATGCGCTTACCCGGGGGCATGGTCTCGTTTGAGGTAAAGGTCAGCCGGCCCGAAGAGCTACAAGGGTTTTGGGAAGCGCTGGAAGTCTTTACCTTAGCCGAAAGTCTAGGCGGGGTAGAGTCGCTTATCAACCATCCCGCCCTTATGACCCACGCTTCTATACCAGAAGCCGAGCGAGAAGCCCTTGGGATTACGGCGGGCCTTCTGCGCCTTTCCGTAGGGATAGAAGATGCCGAAGACCTTATTCGCGATTTAGACCGGGCTTTGAGCCGCCTCTAAGCCTGCGCCCCCATCAAGCGTCATCTCAGGAAAAATCTACCGAAGAGAGTATCTTTGAGCTGCATATGCACCTAAGACTTACCCTGATCCTTGTAAGTTTATGGCCTGCGTATAGCCAGCGGGTTGTCAGCCGCACGCAGATAGATGTGAAGGGCTATTCCATAGAGCAAATGGGTTTGCCTCGTAGCCCGGTTTGGGCGGGCCCTGGGCGCTTCGCCTACATTGAATATTGGGCTCAGGGTAAGCCCCAGCCGGGTTATTATGTGGAATGCCTAAATACGCGCTATTATTCTGTTTGGTCCTATTTCATAGATATCCCTGCGCGTGGGCGTGACTATCCCTTGACGCTTGTAGGCCTCAAGGAAGCCGTAGTGCTGCTGTCGTATGATGAAGACCCGCTTACGCCGGGCGTCCTTCAAGAGGTAGTCCAATTTTTAGATCATCGCGGCCGTCCACTTTTGCGCAAATGGACGACTTTCTCGGCCTATGACCGTTTGGCGGCAAAGGCGGTACGCGGCCTAAGCTTAAGTCCAGATAGTACGCATCTGCTATGGTACGCCTACCTCCCGGGTAAAAAGAAGCCCATAGAGCAGGCCTGGTTTGCTCTTTGGCACCAGAGCGGCCGAAAAGTGGTGTATGCTACCGATTGGAATGTGCCGGCCCCTATCCTAAAGGCTTTTCCTGATAATAAAGGCAAAATTTGGCTACTTACCCAAGCCACAGGGGAGACCCCTACCCTCCTGTACTACGACCCCACCACGCGGACTTTCCGAAACTGGCGCCTCAATCCCGACTCCGTTTTACAGGCTCCCTGGCTGTATGTCACTCCTACGAGCATCTATGTAGGCGGGCTTATCCGAGGCGCCAAAAACCTTCCTTTAGAAAAAGGGCTTGCGGGGCAGTGGGCCATTGGACGGCTTCCCCTTCCTTTAAGCGATACCAGCCGAATTCTCTGGAGTCGCGCAGCTATCCCGTGGACTGACCTTTATAAGGAACCTACGGGTTTTACGGCCGTTCGCTTTCTGCCCCATGGGGATAAAGCGCTGTATATTCTATGGGAGGACCTTCGGGAGAAGCGGGAAGGCTACTTAGCCTACGACGTATGGGTGACGCGCTGGGAGCTGGGCGATAGCCTGCAGCTCGCCTGGAGCCATCGCATAGAAAAAAGGCAGCGCGAGCTAAAGCCTGAGGCTCTATCGTTTTATACTGGCCTAAGTAATGAACTTCTCACCGTGGCTTTCCTTACGGAACATACTGGCCGGGGCAAGCTGCAGGCCCATCAGATTAACCATCAGACCGGGGAAAGCCTAATTAAGGACATAGCGGAGAATAAAACTGGGGAGCTCCTTGTACTGCCTGGCCGTTCGGTCCAGCTGAGTGGGCAGGAGGTGATTACTTTAGCCCTGCCCGCGCCAGGTCGGAATGGCTACCAGATTTATCACCTTGAGTTCTGATGCCGCTGGACCAAGAGCGGGAGATGCCTTTTTGGGCGCATTTAGAAGAGCTGCGCGCCCATCTCCTGCGTAGCCTAGCGGTGATTTTCCTACTGAGCCTCCTAGCGTTTTGGAAAGTGCATTGGATCGTAGGGAAGGTGCTTCTTGCGCCGCTTCAGAGTGATTTCCCCACCTACCGCCTGCTGTGCAGGCTGGGCCACTGCCCCCCTCCCCTCCCCCTTCGCCTCCAAGCCGTGCACCCCTCCGAGCAGTTCGTAAAAGCAATGGTACTGGCCTTAGCTACCGGACTGGTCCTCAGCTTTCCCTACGTGGTATGGGAATTTTGGCGATTCGTGCGACCCGCCCTCTACCGCCACGAGCGCCAAGCCCTCAGAGGGCTTGTAGGTTATACTTCGCTTCTTTTCTTTTTAGGCGTGGGCTTTGCCTACTTCGTGCTTGTGCCGTTCATGATGCATTTCTTTGCCCATTTCCAGCTTACGTCTAATGTAGAGAATATTTGGCGAATTGGCGACGTAATAGGCCTTACAGTGCAGGTTTGTTTGATTTTAGGGCTGGTATTTCAGCTGCCTTTACTTTTGTGGGGCCTAAGTCAGGTGGGGCTTATTTCGGCTGAGGGACTGCGGCGCGGACGCCGGTATGCCATCGCCTTAGCGGTTATCCTAGGGGGCGTGCTCACCCCTTCGCCCGACGTGCTGAGTCAAGTGCTCCTAGCCCTACCTCTATGGGGCCTTTACGAGCTGAGCATTCTAATTGTAAGTGGGACGGAGCGGCGGCGCCCCTCTACTTTTTTTACCCCTCACTAACCCGTATATTTGCTCAGTGCGGCGGTATGGCGGCTTAGCTTGGCTGCTCTACGGGGCCTGGGCGCAGACGGCTTTTCAGGCGGACCCTTTCCTGCCCTTGGAGGACTATGCACCCACACCACCGCCCTCCCGTACGGTGCTGGGTACGCCCTCCCCCCTTTACTGGCAAAACCGGGCAGACTATATCATGGACCTGCGCCTAGATCCCGCTACCCATCGTCTCTATGGCCACGCTCGGCTAACCTATACCCACCAAGGGCCCTTCCCTCTAAGCTATCTATGGCTAGCCGTAGAGCCAAACTACTTTAGCCTCCGAAGCTACGGCCATCTGAGCCGCAACTTCCTCTGGGAGGATTTCCGACGGGATGTGCAGCGCGGGCAGGCCACACCCCTTCAGCTGTATGCCCGACAAATCCAACAATACCTCAAGACAAACTTTCAGCTAGAAGCCCTTTTCTTAGAAGAGGGCAATACGCTTAGGCCCCTCGCCTATCGCTTAGAAGAGACTCTTATGGAGGTTACTCTTCCCTTCCCGCTTCATCAAGGCCAGTCGGTTACGCTTCAGCTGCGCTGGCGCTTCACTCTCAATGACGCCACCGTAGAAGGGCGGGGCGGCTACCTCCTCACCGAGAAAGGCCCCATTTATCAGGTAGCCCAATACTATCCCCGTCCCGTGCTTCTGAACGATGTACGCGGCTGGCAAAAAATGCCTTACTATGGCCCCAGCGAATTTGCGACGGAATTCGGTACGTACGAAGTAACTATCCGCGTCCCGCGCGGGTATGTGGTAGCCGCTACGGGCGTGCTCCAAAATCCCACCGAGGTACTCTCTCCTACCCAGCTGGCGCGCTGGCAGCGGCTCAACCCCGACTCCACGATACAGCTTATTTCGGCTTCAGAGCTGCCCACCCGAATAGGTAAAGATACCCTGGCGTGGCGGTTTCGGGCGGAGAATGTGCGGGACTTTGCCTTCGCCACGAGCCCGCGCTATATCTGGGAAGCCCGCTATACCCACGTGGCAGGCGCCTCCCAGCCTACGCTAATTCAAAGCTTCTACCCCCCGGAGGTAGCCCCTTTATGGAAAAACTTAGCCTTAGCCGCGGCCGAACATACCCTCCACGAATATAGCCGCTATACGCTACCTTTCCCCTATCCCACCTTGAGCGTTACCTACGGGGGGGTGTACGGGATGGAATATCCTATGATTGTTTTTTGCGGTCGGCAGCAGCTGGAAAAAGATGGCCGCTACACCGAAGCTACCCGCCATGGCTTTGTCTCACTCGTCATCCACGAGGTAGGGCATAACTTCTTTCCCATGATCATCTCTTCCGATGAGCGGCGCTGGATGTGGCTGGATGAGGGACTCAATACGTACTTGGAGAATCTTACCAAGGCTACCTTTGAGCCGCTTATTCGGGAGAAGGAGGCAGAGGCGGAACGGGCGCGCGTGCGCGCCTACTTAGCCAGCGGGCAAAGCCAACCTATCATGGGGCATCCACTCACCATACGCGAAATGGGCGCTAATGCCTACCTCAAGGTAGCCTGCGGCTTGGAGGCCCTTCGGCATTACATTCTCACACCTAAAGAGATGGATACCGCCTTTCAGCGCTATGCGCGCACCTGGGCCTTCCGGCATCCAGAGCCCTGGGACTTTTTCCGAATGCTCAGCAGTGCCATCGGCCAAGAGCTGGGCTGGTTCTGGCGCGGCTGGTTTCTGGATACCAGCTGGGTAGATATAGCCATAGACACCGTAACCATAGAAAAAGCCGAAGTGGAATCAGAGGTAGCCGAAGCTTTACTGGCAGAGGAAAGCGCTGCGGTCCAACGCTATCTGGAGGCCCTTGCCGCTGACACCGCTTCTCTATCCTTTTATACTAGTCGGCATCCTGAGGTAGCGGACAGTTTCGTGCAGGCTAATTACTTAGCCTATCAGAGGCGGCTTCGGGAGCGCCGGCAGAAACTTCAGGAGGCTCAGCGCGCCGCAGAAGCCTACCTTCGGAAGAAAGGGAAAGTATATGCGATACGGCTGCGCCTGCGCAATCTCGGCCGGCTCGTGTGGCCGATTTGGCTGCGTTTGGAATATCCCGAAGGAGTCAGCTCTTTATGGTATTTCCCTGCCGAAGCATGGGCCAAGCAGACTAACCTATTGGCCAAGGTGCTTTTTGTTCGTCAGCCCATAGTACGCGCCGAAATAGACCCGTTTGGCCTTTCTTTGGATTTACGCCGTGGAAATAATACCTACTTCCTCCGAGGCGGCTCTGAAGGCGCGCCTACAGCGGATTGAGCAGGGCGTGCAGGCCTTAGTAGAGGCTTGGCACAAAGCCGAAGAGAATAGGAAAGCCTTAATTTTGTCTTGGCGTAAGCAGTGTGCTACCGCTCAGGCCCATGTGGCACAGCTGCGCCAAAAGGTAGAAAGCGCTCTGGCTTATGTACGGCGAGATGACCCAAAGCTGGCTTATCTTAGGGCGGCGCCTGACGGTTCAGGGAAGTCCCGATAATATACGGCGCGTAGCAGCGCTTTTAGAGGAAATTGAGGCGCGGGGGGCTGCATATGCTCAGCTCCAGCCTCAGGCCGATGAGCTCACGCATTGGCTTATGGGACTTCTGAGCGTCTTAGACAGCCTGGCTACGCAACTTCATCTCTACGAAGCTTTTACGCAGCGCTTAGAAGCGCTTCTTCCTCCTCAATTCCTTTCCACCGAATCTACCAAACCATGATAACTCTCCTTCTGAGCATAGGTATAGGGGCTGCAGTAGGGGCGGGCCTGGGATATGGGCTATGGTATCGGCAAAGGCAACGGCTGCTGCACCAGCTATCCGCAGAGCAGCAGCGCCTCCAGGCGCGCGAAGCCGAAATCCAAACGCACTTAGCGCAACAGGAGCAGCTTATTCAGCAGCGCTTCCAAGAGGCTAATCGCCGCTACCAGCAGGCTCAGAAAGAGGCCGAACGGCATATTAGGGAAAAGCTGGCACGCCAAATCGCCGAGGCTCAAGAAAAATCCCGCCAAATACTGCAAAATGCCGAGGAGCGGCTGCGCCTTGCGGAAGAACGCCACAAGCAGGTCCTTCTGCTGGAACAAAGCCTTAATCAGCGGCAGGAACAGCTCCAGAGCCAGCTAGCGGCCCTGCAGCGGGAGTTTGAACGGCTTGAGCAGCAGAAGGAGGCTCAGGAGCAACGGCTGCGTCAGATTCTCCTCCGAGAAGAACGGCTGGCCCAAAGCGAACAGGAAGTGGCCCAACGCCTCCAAGAAATAGCCGGCCTTACGCAAGAGGAGGCTATTCAGCGCCTCATGGAAAGCCTGCGCCAGGAGGCCGAAGCGCGCGCCCATGCCCAGCTCCAGCAGATTTTGGAAGAAACCCGCCTGCGTGCCGTAGAAGAGTCCCAGCGGATTATCGCCACTACCCTCTCGCGCGTAGGAATAGAGCAAGCCATCCAGCATAGCATTACCACTTTTCCCTTAGAAAGTGATGAGCACAAAGGCCGGATTATAGGGCGCGAGGGGCGCAACATCCGCACCCTTGAGAGCCTTACGGGTGTGGAGATCATCGTAGATGACACCCCAGGCGCCATCGTAATCTCCTGTTACGACCCTATCCGTCGAGAAATCGCCAGCCGAACCCTTCAGAGGGTTCTGGCAGATGGGCGCGTACACCCCGCCCGCATAGAAGAAGTCGTCAAAAAGGTAGAGCAAGAGATAGAGCAGGAGATTCGTGAAATAGGCCACCGCACCCTCATGGCTTTAGATATTCGGGGGGTGCCTAACGAAGTGCGTGATCTTATTGGAAAGATGCGTTTTCGCTTTTCCTTTGGGCAAAATCTCCTCCACCACTCGCGCGAGGTGGCGCGACTGGCGGCGCTGATTGCGGCCGAGCTAGGGCTACCCAAGGAAAAAGTACGCCTGGCTAAGCGCGCCGGACTCTTTCATGATATTGGCAAAGTCTCCGATGAGAATCCCGAGCTACCCCATGCCCTGCTGGGTATGGAAATCCTGCGCCGCCATAAAGAACACCCCGAAGTGCTTAATGCCGTAGGCGCCCACCATGACGAGATAGAAATGACCACTATCCTAGCCCCTATTGTGCAAGTAGCCGACGCTATAAGCGGTGCCCGTCCCGGCGCCCGCCGAGAAGCCGTGGAAAAATACATTCAGCGCATCCAGGAGCTGGAGAACATACCCAAGAAATACCCCGGCGTTAGCCAAGCTTATGCCCTGCAAGCTGGGCGTGAGCTGCGCATCCTTGTAGAGAGCGATAAGGTATCCGATGAGCTTACCGATAAGATAGCCCAAGAGGTGGCTGAGGAGATTCAGAAAACTATGCAGTACCCCGGCCAGATCAAAGTAATGGTCATAAGGGAGAAGAAAAGTATCGCCTATGCGCGCTAAGAGAGACATCTTCCTGAACTTCAGCCGCCTCTTTGTAGGCTTTCTCTTCATCTTTTCAGGACTTATCAAGGTGAATGATGTGTACGGCTTTTCCTACAAGCTGGAGGAGTATTTTGAGGTCTTTTCCAAGCATACGGGCTGGCCTTTTCATGAAATCTTCGGGCCGTGGAGCTTAGGTCTGGCGGGGTTTATCGCTGTAGCCGAGACAGGCTTGGCCTTATTCCTCCTTTTAGGCTATCTGCGCCACTTCACGGCCTGGAGCCTGCTTCTTATGATAGTCTTCTTTACTTTTCTCACTGCCTATTCAGCTATTACGAAGGCGGTATCGGACTGCGGTTGCTTCGGGGATGCAATCAAGCTGACGCCTTGGCAGTCCTTTGCCAAAGATGTGGTGCTTCTAGGCCTTATAGGCTACATCTTTCTCAAGCGCGAGGAGCTGGAAGCCTGGCTGCCTCAGCCCTGGCAAATTATGAGCGCCTGGGGCGGCGTAGGCCTGATAGCCGGCCTGACGATATACTTTTACCTCTACTTGCCGGCGATTGATTTTCTGCCCTACAAAGTAGGTAAGAATCTGCGGCAAGCGCTAACCCCTGGTCCCACAGGTACGCCCGAACTCACGGACTACCTACCCCTGGCTCAATCCGAATGCGCCGTGGATGAGCTCTCGGGGAAAGCGCTTGTGCTTGTGGCAAAGGATTTGAGCCGCTTAGAGGAGGCGGAGATAAACGCCTGGCGACGCCTACTTAAAGACCTCCCCAAGTCTATCAAGGTAGTAGGGATTACGGCTTCCCCTTCCTCGGTGCGAAACACATGGCCCCAAGCCAAAGGGATTCCCGTTTGTTTTGCCGCTCAGGATCAAACCGTACTCAAGGCCATTTTGCGCGCTTCGGCCGGGGCGCTTTACCTAGAGGATGGCGTAATTCGGGCTAAGTGGGGCTGGCGCCAGCTCCCCGAAGGCCGCGCTTTTCCTTTTTAGCGAGGCACTCGCGCTAGCCGAGCCTGACAGCGTACCGTATCGCCGCTTGCATACGCGTAGGCGTGCCACAGAAGTAGAGAATCGCCCCGAAGCTCCCCCCTTCCTGAGACTCTCCTATTTTCTACCTGCTGCCAGGGAATCTCCAGCGCCGTGCTACTTTTGAGGTAACCTTTATATTGAATCTCCAGAAGGCTATCGGTGATGGTAAAGCCACCATCCGCTGCGGCGATGAGATTATAAGTAATTATGAAGTTACCCCTCCCACAGTCTTCGGGACCCCGCCAGTTGCCAAAGAACTTTGCGCGCGCATCTACTTCACAGCGGCTACCCTCCCAGGGTAAGGCACAGTTGCACCTACCCTCTACGCAGCTTCCGCCATTCTGACAATTCATATCCTTGCAGGGATTTTTTTTACAAGCCCATAGGCTCCAACCTATAAGAATAGCTACCACGGCCCAGCCCTTGAGGTAGGCCCTTCCTTTACCAACGAAGTTCATAGGGCAGAGCCGGAGGTCACCCTCTCTTACTTGGAAAGCCCAAGTAAAGCGCTTTCGCTAGCTCTACTCTGGCAAAGGTAAGACTTTTTGGCTTACCGAAACTGAAAGTTATAGGTGATGGCGGGCACCCAGCGGAAAAGATAGAGGTTATAAGCCCGCTGGATGTTAGGGTTGTCTGGGTCACGCCGCAGACGCAAGGCCCACATGTTACGGCGGCCGTAGAGGTTATACAGGGAGAAATTCCAGCTAGACTCCCAGCGGCGCCCTGCGCGTGGCTTAGACTTCCAGGTTAAGGAAATATCGGCCCGATGGTAATCCGGCATGCGGCGATTGTTGCGCTCATTATAGACGCCGATTACCTGGCCATCATAGAAATATTTAGCCACAGGTAAGGTGATTGGACGGCCTGTGGCATAGATGGCGGTAAAGGCTATCTCCAGCCGTTGGCTGATGGGATATTGAAGGACTAAAGTGGCTTGATGGGGTCTATCCACATAATTCGGAAAAGGCCGAGGCGTAATTTCGGGGATATATCGGAAGCTGCGGCTATAGGTGTAGCTTATCCAGCCAGTGAGACGGCCCGAAAGCTTTTGCAGCATCCATTCGGTACCATAGGCCCACCCGCGCCCTTGCACGATATCAGCCTCTAAAAGAGGATTTAGGAAAATATCCGCCCCTGAGCGAAAATCTACTACATTGGTCATATGACGGTAGAAGATTTCACAGGAAAAGTCCCACTGGGTATTTTTCCAGCGCGGGGTGCCTTGGAGAGCGAGGGCGATTTGGTAGCCGTTTTGCCGTCGTACATTGAGGGTTGTAGGCCACCAGATGTCCGTAGGTAGGCCCACGGGCGAAAGCGTGGCCACATGGAGGAACTGCTGCACCCGCCCAAAAGAGGACTTGAACGCCCAGCGCTCTGAAAGCGCATAGCGGATACTCAGGCGCGGTTCTAAGCCGCCCCAGCTATCTATAAGCCGTCCAGCGGGATAAATTAGAGTGTCCCGCACTTCCCTTTCTTCCGAGAATGTATAAAGCGTAGCCGGGCCTAAAAGGGCAAAACCCGTCCAGCGTAACCCACCTTCCACGAGCCAGCGTGGGCCAAACTTATATCCCGTTTGCACATATGCAGCGGCTTCAACCCCACGCAGGGAAGGCACGCGGTAAGGACGCACATTTGATGTGTCAGAGGTAGGCGTAAGCTGGCCTGGCAAAAAGGTATGATGAACCAGCGTAGCCCCTAAACGCAGCTTGAGCCGCTCGGAGAGAAAAAAATCCATATCCGTGCGCCAGCCAAGGTCTTCTATACCTGAGCCAAACTTAGCCTGATTGCGCCCAGACTCCACCAAAAAGGCATAGTCGTACTTGCTATAATAAAGCAGCGTATTGAGAAAAATGCGCGGAGAGGGAATAAAATTCCAGCGCAGCGTAGTAGTTGCATTACCCCAGTTGAAGTCCAAGAAGGAAGTTTTGAAAACATCGCGGCCAAAGTAGCCCGAGAGGTAGAAGCGGTGGCGGTCGTTCAGGCGGAAATTCAGCTTGGCGGTGTAATCGTAGAAGTAGAGGGCAGTGCGCTGTAGCTCAGGATCTCTAGCAAAAAGAAGGAAAAGATCCGCATATGTACGCCGCCCAGTGAAAAGACAGCCAATTCGGTCTTTCCACAGAGGGCCTTGCACATTTAGGCGTGAGGAGATAACGCCGATTCCCCCACCTACTTGCCAGCGTGGGCTGGTCCCCTCTCGCAGACGCACATCTAAAACCGAGGAAAGGCGCCCGCCATACTCAGGCGGCATATACCCCTTGTAAATCTGAGCCTCCTGGAGGGCATCTGCATTGAAGGCCGAAAAGATTCCTCCAATGTGGCCTGGGTTATAAACTACGGCTTCATCTAAGAGGACTAAATTTTGGTCGGGTGAGCCGCCGCGCACGAAAAAGGCCGAGCTTCCATCGCCCGCCGTAGCTACGCCTGGCAAAAACGAAAGCGAACGCAGCACATCTACCTCCCCGAAAAAAGCCGGCAGTTTTTTGAGCTGCTGTACTTCTAAGCGGTTCTGGCTCATGGCCGCACTTTCAAAACGGCGCTGCTCATAGGTCTCCACTATCTCAACCGCCGAGAGCTCTACCCCCTCTTCCAGTAGAAGAAAATCCTTTTTGGTATTGCTGCGCAGCTCTATCTGAAGGGTATCGCTGCGGTAGCCTACGAACTGGGCCACTATTCGGTATCGGCCCGCAGGTAAGCGGAGGGCATAGTAGCCGTAGGGATTTGTGAGGGTGCCAGACTGGCGCTCTAGGACCAGCACCCGTGCGCCGGAGAGGGCTTCCTGGGTTTGCGCATCACGCACATACCCGCTCAAGGTGTAAGTGGTCTGAGCCAAGCCCCAGCTTATTAAGGCCCACAGGCGCATCGCCTTATAAACAAAAACAATTGGGTTTTGCAGGCCCCTCACGGCTTATGAGCCGTAGCGGACCGAAATAGCCTCATCGCGCGCCAGACTTTGGCCAGAGACGGATAAGCCCCCGTACTTTCCCCGAACCCTTTTGAAGGTCCAAAATACTAAAAAAAGTAAGGTAGCTAGCCGAGCAAGGAGCAGGGCTAAAATGCCTGTGTAGAGACTAGCCCAAGGGAGAACCGCAAGCAGCAGAGGCGCTAGGAGAATTAGGCCGCTTATTTCTACCACCGCTGAGAGTAGGTTGAGGCGCGTGCGAGCGGCGTGAATGAAGAGGCCTCTGAGGTAGGCAAGGTAGGTTACTAATGCGGGCATAGGCAGCATGAGTAGAAGCCCCTTACGGGAGAGGGAGTGAAGGGTAGGCGGTAGGGCAAATACCGTGCTGAGCCACCACTTCATGAGGGGGGATATGGCCCAAAGAAAAAGGGCTAAGGTGGTAAAGAGAATTATTCGGTGGGCAAAAGGGAGGAGCAGGGGACGCAGGCGAGTACCTGCCAGTACAATCACTACTTCCTGATAGGCCACCCCGCCACAGGTAAAAAGAAAGGCGGTACTCATGACGGGTGAGTAAGCCGCTAAGGAGGGTAGGGGTTCTAAGCCCTGAGCCATAAAGCCAGTAAGGAGGGGGGTAAGCGCTACATTGAGAAGGGCGGTCCAGAGGAGGGGGAGGTAGAAAGCGCTTAGGCGCCGATAGGAGGGTGGCGGTTCGCTACGGGGCGGAAGGCGGCGCAGAATGGTATGGGCATAAAGCCGTATGGCTATCATCTCTGCAACCACCCCCATGGAAAGCGCAAAGGCTCCTACCCACATGCCGGGCCAAAGGAAAAGCTCCTTGGCTAGCCAAGCACCGCTCAGCATGCCGGCTAGGCGTGCCAGAGTACCCCAAGCCACACGGCGCGCTTGGCCTTGAGCAATCAAGACCCCTTGCCAGAGCCGCCTATATCCAATCGCAGCAGGCCATGGGATTAGAAGCCAAATAGCCCCGGCCACTCGCTGGGCTAAAGCTGGCGCTAAATGCCAGATATGCGCATTGAGGCGAAAAAATACCTCAGGAAGGCCCAGAACGCCCATGAGCGCCGAAAGCGGGAGATTGAAGGCAGAAGCAAACCACCACAGCCGTTCGTAGCTTGGCCGGCTATGCCCCAAAGCCGCCCCAGCACTTAGAAACATCATTATAGGCGACTCTACAAGCAGCGCGATAGAAAAGGCCACACTGAAGCCGGCTAAATTTTCCGTAGGTTCGGGCAGGCGGCTAATCAGACTTACGAGGATGGGGCCTTCTATGGCCATGAGGAGCCAGTTTAGGGCAAGGGGCATCCATTGGCGCGCAATAAGGCGCAAGCCCGTGCGCCGAGTCGGGGGCCGCTTCATCGGCGGGGCCGGCGATAGCCTTCGCTAATAATATGCGCCAAAAGCTCTCCAGGCGTGTAGCCGGCCAGAAGCCCTTGATGAAAGAAGACCGTAGCTGGCGTAAGCCCTGGTAGGGCATTTACTTCAAGGGTCCAAAATTCTACTTGCCCTTGACCCAAGCGCCGCACAAAGCCATCTACACGCGCATAGCCGTGAATGCCTAAGGCCGTGGCCAGCTGGGCCACCGTATGGCGCACCGCCTCTAAGGCCTGAGCATTCCATTCGGGGTTATCGGGGTAAATCCGCGCCGGCGTGATATTTTGCCCCACTCCAGTCAGAAACTTTTCTTCCAGCCGAAGGATACCTTCCCGCTTGACCGTCTCACTGGGATAAAAAACCTCATAGCGCCACGTCCCATCAGATGCCGTGTGTGTTATAACACCTACCGTAACTTCCACCCATTCTGGCCCATGCAGATAGGTCTCTAAAAGCATTTCCTCTTTACGGGGGAAATCCTCACCAGGCTGTACCGCTAAGCGGGCCTGAAGGTCGGGCTCTAGCGCCTCCTCGCTCCGAAAAATGGCGGCGAGATAGGCCTCCAACATGCGGCTATCTTGTATTACTCGCACCCCACTGCTACATCCTTCATCTACCGGCTTGGCGATTATGGGATAGCCGCCGAGCTGAGGCCCTACTATTTGGACTACCCGACTTGGATCAGCTACCCATTCAGACCGGTGAAGGTAGTAATGGGGCGGTACCAAAAATCCCTTAGCTTGAAGGAAAGCCTGGGTTTTCGCCTTATCCATCAAGAGGCTACAAACCTCAGCCGAGCTACCATTGTAAGGGATCCCCAGCGCATCCAGCTTTTTCTGGATAGTTCCATCTTCGCCAGGGCGGCCGTGAAGGGCCAAGAAAGCAAAACTAATCTCCTGTGCAAGATTTTCCCAATCCAACCGTTGGGCGGCGTAGGCTTCTGGTTCTAGGTTTATTCCGGCTTCGGCGGAGAGAGCAGCCCGTACCGAAGCCACCATTTCGGGCACGGTCGGGGCATATAGGGCGGCCTGTACGTCATCTGCATTATCCTTGAAAAGCAGGCGCGTAGGTAAGCGCCACAGCCGCAGCTCCGCCCCAACCACCTCAAGAAAAAGAGGCACCACTTCATACCGGCTACTCAGCTTCTCCACTACGTTCCGCCCACTTTCTAGGGAGATGTGCCGTTCGGTGGAACTACCCCCAAAAATTACGCCGATGCGCTTGGTGGGCGCTACCGATAGCCGCTCCCGCTGGGAAAGCTGCAAGCGACCTTTGCGAAGGAAAAGGCGCGCCGTACCCGTACGGGGCACATCCAAGGACCTCTCTATGAGAAAGGTGAGAAAATCGCGCGGACTAAACCCCACTTCGGCGGCCTGATGAAAAAGTAGTGAGGCAGGTAGCATGCCCGAAGTGGTATTAGGGTCATTGAAGAAGATGGTCTCTCGGACAACTAGCCCATCTAAACGCGCATAGACCTGAAGGCCAGCCCGAGCGGCTAAGCGTTCGGCCATCTTCTGGATTTCGGCATTCGGTAGGTCAGGAGAAGGCGTGCGCTTGGAACTTATACCCGAAAGGTATTTGGCCCGGTAATCGTAGAGGGGTCCGCTTTTCCTGATGTGCGTAGGGGGAAGGGCCACATAATGCCCCGGCTGCGGCTCTATAACAATTACGGAAAACTCTTCCCCTTTTCGGTAGGCCTCAATGAGTAGGTAAGGTGGGGCATCCCAGGCTTCTAGCCAGCCGGCGTGGGGACAGCGCTGCAGAAAATGGCGCAGTTCATTCCAATCGGTAATAAGCTCCCGCGCTGTCCCCGCCACATCTCGGTAGAGAAGGGGCAGAAGGAGGCCTTCGGTAAGGTCTAAAAGCCTAGCTAAGGGCGTTTGGGGCAGCCACTCCACCGGCCAAGTAAAAGAGGCGCGGCAGCAAGCCTCTACCAACTTCTCCGCCGAAGGGCAATACACTACGCCAATAGTGGAGCCTTGAAAGGGATGCTTCACTACGCAGGGGAAATCCACCGTCTCCTGTACGAGGGAAAGGAGCAGTTCGGGATTTTCCCAAAGCCACGTGCGTGGCACAATCGCATAGGGCAGCACAGGAAAGCCCTGAGCCTTCAGCCAACGGCGCTGCTGGGCTTTGTCTAAGCCCCAAGCACTGCCTAAAATACCCGTTCCTACATAGGGGATACCTAGCTGTTCTAAAAGCCCTTGGAGGCTGCCGTCCTCTCCCCCTAAGCCATGCAGAACGGGGAAAACTACATCTACACTCTCCCTTAGGCTTTCCCAAGAGAGGAGAGGCCCTAAGGCCGCTAACTGCGCCTTGTAAATAGCGCTTTCAGGATACCATACCTGCTCGGCATAAACTGGAAAATTGATTTCAGGGGGGAGATGATGCGGCGCAGGAAAAAAGTCCGTAATACTGCCATAATACAGATAGCGTGGAGCTAGGCGTACTATCTGATGAAAGCCATCTAAGAAAAGCGGCACCGGGGTATAGTAGCGCCGATCTAGGGTATCCACTACCGTACGACCGCCGGCATACGAGACCTCCCGCTCGCGCGCTGCGCCACCGAACAGAACGCCTACCCGCACTGTACAAAGGTAAAGCTTGGCTGTACCCCCGCCGATGGAATGGGATTTGCCCCTCTCCCCCCTTATGACGGAAGAGCAAAGCCCTTTTCCCGAGGATATGGATACCCTAGCGTATGCCGTGCGCGCTAAGGGTAACCTAGAGTTCCCACTCGTGGAAGTGGAGATAATTTCCGTACTACCCCTACGGAATACCGTGCTCTTTCCGGGGGTAATTCTGCCGATCTCAGTCGGACGCCCCAGCTCCGTGCAGCTCCTTAGGGACCTGCGTCAGCAGCGCATGCCTTTCTTAGCTATCACGGCTCAAAAGAACCCCACCGAAGAACGCATAACGCCAGAAAATATTTATAGTACAGCCACTTTGGCCAAAATTCTGCGCCTACAGTCCGCTCAAGAGGGTCAGATTACCCTACTTATTCAAGGCAGGCACCGCATACGGCTCACGGAATTTGTACAGACCGAACCTTATCTCAAGGCCCGCTATGTATATGCGCCAGAGAACCTTCCGGACGAAGCTCATCAGCGCGGCCTACTCATAGCCCTGCGGGACCATGCCCTCAAAGCCTTGGAGCTGCTTCCCGACAGTCCGCAGGAGGCCCGCACGCTCATTCAGAGTATCCAGGGTCTGCCTTTCATGACGAACTTTTTGGCAAACAATCTGCCGATGGAACTGCCAGAAAGGCAGAGCCTACTGGAATTAGATGACTTAAGCCAGCGGGCCGAAAAGGTGCTTGCCCAGCTTCAGGCCCAGCTCAAGGTATTGGAGGTTACGGAGGATATCTTGAATCGCGTCCGCACCACGCTTGAGCGCCAGCAACGAGACTACATCCTGCGCCAGCAGATTAAGGCCATACAAGATGAGCTGGGCGAATCCCCCGAGCAGTCGGAAATCGCCCGCCTCAAGGAAAAGGCGGCCCAGAAAAAGTGGAGTGCAGAGGCTAAGGAAGCGTTTGAGCGGGAGCTGGCGCGTCTGGAACGGATTCCCCCCTTCTCACCCGAATACGGCGTAGCTACGGCTTATATTGAATGGCTCCTAGAGCTTCCGTGGGGCGAATACACGCAGGACTCCTTTGACCTGCGGCGGGCGCGGCGCATCTTAGACCGCGACCACTACGGCATGGAAAAAGTCAAAAAGCGCGTGCTGGAGTACCTTGCTGTGCTGAAGCAGCGGCAGGATATGAAAAGCCCCATTCTATGCCTCTACGGCCCACCTGGGGTAGGCAAAACCTCCCTGGCCAAGTCTGTAGCGGAAGCCCTAAACCGCCGCTATGTACGCATGTCGCTAGGTGGCCTCCACGATGAGGCGGAGATTCGCGGCCATCGGCGCACCTACATCGGCGCCCTGCCCGGCCGAATCCTCCAACTTATGCGACGCGCCGGCACCAGTAACCCCGTCTTTGTCCTAGATGAGATTGATAAGATTGGGCGGGATTTTCGCGGCGACCCCTCCTACGCCCTATTGGAGGTCTTAGACCCCGAGCAAAATCACACCTTTCAGGACCACTATTTGGAAGTGCCCTACGACCTTTCGCGCGTGCTTTTCATCGCTACAGCGAATACGCTGGATACCATCCATCCCGCTCTGCGCGACCGCATGGAAGTGATAGAACTTTCCGGCTATAGCGTGCCAGAAAAACTGGCCATCGCTAAGCGCTACCTCCTTCCCAAGGTCCTTCAGGAGCATGGGCTTAAGCCTTCTCAGGTCAGGGTGTCGGAGGAGGCATTCCTTCGCCTCATAGAACACTACACGCGCGAGTCGGGGGTGCGTCAGCTTCAACGGGAACTGGCAGCAGTAGCCCGCTGGGCGGCCCTGCAGTTTGCAGAGCTGGGCCGTAGCCGCCGCCTTCACATAACCCCCTCCTTAGTAGAGGAAATCTTAGGTCCACCGCGCTTTGAAAAAGAGGCCTATGAGCAGAATTTACGTCCCGGGGTAGGCATAGGCCTGGCCTGGACGCCTTATGGGGGGGATGTCCTGTACGTAGAGACCTTAGCCATGCCCGGCGAAGGTAAGCTCTCCCTTTCGGGCCAGCTCGGCGAGGTAATGAAGGAATCCGCCACTCTTGCGTATCACCTCGTGCGGGCCTACCGCTTAGCCCCACCCGAGTGGTTCAAGGCTCATGATATTCACATCCATATCCCCGCCGGCGCTGTCCCTAAAGACGGCCCTTCGGCTGGGGTGGTCCTCTTAGCGGCCCTAGCCTCGCTTATCACTGGCCGCCCGCTGCGCCCCTATCTAGCCATGACCGGCGAAATCACCCTGCGCGGTAAGATACTCCCTGTGGGCGGCATTAAGGAGAAGCTCCTGGCGGCGCTACGAGCGGGTCTCCGTGAAGTAGCCCTTCCCGCCTCCAATCAAAAAGACATAGCCGAAATAGACCCTAGCCTTTTGGAAGGCCTTAGCCTGCGTTACTTTGCCGACATTCCCTCTCTGCTCAACTACGCCATAGAAGGCCTTGACCTCTCCTCAGAGATGCTTTTCCCTCTGCCTCTGACTGCGCCGACCGGTCCCCAATCCCTAAATCCAGCGCTAATACATGCGTAGCCGTTTCGCTTTAGCGCCTGATAGGCCGGTACCCTCCCCTACCTACCCTTCCACTGCGGCTTTCGTTTCTCTAAAAAGGCTTGGAGGCCCTCGCGCGCATCTTCCGAGAGGGCTAACTCCATAAGGAGCTTATAGAGTTCAGCCGGTTCCATTTGGGCCAGCCGGCGGTAGGCATATATCCCTTTCTGCATCGCCAGTGGGGCACCCTCTCGCAGGGCCTCTAAGAGCCGATCCCCTGCTGGAAATACCTCTTCCGCCTTATCTACCAAGTGTGTGACGAGGTGGTACGCATGTAGCTCAGCGGCGGAGCGCCGGCCGCCCAAAAGGCACCAGTGCAGCGCCAGCCGCGGGGGCATGTAAGCCGCAAGCGCCTTCATCACCTGAAAAGGAAAAAGGCCCCGATGTATCTCAGGCAGGCTTACCTCTACCCCCTGATGAGCAATCACAAACGTAGCCTCTGTCAGCAAAAGCACGCCCCCAGCAATCACCCTTCCCGTAACCTCCGCCAGAATCGGCTTATCTATCTCGGCGAAAAGCTCTTGAGGAATTAGGGGCTTTTCGGCCTTAGGGACGGTGGAGTGGTGAGGTATGTCTTCCGCAAAGCCGCGCAGGTCGGCCCCCGCACAGAAGACCTCCCCTTTAGCCCGTAGCCGCAAAAATCGGAGGCTCGCCTTTGCTTGAAAATAGGCTAAAGCATAGGCCAGCTCGTTTAGCATAATGGGATTGAGGGCATTGCGGCGCTCAGGATTATTGAGCCATAGGTACAGCACGTCCCCCTCCTCTACCAGCTGCACAAAATGCCACTGAAACCGCGTCAGGGCATCAGAGGCAATATCGGTGAAATAGCTGGTCATCCAGTCTCAGGCAGTAGGCGTAGAAGTTCTCGGCCGGCTTCTACCTGCTCACCTTCTCGGACGTAGACGGCTTCCACTGTGCCGGCTTCTTGGGCTTGGATGCGCTGTTCCATTTTCATAGAGACAAAGACAAGAAGGGTTTGGCCGGGTTTGACGGTATCGCCGGGCTGCACGAGTACCTTGAGCACTTGGCCCGGCATGGGAGCCTGATAGGTACCCGCCTTAAGCTCGGTACCTACTTCAGGAAAGCGCGGAAGGAGCTTAGCGTGCGTGCTGCCCACAGCCATGAGATGAACCCAATACAGCTCCTCTTCCGCCGCTGAAGCCACATAGAGCGTCCAGCGGCGCTGGTCCCATTCGTAGGTGAGGTAGTAATCCGTGCGCTCTAGCAGATAGGCCGTCCCCTCCCACTCCTTACCTCGGCAGCGAAAAACTAGGCCTTCTAATCCCGCTACGCCAACGGTGTGGATTTCGCCCTGCAGCAGCCAGCCATAGGGAAGAGGGGCTTGGGGGGTATTGCGCCAGTTTAGGGGAAAAGTAGAAAGGAGCGCCCGAGAGCTGGCTTCCTGCATGAGCCGCCAGAGCGTCAGGCCTACTAAACAGGCAGTCCGTTCGGCTTCCGCAAAGCGTCGCGCAGCTAAAAGATGCGGCCGCTCCGCTAAGAAGTGCGTCGTGTAGCGCCCCTCCAGAAAATCTGGCTCCTCTAGAAGCGTCTGCAGCAGGGGTAAGTTATGCTGGATGCCCAGACAAACCACCTGGCTTAGGGCGTAGCGAAGCCGCTGAAGCCCTTCGGCTCGGGTAGGGCCATGGACAATCAGCTTGGCTATCATGGCATCGTAATAGGACGAAATCGCCGTGCCACTTTCTACCGCTGCCTCTACGCGCAGGTAGGGTAGGTCAGGCACCTGCCAAAGGCGAATCAACCCCGTAGAAGGCGTAAAGTCCTGCGCCGGGTCTTCCGCATAGAGCCGCACTTCTATGGCATATCCTTCGGGCTGGAGGGCTTCAGGTTGAAGGGTAAGCGGCTCCCCCTGCGCTATCCGTATTTGCCATTCCACTAAATCCAGCCCCAGAATCATCTCCGTAACGGGATGCTCCACCTGAAGGCGCGTATTGACCTCCAGAAAGTAAAACGTCCCAGGGCCAGCGTACAGGAATTCCACCGTGCCGGCATTATCGTAGCGGAGGGCCCGGGCTAAACGCAGGGCCATTTCTCCCATCTCCTCCCGCTCAGCCGGCGAAAGGACCGGCGAAGGCGACTCCTCCACAATTTTTTGATAGCGGCGCTGGATGGTGCACTCCCGCTCCCGAAGGTGGATAAGGTTGCCGTGTTTATCCCCCAGGATTTGAATCTCTATGTGGCGCGCCGCAGGGAAATATTTTTCCAAAAGAAGCGCGCGATTTCCGAAGGCATATTCGGCTTCGCGCTGAGCGGCCAGAAAAGCCTCCGCAAAAGCCTCAGGCGTTTCTACGATGCGCATGCCTTTACCGCCACCCCCGGCGGCGGCCTTAAGCAGGACGGGGAAGCCCAGCTTTTCAGCGGCCAACTGAAACTCTTCCAGTGTGGCGTCAGGTTTTTGAAAACCTGGAACGGTAGGCACACCTACGGATTGGGCTAGGGCTTTCGCTTCAGCCTTAGAGCCCATAGCCGCGATGGCGTCCGCATGCGGCCCTACAAAAATGAGCCCAGCCGCTGTTACAGCCCGCGCAAACTCCGCATTCTCCGCTAAGAAGCCATAGCCTGGATGAATAGCCTCTACCTTAGCTCGCTGCGCTACGTCCAATATCTTGGGAATATTCAGATAGGTCTCAGGGGCGGCGTTCCCGCCTAATGGATAGGCCTCATCCGCCTCCCGTACAAAGGGATAAAAACGGTCCGCCTCGCTGTATATGGCTACCGTTTGAATGCCCATTTTACGGCAGGTGCGGATTATGCGCCGCGCAATCTCGCCCCGATTCGCAATAAGTAGCTTACGAATCCGCATAGCGCTCAGTGACGAAAAGTACCATACACGTGGGAGGGCTGGAAAGGCGCGCCATAGACTACGGAGAGGCAGATGCCCAGGTACTCGCGCGTGGCGCGTGGGTCAATTACCGCATCATCCCACAGCTGGGCTGTGCTATACCAGGCGGTGGAGGTACGCTCCACTTCCCGAATGAGCTGTTCCCGAAAGGCCGCCGCCGCTTCGGGATCATAGGGCAGGCCCAGGCGTTCCGCCGCTTGCCGTTGAATGATCTCCATTACCCCTGCCAGCTGCTCTGACCCCATAACCGCAATCCGGCTATTCGGATAGGCCAGAAGGAAGCGCGGCTGATAGGCCCGCCCCGCCATGGCATAGTTTCCGGCCCCATACGACGCACCCACCATAAGCGTAATATGCGGCACCTCGCTATTAGAGACGGCATTTATCATTTTAGCCCCCGCCCGAATTATGCCCTCCTGCTCATACTTCCGCCCCACGATGAAGCCTGTGATATTCTGGAGAAAGAGGATGGCTTTTTCCTCGCGATTGCACAGCTCAATAAAATGGGCCCCTTTATTGGCCGAGTCAGGGAAAAGCACGCCATTATTGGCGATAATCCCAACTGGATAGCCGTAGATTTCCGCCCAGCCCGTCACCAGCGTGCTACCCCAGGTTGGCTTGAACTCCAAGAAGCGGGAATCATCCACAATCCGCGTAATAAGCTCGCGTATGTCAAAGGGATAGCGCGGGTCAGCGGGAATAATCTTTAGGAGGTCCTCGGCCTTATAGCGGGGCGGCTTGGGTACATGCGTAGGCCGAAAGTGCGGCCGTGGCGGATGCAGGTGGGCCACAAGCTCCCGCGCTTTCTGGATGGCCGCCAGCTCATTTTCCGCCAAAAAGTCCGCTAGGCCTGAGCGCGTCGCATGCATATCCGCTCCCCCCAGCGTCTCCTCATCCACGATTTCGTTGGTAGCCACTTTCACCAGCGGTGGGCCGCCTAAGAACACCTTGGCTTGCCGTCGCACGAAGATGGTATAGTCGCTCATGCCTGGCACATAGGCCCCCCCCGCCGTAGCGTTGCCCGTTACCACGGAAATAGTTATAAGGCCGCGCTTAGAACGGCGCGTAATCTCGCGAAAAATGGCCCCACCATAGTTGAAAATTTTGGCCTGCTCGGGTAGATCGGCGCCCGCCGACTCTACTAGATTGATGACGGGGAGGTGATTGTCCATGGCGATCTCGGCCAGCCGCAGGCTTTTTTGGAGCGTTGGTTGGTCTATAGCGCCGCCTTTTTCGGTACCTACATTAGCGATAATCATCACCCAGCGCCCGGCCACAAGGCCAATTCCCCCTACCACAGTCCCGCCTGGCGAGGAGGTCTTACTGTCTAAGCCCGCTAAAGGAAGCAGCTCTAAAAAGGGCGAGCCTTCATCCAAAAGGTACTCAATCCGCTCCCGGGCTAAAAATTTGCCCTCCTGACGGGCTTTCTGAATATGCTTTTCTTTGCCTTGGAAAAGGGCCGCCTGATAATGCGTATGTAGGGTTTCTATCAGGGCGCGCATTTGGGCTTCATTTTCAGCGGTACGCTCATCGGGCCGCCAGCGGCTGGGAAGCACCGGAAAAGGCGGCACACGCTCTAACCCTTCACGAACCAAAAGGGTCATATACCCACTAAAAATAGTATAAAGCGCCTAACCCAGGTCCTCTTGGCACTTCCACATGGCGATTATTCAGTACATTCTGGCCACCTATACGAAAGGTACTGTGCAGCTTGGGCAGACGATAGGAGAACTGCACATCCACAAGCTGCTAAGTAGGAATAATCTGAGAGTAGAAAGACTCTTCAAAGAGGTAGGCATTTATCCAGCGGTAGCCGATAGCAAAGCCCAAACGCTTATTAGGAAGGAGCTCGCGGGCAGTAAGGTAGAGATTGGCCTTATAGCGGGGCGTGTTGAAGCTTGCCAGCAGCTTATCCAGCTTGGCCTCTTCGCTGAGGATAATCTCGGCGTAGGTAAAGTTGCTGTTTAGAAAAAACTGGCGCGTCAGGCTGTATTGAAGCGTCAGGGCTAAGTGGTGCGTATAGACCGGTGTAGAGGTATTGAAGAAGCGGCGGTAAGAGGTATAGGCACTTACCGCCACCGAGTCGGGCGTGAGGCGCCCCACATACCAGGAGCCATCTGGCTGGCGAAAGCGGCGCGGCCCATAAAAATCCACCATCGACATGAAATTGGTAAAGCGCGAGTAGGCGTAGTCTATATCTATGAAGAGCCTATCGCCAATAAGATGGCGCGTGCCCACTTCAAAGGCGGCTACTTTCTCGAGCTTGATTTCGCCCATAGGAAGGGTACGCAAAAGGTCAGCATAATCGCTGGGATTATTGCTACCGCGCGTGCGATTAGTAAGAGAGTCTCGAAAGGCTTGCACCGACTCAGCAGAATAGTTATTATCCCTTATGCCGTAGGCTTGGGTGAATTGCTCCAACGCCCCTATGTAGCGAAAGCGGCCTACCTCTAGGTCTATATATTGGGCCTGGAGGGTAGGCATACGAAAGCCTACTTGATACGCCGCACGGACTATGTGCCGCTTTTTAGGGTCTATAGCCATAAGAAAAGCTAGGCGCGACGTGAGATTTCCGCGAAAGTTTCTATTTTTATCGTAGCGAAGTGAGCCTTGGAGGCGAAGGCGATCGACCCAGAGAGGCTTAGTAGCCTGAAGGAAAATACCATATTCATCTACCCGTATAGGCGCCGCCGTATCAGCGAAAATAGTGCCTTTGGAATTCATGAGAAAGTAGCGGTAGTTGCCTCCTATTAGGACTTGTATCCACTGCAAGTAGGGCGTGAAGTCGTATTGCCCTTCTAGGTGGTAGAGGGCACTGCGGTCGTAGAAGGCGGCACCGCCTTGGGCGAAGTTAGCGCGGTCAGTTACTTCCCGAAGCCGGCGCCGAAAGTCCTCCGTACCGGGCTGAGGTCGGGACCCTCCCCCCATAAGGTAAGCAAAGGGCGAACCTATAAGACGCAGAGGTTCCTCTAAGGCCTGGGGCCGGTCTGAGTCGGCAAATGCACGCGCCGCTGCATGATCACCGCCTCGGGGAATGCCAAGCGCCTCTGGATCAACACCCGCCGCCTCCGCAATGCGCCGCATTTGTCCCGTATAAGTTAGAACATACTGGGCTAGCCAGTTGATATGCGGCTTTACGCTACTAAGGAGATTAAGCGCCGCCAAGCGGCTATCAAAGCTTTTCCCCGAGTTTTCTAAAAGCGCATAGCCCCATATACGGAAGTTAGGGCTGCTGGCTTCCAGCTTATTGACCGCAAAGAGAAAGTCCTGCAGGCTAAACCTATTAGGACCCTGGTAAACCGTAGCGCCAGTGGAGAGAAAGGCGTTATAGCTCAGCTGAAGGCGGTCCCTGAGGCGGTAATAGAGCCCGCCATAAAGTTTGCCTACGCGTGTGTCGTACTGGATGATTTCCCGTTCCCAGTAGCCTGTACGGGCTAGATAAAAGCTAAGGTCATTTGGATTGTCGGGCAGCCCTCCCCCTAAGATAAGGCCAAGCTGATTAGCAATCGCCTGCACCGTAGCGGGGTCAATGCGGGCCTCATCGCCATGGCGATTTACGGCATCGTAGCCAGGATTATTTGGCCCCGATACAGCATAAAGGCCCAGAGCCCCCGCATAAACTCCCATATCGGTCCCATTCTGGGCTATCCAGTCATGCGCACTAAACCAGTTAGCATATACTTTGAAGCCCAGCCGATTATTCCATGCCTTAGCATAGCGAAGCGCTACCTCATATAGCGGCTGTGGCGTAGTATCGCGCCCATCTAAATGATTCACGCCCAGGCGCACCGAACTGGAAAAGCCCGGAAAACGGAAAGGATCTTTGGTATGCACATTTAGAATACCGCTAAAGGCATTAGGGCCATACAGCGCCGAAGCAGGGCCCGGCAGCAGCTCTATACTCTCTACATCTAAATCGCCCGAATTAGAAATCACCGATATAGGAAAATTCAAGGCGGGCGCCTGCATTTCTATTCCATCTAGTCGCTAGGCAAAGCGCGGATTAGTCGTGGAGTTGAAGCCGCGCGTATTGATTACTTGAAAGGTAAGGCTGGAGGAGACCTGCTCCACGCCTTTGAGGAAAGTGATATTTTGGAAAAAATTTATGCCGGGGGCCTCGCCTATCTCACGGGCGCTCATTTTGAGGACGGTTACAGGGGATTCCATAACGGTCTCGCTTACGCGGCTGGCGGAGATGACTACCTCTTGGGCCCGCACCCCCGTCTCCCGCAGCCTAATGGTGAGCGGCTTATCTACCTCTTGCAGGCGAAGTGAAAGGCTCTGTATCTCGTAGCCGACAAAAGAGACCTCTAAAGTAAATGGGTCAGGCGGTTTGAGGAGCGTCAGACGAAAACTCCCATCAAGCTGTACTACTGTACCTTGGATGGTACCAGCTACCTTGACATAGGCCCCCGGTAGGGGTTCATCCTGCTCCGAAAGGACCTTTCCCTGAAGCGTTATGGAAGGAGGAGCTTCAGGTCTAGGAGAGACAGATGGAGCCGGGCACGGAGCCGTTCTTCCTGGGCCCACAACCCTATACCTACCAGAAATAAACCTCACCGGATCATTGCCTCAAAAGTAACTAATCAGTGTATTCTAGCTCCTCTTCTAAGCCTGTCTCCCAGGTGAGGGTATCTGCGCCGAACGAGGAAAGTTCTATCTCAGAGAGGGGCGGGCCGAGCTCATTTTCCTCTGGCAGGGGTATGGAGAGTGTATCGGCTTCGGGAAAAGGGGCCAGCTCTACTTCAAGTTCAGGTTCAGAGGGCGGCGCTGGCTGCCGCTGGGCTAGCAGGGCGTTATGATAGGCGCGCAGAGCGGCAACGGTCGTATAGGGCGGAGCGGCGATATACAAGCGACTTTTGGCCCAAGGCCGGGCAGGGCTACGTGGAAAATGGACACTCAGAAGATAGAACCCTGGGCGCGCCAGCAGGATGGCCGTTCGGCCTACGCCGCTTGCATGCGGTAGAAGCCGCGCCCGTCCCACGATACCTAGCGCATTCCTTACTACAAGCCAGAAAGTGTCGCGCCGATGGATAGGGGGAGGCTGGTACTCTACATATATCTTGCCCGCTGGGAGGAGGGTCTCGGCTAGGGCTAGCCGGCCATCCGCCCGTAGGCTCCGCCCTACAAGGAGCAGCTGCAGCCAGGTGATTAAGCCAAAGAGCACCTCAAACCGCTTTCC
Source organism: Bacteroidia bacterium (assembly GCA_025059535.1). GTDB lineage: Bacteria > Bacteroidota > Bacteroidia > SpSt-205 > SpSt-205 > SpSt-205. Next base: position 95,812 of record JANXCX010000011.1, read on the forward strand.
ACTTGATGGAACAGCCCATGGCGGGGTGCTGGGGCATAGGCGGCGGCGCACCCGCTAAGAGCGCCTCCAGGGCCATCCGCAATTCCTGACGCTGTACGGCCGCAGGCTCCTTCCAATTGTCATCCAGCCGACCATGATAGTAAAGGCGGTGTTGGGCATCATACACGAAAAACTCCGGCGTGCAAACTGCGCCGAAGGCGCGGGCCACCTCCTGCGTAGCGTCAAAAAGAATAGGGAAGGGGTAGCCTTTCGTGCGCGTGCGCCGGCAAAGGGCCTCTGGCGAGTCCTCCTCGGGGCAAAGGGTAGGATCATTAGCCGCAATCCCTACCCACCGAATCCCACGCGGAATAAACTCCCGAGCTAATGCCAGCATCCGATCCTCTATGGCCTGCACGTACGGACAATGGCCGCAGGTGAAAACTACGACCACCGGCGCCCCCTGAAGGTGTCGTGAGTCCCAGGGCTCCCCACATACACTCAGAAGCACAAAAGAAGGCATAGGGAGGCCCAGCTTTATCTCAGCGGCATAGGTAGGCATCCTTCAAAAGTACTATTTTTGTAATAAACCTCCAATGAAAGATGGCGCGGCTGGCGTAGTGCTGTGGGATCTGGAATCTGCGCTGCGGTGGGCGGAAAGCCGCTCTATTTGGCCGCTGACCTTCGGGCTGGCCTGTTGTGCTATAGAAATGATGGGAGCATTCGCTAGTCACTTTGACTTAGAGCGCTTCGGTATTTTTCCCCGTGCTTCGCCCCGCCAAGCCGACCTTATGATTGTCTCGGGGACCGTTACGGCGAAAATGGCCGAACGCATTCGTCAGCTCTATGAGCAGATGCCGACACCGCGCTATGTAATTGCCATGGGAGCTTGTGCTACAGCGGGTGGGCCCTACTGGCAGCACGGCTATCACGTAGTCAAAGGCGTGGATAAAGTGATTCCCGTAGATATATATGTCCCCGGTTGTCCGCCACGCCCTGAGGCCCTTATTGACGGGATTTTGAAGTTGCGGGAAAAGATCGAGCGCGGCTAATGGAACCAAAGATTTTGGCCCAAACGCCCCAGGATTTGGTGCTTCTCAAGCCGGCGGGGATGCCGGCGCAGGCGGATGCCACGGGGGATTTAGACCTTCTGCGCTGGGCTCAAGCCAAAACGGGCGAAAAGCTCTATTTAGTCCATCGCTTAGACCGGCCGGTAGGCGGGGTAATGCTTCTGGCGCGTCAGGCTGCGCGCGCGGCCTATTGGAGTCGCCGCTTTCGGCAGCATAAAGTGCGAAAAGCCTACTTAGCTATTACCCAGCCGCCTATCTACCCACCCTTTGGCCAGCTGACCCACTACCTGCGTAAAGACCCGCAGCGCCATCGGGCTATAATCTCGCTCCAGCCCTTTCCCCAGGCCCAGCTTGCCCGCCTTCAATACCAGACTTTAGCCGAGCGGGAAGGGCATGCCCTCCTACTTATTGAGCCTCAGACAGGCCGCTTTCATCAAATTCGAGCCCAGCTGGCCGCCTTAGGCAGTCCCATAATCGGGGATGTAAAGTATGGCTACTTGCCGCCAGCCCCTGATCCACATAGCATAGCCCTATGGGCCTGGCGCTTAGAGGATTGGGTAGCCCCTCCCCCTCTTTCACCCTTTCCTTGGCAGCTTTTTGCCCCAATCCTAAAAAAATTTTTCCTCCCAACTTCCTAACTTCGTCCTATGCGTCAGGGCACGCTAAGCGTACATCTGCCCGGCATACTTCCTATTATACGCAAGTATCTTTATACCCATTCCGATGTATTTTTGCGCGAGCTTATCGCAAATGGCGTAGATGCCTGCCAAAAGCTTTTAGCTATAGCCCGCAGTGAGAATCTCTCCATAGATCCCTCTACCCTCAAGGTAGAAATTCTTGCTTACCCCGCTCGGCGCCAGCTGGTGGTACGGGATAATGGCATCGGCATGACCGAAGAAGAGGTAGAGCGCTTTTTGGCTGTTATTGCCGCCTCCAGCGCTCAGGAATTCGCCGAAAAATACAAGGAGACAGACATCATTGGCTTTTTTGGCATGGGCTTTTATGCGGCTTTTATGGTAGCGGAAAAAGTGGAGGTTCTCACGCAATCCTACCGCAGCGAAGCGCCGGGCGTCCGCTGGGTCAGTACAGGCACCGAGACCTATGAGATAGAACCTGCTCAGCGGCCCGAAGGGCGCGGCACTACCGTAACCCTCCACCTTCATAAGGACTACGACGAATACGCCCAAATCTGGCGCATACGCCAAATAGCCGAAAAGTATGCCCGCTTCCTTCCAGTTACGATTGAAGTGGAAGGGAGCCCCATCAATAAAAAACCTCTCTGGCGCGCGCACCCCACCCAGCTTAGCGAAAAGGATTATAAGGAATTCTACAAGCTTCTTTATCCGCAGCAGCCCGAGCCTATCCTTTACCTTCACCTCAACATGGACTATCCCCTGCACCTGCAGGGCATTCTTTACTTCCCCCCGCTTAGGCCGGACTCGGTCATAGAACGCCATACCCTGGCGCTGTACGTGCGTGGCATGTTCATCACCGATCAGCTAAGCGAGATTTTGCCTCCTTACTTTGAGCTGCTGCACGGCGTGATAGAGTCCTCAGATATACCGCTCAATGTCTCGCGCAGTCAGCTTCAGGTAGATCCTACCGTACGCAAGGTAAGCCAATACATCAGCCGCAAGGTGATTGAACGGCTCAAAGAGCTTTTAGAAACCGATCGGGCGCGCTATGAGCAGCTCTGGCCACACATAGGGCCTTTCGTCAAGTATGGCACAGTGCGGGAGGAAGACTTTGCCCATCGCGCTAAGGACCTCATTCTCGTAGAGACCGTAGCAGGTAAGCATTACACCCTCTCGGAGTATAAGGCCCAGATAGCTTCGGTAAAGAGTTCGGCGGGCTACCTCGTGGGATTTTACGCAAATGATCTGGCCAAACAAGGGGCTCTAGCCCGCCTTTTTGAAGAGCAGGGCTACCTCGTGGTCAAAGCCGATACCGTCATAGACCCCTACTGGTTTTCCTACACTGAGGGACGGGAAAATATCCGCTGGGTTCGGGTGGATGCCCAAGAGGCCGCCGAATGGCTAAAAAGTGACCGGAAAGAAAAAAGTCTAACGCCCGAGGAGGTAGCGGAGGTGAAGAAAGCTTTAGAAAGTCTTACCCAGCTTCGGGTAGAGCCCCAAGCGCTGGGCCCCTCAGCGCCGGCCGCTTTACTGGTGCGGGAGGAGCTGAGCCGCCGAGCCTATGAGGCTACCCTGCGGGAAGGGCCACCGGCCCCCACGCGGCTTATTTTTAATACCTCCCATCCGATTTATCGTCGTTATCTTCTTAGTCAGGACATCCGATGGCTAGAACATGCGCGCGATTGGGCGCAGCTGCTCAGTGGGGAGCTTCAGGCCGAGCAGCTGCGGGCCTTCTTAGAGCGCGACTGGGCCTTACTTTCAGCCTCTTAGTTAGCTGGACTAAGGCCCAACCTTTACCCCGTTTTCTCCAGCACGTTCCTCCCAATGTAGAGGCGCAGCTGCGCCGCATGAGCCTAGAGGAAAAAATTGGCCAGCTTCTCATGGTACCGGCTTTTAGCGATCCTAAAAGCTCCAATATCCAAGAGGTGAGGCGCTGGATTACGGAGTATCAGGTAGGCGGGATTATCTTCATGCGCGGCACGCCGACCACCCAGATAACGCTGACAAATACCTACCAGCGCCTGAGCAAGCGCCCGCTTCTGATAGCCATGGATGCGGAGTGGGGGCCAGCCATGCGCCTGGATAGCCTTCCACGCTACCCTAACGCTCTCACCTTAGGCGCTGTACCCGACCAAAGCCTTATCTATCAGGTAGCGCGTAGCATAGGCCGTCAGTGCCGCCGCTTAGGCGTGCATATCAATTTTGCCCCCGTAGCCGACATAAATGTAAATCCCCAAAATCCCGTCATCGGCTTTCGGGCTTTTGGAGCGGATCGCCACCGCGTCACCCAACTCAGCCTTCTTTTCTTCCACGGCCTGCAGGACGAGCAGATTGTAGCGGTAGCGAAACACTTTCCAGGCCATGGCGACACTTACCTAGACTCGCACTTTGAGCTGCCGGTACTCCCTCATGACACCACTCGGCTAGACAGCATAGAGCTTTACCCTTTTCGGCACCTTATTAAGGCGGGAATACCGGGAATCATGATAGGGCATCTCCTTGTACCGAGCCTAGACACCTTCACGGCCACCGTATCGCCTCGGGTTATCCGGGATCTGCTGCGGGCTAAACTCGGCTTTAAGGGACTAGTATTTTCCGATGCCCTAAATATGAAAGCCGTAGCCCTTTACTTCCCGCCAGGAGAGTTGGAAGTAAGGGCTTTAGAGGCAGGGGCGGATATTCTCCTGTATGTAGATAATGTGCCTGTAGTCTTTCGGGCTATTCATGAGGCAGTGCTCAAGGGGCGCCTGCGGGAAGAGGAGATTGATGAGAAAGTGTGGCGAATCCTGGCCCTTAAGGCTTACTTAGGCCTGAGTGAGCAGGCGCCCAGGGTGCCTGTAGAAGGGTGGCGGGAGGACCTCTGGGCCGAGCCCTTATTAGAGCCGCTTCGCCAGAGCTACATCCAGGCGGTTACCCTACTGCAAAATCGCCAAGACCTCCTACCGCTAGGCTACTTAGGTTCGCGCCGGCTGGTGTATGTGCAGCTAGGTTACGAACGGCCAGCCCCCTTGTACCGCTACCTGGCGCACTACTGCGCCATGGACGCCATCGTCATCCCCAACCCCGAAAAAGCCCTTCCCGAAAGCCTCCTCCAGGTCCTTCAAGGCTACACCACTTTCATAGTGGGGTATTTTGGGCTCTCTAACAATCCCCGCCGCAACTTCGGCATACGCCCTAAAGCCCTAGACCTTCTCTGCGAAATCGCACGGAGCGAGAAGGAAATTATTCTCTGCCTCTTTGGAAGCCCGTACGCTCTATCCTACTTCGGTAGAGAAACCGCTATAATTCTGGGTTATCAGGAAGACACTCTCGCTCAGTGGCAAACGGCTGGGATTATCTTTGGCACCTCGCCTCCTTATGGCCAGTTATTTTTACCGCTTCCGCTTCACTATCCTCGCATGGTGCGGTATAATTTTGAGCGGTATCGTCCGATATATCCTTACCGCTCCCCCTACAGTTTTCAACGCACCGACTCGCTCCTGCGGCACTTTGTAGCCCAGAAACTTAGCCCAGGCTTTGCGGTGGCGGTGATTTATCGGGATACTTTCGTATATACTCGGGGGGTAGGTAGCCTGAGCTATGAAGAAAGTCGAACCCCTTCGCCCACTCATACCTTGTATGACCTAGCTTCTTTGACCAAGGTCTTTGCTACCACCCTCATGGCCATGGATCTGTATGAGAAAGGCGTACTGCGCCTTTATGAGCCTTTAGGCGTCCGCTGTCCCGAGTGGCAGGCTTATCCGCTAAGTCACCTTACCCCCTATCAGCTCCTTACCCATACCGCTGGCTATCCGCCTACTTTACCGCTCCTTCCTGAAGTGCTGGCTAAAAAACCTTTCGCCTCCACCTTTTCTTTAGCCTTCCCTTTTGCCGTCAGTCGCAAGCAGTACCTACAGCGAGAATATCCAGAACACGTGTGGGAGAAAATACTGCAGCAGGCCCCAAGTCCTACCAAGAAAGTCATATACTCGGATATAGGCTTCGTTGTTTTGGGGAGGTACTTAGAGAAGCTAGCGGGAGAGCGCCTAGAGACCTATGTAACGCAGCGCTTCTACCAGCCTATGGGCCTGTATGGCCTTGTTTTTCACCCTACCTGGTATAGCAAGGATTCGCTATGTGCCCCTTCAGAGGTAGATACCGTGTGGCGTAAAGATACGCTGCGCGGCTATGTCCATGACCCCATGGCGGCCCTTTTAGGAGGTAGCGGCGGCCATGCTGGTTTATTTGGCACGGCGGCTGATGTAGCCAAACTTCTCTGGCTTTTCTATCGAGAGGGCGAATATGGGGGGCACTGCTACCTATCCCCCGCCACGGTACGCACCTTCACCAGCGCCGCGGAAAACCTAGAACGGGGGCTAGGTTGGGATAAGCCCGGCTCCCAACGCAGCAGCTTTCTTCCCCGTATGTTTTCTCAGGAGACTTTCGGACACTTAGGGTTCACGGGCACAGCCGCTTGGTGCGACCCTAAACGCCATCTCATCGTCGTAATTCTCTCCAATCGCACCTACCCCTCCAGTAACGACCCCCGCTTCAACCAGCAAAAAGTGCGACTCCAACTTCTGGAAGCTATAGAAGCCGACTTAGGGCTGCGCTAAGGGGAATTTTTTTGTTCTTCTCAGCATGCGGCGCCTAATCCCGCTGGTAGCCGTATTAGGCCTTAGTGGATGCCTCAAAGTTATAGATGTGGATGTGCCAGCCGATACAGGGGAGCTGGTGGTAGAAGGGTACTATAGCGATAGAGACACAGCTATGGTAAAGGTAAGTCGGACAGTGCCCTATTTCGGTGAAAGCGCCCCGCGCCCTATTTCGGACGCTCTAGTGATTCTTGAAGAGATAGAGACAGGGGCCCAGGACACGCTACGCTGGCGGGATACGGCCTACTTCCGTATAGGTGGCCGGGTAAGGCCTGTGGCGGGCCACACCTACCGGCTCCTCGTACGCGCCCAAGACGAAGAGGTCAAGGCAATTTCACGCCTACCCCGACGCGTTCCGATAGACACGCTAATTATTCTTTATAGGCCCGCTATAGGGCGCTTGCCTGAAGGCTATCGGGCCTTCGGCTTTGCCCGCGACCCGGACGGAGAAAATAACGCCTACCGCGCACGCGTGTGGCGCAACGATACGCTCTTCAATCGCCCCGTAGACTGGATATACTCTGACGATAGGTACATAGATGGGCGGCTGATTGTATTTGAGTTTCCCTATCCCCTCAATTCAGGGGATAAATTTACCCTAGAGCTGCGCACTATACCGACGGAAGTAGTGCGGTATTACGACCAAGTTATTCGGAATGCCTTTGGGGGAAGTGGTGGCTTTGCTCCGCCACCAGATAATGCCTATTCTAACTTTCAGGGGGGTAAGCGGCGCGTGTGGGGGTATTTCATGGCCTATGCCAGTGATATCAAAAGCGCTGTAGCCCCTTAGTTCAGAGGTAGCGCTTCCAATCCTCCCGATTAGGTCCGGTAGAGAGGGCTCCTACAGGTACTCTAACCTCCTGCTCTATAAAGCGCACGAATTCCTTGAAGTTTTCATCGTTTAGGGTGAGCCAGCCTGAAAAGCTTTTATAGGTAGGATGGGTATCAGAACCGCCGATGCGCACTTTTACTTCGGGTAGCCCACAGAGTACATCGGCTTTCGTAAGGGCTAATACTGAGACGCCATTCAGGGCTATGGCGTAGCGCAGGGCTACAAGGTCTAGCCAGCCGCAGCGGCGCAGGCGGCCGGTAGTAGCCCCGCGTTCCCCCCCTTTCTCCTGAAGCCAAGCCGCTAACGGACCATGAATCTCGGTTGGAAAGGGACCACTGCCTACGCGAGTAGTGTAGGCTTTCAAGACCCCCCACACTGTCCCAATAGCCTGCGGCGGCACACTGAGCCCCGCCAGTACCCCAGCTATAGTAGTATGCGAGGAGGTTACATAAGGATAGGTACCCGCAAAAATATCCAAGAGCGTACCCTGCGAACCCTCAGCCAAAATGCGGTCAAACTGGCGAATCCAGCTAAAGGTATCCACCCGTGGTAGGCTTCGCAGTAGCTCTATCCCAACCCAGAAGTCTTCTGGAATTTCGGGTGGGGGCACGTCGGAAAAGTGCCGCGCATGGTAGGCGGTAAGCTCTTTTACCTGCTGAGGGAAGTTGGGGTTATCCAGCTGGGCTAAGGGCAAGCCGCGCCGCGCGTAGCGGTCGGCGTAGGCTGGACCAATCCCTCGCCGGGTCGTACCTATCCGCGCACTTTCAGGACTTACTTCCTCCAGCCAGCGGTGAATGGGAAGGATGAGCTGCACACCCCGCCCTAAAGCCAAACGCTCCCGCAAGGAGAGCCCCAGTGCCTCCAGCCCCTTCACTTCCTGGGCAAATACCTCGGGGTCTATCAGCGCGCCATCCCCGATAAAACAGAGGACATTTGGGTGAAAAATACCCGCTGGAATCTGATGCAGAACTACCTTTTGACCCTGGTGATAGAGCGTGTGACCTGCATTAGGCCCACCCTGAAAACGGGCCACTACGGGGTATTCTACCGCTAAGGCATCTACTACCTTTCCCTTGCCTTCATCCCCCCACTGTAGCCCCAGAACTACATCTACCCGGGGCAAGCCCATCTAAGTCAATCCCGCAAGCGCTTCCTCCACCGTCTCCCGAAGGGGAAATACCGTATCCAGCCGCGTAATATGCAGCAGGCTGCGAATATTCGCCGGCAAGGCAGCCAAAATGAACTCCCCCCCCGCCGAGCGCGTGCGAGAAAAGAGCGTAATCAGGGAACCCAGCCCCGAACTGTTCATATTCCGCACATTAGAAAGGTCCAAAATAAAATTTTTGTGGCCCTTTTCCAGAAGCTCTAAGAAGGCATTTTTGAACTGTTGTTGGGTGGAGTCTCCCATTAGGCTGCCTTCTAATCGGAAGACAATAGCTTTGCCCATGTCCTGTGTGGTATAGTTCATATGCAGGTCAGGATTGTAATTCATTTTTCTGCAAAGGTATAGACTTTAGGACGATGCGGACAAACGGCATCCGTGCAACGGGCATATATTACTAAATCGTGCCGGACGGATTGCATCCGAAAGAGGCGCTCTATGCCCTGCAAAACAAAGCCTACTTGGGGATCGCAGAATTCCTGTATAAAGCCGCAATCCAGGCATATCAGGTGATCGTGCTGCTGCCGGCCTAAACTGCGCTCATAGATCATCCGCCCTTCGTAGAAGCTATATCGCCTAACTAAGCCGCAGGCTAAGAACAGCTCGAGCGTATTATAAACTGTAGCCCTGCTTACTTTGAGGCCTTTTTTGAGGAGATGCGCATGAAGGGTTTCCGCGTCAAAGTGCATAAGCTCCTCGTAGATAGCGCGCAGAATGTGGGTGCGTTCAGCAGTTCTGCGGAGGCCCTGCTGCGTCAAATAGGCTTCCAAATGCTTCTGAGCCTGCTGGAAGGCCTCCGAGGAAGACATCAAGCAAATGTAATTCTTTCCGAGAGTTCTGTACCTTTGTGGAAGCGGGCCTGTAGCTCAGCGGTTAGAGCAGCGGACTCATAATCCGTTGGTCGGGGGTTCGAATCCCTCCGGGCCCACGTGGAGGTAAAGCTCCGATGGACGGGTGCGGGGCTCCACTTTTTAGCGCAGGCGGAAAGTGGCCACACCACCGCTTACGACTCACCTGTAGAAGTAGGGGGTACAGACCAAGCGATGCGGCCTATGGAAGGACTCCTCAGTGCCATGGTAGCCTGCTTTGCGGCGGATGTGGTAAGTATCCTACAAAAAAAGCGCTGCGAGATTCGCCAATTTCAGGTGCAGGCTACGGCTGAGCGCCGCCCCGACTTCCCGCGCGTCTTTACCAAGGCTCACCTCCAAGTAGAAATAGAAAGCCCTAACGCCAAACCCGCCGACATAGAGCGCAGCATTGAGCTTTCCCGCACTAAGTACTGTAGCGCCATGGCCATGTTTGCCGCGGCGGGCTGCGAGATAGTAATTGACTATACCCTTCGCACGAGCTGATGTGGGCGGTAACAGGAGCTACGGGCTTTGTAGGCTATCACTTTTTAGCCGAATGGAAGCGCCGCGGGAAGCCCGTGCCTTTACGCCTTTTGGTACGCACCCCCAACCATCCCACCCTACAGCCTTATATAGGCGAGGTGGAGATTCAGCAAAGCGCCCTTCAAGACGCGCATGCACTTTTTGGCTTCTGTTCAGGCGCAGAAGCCGTGATTCACTTAGCCGCTACGATCAGCTTCTCGCCTCGCGCCCGGGCCTGGATGCACCAGACAAATGTAGAAGGCACGCGCAACCTAGTCAATGCCGCCTTAGAGGCTGGCGTGCGCCGCTTTGTGTACCTCAGTTCTATTGCAGCGCTCAGCCGCCCCGCCGGTTCTAGCGAGCCTCTGAACGAGGATACCCTCTGGGAAGAGTCCCCGTACAATACCTACTACGGCTATACGAAGTATCTGGGCGAAAAAGAGGTTTGGCGCGGCGGAGAAGAAGGGCTGTCCATTCTCATATTTAACCCAGGTATCATCTTGGGCCCTTATCCAAGCTGGGAAAAAGGGAGCCCGGCTTTTTTCCGCATGATTTGGGGGGGCCTGCCCTTCTATCCAGTGGGCAGTAGTGGCTTTGTAGGGGTCTCTGACGTGGTAAGGGCTATTTTTATGGGTATGGAGCTTCACCCTACCGGCTGGGGGAAGCGGTACATCTTAGTGGCGGAGAATCGGACCTATAAGGAGATTTTTGAGGCAATTGCGCAGGCTTTGGGGCGACGCCCTCCCCGCTTACCCATTCCGCGCCGTATGGCAGTAGGCTTTGGGTGGCTAATGGAGCACTTAGGGCGGGCCTTAGGCCTTCCAGCCGCCGCCACGCGCGAAACAGCCCGTACCAGTAGCGCCCATTTCACCTACAATGGCAGTCGCATTACCCAAACCTGGCCCTTTGTCTATACCCCCCTACGCGAAGTCATAGAAGAAACCGCAAAAGTGTTTCTTTCTACCTATGCGGGTACAGCTAAACGGTGAAGCCCTCACATTACCCGAGAACCTAAGCGTTTTACAGCTTTTAGAGCGGCTGGGAATTTCACCCGAAAAGGTAGGTTTAGCCGTGGCCGTAAATAGGCGGGTAGTCCCTCGCACGAAATGGGGCTCTACCGTGCTGGCGGAAGGGGATCAGATAGAGCTGGTATATGCCCGTCAAGGGGGCTGAAATAGGCGTAATTGGAGGAGGGGCAGCGGGTTTAGGCGTGGCGTGGCAGCTGGCCGCGCGGGGTTATACGGTTTTACTTTTAGAGGCCCGCGAGCCGGGGAGCGGCGCCATGACGGCGTCGGGCGGTATGCTCTCGCCCGCCTATGAAGCCGAATATGAAGAAATACCCCTTCTGCGGGCCTTTCTTCATAGCCGGCGCCTCTACCCTGCCTGGGCGGAAGCCTTAGGCGATATTGGTTATACCGCCTGTGGCACCTACGAACTTGCTCTTACGCCGGAGGATGTGCCCTACGTAAAGCGGCGTTGGGAATTTGAGCGCGCCCAAGGCTTAGAGGTAGAATGGCTGGAAGGCGCGGCCCTGCGTCGGCATCTGTCCAATGTCTCACCTCGCATTCCCGCCGGCACCTACGCGCCCGATGAAGGGCAGGTCGTACCCGAGCTTCTACGAGACCGCCTGGTAGAAGCTATCCAGCGCCACCGAGGCACCATTCTTTCCCATACACCCGTCCAGCACATTTCGTATGCGTCGCAAGCCTTTCATCTTCATACCCCCCACCAAACGTATACCGTAGAAACCCTTATCGTATGCCCAGGAGTGCCTTTAGAAGGGCTGAGGCTGCCTTTCAAGGTCTATCCCATTCGTGGCCAGATGATAGCCGTAGAATCGCCCCATCCAAATTGGCTTTCCGCCCCCGTACGCTATTTCAACAAAATGACGGGCTACGGCTATACCATCCCCAAAGGCTCTTACCTTATCCTCGGCGGTACAGCGGAGGAGAAGGGGTATGACCCCTCCCTTACGGTCGGGGGGGTGTTAGACATTCTGCGACGGGCCTACTATGTTTTCCCAGACCTATATGAACAGCGGATCTTGCGATTTTGGGCTGGCCTGCGTCCCGCTACAGCCGATAGAAGACCAGTTTTTTGGAAAGTTAGCGGCCTCCCGCTCTACTACATAAATGGCCTCTACCGAAATGGCATTCTGCTTTTGCCCCTAGTGGCTGAGGGGGTAGCGGCTTGGGTAAGTGAAGGTATCGTACATCCGCTTTTAGCTCCTTTCACCCGGGAGGTAGAAGAGACGGGCTTAGCACTTTCGCCGGCGCCACCAGCGCCATAACCCCCAGCCCAACCCACTTAGGAGCCACACCCACCATAGCTCCGCCAGCCAAAAGGTGAATTGAATAAATCCGCGCCATCCTTCGGCTACGCTGCGCTTCAGATGGCCTAAATAGCTTCCCCCTTGAAAATAGTCCAAGTAGTAAGGATTGTAGAGGGTAATTTCCACTTGCAGGTAGCGCTGTTCCAGCTCACGCTGATAAAGGGTATCTCGGAGCGCCGCATACTCCGCTAGAGCCCTCTGGAGTTCTTGCTCTATTGCGAGTATATCGCTAGCGGTTCGGGCGTTTTGGAGAAGGGCTCTAAGACGCTGGATGGCCTCTTCCTTCATTTGGAGGCGGCTCTGTAGGTATTGAAGGCCCTCAAACGGACGCAAAGCGGTATGGTATTCGCTTAGCCGTTCACCTAAGCGGCTTACTTGGACCAAAAAGGCCGAGGCTTCTTCTAGAGGGATACGAAGGCGGCAGAAATAGGCCTGCTCCCCCCGCCTTTCCTTATATAGGAAGTAGCCGCGTGCGAAGGTGGTCCAGCGGTGCAAGGAATCTATAGCGGCTGGCCAATCTTGCGACACCAGCTCTAGGACGGTCTTATGCTGCTCGCCTTCCGTGGGCGCTGAGACGCCTCCCCCACCCGTAGGACCGCCACACGCTGACAAGGAGATCAGAAGGAGAAGTAAGCCAAGCCCCCCCTTTCGCATCCGTCTAAGGTACATTAGGTTAGCCTTATATTTGCGCTACATGAGCGAGGAGCAGGCGGCTAAATCCTCCGCTGAGGTATCCGAGGCGGCTAACCCCCTAAAAGCCCTTTGGAAAAAGTTTCAAGAGCGGCGCTGGCTCTCCTATGTGACGCTAGCGGTGGTTGTAGCGGTAGTGGGATTTGTGAGCTACCGCCAGTATCGGCGCAGCCAGAACGAGGAATGCCTGCGCGAGATGCGATTTGCGGAGAGCTACTTTCGGCAGGATTCATTTGAAAAGGCTCTGGCGGGCACGGCTACGGCTATGGGTTTTGCGCAGCTGGCGGAGGCCTATTCCTACACCGAAGCCGGTAATCTATGCCGCCTCTACGCTGGCCTATGCTACCTCCGGCTCAATAAGCCCGAAGCAGCCGTGGAGATGCTGGCGAAATACGAGGCCCCCGATAGTTACCTCGGTGGAATAGCCTTAGGAGCGCTGGCTGGCGCCTACGCTGAGCTCAAAGAATTCAAGAAAGCCGCTCGCTGCTATGAGAAAGCGGCCCGCCTTCACCGCAATAGCCAGACTAGCCCCCTCTACCTTATCCATGCAGGCCTGTGCTACGAGCTTGCGGAGGAATGGGAAAAAGCCGCCAGTATGTACGAAGAAATTACCCGCAAATACCCGATGGCGACGGAGTCTTCCACGGCCCAGAAACACCTCGCGCGCGTGCGCACCCAGCATGCGCACTAAGCCCCTTCTTTACACGCCCCCCTCCTTTATTTTAGAGCGAGGGCGTCTTTTTGTATTGCGTACAAGCTGGCATGAGGCCCTCACCCTTCAAATGTGGGAGGAAGCGCGCTACCGCCTAGAGGAGATTGGTTTCCCGTCTGAACGCACCCATGTTTTCACCGTGCCAGGCGCCTTTGAACTGCCCCAACTGGCCGCTATGCTAGCGCGCCACTACAGCTGGCGCGTAGGTTTCTCCCAGCGCGTGGCTATCCAAGGCCCCTCGCATATTCAAAGTAACCTTCGTTTCCCACCCTTTTTCACGGGAAATTTGGAGAGCCAACTGCGGGCTGAATTCCTCTTAGAATCGGCGGGGCCAATTGGCTACCTGCAGCCCTATGAGCCGGGTGAGACCGGTGAGCTACCCGTCCTTCTCACACTTGGCTGTATTCTCAAAGGCGAGACTGAACATAATCGCTATTTAGCGCAGGCTGTCTTTGCTGCCCTCCTTCATATTGCGATACAGAGCGGCATTCCCGTAACCCTCGGCATTCTGACGCCCGACACCTACGAGCAGGCCATAGAACGGCTCCCCCAGGCCCGCGAATGGGCGGTAGCCGGCTTCCAGGTGTGGGCTGCCCGCCTTAGCTTTACTAAACCCGCGTGACAAGGGGCAGTCTGCCATTTTTCTCCACTCTCCTGAGCAGCAGCTTAGCGCTCTTTCTACTGGGTGCCTATATCCTTTTACTGCTTTTAGGCCAGCTTCTGCTAGAGCAGGCACGCGCAGGGTTAGAGTACCGCGTGCATCTCTACACGCCTGTAGACTCCCTCCAGGTCCATGCCCTATATGAATGGCTTCGCCGCCACCCGCTCGTCCGAGAGGTACGCTACATTTCCCCAGAGGAAGCCATGGAAAACTTCCGGGAAATAGCTGGGGAGGAGTTTGTGCGGGCTATGGAGGGATTCAATCCGTTCCCACCCACCTTTCGGGTGCTTTTCCACGGCGAAAAAGTACGCAGCGATAGCATCCTCCGTCTGACTACCCACCTGCTTGAGTGGGACATGGTTAAGGAAACCGAATACCCGCGCCGCCTGCTGGAGATTTTAGAGAAGCGCACCACTACGTTGCAGACCATAGGCTTGGCCGTGGGAGTAATTATGGTGGTCGTTACTTTTTTGCTTATCTTCAACACCGTCCGCCTAGCCATATTTGCCCGGCGGCTGGAGATTCGTACGATGGAGCTGGTGGGCGCTACGCGCCCCTACATTCAGAAGCCTTTTCTAAGGGTAGGCCTAATTCAGGGTCTATTGAGCGCCTTTCTGGCTTGCTTGGGCTTGCATGGCGCCCTGCTTCTGATTGACCGCTACTTCCTTTCGCTGGCCTTTCTCCTGCGCGACCCGCGCTTGGCTTCCGTATATGCAGTTCTATTGGGTTTCGGCGGCGTAGTAGGCTACTTAGCCAGTAAATTTGCGCTGGAGCGGTTCCTGAACCAGACTTTAGAAAAGCTTATATGAAGAAACCGAAGCAGGAGGAGAATCCCATGCCCTTTACACGGGCTAACTACCAGACCTTGATAGTAGGGGTGATCATACTGGTTATCGGCTATGGGCTCTTACTTTGGCCGCCCTATTTCGTAGATAGCCGCGTTTTCTCGCCAGCGCTTTATATAGCGCCTTGGGTTATTGTAGGAGGGATAAGCACCCTTATCTACGCTATCCTGCGCCGATGAGCCTATGGGAGGCGCTCCTTCTGGCCTTAGTGGAGGGCCTAACTGAATTCCTGCCTATCTCTTCTACTGGCCATCTCGTGCTACTTAGTGCCTGGCTGGGAAAGGAAAAGGAGGCTTTTTTTCAGAGCTATGAGATTATCATCCAAGGGGGGGCGATTTTGGCGGTGCTTTTTTATCGCTGGCGGCGGTGGAGGGAGCTACAGCTCTATCCCCTTTTGGTGGCGGCCTTTTTACCAACAGCGGGACTTGGGCTACTTCTGCGCGGTACGGTAGAGCCGCTTTTGAGCCAGCCAGCCGTAGTAGGCCTAAATTTAGTCGTGGGCGGCTTTCTCCTTATTGGGATGGACCGATGGTTTCGCCAAAACAAGGGCGTATTAGAAGGACTCTCTCTAAGGCAGGCTTTCGTTATAGGACTTGTCCAGGCTATAAGCCTTTTTCCAGGGATTTCGCGTGCGGCGGCCGCCCTACTTGGTGCCCAACTGGTTGGACTCAATAAAAGCGCTGCGGCCGAATTTTCCTTCCTTTTAGCCGTGCCTACGCTGGGCGCAGCCTCGGCCTATAAGTTCTGGCGAATGCCTACCGCCCTTTTAGAGGCTCACTGGGACCTTCTTCTCTTAGGTAGCGGGGTAGCTTTTGGCGTGGCGCTTTTGGCTATGCGTTTCCTACTGAGTATTTGGCAGAGGTGGGGCTTAGCGCCCTTCGGCCTTTATCGGATAGGGCTAGGCAGCGCCGTACTTCTATGGAGATAATCGCCATAGACAAACCGTATGGCTGGCGCTCTACCCAAGTCGTGGAGTGGGTCAAACGCACCTTAGGGGTACGAAAAGCGGGGCATGCGGGTACTTTAGACCCTTTAGCCACTGGCCTAATTTTAGTGGCAGTAGATCGAGCCACCCGTTATTTAGCCGAGCTACAGGCGCTACCCAAAGAGTATTATGTACTGGTGATTTTCGGGTATTCCACGCGTTCAGGCGATGCGGAGTTTGCGCCAGAGCCCGTTCAGGCTCCTAAGCCCCTGGGCCTGAGCGAGCGGAAGGCGTTACTGGCTCAATTTACTGGACGCATCCTTCAGAGACCGCCTGTTTTTTCGGCTATCAAGGTGCAAGGCAAGCGAGCCTATGCTCTTGCCCGCGCTGGGCAGTCTTTTACCCTTGCGCCACGGCTGGTAGAGATTTATGCGTTGGAGGAGGTGTATTACGAGCCGCCGGCGCGATGGCTTCTGCGGCTTTCCTGCAGTAAAGGCACCTATGTGCGCAGTCTGGCAGAGGATCTCGGGAGAGTCACTGGATGGGGAGCCTATGTCGGTGCCCTTCGCCGCACCCGAATAGGTTCGTATTCGGTAAGCGATGCAATCCAGCCTGAGCGCTACACCTCTGCCTGAAGCCACACACACTACAGGGCCTATCCTTACCCTGGGCACCTTTGATGGCGTTCATATGGGGCACGAACACCTCCTAGCGGCGGCACGCGAGTGGGCTCAAGCCGAAGGCACGGGGGTAGAAGTATGGGTCTTTCATCCCCATCCGCGCGCTATTCTGCAAGGGGAGAGCCCGCCGCTCTTGACTACCCTAGAGGAACGCCTTTTCCTCCTGCGCGCCCAGGCCGAGCGGGTGCGCGTAATACCCTTTACCCCCGAGCTAGCCAAGCTGAGTGCCGAGGCCTTTCTTACCGAATGGATACAAAAGCAGGCAAGCCCCCGAGGCATAATAGTGGGCTATGACCACCGCTTTGGACGCGGCCGGGAAGGGTCCGCCGACTTCCTAAGGCAGCGTGGCATCCCCGTACGTCAAGTGCCGCCTTATAGGGCCGAAGGCGAGATTGTAAGTAGCTCGCGTATCCGCAAAGCCCTCGCTGCTGGCGCTGTAGCCGAGGCTCAGCGCCTTTTAGGTTATCCCTATACCGTACGGGGGCTAGTTCAGCCCGGACGGGGGATAGCCCGCACTTTGGGCACGCCTACGGCCAATCTCGCCTTTCCGCCCGAAAAGATCAGGCCGCCAGCGGGCACCTACGCAGGCTATGCAAGCCTAAGTCCCCTCCCCCTACCCCTCAGGGAAGGTGAAGCCGCTTTGCTCTACCTCAGCCCAGAGGGCGTATTAGAAGTCCACTTCCTCCACGGGACTTCGCAGCCCCTGTATGGGGCCTTACTCGCCGCAGCTTTCTTACACTTCCTTCGCCCCTTTACCCCTATAGATTCACCTGCCGTCCTCAAGGCCCAAATCCAGACCGACTTAGAGGCGGCTCACCGATTTTTCCAGCAGAAATCCTGAAGCCAAGGGCCCCTCTGTATCTTTGTGGCGCTATGCGTACCCTAAAAAACCTAAGCGTATTCCTCGGCCTGAGTGGGCTTATCTGGGCCCAAGCTAACACCTTCAAGATCGGCCTCGTGGGTGCCCCCCAAACTACGTGGTTACTCAATCAAGAAGACATGGACGCCGGCCCTATCTTAGACTACAAGACGACCTGGGGCTTTATGGGCGGGCTTAGTCTGGCCTACCATTTCTCCAACTATGTAGGTGTAGGCCTGGATCTCCTCTACTCCAGCGAAGGTCAGCGGTATACGGGCAAAGACGAAGCCTTAGGGCTTAGGTGGGAAGGTCGCACGCGCCTAAATTACCTGAAGATACCTCTTCTCCTTCGGCTGGGATCAGACCCCGAATCACCTGTACAGCTCAGCTTTAGCTTAGGTCCCCAATTAGGCCTACTCCTAAGCGCTGAGGACAAAATGACCGTCAAGCTGGGCAGCTCTGAACTCTCTCTCTCCACAGGAAACAAAGAAGGCATCCTTTACGAGGTAACCCCAATTAATCCTGAGCGCGTAAGCCTAAATAAACCAGCCTATGCTTCTACAACCTTTGGGGCTACGGTGGGTTTAGGAGTAGCCATCCGCCTTACCGAATCGCTCCACCTATCCTTCCAACTGCGTGGCGATTACACTTTCACCGACATAGAAAATAAAAAGGCCGAATATGCCCATGGCACCCATACCCACAGCTACTGGGAGCAGGATATCAAGTACCGCTCTGCAAGTCATGGTGGCGGTGGGGGACAGAATGAGCCTGAGAGTGAGCGTTCTCCTACGGCGGCTTTGACAGGGGGGTTTGTAATAGGCCTTACCTACCTTATACCCCTGCAGTAAAGTAGGGGCCCGCAGTGCCCTAAGCTATAGTCTCTCTTTTCTCACGCTAAAAGCCCCCTATGAGGGGCAGTAGAAAAGAGCGGCAAGGGAAGCGATAGGCGGGTAATTCTTTTCTTTGTTTCCAGTGCGACGATTAGGCTTGATAGGAACCTTGTTGAGCGTTTGGGGGAGGGCGCAGGATACCTTGCCTCCTCCCCCGTTTTATATTCACCCCAGCAAACGGCTAAGCCCAGAAGAGCTTGCCGAGAAGCGCACCGGTACCTTCGTCACGGGCCTTCCACGCTGGGAATATGACCCTATTCGGGGATTTGGGTTTGGGGCAGAGGGTTTTCTATATATAAACGGTAGCCGCAGAGACCCCTTTTTCGCCTACAGTGCCTATCGCCACCGTATAGATGCTAATATTTTTATCTTCCAGAATACCCGCTATAGCATTGTGGCGAACTATGATGCGCCTTTTCTCTTCGGAGGGCCATATCGCATGCGGGCCAACATAGAAATTATTCGCGACCCAGATGCGCAGTACTGGGGAATAGGACGCAGGCATTTGTTTAGGCCGCTTTTAGCCCCACCTCGCGCGCCAGGCGAACTGCCCCGCACCTTTCGCCGCATGGCTGCCTACGAAGAGGCCTTAGCTGAGCCGTTTTTAGGCCCCGATGGTAACTACTACACGGATGAAAACTACGCCCGCATGCTTCTGGAATCGCAGCTTTACAATGTAGCCTTTGAGCGCCTACTGGCAGGCGGACGGCTAAGACTCTTCTTGGGCTATGAGCTAGACCTTACGCGTTTTCGTTCGCATGCCGGTCACCGCACCAAAGTACGCACCAGCAGCGGCGAAGTAGTAGAAGCTATTCAGCGCCCTACACGCCTTGACGAAGAATACCGAGACGGGACGTGGCAGCGATTCCGTCTCAGCGGCTATGAAGAAAGCCGCCGCTGGTGGGTCTCTAGCATTCTGGCGTGGGCTGTTATGTACGATACGCGCGATTTAGAACCCGACCCGACCCATGGCGTCTTTTTGGAATATTCTCATGAGCTCCAGACTCGCTGGCTGGGCAGCGATTTCACCCAAAATAAAGTAATGCTTCAGGCCATAACCTTCCATACGCCCTTGCGCTGGGGGAAAAGTGGCCGGCTTACTTTAGCGAGCCTTACGGCTTTTGGCTACATTTGGGGCCCGCGCATCAACTTCATAGAGCTTTATGACATTTCCAGCCAGGCCGAGGCTGGGGGTATCCTCGTGCTTGGAGGAGCCCGTTCTATTCGGGGCTTTCGGGAAAATCGCTTCGTAGCCCCAGTCGTAGCCCAAATCAACCTAGAAGCCCGAACGCACTGGTACGCTTTCCGCCTGCTCTGGCAGGACTGGATCATCGGTAGCGTAGTCTTCTACGATGCTGGCACGGTATGGGATGAACTGAGCCAAATAAAGCCCAATCTTATCGGCTGGGTAGGCTCGCCCGGCGTGGGCCTGCGCCTCGCCTGGAATCAAAGCACGATTCTGCGGTGGGACTGGGGCTTCAGCCGAGAAGGTAGCCAAACTTTTTTCGCTTTTCAGCATATCTTCTAATTAGGTTATATTTGCTTCATGGGCCGCTGGTCAGGGCTAATGTGGGCTTGGGTAACTTTAGGCTATGCGCAAGAGTGCGGGATCATCTACGTCACACCTACGGGGGCGAGTAGCGGGGCTGCGGGCACTCGCGCCAATCCAGCCAGCCTGTCCTATGCGCTTTCGCTAGTTTCGCCCACCGCTCGGTATCTGCGCCTGGCGGAGGGCACCTACACGCTAGAGGCGCCCCTAGTGATTGGGATAGACAGCCTAATCCTAGAGGGGGGTTACCTCCCCGCTCAAGGGTGGAAGAAATCCAATACCGCTATTACAACGCTGCGGCGTACGGCGACGAACGTAGAACCTAACCCGCCTCGGCTTACGGCTGTTCAAGCCGTGGGGCGGCGCGGCTTTCGCTTACAGGATTTAGCCATAGAAGTAGCCGATGCGCCAGGGCCGGGTATTTCTACCTACGGCGTCTATCTGAATGGATGTCGAGATTATGCCATAGTACGGTGTAGGATTCATGCGGGGAAGGGAGGCGATGGAGTAGATGGAGCGCCAGGTCGGAATGGGGCAGCCGGAGCGCCAGGACAGCCTGGCGGGCTAGGCTGTCGTCGCTGTGACCCCACCACCCCGCCCTATACGAACTTAGGTGGGGCCGGCGGTAGCGGGTGGTCCGGCGGGACACGGGCTGGCGGCCGCGGCGGCAATGGCGGCGCCCGTGGCACCTCCACTAATTGCCTCCCTATCCTCCAGTGCGCCGACATCTGCGATCCTAATGTCATCTCTGCGCCAGCCGGTCAAAATGGTCAGCCCGGCAATGGACCCGGCGCTGGCGCAGGCGGCATAGGCAAGCCTGGCCTATGCTACTGTAACAATGGCCTAAACGCCACCGACATAACTAACTTCTTCAACAATTGCCCTACGCCTTTTACTCAGCCGGATCACACGGGTACGGAGGGTCAGCCAGGGGCCGATGGACAGGATGGGCAAGATGGCCAGGACGGCGTAGCCCAATTTATAGGCGGCTACTTCGTGCCCCAGGATGGAACAGACGGAACGGATGGAACGGATGGAAGCGGGGGTGGGGGCGGCGGTGGCGGAGGAAGCATAGGATGCATTCCAGGGCTGAATGGGGCTACCTATAACTGGAACAGTCCCGGTGGCGGTGGGGGCGGCGGCGGCGAAGGCGGCCAGCATGGTACCGCCGGCCGGCGTGGCACCGCAGGCGGCGCCAGCTTCGCTATCTTCCTCTGGGGAAATGGCCCAAATGGTCTAATTAGGGATTGTCGTCTATCTACTGGCGGTGCAGGCCGAGCAGGTAGGGGCGGGGCACCTGGCTTAGGTGGAGCAGGCGGTATAGGCGGCGATCCCGGTAATGACCGCCTTATTACTGGCGGTAGGGCTGCTGGCTGTGAAGGCGGCGCCGGCGGACGCGGCGGAAACGGCGGACGCGGCGGAAACGGCTCCCCCGGCATCGCCGAACCCCTCTACCACTATAGCCTCCCAGGTAGCTACGCCCCTATCGTACAAAACAACTTCAACCCTGCTGAACCCCCTATCCTCCTAGAAAACCCTACGGCCTGTACCTATCAAACCGTACAACTAAGTACCTCAGCCGCAGGTAACTACTTCGTTTGGAATACAGGCGGTGAGCCCGCAGCGGTAATAGGGACCACCGCCTCTCCCACTTATCCTCAGGCCAGGGCCTATACACCCACCCTATTAGTAGATGGTTTGCCCTACACCTATGCGGACTTCGTACTTATTCACCGAGCTGTAGCGCTGCCCCGCATTCAGGCTTCCCATACGACTACCTGCGCCGCCTCCTCGGTAACCTTCAGTACCCCTATAAATGCCGATGGGTACGAATGGCTATTTCCCGGCGGCCTCCCCGCTTCAGCTAATACCGCTAACCCTGGGCCCGTAACCTTCAATACCCCCGGAAACTATTGGATAAAGCTGCGCTTGCGCCATGACTGTTGTGGCTTCACGCCTTGGGACAGCCTGCTCATACAAGTGGTAGATAGGCCCGTCGTGGCTCTACCGCCAGATACCTTCCGCTGCCCCAATGATCCCCCGATTACTCTCAGTGTTTCTACCCTACCTGGCGCTACGATTACTTGGTATTACAATAACGCCGTATTCGCTACAGGCACGCCTAGTATAAATGCCTCCAACGCTGGGGAGTATGTCGCCGTGGTAACCTATCCTGGGGGGTGCGAAGGAAGGGATACCTTTCGCCTCCGAATAGAGCCGCAGATTCCCGTTCGCCTAGGTCCTGACCTTACCCTGTGTGCTGGAAGCCCCCCGCCCCTCTTAGATGCGGGCCTAGCGGGTTTTCAGTACCTCTGGACCTATAACGGGGTACCCATCGCTACTACCCAAACCCTACTAGCGGACCGAAGCGGTACCTATGCCGTCCTGGTTAGCAACCTCTACGGCTGCACAGGAAGGGATACGATTGTAGTACAGTATGAAACCTTCACGGTGGATCTAGGGACGGATACGGCTGTATGCGATCCTAATGGTGTGCGCTTGCGTGCCGCCGGCACCTCCTGCCAGTGGACTCGGGATAATACCCCTCTCCCCGGCAATGCCTGCGAAGTTGTGGCTAATGTATCGGGGCTCTATCGGGTAGTAGCCCAGAATGCCTTGGGTTGCTTGGCGGAGGATGAGATACGTATTACAATCGGTACGCCGCTGCAGGCACAATTCAGCGGGCCTGCCACCGCGCAGGTAGGGCAGCCCGTTACCTTTACCGATCAAACGAATCCACCACCTTTGGCGCGCACCTGGAATTTCGGCGATGGCAGCCCGCCCGTAGCCAACCTGCCTAATCCCACTCACACCTACACGGCCGCTGGCCGCTATCCCGTAGTGCTATCCGTAAGCAATGGCCTATGCAGCGATACCGCCGTGCGTCTCATAGAGGTCTTATGGAACTGTAGCGCTATCACTTTGGAGGCTGCCTTCACAGCCTCACCCAACCCCGTGGACCTCAATACAGGGGGCGGTACGGTGCATTTCCGTAACGCCTCCATAGGGGCTACCCGTTACCTCTGGCTTTTTGGGACAGGCGATAGTAGTACGGCTGTTTCGCCTTCCTACGCCTATACTCAGCCAGGCCGTTATACGGTAACCCTCATAGCCTTCAACTATAACTGCACCGACACCGCCAGAAATGAGGTGGAAGTAGTGCGAGACCTTCCCCAGGCACTGGTAGGCAGTACGCTTTCTCCAGGTAGGCTTCACCTGTATCCCAATCCAACGGCTAAAATCCTCTACTTACAGCTACCGGCAGGGGCGCAGAAGGGGCTTCTCTGGCTTTATGACCCGGCTGGACATCGGCTTGGTGAGTGGGCCTATGCCGGCGCGGCTTACCTGCAGTTAGAAGTAGAAGCGCTGCCAGCAGGCTATTACCTTCTCCTCCTTCAGGACGAAGGCCTGGGTACATTCCGCGCCAGCTTTGTAAAGGAGTGATGGAGGGCCCAGAGGTGTGGCATACCCCCTTGGCCTATCTCAAAGGCATGGGGCCACGCCGCGCTCAAGTCTTAGAGGCCGAGGTAGGACTCAAAACATACGCCGACCTTTTGGAGTACTTCCCGCGGCGCTACTTAGATTATGCCCAGATTACCCCCATAAGCCAGGCTAGCCTAGAGCACGAGGCGGTTTTCCGCGGGCGGCTGGGACCCTTTCAAGTCCGGGCGCATCCCGGCCGGTCCCAAGCGCTCCTCATAAGTACGCTCTACGATGGCCGAGCTTGGATGGAACTTCGCTGGTATCAAGGGTGGGAATGGGTGCGCCAGAAATTCCAAGCGGGTCAGGAAGTCCTAGCTATAGGCCGCCCTCAGTATAGGAAAGGCAAGCTCTTTTTGGCTCACCCCGAGCTTATCCCGCTCCGCGAAGGCGTCTCGCCCAACACCTACCTGCGCGTCTATCCCGTCTATCCCCTCACCGAAAAACTCCGCCAAGTTCAATTAGACCACAAGCGCTTCCATATGCTTTTTGAAGAGCTGTACCGGCTTACCCAATTTGCGCGTGAGGACCCGATTCCTGAATTTATACGGGCTGAATATGACCTTATGCCCTTGCCTGAAGCCTTACGCGCCTTACATCTACCCACAAGCGTAGAAGAGGCTGAACGCGCCCGCTACCGATTCAAATTTCAAGAGTTCTTTCTCCTACAAGTGCTCCTGGTACGCCGCAAGTATCTCCTTCAGACCCAATACACGGCGCCGTCTTTCAGCCAAGTAGGGCCGCTAGTGCGCGAGTTTTACCATAAGTACCTGCCTTTCCCTCTTACCGAGTCCCAGAAGCAGGTGATTCGGGAGATTTGGCAGGATATGCGGCAAAATGTACCTATGAATCGGCTTATTCAGGGTGATGTAGGAAGCGGTAAAACGATTGTGGCCCTTTTTGCGGCGCTAATTGCCATAGGGAATGGCTATCAGGTGGCGCTGATGGCCCCTACCGAGGTGCTGGCGGAGCAGCACGCCCGCAGCTTCCGCAAATGGCTATCCCCCTTAGGCTTGGGCGTAGGGCTTCTTCTTGGCAGTACCCCTCCGGCCCAAAAAAAACGCCTTTTAGCGAAGCTAGCAACGGGCGAGCTGCCCTGTGTCATAGGCACGCATGCCCTCTTCCAGAAGGCCGTCCAGTACCATCGCTTAGGCCTTACTATTATTGATGAGCAGCATAAGTTTGGGGTGCGCCAGCGCGCCGCTTTATGGGAAAAGGCCCAGCCTTACCGACCCCATAATTTGCTCCTCACGGCTACGCCGATACCGCGCACCTTGGCCCTTTCGCTCTATGGGGATGTGGATGTGTCTATAATACGCGAGCTCCCTCCAGGGCGTCAGCCTGTTCAAACCCTCTTGCGTACAGAGGCCCAGCGACGCGAAGTGTGGCAGCTCCTGCGCACCGAACTGCAAAAAGGCCGCCAAGCCTACATCATCTACCCCATCATAGAGGAATCCGAAAAATCCGACCTCAAACCTGTAACCGAAGGCTACGAACTGATTTGCGCCACCTTTCCTGAGTATAAAGTAGGTATGATTCACGGGCGCCTCAGCAGCGAACGCAAAGAGCGCGAAATGCAGCTTTTCAAGCTAGGCCAGACTCAGATTTTAGTAGGCACGACCGTCGTAGAGGTAGGGGTAGATGTGCCCAATGCCACGGTGCTTATCGTAGAACATGCGGACCGCTTTGGGCTGTCTCAGCTCCATCAACTACGCGGCCGCGTAGGACGCGGAAGCTATCCTTCCTACGCTATCTTCATCGTGCCTAATACGCCGGGCGAAGTGGCTCTTTCGCGCCTGCGGGCTCTGGCCCAATATAAGGACGGCTTCCGTATTGCAGAAATAGACCTCAAACTGCGCGGACCGGGCGATTTCTTGGGCACTAAGCAGAGCGGCCTTCCCGAATTCAAAATAGCCGACCTGATTGAGGACCAGCCCATCTTAGAGAAGGCGCGCCTGGCTGCCCAGCAGCTTATTGCCCAGGACCCTACCCTTCAACTTTACCCTGCCCTTGCCCAGTACTTACTGGAATACGCCGATAAGCACCGCTTGGAGCTTTTTACGGCCTAGAGCGCACCCAGCGCAGAAAATAGCGGATAGCGGCTTGGCCTTTGGGCCCAAGGCGGTAGGTATAGCGATTCACGTAGAGGTCTATATGAGCCATCTGTATAGCGGGGCTGATTTCGCGCGCATATTGCCCGATAAAGGCCATTAGGCGCGCGCTGCGATGGCGCTGGGCGCTGCGTAGGCTACGTCGAAGCGCCCGAATCACGGGACGTCGCCACACCCCTTTCCGAATCGCCACCCCTCCTAGTGGTACCAAATGGCCCGTTTGCGCCTGCCAATAAGCCCCCAAATCCTGAATAAGCTTGAGCCCATAAGCCTCATAGGTAAAGCGACTTTCATGGATAATTACGGCAGCATCAATTTCCCCCGCCGCAACGGCCGGAATCAGATGGTCATAACGCATAGCGATAAGCTGCTGCGCATGAGGCGCATAAAAGCGGAAAAGGGCATAGGCTGTAGTAGAGAAGCCAGGCAGGCCGATAGAGGCCTCGGCCAGCTCGGCCTGGCTAAGTACCCGTCGCCCTATCAGAAGGGGGCCTACATTTTCGCCCAGAGCGGCTCCTGTTGGCAGCAGGCGATAAAGTCCCCTCGGAAGCTGCGCAAATTGGTAAAAGGAAAGCTTGATTATATCGGCTCTACCCTGCTGGGCCCACGCATTGAGCGTCTGAATGTCCTCATAATCAAAGCTGACACGCAGGGGCGTACGTATTTCCCCTAACGCTAAAGGCCCCCAGATAAAGGTATCGTTGGGACAAGGACTTATCGCTATGCGTAGGGACTTTTTCACAGGCGAAATTGCGCCAAGGAACGAACGGTATAGCCTTCGGGAATTTGGAAGGGCATAGCAGGATTGGAAGGATTGAGCTCTAGCGCTTGAGGATAGAGTATCAGGGCGCTCTCATCGGCAAACTCAAAGCGCAGGGCAGGCAGGTTAGGGCGTCCTCCATCCCAGTCATACAAAAGGTTAAGCGGTGGCTGATTAGGGAGATTAAGCGTCCATCGGCGGAAGGCGGTAGCTTGAGGCCAGAGCACTTCGCCTTCGGCTCGGTAGGCGGCTAAGCGGCCCCATAAAGCCTGCCGGGCGGCATTCCACCGCCACTCGGCCGTCTCTAAACGCGGGGGAAGCTTGGCAAAAAGAAGCGCTACTAAATCTTGGACGCCTAAAGCGGGCAGGAAATGCCTAAGGCTATCTACCGGCCCTATATAGGCCGCCTGCTCCAAGCGATTTAGCAGAAAGACGCTATCGCGCCGCCAAAGGAGGCGTAGACCCTCAAATCCAAACACACTGGCTGAAGCCCATAAGAGGGAATCGCCCTGCACTAGGAGGCGTAGGAAGAAGTGCTGCTCACGGCCATTTTTATAGACGGCTCGGTAGCTCAATTTGAGTACAGCTGAGGGGGACTGCCAGCGCAGCCTTTCAAGCAGATACGGAAGGGTAATCTCGGCGGGATTAGGGGGCTTAGTCCGGACTCGAGCGCGGCGCGCACAAGCCGTAAGCAGGAGCAGCCCGACTAAGCTATATCTTAGGGCAGGAGGCGCCATAGCGGAGCCAAGGGATAAGCGGCTTTGGCACGGGTTTTCCAGCGGGCATAGGCTTCGGGATGCTCCGCCTCCGAAAAGCGAAGCAGAAGATCCGCCCATAGCTCTAAGGGAAGGTTAGGTAGATTTTCCACTTGAAGAGCGTAGCGAAGGGCTTCATTCGGGCGTTTCTGCGCTAAAGCCAGAAGAAGGTTTAGCCATTCGGTATAAGGGCTTAGGGTTTGAGTCGGTAAAGGATAGACGGCTTCGGGTGCGCCGCCCGTGCGAAGGGTAAAAATCCGCCATATGTAGGCGCCTATAGGCGGGGGATACAGATTTTCAAGCTGCTGACGCGTGGAGGTGGAAAGCCGGCCTAGCTTCGCTTCGGCTAGAGCCATATAATAGGCCAAAAGCTCTCGCAGGGGCGATTCCAGATCATCCACTAGCCTTTTAGCCCGCTGAAAGCTGCTTAGGGCTTCGCGCCAGAGATTTTGCTGGGCCTGTACGAGACCTACCCAGATGAGTAGGCGCCCTTGACCGGGGAAAAGTTCCTGCGCTCGCTCCACGGCCGCCGCTAAGGAATCGCCCCCCCCTTGCTGCCACAGGGCATAAAAGTACGATAGGTGATACGAAAGCTGGCTAGAGTCTAAGGCAATGGCTTGCTTCCACGCCCTGCCGGCGCTATCCCATCGCCCCCTATGCCTCCAGTAATGGGCCGCCAATTCCCACCCTATGGCCATAGGATAGGCCCGCAAAAAGCTATCCAGCCGTTCCAAAAACTCCTCTTCCACGAAATAGGCCTGCTTAAGGAGTTTGTAGCGGACTTCTAGGGGTATGCTGGGGATGCTGAGAAGCTCCTCCCATACTTCCCTACCCCAAACGCTTTCAAAAACCTCTGGATAGTCCAGCACGATCCCCCAAGCCACTTGATTAGCAGAGTCTATGCGCAAAAGCCGCTGTACAAAATCTACCATGCAATTCATATTCCGGCTAAGCTCACACAAGCGTGCGCCGGTTTCTAAGTAGATTTCGTGGTTAGGCCAGAGATTAGCCAATGTTTCGGCAATCGCTATGGCGCGCCCTATCTGTCCCGCCTCTACAAACATGTGGATGCGACTCTGAAAAATCTCCTCATAATTTCCCGAAAGGTGCTGAAGCTTCTGGTAGAGCATATCGGCTTTGTCCAAATCGCCCTTTTCTTGGTAAAGCTGAGCTAGACGCAGAAGTACTTCGGGGTCGTTCGGCCAGAGGCTGTAAAGTTTCTCAAGTAGGGCGAGGGCTTCGGCCTCTTGGTGATTGAGCTGGAGGGCGCTGGCGTAGCCTAAGGCTAGCCAGAGCTCGTTTGGGGCTTCCTTGTAGGCCTTTTCGGCATGGGTGAGCATGCGCAAATAATCCCCCTGCACGTAGGCTATCCGCGCTAAGTAGTGGTGGATGCCAGCGCTATTCGGGCAGACCTCTGCCGCTTTGTAGAAGTATTCGGCGCTTTCTTCGTAGAGGCCCTGGCTAAAAAGTACGACGGCTCGGGTGAAAGGGGCGGCGGCCGCTTGCCACCGAAAGGTATCTACCTTAGGCGTCCGGCTAGACCGTTTCTGAGCCCAACTAATTGTCAAAAGGCAAAGGCTAAGCGCTTTCCACCCCATAGCGGCTATAATCCCCTAAGTCTATTTCGCCCACTGCCTGACGACAGCAGGCATGAGCCCCAATCAGGGAATTATGAAGGACCGAAGCCTCTACTACGGCGCCAGTGCGGCAGAGCGTGTGCGAAAGGATACTCCGATAAACCCTTGCCCCCGCTTCAATGGCTACATAGGGGCCTATAACGCTGGCTTCTACTTCGGCGCCGGGAGCTATCCATACAGGTGGAAGAATGTGCGCCGAGGGCGGCGGCGAAGGCAGGGAAGTACCCCCCCGCTCCAGAAGGCGCGCCTGCGCTTGCAAAATAAGGAGGCGACTGCCACAATCCAGCCATTCCTCCACAGGAAGCGCTTGCAAACGCCTGCCTTCTTCGCAAAGCCGTTGCAGAGCATCCGTAAGCTGATACTCCCCTTTGACCCGAATATCGCGCTCAAAAAGATACTCTATGGCTGGCACGAGCCACTCCGCCTGCCGCAAGAAGTAAACCCCAATAATCGCCAGATTAGAAGGCGGATTAGGCGGTTTCTCTACCAGGCGGCCTATGTAGCCGTCGGGCGAAAGTTCTACTACCCCATAGCTGCGCGGATCCGCCACTTCCTTTACCCAAAGCGCCCCATCAGCCTCTGGCCTAATATGGGCCGATGAAGTAAAAATGGTATCTGCAAAAAGAATTACGCAGGGGCCCTGCAGGTAATCCCGTGCCTGGTAGAGCGCATGCGCCGTCCCCAAGGGCACCGATTGGGTACAAAAAATCGCCTGACTCCCCCAGCGCTGGGCTAGCCTTTCCAAGAAGGCCCGATGATCGGCGCTTAGCTCACGCACTATAAACACCATGGCTTCTACGGGCTGGGCAAGCGCCCGACCCACCTCTTCCACAAGCCATTCCACCACAGGCTTACCTAAAAGCGGAAAAAGGGGCTTAGGGGTGGTAAAGGTATGCGGCCGCAGCCGCTTCCCCTCCCCTGCCATCGGAATTATCAAACGCATGGCCGTCTTTCAAAATTAAGAGCTTTTTTGCCCTATGCGCGGTTCTTTACCCGCTAAAAGGCGCGCTAGGTTTTGGCGATGGGTATATAGTACGAGTCCAAGCCAGAGCCCCCCAGCCAGATAGCCTATAGGGCCGCCTTCCCCCACTACACCATGCCATAGGAGAAAGCTAGCCACGCCAGCAAGCGAGCTAACAGACACAATCCAACTTAGGGAAAGAAAGATCAGAAAAGTACCCGTAGCCGCCAGCGCGCTTAGCGGCTCAATGAGGAGCATTCCGCCGAGAAGCGTATTGATACCTTTACCGCCCCGAAAGCCCGCCCATATGGGATAGATATGGCCAAGTACCGCCGCCGTAGCTACTGCATAAAGGCCTGCTTCGGGCACCGCCCGCAGCTTAGCCAGCCCCACTGACACTAAGGCCTTCCCTATATCTACAACCTGCACAAGCACCCCAGCCCAAAATCCCAATACCCGATAAACATTCGTGCTACCAATATTTCCGCTGCCGACTTTTCGGATATCCACGCCGTAAGCACGCGCCAGCCATAGCCCAGGCGTAAGCGAGCCCAGCAGATACGCCAGGCTAATCCATAGCGCTACTTCCATGCGTTGCCAATATAAAAAGCCAGGTAGCCTGAGAGCCAGAAGCGGCGTTTGGGTTTGTCGTGAAGAGTCTGGATAGGCTGAACAAACCCTTGGGCCCGAAGGCCCAGCGCTAAGCTGCGCACGAGAGCCGGACTGCGCCCCATATCTATAAGAGCCCCCACTTGAACTAAACCGCCTGGCACCCCTCGCAACTTATCAAAGCCTAAATAAAAGTCTGCCTCCCCTACAATGTCGTAGTAAGTGTGTTGGCCATGCTTGTAGGTATCTATCTGAATAATCGCCTGGGTGGACGAGATGGGAACGGCAATTTCAATAAAGTAGGGCTTAAGCAAGGCTAAGGCAGGTCCTGCCCCTAACTGAAGACTGACTTGAAGGGGCGTATTAGGGGTGCGGGGCGCCACGATATACTGCCACCCATATACCAGTTCCAAAAGATAAGCGTAGTAGAGCTTGCCAAAGACATAATCCTTTCCCCCTTGGTCCCGATAGGCCGAGCGGGTGCGTATCTCATACTTCGTACGATAGGAGCTGAAGTCGCCCATCCAGAAGGAACCCCTCTGGGGATCCGACCAGTTTTGCACTAGTACACCTAAGCCCCAGCCAAAAGAATGAAGAAAAGGGGAAGCCGCTACGCTGTGAGTGTAGGGCTCTATCGGTTGCCCCCATACCCACACACTACATAGCAGCCAGTACCTCCACATAGAAGATCAGCGTAGCATTAGGTGGAATAGGGCCATACGCCTGGTTTCCATAGCCCAGCTCAGGGGGCACAATAAGCACGGCCTGAGAACCTACCGGCAACTGAGCTATCCCCTCCTCCCACCCCGCAATCACCTGCCCGCGCCCGAGCCAGAAACTAAAAGGCTGCCCCCTCTCATAAGAACTATCAAATACCTTCCCATTTGGCAGAAGCCCATGATAATGGACGGTTACCTGTTGGCCCGCTCGGGGCAGATTCCCTTCCCCTCGCCGATGTATATATATCTTCAAGCCCGAGGAAAGTACCTGGAGTTTAGTAGAGTCAATGGGATAGGGCACAAATTTCTGGGGCAAGGGCGTAGCGGGAGGGGCTGTTTGCAGAGCTCTACCCTTTTCGCCTGAGAGTGGAAGGGGCTTAGGTGAGTCAAGGTTTTGAGGGCTTAGGTGCCTATCTCCTGAGCTTTCACTGGAGCTGGTGCAGCGCCAGCCGCTCCAAAAAAGCCCTATAATCAGCCAGTAAGCGTGACGCATATACCTCTTGAAGGAGTTGCTTAGTGAAATTTAGGCTTTCTTCCAGCGAGCGGTAGAGCGTAGCGCCGGCGGCGTTGCGATGCCCGCCACCCTTATCAAAATGCTGGGCTACCTCATGGCAGGGAAAGTCCCCTACACTGCGTAGGCTTATGCGGGTCGCCTCGGGGTATTCTTTGAGTACTACAGCAAGCAGCACGCCCTCCAGCGCCAAAATCTGATTGGGAAGCGTCTCTACCTCTTCCCAATCCGCCCCAAAACGCTCCAACTCCCTAGCAGGAATAGGCAGAAGAAGCACGGGTAAATCGTCCAACTTTTGGAGATAATTCTGGATGAGGTGAGCCTGTAGGTGAAGGGTAGAAAGCTTTTTGCGCTGGAAAATATAGTGATGCACAGCTTCAAGGGGGAAAGGGGGCTGAATAAGCTCGGCCGCAACTTGAAGGGTTCGGGGCGTAACGCTGCGAAACCGAAATCCACCTGTATCTGTGATAAGCCCCGTATAAAGCGCCAGCCGTGCAGGCATGGCTAGTGGCCGAAACGGCTCCAGAATCGTCTCATAAAGCAGCTCACAGGTAGCGGCTGCCGCCGGCTCCCAAAAATTCCACTGCGCCGCCAAAGGCAGACTATCGGCATGATGATCCACCCAAATCAGGCGAGCGGGATCTATAAGGGCCTGTAGTGCCTCATCAATCCTATCCCACTTTCCAAAATCCACACATATGAAAAGGTCAGCCTGCAGCGCAGCGGCTGTAAGGGTTTCCTTAGCCTCCTCTGACCATACGGCGATAGCTTCCCAGCCGGGCAAAAACCGCAAATACTGCGGCACAGGATCCGGGAGTACGGCTAAGACTTCCTTGCCTTGGGCCCTCAAAGTGTGGTAAATCCCCAGAAGGGCCCCCACGGCATCGCCATCGGGCCGCGGATGGCTTAGGCAAAAAAGCCGCTTGGCTTGAAGCAGGGCCTCTCTCCACTCCAACTTACTACGAAGATAACCCAAAAACCGCCTCAAAAGGCAGAATTTTGCCCCAGTGGCGCCCGTATATGCGGCCATCTTAGCCCATGGGGGAAAAAAATGGCTGGAGCAATTCCTACCCACCGTGCTGGCCACCGACTACCCCAATCTCACCGTCTGGGTAATAGATAATGCCAGTAAGCCGCCCTTATACGCCTGGCTAAGGGATACCTTCCCAACCGTAAAAGCTCTACGGTACGAGGAGAATTTAGGCTATGCGGGGGGCTACCAGCGATTTTTTGAGGAGCATGGCCACGACGTGCCCTACTTAGCCCTACTAAATAGTGATGTAGAGGTACCGCCCACTTGGCTTTCGCCCCTCATAAGGCGCTTGGAAAAGTGCCCTCAGGTAGCCGCCGTTCAGCCGCGCATACGCGCCTGGCAGGCCCGCACCGAATTTGAATACGCGGGGGCAGCGGGGGGGTTCCTAGATCCTTGGGGCTACCCTACCTGCCGCGGCCGCGGCGAAAAGGACGAGAATCAATACGCTGAGCCGTCGCGTATCTTCTGGGCTAGCGGCGCGGCTTTTGTCCTGCGCACCCAAGCCGTGCTGGATTCCCTCCAAGGCCTACTCTTCAAGCCCTACTACTTCATGCACATGGAAGAGATAGACCTCTGCTGGCGACTCCAACGGGCCGGCTGGCAAATCGCCTACGAGCCGGCCAGCATTGTCTACCACGTCGGAGGTGGGTCCCTTACCTACACCGACACTCAGAAAACCTACTATAACTTTCGCAATAGCCTTTTTTTGTTGTGGGAAAACCTAAGTGGTTTGGAACGCTATCGGCGTGTAGGGTGGCGACTGCTTCTGGATGCCCCAGCGGCCTTTTATTTCCTTCTCCGCTATGGCCCAGCCCATGTCGGGGCCATTGCTCGTGCGCATTGGACGTTTTTCAGGTATGTGGCAGCCCGTCGGTTGAATTCCCCTAAGTGCCTACCTTATAAGCCTTTGCGTCAGCTGAATGGCGTACTTTCCAGACCTCTTTTATGGGGTGCGGCGAAGCCCCCTCACCTTCCCCTTAGCTGCTAGGCTTCGCCCTCATACCGGCTGCACCAGGCATAGGCCGCATACCCCTGCCGGCGCAGGTAATCCGCCATAGCCTCGGTATAGCCATGGGTAAAGATAACCCGCTCAGGCTGCACTTCCTTAACCGTTTGGAGGATCTGGTAAAAATCGGCATGGTCGGAGAGGGCGAATCCTCTGTCAAGGGCCTTTTGGCGGCGGCGCCCCCGTACCGCCATCCACCCCGAGGCCTGCGCCTCCTCATAGGGCTCTAGCCGACTGAGCCACTTGGCCTTCTGAGCCGCAGGCGGAAGGATACAAAGAGCTCCCTGTAGGTGAGGTAGCGCTTCCGGTACGAGAACCTGCCACTTTCCCAACTTAACCCCCGCCTGCTCGTACAGGTAATTTATCGCAGCGATGCTCTTATGCACATACCGAGGGCCGACTTCAGGGAGCAGGGCTAGAATCCTTTGAGCCTTTCCCAAGGTATAGGCGTAGAGTAGCGCATTTTTGCCTTCTTTTCGGCAGCTTTCCCACCAGGCTACTATTTCAGCCATCACTTCGGCTGGGGCACTCCACTGATAAATCGGCAGGCCGAAGGTGCTTTCGGAAATGAGTCCATGGGCCCTAATCGGCTCAAAAGGCACCGTAGTAGGATCGGCTCCTCGCTTGTAATCACCTGTGAAAACCCACACCTCGCCGCGGTATTCCAGGCGCACTTGGGCTGAGCCCCGAATATGGCCTGCCGGATGCAAGCTAAGCCGCAGGCCGTTTTGGTTGAGCGTCTCACCCCAAGCCAGCGTCTGCAGGCGGATATTTCCCAGCCGATGCCGCAAAAGGGGCGCATTCTCTGCGGCGCATAAGTAGGCTTCGCTACCCCGCCGAGCGTGGTCGCTATGGGCATGGGTAATCACGGCCCGCGCAACAGGCGCCCAAGGATCCAGGTAAAAATCCCCAGGCACGCAATACAAGCCAGCCGGCCGAAGTTCAAGCCACGCCGGTAGGCCAGAGGTCTCGGAAAGGGACGGCATGGCGAAAAATGGGTGCTTGGTAGCAGAAGGTATGAAACTCGCCTCTTTCGCCGCAGGGATCTACCTTCGGTGGAAGCTGCCGCAGCCAGCTCTGATTGTAGGGTCGGCCCGGTAGAAAATCGGGAAAAAACTGCGGGTCAGCCCAGCATACTACGGCCCGAAAGCCGCGCCGCAGAAGCCTATGCGCCAAAATTTTAGACCGAGCAGGCCAGCCAATCCAGGCGGGAAAGAGCGGCACAAGCCCACTGCGCCTCACCAGCGCTGTTCTATAGGCTCGGAGGTCTGCCAGATAAAGATCCCCAAAAGCCACATACCCAAAACTCGCCTGAGAAAGCCCCTGTAAGATCTCCCCAATAACCGCTTCGTAGAGCGCGTTCGGGCAGGGGAAGGGCAGGGACACAAGGTGAAGGGGCAAGCCAGCCGCTTCAGCCTGCCGCTGCGCCAGGTTCACCGGCACATTATGAAAGGGAATAATCCCATCAGGCCGATGGGTGGTCAGAAGAAGCTCTACGGGCCAACCGGCCTTGCGCAGGCGGTAAAGGGCCCACGCACTATCCTTGCCCGTGCTCCAGAAAAGTACGACCTTACTCTTCCTCTTCATCAGCGGCTAGCAGCTTAAGGAGGGCATTCCCCTGCGGTGCGCCTTTGATGGCTCGCCAATAGGTATCCTTGGCGTAGGCCAAACTCTTCGGCCAATCCACAATAGGCTGCGGATAGCCTAAAGTAGCCCGAAGGCCTGGCTCGGGCATGTAGATTTGAGGCGCACGCAGGGAAGCTAGCTCTGCTACCCATTGGCGGATATAGGCCCCGGTAGAATCGTACAATTTCGCCTGGCGGACTGGATCAAACCAGCGAAAACCGCGGCCATCAGTCCCTACCCCCGCTTGATAGAGCCAATTCCCCCAGTTACTATACACATCGTAATCTATCAGCTGGGCTTCAAAGTAGGCGGCGCCCCAACGCCAATCTAGGAAGAGATTTTTAGTGAAGAAGCTCGCTACGATTTGGCGGGCTCGGTTAGACATCCAGCCTGTAGTTTTGAGCTCACGCATGGCGGCATCTACGATAGGATAGCCGGTCTTTCCGTCTCGCCAGGCAAGGAAACGCTCTGGGTCTTTTTGCCAGGGCAGCTTAAGGCCGCGTAAGCCTGAGGCGGCGAAAAACTTTCGGCCCCAGCGGGCACTCAGCCAGCGGAAGTATTCCCGCCATAAAAGCTCAAAGAAAAGCCAATAGGTAGAGTCATTGGCCCCGCGTCGCCGTTCCGCCTCCCGAAGCCGCTGATACACCCAGCGCGGGGAGAGGCAGCCCACCGCCAGCCAAGGGGAAAAATGGCTACTGAAGGTTTTCCCCTGAAAGGCGTTTCGGGTCTGCTTGTAGGTAAAAACGGCCTCTTGGAAGTAGGTTTCTACCCACCGCTGACCAGCACGCTCCCCCCCTTGGAAAGGCTCCCTTAGAGGCGGAAGCTGGCGAAGGCGCTGGGTAAGCCACTCCTGCGTAGAAGGAAGCGGCGGAGGGCTCTTCGGCAGCGCAGGGGTTGGCAAAGGCGCAGGCACTTGCAGGGTTCGCTCCACAAGCAGGCGAAAGCGTGTGAAAAGCAGCGGCACGCTGCTAAGGGGGAAAGGAAGCTGGGTAGAGTCATAGAGGCTATTCGCTTCCACTAGCTTCAAGGCAACGCCTTGCCGATTTAGGGCCTGCCGCACAGCCTCCTCATAGGCTATTTCTTCTACGGCCCATTCTTTATGGGCGTATATGGCTTCCAACTGGTACTTCGCCGCCCAAGCAGGTAGCTCTACATCCGGCTCGCCTTCCAAGAGGTATAATGGGATGCGCTCAGCTAAGTCCAAAAGGGCCTCTAGCAGAAACCTCTCGCGCGCAGGACTTATGCGGCGCTCGGCGATAAAGGCCGGTGGAGGATAGGAAAGACGACCCCAACTCACAGCCGGCGGCCCCCATACAAAGGCAAAAATTACCTCTTCCGCCCCCGCCTGCAAGGCCGCCTGAAGAGCAGGCTGATCATGCAGGCGAAGGTCATTGCGCAGCCATATACCTACACGTCGCACCATGTTAAGAACAAATTTCACTTAGCCCCTGCCAGTGTACCTTTGTAGCCATGGCAGTGCGTGTAGGGATTAATGGGTTTGGACGCATAGGTCGGCTTGTCCTGCGAGCCCTTTTAGAGAAGCCTGGGGTGGAAGTGGTACAAGTAAATGACATAACCGATGCTCCCACGCTGGCCCATCTCCTCAAATACGACTCGGTTCATGGTCGTTTTCCCTACCCCGTCGCAGCTCAGGATAACTACCTCCTCGTAGGGGAGCGGCGCATACTCGTAACCGCTGAAAAGGAACCTGCCCGGCTAAATTGGGATAAGATAGGCGCTACAATAGTAGTGGAATCTACGGGGAAATTCACGGATGGGGCGCAGGCGCGTCAGCACCTCGCCGCTGGGGCTAAAAAGGTAATTATTTCTGCCCCAGCCTCTGGGGATATTGACGCTACGGTCGTTTTGGGCGTCAATGACCATATCCTGCGGCCGGAGATGACGGTGATTTCCAACGCCTCTTGTACCACAAACTGTCTGGCGCCCATGGTCAAGGTGCTGGATGAGGCTTTTGGCATAGAGCAGGGTTTTATGAATACCGTGCATGCCTATACCGCTGATCAGCGGCTTCACGATGCACCGCATAAGGACTATCGGCGGGCCCGAGCCGCTGGTCTGAACATTGTCCCTACTACCACAGGAGCGGCGCGCGCAGTAGGCCTGGTACTGCCTCACCTAAAAGGCAAACTGGATGGCATAGCCCTACGTGTACCCGTGCCCGATGGCTCGGTTACGGATTTCGTAGCCCTACTCAAAACGCCCGCCTCAAAAGAAGCGATAAACGCCGCCTTCCGCGAAGCGGCCCAGACTACGCTAAACGGCATATTGGAATATACTGAAGACCCCATTGTATCCACCGACATTATCGGCAATCCCCACTCCTGCATCTTTGACGCCCAGTCTACCATGGTAGTAGGGAACCTAGTACGAGTACTGGGCTGGTATGACAACGAATACGGCTATGCGTGCCGTACCGCTGACCTCGTCGTGCGGCTAGCGCAACTCTCAGGCTTAGAGTAATGACCCGTCTCCCTTCGCTACGTCAGGCTGCGCTGCAAGGGCGGCGGGTATTTGCCCGCGTGGACTTTAACGTACCGACAGAAGGAGAGCTCATTACGGACGATAGACGAATTCGGGCCGCGCTGCCTACGATTGAATACCTTTTGGGTCAGGGAGCTGGGGTTATTCTGTGCTCGCATTTCGGCCGTCCGAAGGCAGGCAGGCCCGAGTCCCGCTACTCCCTACAAATCGTACGCCGCCATTTAGAAAATCTCCTTCAGCGTCCGGTGGGATGGATTGCCGACCCCTTTACCCCCTTCCCCGTAGCCCCCGGCAGCATTTACCTTATGGAAAACATCCGCTTTTTTCCGGGTGAGACGGAAAATGACCCGCATTTGGCGCAGGCCTTAGCGGCTTGGGCCGATGTGTATGTAAATGATGCTTTTGGAGCCCTTCACCGAGCCCATGCTTCGGTAGAGGCCCTGCCCCGCCTCTTTAGGGAAAAATACGCCGGCTTTCTCGTAGAAGCCGAATGGCAAAATGCCCAGCGGGTGCTCCAGGTTACCGAGCGGCCGTATCTCATTATTGTAGGAGGGGCCAAGGTAAGCGATAAGCTTCCTTTGTTAGAAAACCTTCTTCCGCGGGCGGACAGAGTGCTGATTGGAGGCGGTATGAGTTATACCTTTCTCAAGGCGGCGGGACGGCCGATAGGGCGTTCCCTTGTGGAAGCGGAGCAAGTAGAGGCGGCACGCAACCTTCTCGCTCAAGCGCACCAGCAGGGCAAAACTGTAGGCCTACCTGTGGATGCCGTAGCCGCCGAAACCTTCTCCGCCGACGCGGTGCCCCATATCTTCCCGCATGAGCCTGGCGCCTTTCCAGAAACCTACATGGGCCTAGATATCGGGCCAGCTACGATTGAGCTGGCGCGCCGACTTATCCAGGGCAGCCGCACGATTCTATGGAATGGGCCGATGGGCGTATTTGAGTGGCCGGCCTTTCGGGCCGGCACCCAGGCTGTCGCCGAGGCCGTGGCGGCGGAGACCACCCAACACGGCGCCTATAGCCTTATCGGGGGCGGCGATACCGCGGCCGCCGTGGAAATGGCTGGCGTAGCGGACCAAGTAAGCTTCATTTCCACAGGTGGCGGCGCCCTCTTAGAGCTTTTAGCCGGGCAAACGCTTCCTGGCCTAGCTGTCCTTTTAGCATGAAAATTTGGCACACTAGCCTTCTCCCCTCTGTCCTTCTGGCACAGATCTACTGGCAGGGGCTAGAGGAGGCCTTCCAACGCGCCCGCTACCAGGATCGGCTTCTCCTTATTTACCTCTACACGCCCTGGTGCGGCCTCTGCGTCCTTATGGATCAGGTTACATGGGCGCATCCTGTCATCGCCACCTATGCGGTCCGCAATTTCCACTGCGTGCGCCTCAACGCCGAAAGCCGCGACTCCATTTTCTTCAATGGAACTTTCTTTCCCTACCTGCCCGAAGTCCATGCGAACGAAGTGGCATACCTTTTGCTGGAAGGGAAAATGGAATATCCCGCCCTCGTGCTAATGGACCGCTGGGGTAGCACGCTTCTTACCTTGCGCGGCTATATTGAGCCGAAACTCATGGATGAGATTCTGCGCTACTTCGGCGGGGGATACTATCGCACGATGGGTTGGGAAGAATTCCAAAAAACCTATCCCTCCCAACTATGAGTGAGGCGGAAAAGGTAGAAGCCCTGGAAGCGCAGCCTCAGCCCTCTCCAAGCACCGAGCCAGAGGCTTCGGAGGCCGCTGAAGTCAAGCGTCTGCAAGAGGAGGTGGCTTTTTGGAAGGATCAAGCGCTGCGCGCCGCCGCTGAGCTAGAAAACTACCGCCGGCGCGTCCAGCGCGACCTTCCCCAGCATATCCTGCAGGCCCAAGCCGACCTCCTGCGAAGCCTTCTCCCTTTGATAGACAGCCTGAACCGCGGGCTTCAAGCCGCCCAAGAAGCCCCCGACCTGGAAAAAATCAAGGAAGGCTTAGAAATCACCCACCGCCAGCTCCTCCAAGTTCTCCAGCGCCTTGAGGTAACCCTTATTTATCCCGATATAGGTAGTCTTCCGAACCCTGAACTCCACGAGGTTCTTTCTACGGTGCCAGCCCCTGAGGGTGTGCAGCCTCATACCATCTTAGAGGTTGTACAGCCAGGGTACCTCTTTCGCGGGCTTCTGCTACGCCCCGCCCAGATAATTGTAACTGAATGAAAAAAGACTATTACGCTATTTTAGGTGTCCCGCGCAATGCAGATCTAGACACGATTAAGCAGGCCTATCGCCGCCTGGCCCTGCAGTACCACCCCGATCGCAATCCAGGCAATCGGGAAGCGGAAGAGCGCTTCAAAGAAATCTCCGAGGCCTACGAAGTGCTTAGCGATCCGGAGAAGCGCCGCCAGTATGACCTTTTTGGCGTGGTTAGCTCGGCTCCTCCACCCTCAGCCGATCCCTTTACCCAGGTTGTAGAGGAAGTATTTGAGACCTTTTTTGGCACAGGGCGCCGGCGTACTGCGCGTCCCCAAGCCGTGCGGGGCGAGGACATACGCCTACCTTTAGAATTGACTTTAGAAGAGATTGCCACAGGCCTTACGAAGGAGGTAGAATATCTGCGGGAGATGCGCTGTGAGGTCTGTGGTGGCACCGGCAGTGCGCAAGGTACCGTACCTTCTACCTGCACCACCTGTGGGGGAAGCGGTCAGGTCGCTTACCGTATAGGCGGAGGGTTCTTTGAGCAGGTGATTTACCAGACCTGCCCAGAGTGTAAGGGGCGCGGCTTTCGCATAATAAGCCCTTGCTCGGCGTGTGAAGGCAAGGGGGTAAGGGCCCGCATGCACCGACAGCTTGTAGAAGTACCACCGGGGGCTACGGGCGGCATGACGCTGGCTCTGCGCGGGGCAGGCCATATGGGACCTTGGGGCGGCCCTCCTGGCGACCTCCTTCTAGAGGTGCGGGAAAAACCCCACCCTATCTTCATACGAGAGGAGTACAATCTGCTCTACGAGGCCTGGGTCAGTTACCCCGACCTCGTGCTGGGCACCACCCTTACAATTCCGCTGCTCAATGACGAAAAGCTAACTCTTTCTCTCTCGCCAGGCACCCTTTCTGGGGAAGTTTTTCGCTTCACGGGAAAGGGCCTACCCCATTACAATAGCCGAAAGCGCGGCGACCTCCTTGTACAAGTCCATGTGTGGGTGCCCAAACGGATAAGCAGCGAAGACAAAAAGCTCCTAGAGCTCATGCGCCAATCCAGTGCCTTCCAGCCTACCCCTAAAAAATCTGAAAAAAGCTTCCTGCGTCGCTTTCGGGAATTTTTTCAAAAATAAGTATTTTTGAAGAGGTGCGATATGTGGGGCTAATCCTTGCACTGATAGCCTGCCGGCGCACTCTACCCCTACCCACCTACGAGGATGGGCAGGCACTTTTTCCCTTGAAAACCGGTCTTACATGGATTTACCTGGTGCAGGAAACGACTTATACCACTTTAGGGGCGGTGCCGCATAGGTACTTTCTGCGCCTACGCGTGGACACCCTCACGCGCGATGCCTACAACCGACCGAGCTACTATGTGCTTTGGGATAGTAGCTATTCGGGCACCTCGTGGAGCTTTTGGCAAGCGGGGCTCGCCTATCGCGATACGGCGCAAGCCGAGCTGTGGGAGGATAATCGGCGCTACCTTATTTTACGCTTTCCGGTCTCACCTTTCCTGCGGTGGAATCGGCACGCCTATACCAACCTACCTCCCGAATATGCCCGCTACGCTCACTTGGATACCACCTACACTCTCGACCAACGCCATTTCCCCTCCAGCGTAATAGTTCTGCGCCGCGAGGACACCCTTAGCCTGCTGCAAAAAGCCTATTTTTTTGAGGTTTATGCACGCGGGAGAGGGCTTATTCACCGATATGAGCGCTTAGACGCCTACGACCTCTCTTCCAATGGCACGCTGGTTCGCCGTACTGACAGCTATTATCGGGAGTGGCGCTTGGTCGGCCCTTGAAGCGCAGGACACGGTAGGGATATATTTCTCCA
The DNA here is from genome assembly GCA_025059535.1 of Bacteroidia bacterium. Classification (GTDB taxonomy): domain Bacteria; phylum Bacteroidota; class Bacteroidia; order SpSt-205; family SpSt-205; genus SpSt-205. The sequence continues at coordinate 137,352 of JANXCX010000011.1, forward strand.
GTCGGGGTTTTGCGTTTGACCCCTTTTACCGCAAGGCTATCCTGACGAATGATTCGGCCTATCTTGCGGGCAAGGCAGTTTTTCTCCTTCGGCTGGGTGATAGCCTGGCTCACGCCTGGAGGGCAGAAGGGCTGGTGGGCGTAAATCTAAATCGCCTGCCAGCCGCAGCCGAGTACGTCCGAAGTCCTCATACCCTACCTCCTACCTGGCGGGCTCTGGTACTTGTACAGCGGCTGGAACTCAAGGCCCAACCGCTCCAGGCTGTGTATGCCCGCAGCAACCGAATCCTCACCGACGCGGCCTACACCCTCCAAGCGCGGATAGAGGGGATTTGCTTTACCCAAGGAAACGCCCACCCCTTTCGGCAGGAATATCCTCTGAACAATCCCGGCTGGTTTGCAAGTTTGCGAAACTATCTTCAAAAACTTCTATGCCACTGAAAGGCCTACTGATGTGTGTAAGTTTGCTGGTAGTAAGCTGTAGTGGAGCGCGTCGTGGGCGACGCGTTAGGCGCCCCATAGATATTCCGTGCCCTTGCCATTCCCTCAAGCCGCAATTCTTGCGGCAGGACCCTCTTGGCGTCGGGAATTGGAATCAGAAGAAAATCGTACTTTTGGACTATGCTTAGTCGCTGGCGAAAAAGAAGCATCTTTGTAGGGCTTTTACTGATTGTAGCGCTTGCAGAAGCCTGCGCCTCAGGACGGACGGGTCGGCTGGTATGGATGCGTTCGGGTAGTTGTCCGGCCACGCGTGTGGGCAATCACCTGTATTAACAAGGGCTATCGCTTAACTTCGCTGCGGGGACTTAGGGCTAAGTGGGAGCGCGTGCAGGTGGCTGGCTCTGCGCTGTAGTATTAGTATTGGAAGGCGGTCGTGTCTGGGCGCAAACGCTGGATACGACACGGCGGCGGTTTCGCGATTCCCCTGCCGATGCGCCCGTTCGCCGTTCGCCTGCTCCGCCTTGGATGCTTCCCCAACCCAGCACCTATGAGGTAGTATATGAGCTGGCCCCCGATGGACGGGGCTATTGGGTGCGCGAGCAGATAGGCGGACGGGATATTCGCCCACCCTCCTACATCACGCGCGAGGAATACGAGCGACTGCGTCAGCAACGTTTTATTCATCAGTATTTAGACCGGCGCAGCCGTGAGGCTCAGCTGGCTCCTGGCCGTACGCCCACTAGCCCCACCGCCCAATCCCTCTCTGGACTCATTCCGCCCATAAATGTAAATAGCGAACTTTTTCGCGACATTTTCGGGAGCGGCCGCGTAGATATTCGGCCAAATATCAATGTACTTATAGACCTTTCGCTGCGTACCAACCGCATGCGCAACCCCGCTCTAACAATCCGCCAGCAGCGCAACACCAACCTAGCCTTCAACCAGCAAATCCAAATGAACGTGCTGGGCAGCATCGGCGAAAAGCTAAAATTGCGGCTTAACTGGGACACTCAGACGAGCTTTAGCTTTGAAAATCAATTCAAGATAGAGTATCAGGGGTACGAGGACGATATTATCAAGAGCATAGAAGCGGGGAACGTAGGCCTGCCTTTAGGGGGTACGCTGATTACGGGGGGACAAAACCTTTGGGGCATCAAGACCCGGCTGCAATTTGGGCCTATTTTCGTTACCGCTATCGCTTCGCAACAGCGCAGCAAGAGCCAAGAAGTCGTGGTAAAAGCTGGGGGCCAGCGCCAAGAGCGCCTCAAGAAAGCCAGCGAATACGACTTCAATAGGCACTTCTTCCTCAATCATTTCTTCCGCTCGCTGTATGAACCCTCGCTTTCTACCCTGCCTGTAGTCTCCTCTCCCATCAATATCACACGCATAGAGGTTTGGGTTACTAACCGCGCCAATGCTACCACCCAAAACAACCGCAACGCCGTAGGCCTTATAGACCTAGGGGAGAATGTGGCAGCGCGCGGGGGGCGCGTCTTCAATAGAGGGCTAGTGGTTACAGGAGACTATCCGGATAATTCGGCTAATGACCTCTATGCGCGCGTGACGCGCAATCCAGGGGCTCGCCTACGGGACTCGGTGATCTATTACCTCACCCAAGAGGGCCTTACCAATGGCCAGGACTTTGAACTGGTAGAAAACATGCGCCGCCTCAATGAGAATGAATTCTTTGTTCATCGTCAGTTGGGCTACATCAGCCTCAACATCTCCCTCCAGCCTAATGACGCCGTCTTCGTAGCCTATGAATACACCCTTGCTGGGGATAATCGGGTGTATCGGGTGGGCGAATTTTCGGTAGACCAGCCCGCCGACCCCCAAAATAGCAACGTGCTCTTTCTTAAAATGCTCAAGCCGCAGGCTATCCGCCCAGTCCTCAATAACCAGCCTTACCCTACTTGGGACCTCATGATGAAAAATGTATATCGGCTAGATGCTTTCAATATTCGGGCAGAGGGGTTTGACCTACAGGTGCTTTATGAGGCAACGGATGGCAGCGGCGATGTGGCGTATCTACCTTCGCCTGATACGCGCGAGCGGCCGCTTATCCAAGTTTTGGGCCTAGATCGCCTACGCAATAATATGGAGGCTGGCCCCGATAATACCTTTGATTTCATTCCTCAAATAACCATCTTTCCCGACCGCGGCCTTATTTTCTTTCCGGTCTTGGAGCCTTTTGGGATGCATTTAGTGCGACAATTTACCTCAGACCCTGTAAATGACTCTATTCGCTATGCGTACGACCCCCTCTATCGCCTCACGCAGGTGGACGCCATTCAATACTACCCTCAGCTCAATCGCTTCAAGCTCAAATACAGCTTTTTATCCTCCACTGGGGCAGAAATCAACCTCAACACGCCGCAGATACAGCCTGGCAGCATACAGGTTACGGCAGGTGGGGCTCCCCTTACCGAAGGCGTGGACTACCAAGTGGACTACACTATTGGCAAAGTTACTATCCTCAATCAGGGCATTCTCCAATCGGGCCAAGAGATTCGCGTGCGCTTTGAAACCAATCAGCTTTTTGGCATAGACCAGAAAACCCTTATAGGCAGCCGGATAGAATGGCGCCCTTCGCCGCGCTTTCAACTAGGCGTTACAGGCCTGAGCTTTTATGAGCGCCCTCTAATCAACAAGGTGATTATCTCCGAAGAGCCGGCAGCTAACCTTATGTGGGGCGCCGATATCCAACTTCAGGAACGTTCCCGCTTTATAAGCGCGCTGCTCAATAAATTGCCCTTTTACAGCACGAAGGAGGAGAGCGAAATCACCCTCAAGGGAGAATTTGCCCAGCTTTTGCCGGGCATTCCTCGTCAGGTGGTAGCTGGCGAAGAGAAGGGTATCGCCTATATAGATGACTTTGAGGGGCTTCGGAATACCTTAGACCTCACGCAATGGACGCAGTGGCGGTTAGCCTCGGTACCGCCCCCCCTTCTGCCGGCCTCCAACCATCCGCGGGCCGCTAACTTCACCCGCGCCGCTTTGTCCTGGTATTTTATTGACCCTGAGTTCTACAATCGGCCCTCCAGCTTCGGTCTAGAGGATCAGAGCCCTACGCTCAATGCCCACTATACGCGGCGCGTGGAGCCCGCAGAGGTTTTCCCTAACCGTACCATAGCCGCTGGGAGTAATATCCTTACTACATTTGACCTCTACTATAGGCCGCAGCAGCGCGGACCCTACAATTACAATACGAACCCAGCAGACCTTCGGCCCGATGGGACCTTCCGCAATCCCGCTCGCAATTGGGCCGGCATTATGCGCCGCATCATCGGGAATACCGACTTTGAGGCGGCTAACTACGAGTTTATTGAATTCTGGCTCATGGATCCCTTCTTAGAGGATCCAAATGCCTCGGGGGGGGATTTGTATTTCAATCTTGGTCAGCTAAGTGAAGATGTGCTACCCGACAGCCGACGGGCCTATGAGCACGGCCTACCCACTAACGCCGAGGATGATGCGGCCAACCGCAACCTCACCCTTACTGCCTGGGGCCGAGTACCAAATATTCAAATTCCCGTACTGGCTTTTGATAACAATCCTGCCGCCCGCCAGTTCCAAGATGTAGGTTTGGACGGCTTAGGCAATGAAGCTGAGCGCAGGTTTTTTGCGGATTACCTGCAGGAGCTTCAGGGCATTCTTTCGCCCAGCGCCTACGAGCTGGCCTTCAATGACCCCTCCAGCGACGATTATGCGCACTTCCGCGATATTTCCAGCCCTAGCATCTTAGAGCGCTATCAGCGATTCAGTGGATTAGAAGGGAATTCGCCTATTCCGCGTGCGGGCGAGCCTTATACGCGCCAAGCCAATGCCTTACCCGACGTAGAGGATATCAACCTAGATGGCACGCTAAACACGCAAGAGGCCTATTTTTCCTATCGCGTTTCTTTACGCCCAGCAGACCTTCAGGTGGGCCGAAACTTTATCGTGGATAAGCGGGAACAGGAGGTAAAGCTGCCTAATGGGCGTACCCTCACTACCCGGTGGTACCTTTTTCGCATTCCCCTTACCGCCGGCACGCCCGTGGGTGGAATACAGAATTTCAAGGCAATTGACTTTATCCGCCTGTATCTTACAAACTTTGAGAAGGAGGTCGTCCTACGTTTCGGCAAGCTGGAGCTGGTAGCGCCTACCTGGCGACGCGCTCTTATCAATCTCAATCAGCGCAACGAAAGCCAAACGCCTGAACCTGGCACCGACCTTACCACTTTTGAGACGGGTACGGTGAATATTGAGGAGAATGGGTCGCGCCAGCCTTTCCCTTATGTGCTCCCCCCACGTATTCTTCGACAGCCCGTACCAGGAAGTCCAGTAGCAGGCATTTTGCAGAATGAGCAGAGTCTAGTGCTGCGGGTATGTAATCTAGCTGATGGAGATGCGCGGGGCGTTTTTCGCACCTTTAGCTATGATCTGCGCTTTTATGAGCGGTTGCGCCTCTGGGCCCATGCTGAGCCGCTCGTTGGAAGCCCTATCCCCCCCAATGTCCATACCCGCGGCGATGTCACTCTCTTTATTCGCCTAGGTACCGATTACTCAGATAACTACTACGAGTACGAGACTCCCCTCACCCTTTCCGAGCCAGGTAACTTTAGCCCCGAGAATATCTGGGCCAATAATATAGATATTCGCTTGGAAGACTTAAACTTTGTCAAGGTTCTACGCGACCAGGCTCGCCAATCGCAGAATTTTCCCTTAACGCAGACATTCTCTTATGTACTACCTAATGGTGACAGAATCTCAGTGCGTGGCACGCCCCAGCTCAATAATGTCAAAGCTATTCTCATAGGGATACGCAATCCGGACGACGGGCGCGGCCCTATATGCGTAGAAGTATGGGTCAATGAACTGCGCGTAACCAATTACAATACCCAATCCGGCTGGAGCGCTTCAGGCCTAGTTAATCTGCGCCTGGCCGATTTAGGCAATCTATCGGTTTCTGGCAGCTATGGCACGCCGTGGTTCGGCTCTATAGAACGGAAGGTAAGCCAGCGCACTACAGAATGGACGCAGCGCTATACCCTAACGGGCGGCCTTCAGCTCCACAAACTCCTACCCAAAGCCCTAGCCGTGGAAATTCCCGCTTTTTTCACCTATAGCGAAAATACCATTCGCCCATTGTATAGCCCATATGACCCCGATGTCCTTACTCGCACGCGCTTAGAGGCCCAATCCACCCCTTCGGCGCGCGATAGCATGGAACGGATTCTTACCTCCTACACCCGTACCTATAGCTATACCTTCGCTGGGGTGCGCAAACTCTATCGCAATCCCCGAGCCAAAAAGCGCTTTTGGCACATCCAAAACTTCGCCTTCAGCTATGGCTACAATGAAACCTTCTCCCGCACGCCTCAAATTGAATACCTCCTCAACCAGCAATATACAGCCGGCATTACCTACAATTACAGCTTTCAAACTAAGCCCTTGAGGCCTTTTGGCTGGACTAAGTTTGCCCTTCTGCGCGACTTTAGCCTCACCTACCTGCCCAATCAGATCGGTTGGAAAGTAGAAGGCAATCGGCAGTATCAGGAGCAGCGGCTCCGAGCAATTGGGGGGAACCATGCGGTCCGCCCTACCTTCTATCAGAACTTCCTCCTCAATCGCCAATACCTACTGCAGTGGAATCTTACCCCTTCCCTTAGCCTTAACTACAATGCTACCGTACAGGCGCGCGTGGATGAGCCCGAAGGCCCCATCAATACGCGCGAGAAGCGGGATAGCCTGTGGCGTAACTTTCTAAGCTTTGGAAAAGACCCTGCGCGCGGGCGCTACCAGCGTATCAATTTTGGGCGCACCCTCTCCTTCCAGCAAAATATTACCGTTACCTACCGGCTTCCTTTCGCTAAAATCAAATGGACCGATTGGATCAACAGCTCTATTACCTATACCGCCGATTACCGCTGGATTACAGCGGCTTTAGGTCAAGAGGCTTTCGGTAATACCGTGAGTAATGGCCAAAACATTCAACTAAGCGGCCAATTCCAGCTCAGCAGCCTTTATAAGAAAATCAAGTTCATAGACCGCCTCCTCGCACCACCGCCTAAGCGGAATATATTTTCTCAGGCGGACAGTTCACGTCGGGCCGGCGATGACCCTTACATCGCAATGCGCCATATAGGGCGGGCCATAGGCCGCGCCATTTTCGGCATTCAAAGTGTAGATGTTACTTACAGCCGTCAGCGTACTACCACTCTACCAGGTTTTCTGCCGCGTCCGGCGAATTTTGGGCTGGATTGGGAGTATACCGATACGCTTACGGGGCGTCGTACGCAGGCGCCGGGCTGGGCTTTCATCTTAGGGGATCAGCCCAATCTCACGGGCGGATGGCTGAGAGAAGGTGCCGCCAGAGGCTGGTTTACCCGCAACCCCCGCTTTACCCTGCCTTTTCAACAGACCCATTCCACCCAGTTCAACCTACGTGCTAATATACTCCCGGCTAAGGACCTACGCTGTGACCTTACTTTCACCCGGAACGAAAGCCGATCCGAAGGCGGCCTTTTCAGCTGGGATACCCTAAACCAAGACTTTGCCTTCAGCAACCGAAACGCCCAAGGCACTTTCAGCATGAGTTTTTTTGCGTTAGGTACGGCCTTTGCTGGCAAGCGGGACCGAGGGCTGGAGCGCCTAGAAGGCGAGTACCGCTATATATTCTCCCAGCGCCTGCGGCTAGCTAATCCCCTCTACGAAACCGTTCTCGGTCCGTACGCGCGACCGACTCGGCGGGATTACTGGAACGGTTACATCGGCTCGCAGCAGGAAGTCGTCCTCTTAGCCTTCCTTAGTGCCTACGGTCCGTATAACCCTCGGCGCATGGCCCTTTCCCCATTTCCCCAAATACCCCTTCCCAATTGGAATATCAATTACACTGGCCTTACCAACCTAAACTTTTTCCGCGAAAACTTTCGTAGTGTTACGCTCATGCATAACTACCGCTCCACTTACACGGTCAATTATACTCTTAATCTACGCGCCAGCGACCTGAATGGGGATGGCCTCTCCGACACACCGCAACGCCTTCAGAGCCCGCTAGACTCTTTACCGGGCTTGCCTATCTATATCTTTGAACCCCTCTACGTCATAAATGCCGTCAGCATCCAAGAAAGCTTTGCGCCCCTGCTCGGCCTAAATCTGGCTTGGAAAAATGGGATGAGCACCCTTATAGAAGTGCGGCGCTCCCGTACGCTCACCCTGAGCGTAGGGGCCCTCCAACTCAATCAGAGCCGCACCACCGAAATCAGCTTTACTTGGAACTGGCGGCGCGAAAGCTTTCTACCCCCTTTCAGCCTCTTTGGACGCACCTTTGAGCTGCGCAATACCGCTACCTTCCGCCTGGAAGTGTCGTACCGCAGCCTAATCAATCAGAACTACCAGCTGGACAATCCCGATTTCGTCCAGCCTGTGGGTGGCACGCGCACTTTTACCCTCCGGCCTTCAGTGGATTATACGATTAGCGCTCAGCTAACGCTACGGGCCTATGTTGAACATACGCGCAATACCCCAGTCCTTTCCAATGCTTTCCCCACTTCTTTCACGGCTATAGGGGTTCAATTCCGTTTTACCCTTACCAACTGAGGCCCCTCCTCGCAGACAAAGCGTCTAAGGCAAAAAGGGAGAAGGGGGGGCTTGGGCGGGGAAGCCATTTAGCCGACGGCGGGGCACTGGTTTTTCAAGGAGCAAGGCGGAGCTTTTCCCAGTGGGCTTCACGCTGGCGGTAGAGAATACGGTCGTGGAGGCGATGCGGCCGCCCCTGCCAGAATTCAATCTGCTCCGCCTTGAGCCGATAGCCGCCCCAGAAAGAAGGACGCGGCACAGGCCCTTCCCCAAAGCGCTTCTGAAACTCGGCCCACCGCGCCTCAAGCTCCGCACGCGTAATGGGGCGACTCTGAGGTGAAGCCCAAGCACTCACCTGGCTTGAAAGCGGCCGACTCTGAAAATAAGCCTCCGAAACCTCTGGAGGCGCTTTCTCCACCGAACCTATAATGCGCACTTGCCGCTCTAGCGACGCCCACCAGAACACCATAGCCGCATAGGGATTATACGCCAGCTGCTGCGCCTTAGCGCTCTCGTAGTTAGTGTAGAAGTACAGGTAAGGGGGTGTAAAGCCCTTAAGCAACAAGATGCGAGCATGCGGCTGGCCCAACCTATCTACCGTAGCTAGGGTAAAGGCATTTGGCTCAGGCACCTTAGCCGCTAAGGCTTCTTCAAGCCAGCGAGCTAAGAGAGTGAAGGGTTCATCAGGCAGGCTAGCCTCATCAAGCGAGGCCTGAGTGTATTCCTGCCGCAGCTGGGCTAAGTCTCTATCCACCATATCCATTCTTCCGGAATTTCCCGCTCACCCTTCAAGGCTTTCCTATACTCCGTCAGAAGTTGGGAAGCTATGGGAGACTCGGGAGGCAAATGCCACCATTTACCCTCGTAGTACAATTGAGAAATGGAGGTTATGGTGGCCGCCGTACCTGTACCAAAAATCTCTCGGATTGTTCCATTCGCTATGCCCTCCGTAACCTCGTGAATGGAAATTTCTCGCTCCTCTGCAGGCAGGCCTAAACGGGGCGCTAGAGCGAGTATGGTAGCGCGGGTAATCCCTGGCAAAATAGTGCCGCGCTGCAGTGACGGGGTAAGTAAGCGAGGTCCTTTGGTGACGAAGAATATGTTCATTGTGCTGAACTCTTCAATCCATTCGTGGTAGTGGGCATCCAGCCAGAGAGAGACTTGGCAGCCCACGCCTTGGGCTTTTTGGCCGCTGAGGAGTGCAGCGGCGTAGTTGCCAGCCATCTTGATGCTGCCGGTCCCGCCGGGGGCCGCGCGTACCATCTCCTTCTCTACATAGGCTGCAATGGAACCGCTGTAGTAAGCGCCTACCGGAGCCAGGTAGATAAGTAGTAGGTAGCTCTCTGAAGTACGCACCCCCAGCCAGGGATCGGTGGCAAAGTAGACTGGCCGCACGTATAGGCCTTGAACTAACTGGGGCGGGAGAAGATCACGCTCCATGGCCAGCAGCGCCCTCAAAAGGCCAGTGAAAAGCTCATAAGGCACCTCAGGCATGACCAGGCGGCGAGCGGAGCTATTGAGGCGCTGCCAGTGATCTTTTAGGCGAAAAACAAAGGCCCGCCCATCAGGGCGCTGGTAAGCCTTGAAGCCTTCAAAGAGGGCCTGGCCGTAGTGCAGGGCTGAGGTGCCTGGATGAAGGGCTAAGGGCTGAAGCGGCTGCACCCGCAAGCTATGCCACGTACCCCCACTATACTCTGCCACCGCCATATGCCGACTGAAAATGCGCCCGAAAGGCAGGTTATCCCAAGGTATGGCCTCCGTGCGCGGCGGTGCAGGTTCTATAGAAATCTTCATAAACTGACGGATTGCGGCACTGAGCGGGCCGGACGCTGCCACAGCTGATAAAGCTCCGTGCCGCGGAGCACCTGCCACAGCCCTACCAGCTGCGCCACATGCGCCAGCACAAAGTAGCCTGGCAGAAAAAGCCAGCGTCCCAGCCAGTAAGTAGGCCGCAACCCGCTATAAAGAAGAAGTGCTTGGACGCTGGCGCCTCCCACCCCCACCACCCCCAACGCATACCCTAACTTACCCTCCAGCATACACACCATCGCCGCTAAGCCCATACCGAATAGCGCCAGAGGAGCCACAAGATAGCGAAAGAACTTATGCGAAAGGAAGAAAAAGGTGAAGCGCCCCCGTCGAATTAGGGCCGAAAGCGAGAGTACATAGGGCAGCGTATGCCAGGCGGTGTAGGCAATACGCACTTTACGGGCAAATTCGGCCCGCGGATCAGGCGAGGGGATTTCATAGGCTATGGCTTCGGGTTCCAACAGCACTTTCCACCCTTTCCAGCCAGCGGTCAAGTTGAGGTAGAGATCATCCCCTACTTTCTCGGGAAGCTCTTCCCAGACGGCGCGTCGCAGTAGGAGAAAGCCGCCGCCTAGGCCCAGCGCACAGCCCCAAAGGCTTTCCCACGCACGCAGCCGATTTTCGTATGCCAGGTAAGTCTGCTCCGCTCCGCCCACGGTAGCCGTGCGTGCGGCCGGTTGCACCGCTCGGCTACCGCCTACAATACCCACCTCGGGATCGGCCAGCATTTTCGCCATAGCCTTACGCAACGACTGGGGCGCCAAAGGCGTATCCGCATCGGTAAGCAGCACATAGCTGGTATCCACCCACTGGCGCGCCTGATTGAGCGCATAGTTTTTTCCTCTGTGTGGAATAAGGCGGTATTCGGCCTCTGGGTAGGCCCGCAGAACGGCTAGGGTAGGCTCTAAAGTCTCATCCTCGGCATGGGTAGAGATAACCCACAAGAGGCGGAGCTTGTCCTTAGGGTAGTCTAATTGGCGCAAAGACTCCATCTTAGGGCGGACGGAGTGGGCTTCGCGATAGGCTGGAATAACCACCGTAACGGGTGGTAGCTCGGCAGAGCTTTCAGACTGCTTCAAAGGCCGCCGAAAAGCCGCCCCTACCCATAATCCTAACGGATATAGCCCATACGGATAGAGCAGAAGGATAAACCCTACCCAAAAAGCTATCTCCCAGCCATTCACTCAGCAAAGGTAACGCCCAGGCTTTTTTGTAACCTTGCCTTATGAAACCTTCTAAAGCGCGGCTTGTTTGGAGCTCCGACCGCCGCAGCTGGGTTCTAAAGGTTACCGTACGCCGGCTAGGAGGCGGTAAGGAGCGCACCGAAATCACGGGGTTTTTAGGCGACTCTAAGGAATTGGAGACCTTGGCCAAAGCCTTACGGCAGCACTGCGCCACCGGAGGAAGCGTGAGTGCAGGCACCATCCTTCTCCAAGGGAACTGCGCCGAAAAGGCCGCTAACTTTTTGGCTAGCCAGGGGTACAACGTACGCCGCAGCTAAAGGCCGATCATCCGAAAAAACCGCTCGCGCACAGGGTCTTGCTCAAAAGCCCCAGACAAAACATAAGTAAGGGTACGTGAAGCATCATCTTGAATACCACGCAGGGCTATGCAGTAGTGCTTGGCATCTATCACTACCGCTACATCAGGCGTCTGAAGCTTATCCTGAAGAAAGTCAGCAACCTGCTGGGTGAGCCGCTCTTGCAACTGAGGTCGTCGGGCAAAGTAATCCACAATTCGGTTGAGCTTAGAGAGCCCTATCACAAAATCACGTGGGATATAGGCCACATGGGCCACCCCAATAATTGGAACAAAGTGATGTTCGCATACTGAGCGCACGCGAATGCCCTTCTGTACTACCATTTGGCCATAGCTGTAGGTATTCGGAAAGAGGCGCACCGTAGGGGCATTCGCCGGATCAAGCCCTCGAAAGAGCTCACGCACATACATCTTCGCCACCCGTGCTGGGGTATCCCGCAAACTAGGATCGGTGAGGTCCAGCCCCAGCAGGCGCATAATAGCCGCAAAATGGTCGGCGACGGCGGCCTCCTGTTCGGTAAGAGGGCTTGCCTCTTCGGAGAAAAGTACACCCACCTCCTCCTCGGTACAGCAGGCTGGGTGCAGCTCAGATGTATTCGCCATAGTATTCAAAACAATTTCTAGGAGTTTCCCAGAGCCGCAGGCGTACTAGTTCTACCCCAGGGGGGAGAAGCGCCGCAATTTCCTTCCACAGGGCCACAATAAGATTTTCTGACGAGGGGATGCAACCTTTCAGAAAGGGCACGTCGGTATTGAGGTTGCGGTGGTCCAGCTGGCTAATTACTTGTGCCTCAATCGCTTTTCGAAGTAAGGTGATATCTATGACATAGCCTGTGTCGGGGTTAGGGGAACCAGCTACTACAACTTCCAGCTCATAGTTATGGCCATGGCCGGAAGGGTGGCTGCATGGACCGAAAACTTCAGCGTTTTTCTCATCACTCCAGGCTGGATTGTACACCCTGTGGGCAGCGGAGAAGTGAAATCGCCGTGCTACATACACGCGTGGGGCCATAGGCTATAGCGATGAGACGGGGAAGTGCGGCCAAAGAAGGCCCAAGAGAAGCCAAACTGCCGTTATCGTCAGAGAAGCCCAGGCAAAAAGAGGCGCCCAGGGGTGCGTCCAGAGAAAGCCTACTTCGCTCAGGAGTGGGGAAGGCTGGATCGGACGGGAGACTAAATGGAAGCTCTCCCCCAGGCCCCATGTAACAAAGCCGACGGCGCTAAGCGCCCCTAGGCTATTCCAGCGGGGGGTCTGGCTATGGGGTCCGCCTAAGGCCAACCAGGCCCAGAGGAGTAAAATGCCAGTGCCATACACCGCCCACTGGAAGGCCCAAAGGTAGGTAGCCCCCTGCCACCCATACCACAGCCCTAGGCCTAAAAATAAAAGCCAACTACCTCCCAGTGCCCCCGCCACCGTGCGCCGACTCAGAAGGTAAAGTAAAAGACTCCCCAAAGCGATGTACCAAAGTAGCTCTATCAGGCGTAGCGTAAGCATAGTCTGGCACCATGAAGATACAATCCGTAGGACAAACTATCGTGCAGAGCCCGCAAAAGCAGCACAGCGCATGGTCAATATCAAAGCGGGGCAGGGCAAACCGGCGCGGCGCACCCGTAGAAGTATAGCCCAAAACCGTAGGCGACTTATGCTTCTCTATGGTAATGCAGCCTACTGGGCAAATCCGAGCACAGCGGTCGCAGCCGATACAATCCTCTATAACTACCTCTAAACGGTAGTGGCCATTTTCGGGAAGCGGTAGCTGGGCTTGAGGATAAGGCACCGTTACAGGCCCACCGGGCGACTCCTTTAGCGCCTGAGCCTGTAGTGGATAGCGCTGCCGATGGTACCAGCCCAGAAAAAGGTGGCGGATAGCTACCCCTAAGGCCTTTAGTAGACTCACTGAACTATAAAACTAAAATTGCGGCGTATTTTTGCTCATGGCCCGCGAGATTCCGCTAGCCCTTACGTACGATGATGTGTTGCTTGTACCGGCCTACTCAGAAGTCCTTCCCGATGAGGTAGATATAAGTACTTCGCTTACACCAGATTTTCACCTACCCCTGCCTATCCTGAGCGCGGCCATGGACACCGTAACGGAATACCAAATGGCTATAGCGATGGCCAGTGCGGGCGGACTAGGGGTAATTCACCGAAACCTCTCCCCAGCGGAGCAGGCGGAGCAAGTGCGGCGGGTCAAACGCTACGAGAGCGGCTTGATTGTGGATCCAATTACGCTGCCGCCCACTGCCCCCGTACGTGAAGCCTTCCAACTGATGCGGGAGCACCGAATTGGCGGTATTCCGATTGTAGAAGCGGATCGACGGCTTGTAGGGATTCTAACGAATCGGGACATTCGGTTCGCCAAGCCAGATGATACGCCAGTCTCAGCCTACATGACCCCTATGCCGCTTATTACTGCGCCCGAGAATACTACCTTAGAAGCGGCGGAAGCTATCCTGCGCCAGCATCGGGTGGAGAAGCTACCCCTTGTGGATCAAGCGGGGCGGCTCACGGGCCTTATTACTTACAAGGATATTTTGCGGCGCCGCACTTACCCTAATGCCTGTAAGGACAGCCTGGGTCGGTTACGTGTAGCAGCCGCTATCGGCACGGGCGAGGAAGCGCTCAAGCGGGCTGAGGCCCTTGTCCAAGCCGGGGTGGATATGCTCGTGATAGATACGGCCCATGGCCATAGCCGACGCGTTTTAGACACCCTTACGGCGCTTCGGCAGAGATACCCTCATCTACCCCTCATGGCGGGCAATATCGCAACGGCCCAAGCCGCTGAAGACCTTATTCAAGCTGGCGCTGATGTCCTGAAAGTAGGGATAGGGCCCGGCAGCATTTGCACTACACGAGTAATCTCAGGGGTAGGTATGCCGCAGCTCTCGGCGATTTTCGCCGTAAGCGAAGTAGCCCGTCCAATGGGTGTAGGCGTAGTGGCGGATGGCGGTATCCGCTACAGCGGGGACATCACAAAGGCTCTGGCCGCCGGCGCCGACGCCGTAATGCTGGGCAATCTTCTAGCGGGCACCGAAGAAAGTCCGGGCGAAACTATACTTTATGAAGGCCGCAAATTCAAAGTGTATAGGGGTATGGGTTCGTTAGAAGCGATGCAGGCTGGAAGTGCGGAGCGTTATGGCCAGCAGGCGGTCCCTTCTAGTAAATTAGTACCCGAAGGAGTAGTGGGGCGTGTGCCGTATCGCGGCCGGGTAGCTGAGGTTTTGCACCAGCTAGCAGGGGGCCTGCGAGCTGGTATGGGGTATTGCGGCGCACCTAACCTAGCCGCCCTTCGCAAGGCGCACTTTGTTCGTATCAGTCCTGCCGGCCTTACCGAAAGCCACCCCCACACCTTAGAAGTCATACACGAAGTCCCCAATTACAACCTTCCTTGAAGGTTAGCTTCCGAGTAGCCACAGCCTTAGCGGGTCTGGCGCTCATTGGCCTCCTGCTGTACGCGTGGCTCTGCTATTTTCCCAGCCAGGTCACCCTGCGCCTCGGGATAGGCCTACTGAGCTTCTTAGCAGGCTGGATAGGCGGCCATGGGGTATTTGCGGGGTTGGTATCTCGCCGCTGGCGTACCCCGCACCGCCTCCTTCGCTGGAATGCGCTTCTGGTAATCTTAGGGCTAGGCCATACCCTTGTTTGGGCCTTGCTCACTTTTATCCTAAAAGAGGAGGCGGAGCAGAGGATTGTCCACCTCCTCATGGGTATTTTGGAAATTGGAATTCTTAGCCAGCTTGTTGGCCACCTTGTGATTGCGGCCGAGCTTACCCTTACAGCCCCTACCCCTCAAAAGCGCTGGACGGTCGTGCTCTTTGTAGTCTTTGCCAGCTTAGTGGCAATTCTGCGCGCGCTGCCCGCTGATTGGGTCTCGCCAGCCTTAGTGCTTTATTCCGGTCTGCTACTATGGATAGGCCTTTTCCCGATACTTTACTTCAGCCAGTGGCTTCAGCGAATAGCCCCTACCTACCGTTCAGAAACCCTCTTCCTCATAGGGGGCTCAGCTGTAGCCCTTTTCTTAGAATGGCAGATTATACCCTCTCTACTCCTTCCCTTCCCTGCGCCGCTTTTAGAAGTACTTCACCCTATCCTACTTATAACAATTTCCCTTCATGCGGGCTGGCTTATCCTTCCTCTACTTATTCGGTTCACGGGTATCAGCACCGGGGAAACCGACGTTTTATGGCAACTTACCGAATTTTTAGCCAAGCAGCAACGTTCAGCCTCCATTTCAGAGGTAATTGAGACCACGGCAGAAGTACTTCAGCAGCTGCCAAGCGTCCGCCTAGCGTTTATAGAGGTACGGGACTTCAATAAGACCTATCGTACGAATTCAACCGCCTATTCCCACTTAGGGGAGCTTCTCCACCAGGTGCTACGCCTTCATAGCGGGACTGACTCCTATGTTCAGCTTGTAGAGTCGCTTCAGAAAAAATACCCGGGCTTACCTGATGTGGCCGGTATTCTGGTCCAGCGGCCTATTGCGCGGCTTTCTGGGGCTGCGCTGCAGGGGGTCCTTAGTGCCGCCGTATTAGCGCGAGAGCGGGATGGCTTTGAGGAGGCTGACTTCCGCCTTATCAGTACTCTCTTAGAGCAAACGGCGCTTTTCTTAGAAAATCTAGATCGGCAGGCCTATCAAGAGCAGCTCCTCACGGCACGTAAGGAAGCCGACTTTCTGCGCGAGACGCGCGAGGCCCTTCTGCCGCCACCTGCCCCCATTCTGCGCCACATAGACTTTCATGTGGTTTTTGAGCCGTATGATAGAACTATCGGCGGGGATTACTACCAGATTCATGAGTATCCCGATGGTTCAGTGGATTTTCTACTACTTGACAGCGCAGGAAGCGGTATAGCCGCCGCCTACCAAATGGCTCAAGCGCGCGGCGCCTTAAATACCCTTTGGCTGCACCAGCTTACACCCGAAGCTTTTATGCTAGAGCTCAACGACGCCCTGCGACGTGTTTTTCACAAAAATAATTTCATAGCCGTTACGCTTCTAAGAATAGACCCCAATCGGCGAGAGTATACCTTACTTCGGGCTGGTAGTCCGGAAGTACTTTATTGGAACCCCCTAATAGACCAAGTGGAAGTGCTACGGCCTTCGGGGATTGTCCTTGGAAATGCCTCCTCCCAAATTATTGGACGCATCCTTACCCCCGAGCGCGGCCGTCTCATGCCTGGAAGCACTTTCGTGTGCTTCAGCGATGGCTTTACGGAAGCCTCTAACGCCGAAGGGGAGATGTTTGGGGTAGAGCGTATCATGGCCCTTTTTCAAGCCCACCACGACTTACCCGCCCGCCAGCTAGCGCAGAAAATCCAAGAAGCCGCCCATGCCTTTGTAGGCAGTAGCTCCTTAGGCGATGACGGCACCCTAATTGTGGCCCGATTCCTCGGCTAATCCGGCAGATTTTGCGCCTGGTTGAGGAGTTTTTTAGTTTCCGCGTACTCTACCTCCTCTAAATTTCCTTTCTGAGCGAGTTCTATCGCGCGGCTAAGGGCCTCTACCGCCTCGGCTTTTCGGCGAAGCTTGTAGTAAAGCGCCCCTAAGGTATCCCAAATGTACCAATCCTCCGGCGCATAGGTAAGAGCTTGTCGGGCCCAGATTACCGCTACCCATAAGTAGAAGGGATTATCAAGCTTTTCGTAAAATGTCCAGGCCAAATTATTCAGCACAAACGATAGCCGCTGACGCTGCGCTTTCTCTTCCGAGGCTATAGTTCGCCACAGAAACGCCACATACTGCACAGCTACTTGGGCCCATAAGTCTAATTCGTCGGCCTTAGCCTGCTTAGAGCCCCAGTCGCATAAGCTGCTCAACACAATCTCTTCCACAAAGGGAAATCCTTTTGCCTGCGCTTTTATAAACCGCTCCCCCTCTTCTAAAGCTTGCGCCAAGGAAGTCTTATGCATAAGCTGCCGCTCAAATTCCTCTGCCAGCAGAGGTAGGTACAACCGCTTATAGGCCTGAGAGTCCAGAAACGGGCGCAGGCTGTCAGCAATACCTAAAACGTAAGTGCGATAGCGCGGATGAAGCCGCGCTAAATCCCCCAAGAGCGTTAGGCCGTTGGACACTTCTACCCAGCCTTTCTTGATAGACCCAGCCGCCTGAGTGTAGGCATAAAGCACCGTGTCTACCCGATTCAGCAGGTGAATTTCCACTACCCGCTGGAGGTAAGTGCGCAGGAACTCTGGATTTCTTTCGCCTTTATCAAAGCGTTGGTGCAACGCCCTAATTTCTATGCGGCTTTTTTGGGCCTGCTCGAGGTTTTCTAGAAAGGCTTTTACAAGGGCTTCTTCGCCAGGTTGGGCTATTTCAGGAATACCCAACTGGCGGTAAAACTCCTCGCCTGACGGCTCCAGGTAGAGGAAGGTAGGAAAGGCCTCAACCCCTCGGGCCTGGGCCAGCGAGTCAGCTCCCGGCGTACTTTTCGCCCCGCTGTTGGCATAGACCTTGAGGGGTATGAACGCTTTTCGCACCGCCTCTTGGAAACTTTTACTGGTGAGAACTTTCTGCTCAACTAATTTGCAGGGGCTGCACCAAGTGGCCGAAACCATAATCCAGAGCGGCTTTTTAGCCCGGCGCGCTTTAGCAAATGCCGTAGGAATGTCCGTTTCATACCAGGGTCCTTGAGCCGCCAGGAAGCTAAAGCAGAAAAGCAGGCCTATTCGCCCCATAGAGCGAAAGTAGCCAAATTTGATGGATGCGCTTCCTCCTGGTACGGCTAAGTAGCATGGGGGATGTCGTGCTTACTACGCCGCTTATACGGGCCTTGGCCGAGCGGTTTCCTACGGCGGAGATTCACTTTCTCACGCGCGCCCCTTACAAGCCGCTGGTGGCCCACCATCCCCTGCTCTATGCCGTACATATCTGGCCGCTAAGCCGTGAGGTTCGGCAGACTTTCTGGGAAGGCGTGCTAGACCTTCAAAAGAACCTTCGTACGCTTCCTTTGCGCTGGCGCCTGCGCTACAGGCATTTCACTACCTTCCCAAAGGAAAACTGGCGCAAATGGCTTATGGTGCGGCGCAAGCAGCGCCTACCCATAGCGCACGTAGTGCTACGCTATGGGCAGGCGCTGGCGCCATGGGGTATCCCAGCCGAAACCCTCGGCCCCTTGGAAGTTTATATTCCAACGGAGCTAATCGCCAAAGTACGGGCTGAAATGCAGGCCTTACACCAAGGCCCCTGGTTAGCCGTGGGATTAGGCGGTACGTACGCCACGAAAAAGTGGCCTACAGCATATTACATAGAACTGCTTCGGCGGGTGGGACTACCGGTGGTGCTTCTGGGTGGCGTGCCAGAGGCGCCCGCTGCGGAGACCATCGCTAAGGCCCTACCTCAGCCAGCACTCATAGGAGCCGGCCGATATACCCTCTTAGAGACCGCTGCGGCCATCTATTTAGCTGAAGCCGTCCTTAGTCATGACACGGGCACGGCCCACCTTAGCGCCGCCTTCCGCAAACCTACCCTCGTACTGTGGGGAAATACCACCCCAGCCTTCGGCATGACGCCCTGGCAGACCCCTTACCTCGGGCTAGAGATTCCAGGTCTAAACTGCCGCCCCTGCAGTAAGCTCGGCTTTAGCCACTGCCCTAAAGGCCACCATGACTGCCTACGAGGCCTTACCCCAAGCTACGTAGAAAGCCGCCTCATACAATTCTTCAATAACCTGGCCGTATCCTTCTCTTAGAGCGCTAAATTTAGCCAGATGCTGTGGGAAGCCGCGCGGGTAATCAGCCGCTGGCTGGGGGAAATTCCCTTAGTACGGCGGCATTATGAGGGTATAGGAAGTATTTTACTCTTCCACCGGTTTGTGCCGCCTCCTCGGGAGGAATGGCCCGCCCTGCCGCCTTGGCACCAACCCCACAAGCGACTCAGCGCCCTGTGGAAGTACTACCATCCCCGCTGGAATGAGGCCCGCGCCGATGCCCTTTGTATCTCCCCCCGCCAATTGGAACGGCTCATCCTCACCCTACGTCATAAAGGCTATACCTTCGTTCCGTTAGATACGCTCCTTGCGGCTATCTACCAGCCTGATCCGCCCCACCGCCTGGTTTGCCTAACTATAGATGAAGGCTACACCGACCTTTGCACGCAGGCCCTCCCGATTTTTGAACGCTGGCAAGTACCCTTTACGGTATATGTGGTGGTAGCGTATGCCGAGCGACGGCTTTTTCCTTGGTGGCTGGGACTGGAGGATTTACTGCGTCAGAGCCGGGCTTTTCGCTTGGGTTCTGAGCTCTATCAGCCCGATGGCTGGGCAGCGCGGGGGAAACTTCTACTCAGGCTGAAGGCGCGGCTTATTCAATACCCCCCCGAGGAGGCCTGTGGGCTTGTAGAGCAGGCTCTGCGGGCGGCTGGTTTGCCAGTTGAACCCTACTACGCCGCCACTTTAGATTGGGCAGCTTTGGAGAAGTTGGCGCGCCATCCGCTCTGCCGCTTAGGGGCACATACCCTGACCCATCCCTGCCTCCCTATGCTCTCCGAAGCCCGCGCCTGGGAGGAAATCGCCCAAGCAAAAGCGATTTTGGAAGCCCGCTTAGGACAGCCTATACGCCATTTTGCCTACCCATACGGTTCAGTAGAGGCTGTATCCCTGCGCGAGGTGAAGATGTTAGAGGCCGCGGGCTACGTCAGTGCCGTGACTACAGGCGGCGGTAGTATTTATCCCGAACATCGCGCTATGCCATACGGTCTGCCACGCCGCCGCATTTTAGAGGATAGCAAGGCGGCCGACTTGTATCGGCCTCGCCAGCGCCGACTAGTGGCCTATCCGTATGCGGTGGAGGGAAAGACCGCATAGGGGTTGGGGTAGAAAGCCCAAAAAGCTGGAAAAGGCCCCCTGCTCCCTCCCTTACTTGTACATAAGCCTGGGACTTAGGGAAGAGGGTAGGAGGTAGAAGACAGGGGGTTGTGGGACCTTGGCTATGCCAGCCCGCTCTCTGGGCGCAAGGCTGTATCTTTAGAGCGTGCTGGAGGATTTTTTGGCCTATTTGGAAGGAGTGCGTAAGGCTAGTCCGCACACACGCCGGGCGTATGCCGAGGACCTGCGGGGTTGGCAGCGCTTCTGTCAGGAGTTTCATGGGTTTGACCCGCTGGCTTCACCCCAAACTTGGCAGGCGGCGCAGCCCGAGCAGATTTGGGCTTGGCTAAGCCGTTTTGAAAAGCCCAGTACCCGGGCCCGTAAGGTAGCTGCGCTCCGACGTTTTGACGCCTACCTCCGCAAAGTACTGAATCAGCCTGGCCTGAAGCACCTGCCTACCATACCCCGCCAACCCCAGCGGCTTCCTACCCCCTTGCCCGCCCATCAGCTTCAAGCTGAGTTGACGGCTCTGGCCAAGGCCACTCCCAGCTTTGCTACCCTGCGCGATCGGCTCACCTTAGAGTTTCTTTACGGATGCGGCCTACGGCGCAGTGAAGTCGTAGCCCTCCGCCTTGACCAGGTCCACCTAAGTCGCCGAGAGATCCATCTTAGGGGTAAAGGGGGCCGATGGCGTATCGTACCCCTTTACCCTTTGCTTGTTGAATTGCTGGACGCTTACCTCCCCCTGCGTCAGGCGCTAGCGCTAAACCACCCTTATCTCCTCTGTACGGATAAAGGACGGCCTTTTTATCCAGAGGCCGTCTATCGCTTAGTGCGGCGCTACTTAGGCACTCACCCCCATCGCCTGCGCCACAGCTTCGCTACCCACTTAGTGCAAAATGGGGCCAATGTCCAGGCCGTACGCGACCTGCTTGGCCATAGCAGTTTAGCCACTACCCAAAAGTACTTAGCGATTACCCCCACAGACCTCCGCAAGGCCTACGATAAGTATCATCCGCGCGCCTAAAATCGTTTATTTTTGAACCTATGGATTGGCGCTCCTATAAGCCACTCATCCTCCCAAACATACCTAACCTCCACGAAATCAGCGTATATGAGTCGCAGGGAGGGTATGAGGCCTTCCGTAAGGTACTTCAGGAAAAGTCCCCCGCTGCCGTTATAGAAGAAGTTAAAGCGGCCAATATTCGGGGCCGAGGCGGTGCAGGCTTTAATGCCGGCCTCAAATGGAGCTTCATGCCACCTAAAAAAGAGGGTGTGCCGCGCTACTTAGCCGCAAATGGGGATGAGTCCGAGCCCGGCACCTTCAAGGACCGCCGAATTTTGGAATTCAACCCCCACCTCTTTATAGAGGGGGCACTCATAGCGGCGTATGCCATGCAGGTAGATGCTGTCTATGTATACGTGCGCGGGGAATATGCGGACTGGATAGACCGCCTCCAAAAAGCCTTAGACCAGGCTTATGCCCGAGGGTATGTTGGGCGCAATATCCTAGGCACCCACTTCAGTACCGAAATCTATGTGCACCGTGGCGCCGGAGCTTATATCTGCGGTGAAGAAACCGGCCTCATGGAATCCCTAGAAGGCAAGCGCGCCTATCCTCGCTATAAGCCACCCTTTCCTGCGCAGAAAGGGCTATGGGGTTGCCCCACTACCATCAACAACGTGGAAACTCTAGCCCATGTGCCCATAGTTATGCGTCTGGGGGCGGCCGCTTACACTCAGATTGGAGCGCCTGAGCACCCAGGCCCCTTGCTTTATGGCATTTCAGGTCATGTGAATCGCCCGGGGCTCTATGAGTACCCCAGCGGAATGCTCATCACCGACCTTATTTACGAAGTAGCGGGAGGGGTGCGTCAAGGCCGAAAGCTCAAAGGAGTCGTGCCAGGCGGCTCCTCCACCCCTATTCTCTTGCCAGAGGAGGTGGAAGGCACGCGCATGACTATGGAGAGCCTGCGCAAAGTAGGCTCCATGTTAGGTACCGCAGGCATGCTCGTGCTAGATGAAACTACCGATATGGTACGTTTTGCCTATCGGATTGCGGCCTTTTACAAGCACGAGTCCTGCGGTCAGTGCACCCCGTGTCGGGAAGGTACGGGCTGGCTCAAGCAAATCCTTCGCCGGTTCTTGGACGGCAGCGCCACATACGCGGATATAGACCGGCTTCTCAGCGTAGCTAATCAGATGGAAGGCCGCACAATCTGCGCCCTGGCGGATGCGGCTGTATGGCCGATTCGGGCGATCGTTCAGAAATACCGCAAGGAATTTGAAGCGGCGGCTCGCCCCACCCTCGTCCCCGTGTAAGGGCACGGTTTTTGATACCTTTGCAGATAGCCTGAGCTATGCTGACCCCCGTAGAAATTCAAAACCAGTCTTTTAACCGAACCTTTCGCGGCTACGACCCGGATGAGGTGCGTAGCTTTCTGCGTCAGGTAGCTCAGGAGTGGGGCTACTTGGTAGAAGAGCGCCAGTCCCTGCGCCAAAAACTGGAGCAGCTCACCTCCGAAATCAACCGGTATAAAGAGATGGAGGCCCTTCTTCAGCGTACCCTCTTGCAAGCCGAGGAAGCAAGCCAGCATACCATCCAGAATGCCGAGAAAAAAGCCAGCCTTATCGTAGAAGAAGCTCGTCAAAAAGCCGAAGAAATATTGAAAGCCGCCCGCTACCAGAAAGAGCAGATAGAAGAATCCATTCAATCCCTTCTCCAAAGGCGTCAGGATATTCTTCTGGAGCTGCGGAGTTTTCTTCAGCTTCAGCTTGAGCGGCTTGAGCAGCTGGCCCAGGGCACTTTGGCTTCTCCGTTGGGAAGTCGTCCTAGTCAGATGGGCGGCTCTATCTGGGCCAGTAAAATCGCCGAACGCCTATGATTCTTTCCGATACCCAGATTCTGGAGGCTATTAGGCGAGGGGAGTTACGGATAGAACCTTTCCGACGCGAGGCGCTGGGTAGCAATAGTTACGATGTCCATTTGGGCCCCTATTTACGGGTTTATGCGGCGCCTACCTTAGATGCGCGCCGCCCCACCCCGAGCACGCTTCTTAAGATACCTCCGCGCGGCCTCTATCTTGTGCCAGGGGTACTTTACCTAGGCGTTACGGAGGAGTATACAGAAAGCCACGCCTATGTGCCTTTCTTAGAGGGCAAAAGTAGCATCGGCCGGCTGGGCATTCAAATACACGCCACCGCCAGCAAAGGCGATATAGGCTTCTGCAATCACTGGACATTGGAAATCTCCGTCCTACAACCGGTGCGCGTGTATGCGGGTATGCCGATTGGCCAGCTTATCTTCTTTGCCTTAGAGGGGGAGGTGGCTGTACCGTACGGCCAGAAGGCCAGCGCCAAATACGCCCAGCGCAACCCTCTCCCCATGCCCTCACTCTACTGGAAAAACTTCGCTAATCATGAAGATACCTTTACACACCGCTCGTGAAATAGCGCAGCTGGTAGAAGGTGTCCTTTTAGGAGACCCAGAGGTTTGCGCTACAGGTATCAATGAGATTCACCGGGTAGAACCCGGGGACATCACCTTCAGCGATGTGCCTAAGTATTTGCGGCGGGCCTTAGAAAGCCCCGCCTCTATTATTCTGGTCAATCAAGAAATGGAAGTACCGCCCGGTAAAGCCCTCATCCTCACTCCTTTTCCATTTCGCAGCTTTAATAAACTCTTGGAACATTTTGCGCCGGCCGTGCCCCCGACTTTCATGCCCTCTTCGGCTTACTTTCCCGAAGTGGAAATTGGCCAGAATGTGATTATCGGTGAGGGGACTTTTATTGAGCCGGGCTGTAAAATTGGCCACAATACGGTTATAGGTCCCCACTGTTACATCGGTCGGAATACCCTCATCTATCCTAATGTATCCATTGGCGCGCACACGTACATCGGCAGCCATGTGCTTATTCAGTCGGGGTGTGTAATTGGCGGAGAAGCCTTCTACTACAAACGCTTTCCCGAAGGCTCAGAACGCCTTTTGAGTAAAGGGCGCGTGGTTATAGGCGACTATGTGGAAATAGGGGCTAACACCACGATTGATCGTGGCGTTACTTCAGATACCTATATCGGCGACCACACCAAAATAGACAATCTAGTTCAGATTGGGCATGATACCTTTATCGGACGCTACTGCCAGATAGCGGCGCAAGTGGGGATAGCGGGCACATGTATTATAGAGGACGGGGTAGTGCTGTGGGGGCAAGTGGGCGTACCGAGCGGGGTTCGGATAGGTGCTAAGGCCACTGTGCTGGCCAAATCTGGCGTTTTGGCTTCCCTTCCGGGAAACAAGGTTTACTTCGGCTTTATTGCTAAGGAGGTGAAAAAGGCTTGGCGTGAAATTGCTTCTATGGGTCAGCTGCCGCGCCTTCTGCGCGCCCTTGAGCCCTCCGCAAATGGCAGTACCGATGAAAACCCTTAAAAAGGCTCTTCAGGTTTTCCTGCAATACTTTCTGCGCGGCGTCTTTCTCTTCCTCCCCGCTTTAGCTACAGGTTATGTGATATGGCTAATCCTACGGTGGCTGGATAGCCTTCTACCAGTTCGGCTGCCGGGGATGGGAATCTTTCTTCTTTGTCTGGGCATAGCGGCTCTAGGCTATGTGGGTACCCACTGGCTAGGCCCTACGATCGTGGCCTCGCTGGAAGAACGAATTCGGCGAATACCCTTTATCGGGTTCATTTATAGCTCGGTACGTGAGCTGGTAGAGAGCTCCCGCCAAGGGCTGCGTTTTGACAAGCCCGTACTAGTTCAAGTAGGCCTAGAGCCGCCACTTTACCGAATAGGCTTTCTGACCCATGAGCGGCCCCTGCCTGACCAACCGCTAGTAGCCGTATATATGCCTTATTCCTTTGGGTTTATGGGTGACTTATGGCTTTTGCCTTCTAGCTGCGTGCAGCCGCTGAAGTTATCCGCAGCGGAAGCTCTACGGTTTGTATTAGCTGGAGGATTGGTAAGGCCCTCTAAATCGGTCAGTGCTTTCCCTGCATGAGCGGGGCGCGCTGGCTTTGGGAACATCCGCTCCTTCGCATAGAAGAACGCTTTGGCCCTGATGGGGAGAGGCGTTTAGTAGTGCATCGTGGGGCCTTCGTAGCGGTATGCCTGCACCTTATAGCAGAGGGGGGGGAAGCTTTCCTCATGGTACGGCAGCAGCGTCCTACGGCTGAAGAGCCTTTCTATGAGCATCCAGCAGGCATGATAGAGGCTCAGGAAACGCCTCTACAAGCGGCCCTGCGCGAGGTAGCGGAAGAGACGGGCTGGCTTCTAGCCCCACAAGACCTTACGCTACTTACGCCGCAGCCGCTCTACCCCTCCCCGGCCTTCTGGCAGGAGGTTGGCTACTTCTTTGCCGTCCGGAAAGAAGTCCCATTAGCCTTACTCAAGGCCTACGCTACCCCACAGCTCCGCCAAAGAGGCAAGGAAAAAGTAGAGCTGCTGGCGGTACCCCCTTCCCAAGTTCTGCGGCTTACCCGAAACCTTCAAACCGTAGCCCACACCCTGCTCTACTATGCCTATCTCGGTGCTCCTTACCGAGACCTATCATCCTTTTCTCCTTACGGCGCTGGCTGAAACGCCCCGTTTTCGCTTTGTTCACCTTCCTCAGCCGACGCTCGCCGCTCTCCAAGCGGCCCTTTCCACCGCTCAAATATGGATACTTCGCGGCGCAGTACCTGTGGAGGCCTCCCTCTTAGCCCATGCGCCTAAGCTGCGCTGGGTTATACGCGCGGGTTCAGGTACCGAACACATAGATAAAGAGGCGCTTCAGGCTCGCCGCATACGGCTTTTCACCACCCCCTCGGCTAACGCCGCCACCGTAGCGGAATATGTGCTTATGGCGGTGGTCCTCTTGGCGCGCCGAATCCTTCCCGCCTACCATGACCTACGAGAAAAAGGCGTTTGGAGTCGCCGCGCCTACCCTGGCCGTGAGGTAGCCAGTCTTACCATAGGTCTCATCGGCTACGGCACTAATGGAAGCCGCACTGCCCAGCTCCTGCGCCTCCTGGGCGCCCGCCTTTTAGCCTACGATAAATACAAATCCGGCTTTGCCACGAGCGGAATAGAAGAAGTCCCTTTGGAAAGGATATGGGAGGAAGCCGATATATGCTCCCTCCATATCCCCCTCACGCCTGAGACAAAGGGATGGGTAGCCGCGGAATTCTTGGCCAAATTTCGCAAGCCGATAGCTCTCATCAATGCCGCCCGCGGCGAGATTGTAAGTCTGGCCGCTCTGGCGCACGCCCTTCAAATAGGGAAGGTATGGGGTGCTGCGCTTGATACTCTACCTTATGAGCCGCCCTACAACCTACCACCCGCTGAAGCCGAAGCCTGGAACTACCTCCGAAGTCATCCAGCTGTCCTCCTTACGCCTCACATCGCTGGCCTTACTGAAGAGAGCGAATTACGGTTGGCCAAAAGCATTCTGGCGCTGCTCCAGCGCTTTCCCAAAGGCCATCCCTACACCGAGCAGCATCCAATATAACCCATACAGGCGCTGGCGGGCCAGCGAGCCCCAATACGGCGTTGCTAGCCCAATCACCCCTAAAATAAAAAGTCCGAAGGCCATAAGGAGAAAAGCTCTCCTGTTCCAGCTGCGCCATTTGGTGGCATAGGCGCTCAGCCAAACGCCCAGGCTGCTCAGTACCCAGACCTCGGAAGCATAGACAAGCTCGCGCAGGCGGTGGATATGCCAAGGAAAGGGTCCCCAAAGCACATGGAGGAGGGCTTGAAGCCACGCGCCCCAAGAACCCCAGAAAGTTAGCTGAAAATTGATGTAGAAAACGCTGGCGGTAGGAAGCTCAGGATACATACGCGGGTCTAGGGCCCAAGAGCGGTACTGGTAAGCCCATGGGGCTATGCCATACGGCAAAAGCACCAGCGCAGCCCCTACCGCCCCCGCTAGGGTAAGGTAAAAAGAGCCTAACCGATACAGCAAAGCTCCTCCCAGCGCTACGGCTACACTTTCAGGCCGTAGGAAGTAGCCTAAAGCTAGGAAGGGAAGACTTCGGACCCCTTCTCTCAAGGTGCCCCGAGCCAGAAGCGCGGCGCTATATAGCATGAGAGGCAGAGCCAAGGTATCGCGCAAAGCTCCAGAGATCCAAAACAGGCTGCTGGGCAGCCCCATCCATACCCATATTCCTACCTTGGGTAGGGGGCCTAGCTCGGCCCAGCCCCGCCAAGCCCAGTAAAGTAAAATTCCTCCTACCACCGCATACATTCCCTGTAGGCCATAGTAGCTGCCGCCACCCAAGAGGTAAAATACCACCGATAGCCTGTAGAAGTTATAATTGCTTGGTTCGCTCCATTCATAGTCGTAGCCGAAAAGGGCGGCGTCCTTGTAGAAGATCTGCCAGCCTATGGCCTCCCAGCGAGAGGAAAATTCTCTTAGGAGTAGGGCCAGGCCGATTTCAGGGCTCTCCCCTAAGTAGTGGGCGATTCGCTGAGCGGTAAGGTAGACTTTTAGGGTGTCGCCAAAGCAGTAGTAAGAGGCATACAGCCAACCGAACGCCCAAGCTCCAAGAACCTTAAGCGGTAAAAGAAAGGCTAATGGGTAGCGCTCAGGCGCCGAACGGCTCAACACATACCCTGCGGCTAACCCAGTTGCCCCTGAGAGAAGAAAACCAACCCCTTCTCGCAGGGGCTCTAAGACGACCATGTCAGGCGGTGTAGCCCCACCAGGACTCGAACCTGGATCTTGAGCTCCGGAGGCTCACGTTCTATCCCTTGAACTATGGGGCCAAGGCAAAGATAGCAAATTCAATAGGTATGGCTGGGATGAAAGTGAAGCTGCCACCCCTCCCGAGCGATAGCCGCATCCAGGCGCAGTATAGTGGTCATGTTCCACAGTATGCGTACGCCTATCCCTGCGCCCCAAACCGTATAGCGCGGGAAGCCTACTTTATCGGTGCCCCAGCCAAGATCTACAAAGAAGGTCGGCCCTCCCAAGAAATGCTGGCGCAAAAAGCGCGCCTCCAAAATCCGCATACGCAGCTCATACTGCAAAAGGTAGGCAAAACTTGTAACAAAGCGATTTTCTCTAAAGGCTCGTAGGGTGTAAGGGCCGCTAAGAAGGGGGACATTCTGGCCATCCGACCAGCGATTGTAAGCGTAAAGGTCTAGAAAGAAGACTCGGCTCCCATATGTAGCGCTACCCACTACGTGCAAGGCCCCGGTGAAGCGGATTTTTCCTGAAGCACTTCGCCAAAAGGTGTGGTAGTGCCGACCGCTGGCGTACGTCTTATGCGTGCGCAGGGTAGGTATAAGGCTCTCATGGCCAAACTCTATGAGCCAACCGCGATTAGGGTCTATCTCAAAGTCGCGACTATCCCATACTATGGCAGCTCCTAAGAACCAGCGGGGCACCCAACGGTCCTGCATTACCAAAACGCCGGGGGCCAATAGGGAGGGCATTTGGTCTATGCTGTCCAGTAGGGTAGGTAGCTGGATAGCTTCCACCTTCTCCCCGCTGGAATTCCGAAGACTATACGTGCGTCCCTTGAGAGAATGGACCCTTTCATTTACCCACCGAAGGCCTCCGATCACCCTAAGAAGGCCTTTCAGGCCTACCCATTCCCCACTGGCCCAAACCTGCCAGTGCGTGATATGAAAGTGATGGCGGTTCAAACGGGTATACCACACCCCACTGGCATCCTGCTGGGGCTTCTTTAGGTCTTCCTCATAGCTGTAAATGGAGCCCGGCAGGTAAGTACTGAGAAATCGCTCGCCTATGCCCCAGAATTGGCCTTGGCTCTCGTCCCTATGACTAACCCGAAGCGAAACCCGATAAGGCCTATTCCCCAACCATGGCGCGTCGTAAAAAAACCGCAGGAAGCGACTTCGCGTGTGGTAGATACCCGCTTGAACAAGAAAGTAGTGCTGATAGGGTTCATACTGAAAGGTGGGGTCATTACATTTGCCCTCATACGCTATGGAGGCTACCCCTGAGAGGGCAAAGCCGCGCAGGGCGTCATAGTCAATGCCGGGATAGCCGATAATTACCCACCCTTCTCTTTTACGCTCAAGTTCAAACGGTTGAAGACGCTTGCGCGGGTCAATAAAGTCAGGTACCGTATCCTGAGCCCAAACTAGCGCCCATAGAGCCACCTCTGCCCAGATCCGGCGCCACATAGAGCAAAGATAGGCCTGATTGTTCCTTAGGGTTGAGAAAGAAGGGTTACTATCCATCGGAAGAGGGGATATACCCCTACGGGGTTTAGGGTAGAAGGACGGTCGTATATATCGTGGTAGTAGCCTGGGCCGCCCCGCAGATAGAAAAAAAGTGCGGGTATGCCTGCTTGCCGGAAGGGGTAATGGTCGCTATTTGGGGCGTTGGGCCGTAGAAGGAGGGAAGGGCTCCAACCGATGCGCTGACGGGCTGCCTCGGCCTTCCGCCAAAATTCTGGCTGGTCGGCGGCTCCTACTACTCCTACCCCTTCGGCGCCAAAGCCCAGTAGGTCAAAGTTCAGCATGCCGCGCAGCCGTTCCAAGGGGTAGGGCGGATGGGCCACCCATCGCCTCGCACCCATAAGGCCTAACTCTTCCGCACCGAAAGCCACTACCCAAACGCTCCAATAAGGCCGATGGCGCTGGAGGTAGGCCGCCAGCTGAAGGATAAAGGCGACGCCAGAAGCATTGTCGTTAGCGCCCCAAAAGACCGCTTCCCCCATCCGGCCCAGATGATCGTAATGCGCGCCAATCACCCAGGCCGAGTCGGTACGCTGCCCTGGAAGGTAGCCAAAGACATTCCAGCTGCTATCCGCACCCTCATAACTTTCCAGATGCACACGCAGGTGAGTAGGCACAGGCAGCGTGTCCTTAATCCAGATAACCGGCAATGCCCCAAGCTGAGGGGCCCGGACAGCCGTTAGCTTAGGCTGGCGGAGAAGGAGGCCAACCACTTTTGCCTGGAGGGCTTTCTGAAAGGCTACATCGGATTTGAGATCCGCTGGGACTAGCCAAATTTGATCCGGCTGGGGGAGAGTGTCTACGCGCCATTCGCCGATAAGGGGGGGCGAGTCAGGTGCAGGTAAAAACGCCTTGCCTATGGGCCAGCGGTGCCACCGCCCCTTTACCTTTGCCCAAAGCCGCACGCGCGAAAAATGCACCACCGACACCGGAAAACCCTGACGCTGCGGCCTAAGGCCGAAGCGCCGCAAACGCTTTTCTATGTAGGCCGCCGCCTGCCGCCCCCCCTTCTCCCCTGTACCCCGCCCCTCATACCGACAGAGCCGCCGAACCTCCCGCCGAAATGCCCGCAGGAGCTCTAGGGAGTCTAGCCCGTTCTGACCGCATACTATCCCCAATATCCCTAGCCAGGCGTATTTGCCCATTCTAACGCCTTAGCTTGGGCTCGGCTCAGGCACAAAGCGGTAACCTACCCCTTTGAGGGTCTCTATGTACTCCGCTCCAATTTTCTCCCGCAGTTTGCGTATATGCACATCCACCGTGCGCGGCACTACCCAGGTATCACTGCCCCACACCCGCTCCAGAAGGTGCTGCCGGGAAAAGTACCTATAAGGCCGGCTGGCCAGAGTAAAAAGGAGTTCAAATTCCTTTTTTGAGAGGGGGATCACTTGGCCGCGCTTATGGACGGCATAGGCGTCCGGTACAATCTCTAGGCCAGGAAATTGCAGCCTATGAAAGGGTATGGCCCGCCGCGCCAGAGCTTTTAGACGGCTGAGAAGCGCTTTTGGACGAATCGGCTTGACCAAGAAATCGTCCGCGCCGGCCTCAAAGCCCGCTAGCTCCGCAAATTCCTCCGAACGGGCGGTAAGGAAGAGGATGTAGCTTTCTCGGGTTTCGGGTAGCTGACGCAGCGCGCGACACACCTGAAGCCCATCCATCCCTGGCATCATAATGTCCAGAAGGATTATTGCGGGCTGATGCTGGCGCGCAAGCTGCAGAGCTGTCTCCCCTTCCTCAGCCAAAATCGGCTCATACCCCTCCTGCCGAAGATTGTAACCTAAAATCTCCAAAACATCCGGCTCATCATCCACGATTAGGACTTTGCGATTGAGCATATGGCCAAGGTAAAGGTGTTGCGTAAAAGCAGAGTTAATCCACGCCTACCACGTGTCGGCCTCCTTGACTGGCCCAGCGGCGCAGGCGCGCACGCGTAGAGTCTGAGAGGGGATTGCCCCGCACATCCAAGTACCTAAGATTTGGGAGAGTGTAAAGCTCAAGGGGGAGGTCTATGAGCTCATTGTACTGGAGCTCTAGATGCGTAAGGAATCTCAGGTCGCCTAAGCCGCGCGGAAGCACCCGCAGACGGTTATGGCCTAGCCTAAGCCTACGCAGAAAGGCCCAATGGGTAATGCCGCTCGGCAGTACGGTCAAGCGATTGTGCGAAAAATCTGCTTCTTCAACATGGGAGAGGGTCCAGAGCCCTGGAGGTAAGGCCGAAAGTTTATTGTGCGAAAGGTCTAAACGGCGCAGAGAAGCCGAAAGCCTCAGGTAAGGAGGCAGTTGCATAAAGCCATAGCCCCTAAGCTCGGCTTCCTTAGGCTTATAGGGGTGAAGCCAAGTATAGACCACCGTAAGGCCTACAATAAGCATAAAAACCCCTCCCAATAGCCAGCTTAGGTAGGCGGGTACAGGGGGAGAGACAGGTTTCGTGCGCAAATAGGGGAAAGGCTGAGGCGCTGGCTGCGCCAACCGACGGAGAGCCAAAAGCCGCAAATCGTAAGCCAGCCGCAAATGCGGGGTAGTAAGCGTCCTGTAAGCCTCATTCAGGAGGCGCATACGGCGCTCGGCTTCGGGCGAGGGATTTACATCAGGGTGGTATTGTTTAGCTAGCTCTCGGTAGCGTAGCTTTATGGCTTCCGCTGATGCCCCAAAAGGTACCCCCAGCAGATCATAGTAGGTTTCGCTTCGGTCGGCCATCCCCCTCGGCGATTAACAAAGATACCAAAACTTTGTGGAATGCGATACAGCTGGTTAGGGCTCTTGACCTTAGTTTGGGCGCAGGATGCCGACCTTTTCCTTGGCAGTGAGATATACAGCTATTTAGAGCGGTGGGACGTGCGCGCTAAGCTAACCTCCCCAATCCCCATAGAAACGCGTCCTTGGGGAAAGGAGGAGGCGTATGGTTGGCTCCTAGAGCTAGATCCCAACCAGCTGCATCCCTTGGATCGGGCGCGCTATCGTCGGGCTTTGTTTCTTTTAGGCGATACCTTACCGGCGCGCCGCCGCTTTCTTACTGGGCTTTTCCCCGAGCGGCGTGATTTGGTCGTGGCACGCCATGAGGGACTTGAATTGTATGCTGGACCCCTCCTATGGGGCTACCTGGGGCGAGATACTGCTTCAACTCTCCTCTACCAAAATACCCGCGGCGCCTATCTCCGCCTGCGATTGGGAAAAAAAGTGGCTCTCTATGGGGACTTTTTAGAGACCCAGACCCGCCCCCCCTTTTTCGTCCAGACCCGCTATACCTTATACCAGACCCTCTGGGGTGAGGCCTTCGTGAAGCCCTTCCGCTCTACAGGCTTTGATTACACTAATACGCGCGGCTACCTCACCTATACCCCTAATCGCTACCTCCGCCTCAAAGTAGGACGCGACAAAGCCTTCTGGGGCATGGGCTTTCAAAGCCTGAGTTTAGGCGACTATGCCCCCGAGTACCTGTATCTCCACCTGCGCTGGCGAACCCACCGATGGGAATATCACACGCTTTTTGCCCAGCTAATAGACTTTCTCCCCAATAAGCCCGATGCCTGGGGGGATCACCCCCGTAAATACGCCGCCCTCCATCAGTTTATATGGCGCCCTAGGCGTACCCTCAGCATAGGCGTCTGGGAAGGCCTCATGTACAACCCCTGGACGCCGCGTGGCCCCCGCGGCCTAGAGCTGAACTACTTCATCCCTATAATCTTCTACCGCAGCATAGAACAGGTTTTAGGCAGCCCCGACAATGCATTTATAGGGATTTTCGGGCGGGCCAATCTTCTGCGTCGCCTCCAGCTCTACGGGCAGCTCATAATAGATGACTATAACTTCAGCAAGCGACGCGAAGGGCGTGGCTGGTGGGGGAATAAATACGCCTGGCAGGTAGGGCTGAAGGTCTTTGACCTTGGCCTGCCTACCTTAGACCTCCGCCTAGAGCTTACCGAAATACGCCCCTACACTTATAGCCACTCTAATGTAGGCGCCAACTGGAGCCATTATGGCCAATTTCTCGCCCATCCGTACGGCGCAAACCTGCGCGACTTCACCGCCCTCCTCACTTGGCAACCCCTCCCGGGTCTTACCCTAGAAGGACGCGCCAGCTTTATCCAACAGGGGCAAAACCGCCCAGGCGAAAACTGGGGCAGCGATATTTTCCAAACCGACATGACTTACATGCGTGCCTTCGGCAATCAGCTTCTCCAAGGCGAACGCACTACCTACCGGCTCTTACACGGACGCCTAATTTACCAGCCCACCCTGCTTCCGCTTTACCTAGAGGCAGAGGGCTTTCATCGTAATAACCTAATCGGCGCTCTGGTAGGCCTGCGATGGATGCTGCCCCCAAAGGTCCTACGCTTCTAAGGCTGCTACCTTTGCCAAAGTGAAGGACGAGCCCATACCTCCTTTTCCTCCGAACTTACTTTTTGAGGTAAGTTGGGAGGTAGCGCACAAAGTCGGGGGCATCCACACCGTACTTGTAGGTAAAGCTCCTCTCCTGCAGCAGCAGTGGAACGGCCTATACCTCCTCATCGGGCCCTACCTACCCCAGGAAAATAGTGGTTGGACGTCGGATCCTACCCTTTATGCGGAGTGGCGGGCCTATTTCCAGCAGCGCTACAACCTATCCGTGTATGCGGGCTACTGGCACATAAATGAAGCTCGCCTACCTACCCTTCTCATAGACTTCTACCCCGCCATCGCCCAGAAAGATGCCATTTTTGCAAGCTGGTGGCAAAAGTTCGGCGTTGAATCCCTCTGGGGCGGCTGGGAGTACATAGAGCCAGCCATTTTCGGCTATGTAGCGGGTCAGGTCATCCAGAGCTTCAGGGAGTTCTACTATGGGGAGGTAGAGACCTTGGCCCATTTCCACGAATGGCTGACGGGAGGGGGTATCTTGTATCTCAAAGCCCATGCTCCCACGGTAGCTACCCTTTTTACTATCCATGCTACGGTAGCGGGACGTGCCGCAGGTGGTGAGCTTATTCCCCGCGACCAGCTATGGAACTGGCTGCGTACCCGTAACCTCCTCAGCAAACACACCCTAGAACAAGCGGCTTGGCAGCAGGCGGATGCCGTAACTACCATCAGCCCCCAAATAAGCCAAGAAGCCTTGCATTACTTAGGGCGGGCGGCTGACCTTATCACGCCAAATGGCTGGAATCCACCTCCTAACCTGCCTGTAGGGGCGGCGCGCGAGTGGCTTGACCGCCTCAGCCAAGCCTGGGGTTGCAACCCCCAAACCTTCTGGTTGCTTCACAGTGGCCGCCCTGAATTGGAAAATAAGGGCACCCTCGCCCTCCTAGAGGCCTTACGCTTGTACCAGCAGAATCCCCTGCCTGACCAGACTTTAGCGGTTATACTGGCCCTCCCAGCGGCCCATGAAGGCCCAGCCGGCCCCCCCACCAAACCCCTCTGGATAAGTCATAAACTCACCCAACCCCAGGAAAATCCCCTCTACCGCCTTTTGGAGAGATGGGAATTTGTCCATCCCCAAAGCCTACGCCTGGCGTACATACCCGTTTATCTGGAGGGGCAAGATGGGGTGGTGAATTTGCCCTACTATGCCCTCTTAGGGGCCGTAGAGGCGTCGGCCTTTCCCTCACGCTACGAACCGTGGGGTTATACGCCCCAGGAAAGCCTAGGCATGGGCACCCCCACCCTTTCTTCGCAGCAGGCGGGCTTTGGGCAATGGATAAAAGCCCACCTAAAAAGCCCTTCCGAAGCCCTCACGCTCATAGACTATAGCCTGCCCGACGTGCCCAAGCAAATTTTGGACTGGCTTTATCGGCGCCTTCAGACTCCCCTGCCCCAGCGACTGGCCTTACGCCAAGAAGCTCGACGCCTGGCCGAGCTTACTCGCTGGATACATTTTCTGCCTTTCTACCACCGGGCCTACCAGCTGGCTCAAACCAAAGCCCAGGCCCGCCTCTGGCAACGCCTCACCCCCTTCCAAACCGCCGAAAAAAAGACCTTCATCTGGCATCGCGCCTTTTTCTTACCTAACCTGCCCGAAGAGCTCAAGCCCCTCCGCAGCTTAGCCTACAATCTCTGGTGGAGTTGGAACGCTGACGCTCAGGAGCTTTTCCGCCTGATTGACCCGCCTAACTGGGAGCACTACGAAAATCCTGTCTGGCTTCTCAATCATACGCCGCAGCGCCGCTGGCAGGAACTCGTTCAAGAGGAGGACTTTCTGCGTCTCTTTCGTCAGGTCTTGCAGCGCTTCCAGACCTACATGGCCGCACCCCTCAAGGCCAACCGCCCGCGCGTAGCCTACCTCTGCCTAGAGTACGGCCTGGCTAAATGCCTCCCCTTCTACGCAGGCGGGTTAGGTGTATTAGCAGGCGACTACCTCAAAGAAGCCAGCGACCAAGGCTACCCCCTCCTCGCCATCGGCCTTCTCTACCGGCAGGGCTACTTCACCCAGCGGATCAACGCCCAAGGCGAACAGATTGCCGAAACCTCTAACCTGCGCTTTACTGACCTGCCTTTAGAGCCTGTGCGCCAACCCGATGGCCGCTGGCTCCGCCTCAAACTCACCTTCGGCCCTATGCCCATCTTTCTCAAGGTATGGGTAGTCCACGTCGGACGCGTACCCCTGTACCTATTAGATGCCGATCTGTCCGAAAACCCCCCCGAGGTACGCGCAATTACCGCCCAACTCTACAGCGGCAATCCCGAGACCCGCCTACTGCAGGAACTCGTCTTAGGCTTTGGTACTCAGGCCCTTATAGAAGCGCTGCCAGCGCAGGTGGAGGTATTTCACTACAACGAAGGGCATTCAGCCTTCCACCTTCTAGCCTACTGGCTGGCGCGCCGGCGCCAAGGCCTATCCTTGGAAGCCGCCCAACTTGAAACGCGCACCTGTACGCTCTTCACTACCCATACCCCCGTACCCGCTGGTCATGAGGCTATTTCGCCCGAGCATCTCCGCACCCATCTCCACTCAAGTCTGCTACAAGAATTGGGAATCAGCTGGGACACTCTACTGGAATGGGGGCTCATGCCCGACCAGCCAACTAAGTTTTCTCTAACAGCTTTCTGCCTGCGCTTTTGCGCCCGCACCAATGCCGTAAGCCAATTACATGCGCGCGTCTCGCAGCGGATGTTCGCTTCGCTTTACCCAGGCTATCTAGCGGTGGAAGTGCCCGTCAAGGGCATAACTAACGGCATCCACCTACAAAGCTGGCGAGCGCCCGAATGGACCCAATCCACATGCCCTTGGGAGACGCACCAGAGGCTCAAGCGCGCCCTGCTGAGCTACCTCCGTCGCCGCCTTTATGCCCAAGCGGGACCCGTGGCGTACTTAGAAGCGTTGCAAGCCTTTCTTTCTGAAACGGACGAGGAGACGCTTTTGATGGGGTTTGCGCGTCGCTTTGCCACTTACAAGCGCCATCTTTTGCTTTTTCAGTATGAAGGCTTAGCTCGGCTCTTTGCGGAGGCGCCTGTGCGCCTTATCCTCGCTGGCAAGGCCCATCCCAACGATGAAGCTGGCAAAATGGCCCTCAAAACGGTTTGGCAAAAGGCCCTTGAGCCCCCCTTCAAAGGCAAAGTGCTCTTTATACCCGACTACGATATGCAGCTTGCCCGGTATTTGGTGCAGGGCGTGGATGTCTGGCTCAATCTCCCTATTTGCGGCTTGGAAGCGAGCGGCACCAGCGGGATGAAAGCCGCCCTAAATGGAGTCCTGCATGTTAGTATACCGGACGGCTGGTGGGCCGAAGTAGAGGCGGAGGCCGCTGGCGGCTGGACCGTGCCCACCTGTATCACCCAAGACTCCGCTATCCGCGATGCGTGGGAAGCAGCCCAGCTGGCCTATCTACTGCGAGAAGAGGTGCTTCCGCTCTTCCGGCGACGCAATGCCCACGGGAAGCCTACGGAATGGATCCAGCGCATGGTCAAAGCGCAAACCTACCTCCTCCACTACTTTTCTACCCAACGCATGCTGGGCCAGTATGAAACCCTCTTCTACCAGCCTATAGCCGAAGCCCGCCGAGCGCTTACCCCCGAAAGGCAAGCCTACCTCCTAAATCTGCACCAAAAGCTGCAGAAAAGCTGGGACGCTGTCCAGGTAAAGCGCCTAAGTCTCCCTCCCTTTGCCGAAAAGCCTTATCCCGCTGAAGTGGCCTTCACCCTAGAGGCTGAGATAGACCTACACGATTTACCCGAGGAGGCCATAGGGATAGAGCTAGTCCTTGTAAGCCCAGAGGAGGAGGTACGCACCTTCCCACTTGCCCGCGTAGGGCCAGGCCTTTACCAAGGTACGGTGGAGGTAAAAGATGCCGGCGTATATCAATATGCCCTCCGCCTATTTGCCCGAAATCCCTTCTCCCAAGAGCGGCTCTGGGAATGGGTAAAGCTGATTTAGCTGCTTTCCCGCTATGGAAGCACTTTATCGGAGGCGCCTACAAAGCTATCCTTCCTGGAGCGGTTTAGCCAGCTGGGCGGCTCTGGCTCTGCTAATAGGCGGCGGTTTGAGCCTAGACCTTCTAAGGCCGCGCTTAGAGCTACGCCAGCAGGCTGTCCCAATCAACCTGAATGAGGCCGATAGCCTTGAACTTTTAGCCCTTCCTTACATGACGCCTAGCCGTGTGGCCTACTGGCTGCGTCTGCGACGCGAACTAGGCGGCTTCCGCCATTTAGATGAGGTGGAAGCCATAACCG
Organism: Bacteroidia bacterium; assembly: GCA_025059535.1. Taxonomy (GTDB): domain Bacteria; phylum Bacteroidota; class Bacteroidia; order SpSt-205; family SpSt-205; genus SpSt-205. The sequence continues at coordinate 175,330 of JANXCX010000011.1, forward strand.
ACAGTAGTCTATGGCCCTACCTTGCTCCCTGGCTATATGTAAAGCCCGACACGACAAGCGGCCCTCCGTTGAATCTCAATCAGGCGGATAGCACCGCTTTAGTCCAAGCGCGCCTATGCCGGCCTGAGGTGGCGGCCCGCCTTGTACGCTACCGCCTCAAAATTGGCGGCTTTCGCTGCTGGGCCGATATAGACTCTTTCCGAGGCCTTAACCGTCTGGAGCGGTACCGCCTAAAGCGCTACGGCCAGCTTGGCCAGGTTCGCCCTCAGCCCACCTACCCCTCCGTAGACCTCAATGCCGCCACCCCCGAAGAGTTAGAAAAGCTGCCTGGCATAGGTCCTTATACGGCTCAGCGCATCCTCCGCTACCGCGAAAAACTGCGCTACTATGTCGCCCTGACTCAGTTGGCGGAGATTTGGGGGGTGCGGATGGAAAACCTCCAGGCCGCTTGGCCCTATCTGTATGTGGGGCCCCCGCGTCAGCCCCCCCTTTCCCTGCGTCAGGCTTCTTTAGAAGAACTAGCCGCCCATCCTTACATCTCCCGAAAGCTTGCGCGCTTTCTAGTTCGTCAGCGCGACCAGTGGCCCGAGGGGCCCATACCATCGGCGGTATGGCAAAGTTGGCTACCCGACTCCCTACGCGCAAAGCTCCAGCCATACCTGAGCGGGGAATAACTTTGCCCCATGGTACTTCAACAAGAGCTACGCAGCCTCATCCGAGAAATTCCCGACTTTCCCCAAAAAGGCGTGATGTTCAAAGATATTACGCCGCTTTTCCTGCGGCCTCGGCTTGTAGAGCGCTGCGTGGAAGAGCTTGCGCGCCCCTTTCGGGTGTATGACGTCACAAAGGTAGTGGGAATAGAAAGCCGCGGCTTTCTCTTAGGCCCCATGATAGCGCATCAATTGGGCGCAGGCTTTGCCATCGTACGTAAAAAGGGCAAGCTACCCGCCATTGCCGCCAGCATCTCTTACGAATTAGAATACGGCTCCGCTACGATTGAAATGACCAAGGATGGCGTAGTAGCAGGCGACAGGGTTCTTATTCACGATGACCTTTTGGCTACGGGTGGCACAGCCGCAGCCGCTGCCCAGCTGGTCAAGCAGATAGGCGCAGAGATAGTCGGTTTTGCCTTTATTATAGAACTGGAAGCCCTTGGAGGGCGGCAGGCTTTAGCGCCCTTCCAGGCCCCCATCTTAAGCCTTCTTACCTATCCCCGATAAGCAAACGCTAAGGAAGAGAGGGCCTTATTCAGCGCAGGAAAAGCTTTCTAAGATGCCCATGAGATTAGGGGGCAGGCTTGTAGGTTTTCCTGAAGGCGGGCAGAGCAACCATAAGGGTTTTCCTAAAGCTGTCCAATCAGCCAGAGTAGGCCCCGTACAAGGGGCAACAAAAAAATCCCAGTGCGGCCAGAGTTCTGAATCGGCTAAGACGTCACTCCCTATGCCCCATTGATATTCCTTACCTTCCTGCCGTAGGCTTGCTAAGAGAGACAACCAAAAACTCTTTGGAAAAGGCACGTGCCGCCAGCTTAGCCCAAAGGCAATTGCCTCTATAGGGTAAGGCCGAAGGAAAGGGAGGAGCTCTTCCGCTAGCCAACTTTTTAGCGCTTCCACCCAAGCCGATAGCTGGTCTGCCGAGAGCCTAGGCTCAACAGCCTCAGGGGCTTCTATGAGGAGAAGGTGCGGCTGGAGCTGCTCCAAATAAAAGGCCAGGGCGTAGCGATGGCCTGACACCCATTCGGGCACGCCTTTCAGGGCATCCCTGCCCAAATGAAGGGCTAAAGCCCACCTTTCATACCTAGCCAGACAGTCCATAGAAAGGATGGGAAGCGTAGACCCATAGATGGAAATCAGCCCTATTCGGTCGGGCGCCTTTGGATTTAGGCTACAGCTCCACAGGGCTAAGCCCCAAAGCCCTCTCATTCTGACCGCCCCATACCTAAGTAGGGCAGCCCCATAAGTACAATCTTCCAATCCAAAAGTACCGAGTACCGATGCGCATACATCAGATCCAAGCTAAGGGCTTGCGGATAATGCTGCCGCAGGAGATCGGTAGTTAGCACCCCCGCCTTAAGGAGGGGCATTTCTTCCGAAGGAATCTCGCTATAGCTTACAAAATGATACTTACCTCGCAAAACGCCGAGAAGGCTTCTAAGGGCTGCGAGAGGCTGATGATAAATCCAAAAGGTGAAGGGATACGCTAAAATCAAGGCGACACTTACGGCAAGGTCAAAAATCTTTTTCTGAAAAAGCACTTCTGGCTGATGCAGACGCAAGTAAAGGCGAAGGGAATTGCGGCTTATGAAGATGCTCTGGGGCCCAATAAGGTAATCGGCATAGGGGGGAATAATTTTGAAGTGCAGGCGCCGGTAAAAGTAACGCATCATCAGGGAGATGATTTCTTGGGAGGTAAGGCTGGTATTACAGAATATGAGCTCATCTGGCGCGTAGCGATCTAAAAGGTAAGGCAGGTGGGCGGGCGTGCCCAGCGCCTCCCGATGAGGCGTAGGGCTTACAAAGCCTACGAAGGTAGCGGGGTAGCGTATTTCCTCAAAGAGGAGGTGGCGAATACGGCTAAATTGGCTAGGATGGGCAATCACCATAACGCGATGGGAAAGCTGGCCCGTAAGGTGGAGGCGCCCGCATCGCAGCCAGTTATCCAGTGCGCGCACGGCTAGCCCCACGGGTAGAGCCGCCAACACTAGCCCCCCTACCAAAGAGCGGGCAAAATCCAGAGACGGCACAAGGTAGCCCAATAGCCCTAGGCTCACGAAAGCCACTAGGACGGCCCCAGCAATCCGCCTTAGCCGATAAGGCGTGGTATAGTTCAGGAAGATCGCATGGGCCGCTACGAAGGCCGCTACACAGACTGAAAGCAAACCTATTTCCCTTGGCCAAGGGGGACTGCCCTCAAGCTGTAGGAGCATCCATCCCCCCCCACCCAAAAGGAGCATCTCTAAAAGGGGTAAGTAAACCTTCAGAAGGCCGCGCTTGAAGGCGGAAAGAAAAGCCGCTGAAAGAATGCCCATCTGGTACCACATAGCCATAGGCCAGCGCCGCCAGCCCCGATAATGCTTCTGAACAAACTGCAAAGAAGCCTTGTAGAAGGTGAGCACATAGTTGAAGGAATGCGTTCGCGTGCTCTCACCTTTGAAATGTACGATTTGCGTGGTAGGAAGGTAGTAGTTCTTATAGCCGGCTTGCAGAATCCGATAGCACAGATCAATGTCCTCCATATACATGAAAAATCGCTCATCCAGAAGCCCTACTCGATCCAGCACAGCGCGCGGGATAGTCATAAAAGCCCCAGAAAGTACAGGTACCTCGGCTATAGCATCCTCTGGCAGGTAGCTTAGGTGGTAGCTGGCAAATAGACGACTTTTAGGAAAAAGCCTGTCTAGCCCGCTCAGCTTACAGAATACGCCCCAGGCAGAGGGCAGATTTTTCCGGGAATCGGGTGAGAAGCGACCTTGCCCATCTATTATTTTTACGCCTACGGCGCCGGCTTCGGGATGCTCCGCCAAGAAGGCCAGCACTTTTCGGAAGGTGTCCTCTTGAACGATGGTGTCAGGATTGAGGAGGGCGATGTAGCGGCCTTCGGCTAAACGAATAGCTTGATTATTTGCTCGCGCAAAGCCTACATTGGTAGTATTGACTATCAGCCGCACCCAAGGAAATTCCTCGCGCACCATCTCCACGCTATTGTCAATAGAGGCATTATCCACTACCCATACTTCTGCCGAAAGCCCCTCTATAGCGCGCGCTACCGACTGTAGGCACTGCCGAAGGAAGTACTTGACATTATAGCTTACGATGACGATGGAAAGTTCCTTCACAGGCATATTCGCTGACGATCTCTGAACGAACGCGCCAGAGTAAGCGGGTCTAGATATTCCAGGTCACTACTTACAGGTATGCCACTGGTAAAGCGCGTAATGCGCCCTGGCCAGTCAGCCAGCTGACGAGCGATATAGTAGGTGGTGGTTTCGGCCTCTGGGCTTGTACCTAAAGCTAAAATAAGCTCTTCAAAAGGCTCATCCTGAAGACGCTGCCACAGCTCGGCTAGCCGGAGGTCTTTTTCTTGAATGCGTGCCAGCGGGTCTAGCACGCCCCCTAGGATATGGTAGCGCCCGCGAAAAGTTTGGGCCCGCTCCAGCGCCAGCAAAGCGCCTACATCCTTTACCACACACAGCACCGGTTCGGTGCGGGTAGGATCCGTACAGATGGGGCAAAGCTCCGCCTCAGCCCAGAAACCGCAGCGGAGGCAAGGCCTTACCTGGGTTTGAACCGCCGCCAAAGCCTCCGCCAGTTCGCTTAGAAGGTTTTCTTTCCGCAAAAGAGCCTGCAGGATGCGCAGCGCACTTCGGGCCCCAATCCCTGGTAGCTTTTGCAGGACAGCCTGCAGGGACCTTACCGAAGAGGGTAAAAGCGCCTCCATTAGCCGAATGCAAAACTAAGGCGAAAACGCCACTTTAGAGCAAAACTTACAAGCTTTTCAAGTTCAGCCAATATACCAGAGCCCCTATCCCTGCACCAATCAGCAACACCAGTAGAACTACCTTTAGCCAGCTAATAGGTCGGTCACCGCCCACTACGCCGCTTCGCCCATGGATAACGACCCTATAGGGCTTCTGCCCATACCTGTAGGCTAAAATATACACAGGTACATACACCAGCTTAGTTGTAAGGCCCGAAAGGTGCAAACGCATATGGAAGTCTTTATAGGTATCCCCCGGGATAGCTCTTTTACAGGCGGCTTCGGTGAGTTCGGTTATGCGCCTATAGCCTTCGGTCCAGGCCTCACGTAAGGGCTTGTCTGGCAGGGCCACATCCCACCCCAGAAAGTAGGCCGGCTCATAGGGGCGCAGATCCGTAGGCGTGGCAAACCCACCCACATCGTCCAAGTAGCGCGTAGGCAGGCTCCGGAGGGCTGAAACCAGAAGGTCGTCAAAAAAATCCCTATGCTGACCGGTTACAGGGGGGCCCCACTCTACATACGTAGTGGTGCGCGTTTTCCAAGACTGCGTGCTTGCGTCGTAATAGCGCTCCGTACGCGTACGATGGTATCCTGGCACGGCGCGCCACTCCGCATAAACCTGCGCGTCAAAGGTCCAGCAGGGTAGATATACGCCGCGCAAATCATCTATTCGGCTGCGCTGCGCCAGATCCGAGGGGGCAAACCAGAGGCTTTTGAGCCAGCGCTGGAAAGCGGCCTTAGCGGAGTCCGGCGTTACACGGAAAGGCAGAACCCCCTGGGGCCGAACAGGCTGCTGTTCAAGGCGCGCCACCTCCACCGCTTCCGCTCCACAGAAGTCACACTTAGCGCGCGCCTCCTGATAGGCAATCGCCGCCCCACAGCTTCGGCAGGTCCGTACCTGATGCCCCTCAATCACCTCACGGCGCGCCTCCGCCTGCTGCAGCGCCGCCTCCAAGTCCACCTCGGTTATCGGCGCGCCCAAATCCGCTATCGCCGCTTCAGCCCCACAATAAGAGCATTTCAGCCGTTCTCGCCCCGCATCATAGGTTACCGAAGCCCCACAACTCCTACAGCGAACCGTATAAATGTCTGCCATAGCCAAAGTTAGGCACAAAGGCCTCTAAGCAGTAGTCTAAACCTTTTCGGTGCTCGCAAATCCTTACAAACTTTGCCTAATGGGCCGGCTTTTAGGTGTGGGAGGATGGATAGGCGGGCTCTTATTTGCGCAGCTTGCCCCAAGTCGGCGCGGCGAAGGCCCTGAGCTGATCTCGCCGCGCTTGGAGGCAGCCCTTAATGGCACTATCAAAGGTACCCTAAGGGATAGCGCCACCAACCAGCCTCTAGCTTACGTAAGCCTGTACCTCTACAAGGGAGAAAAACTGGTTGCAGGCACCCTTTCAGATGAAAAGGGCCACTTCACCCTGGCTGAAATTCCGCCCGGTAGATACATACTACGCCTCCAGGCGATTGGGTATGCCCCCATTGAGAAACCCGTAGAAACTACCCCCCTCCGACCTGACCTTAATTTGGGTACACTCTATCTGAGCGAGCCCAGTACTACGCTTGCGCCCGTACAGATACAGGCCGAGCGAAACCCTATAGAGTACCTTCCCGAGAAAGTCGTCTATACGCCTGAGCGGGATGCTACCATACAGGGAGGCGACGCCTTGGATGCCCTTCGGAAGATGCCCGCGGTAAATGTAGATATAGATGGACGGATTGAGGTGCGCGGCAGCGGGGCTGTCCGCATTTGGGTAGATGGTAAGCCCTCCCTCCTTTTTGCCAATAACCCCACCGATGCGCTGCGCGCCCTTCCCGCCGACCAAATAGAGCGCATTGAACTTATTACTGTGCCTTCTGCGCGCTACGAAGCAGAGGGCGCAGCTATTCTAAACATCGTTCTCAAGCGCCATCGCTTGGAGGGCCTTGCCACCAGCTTAAGCGCCGGCGTAACCAACCAGCTCACTAACGCTAATCTCATGATAGGGGCTAAGGTAGGCCGATGGTCGCATACGCTGCAAGCAGGCGGGCGCTATCGCTACGCCGGCACGGGCTACAGCCGCTTCCAGCGCCTCCAATATACGGATAGCGGGCCTATCCAACTTAGGCAAAACGGCGACTTCCTCCCGCGCCGCCTCGCCTCTAACCTCACCTATAGCGGCGAATTTGTCCGAAATATCGCCCATTTCTTCTCGTGGGGCCTTCAATGGCGCCACCTGCTTTTTGACCGCCAAAATACTCTCACGGTGGAATGGCACGGGGGTAGGTGGGATGGCCTCCGCTACACTCGCCAGGCCCACTTCCCCTCCCAAGACTGGGGCCTTAGCGCTAACTTAGATTATACCTACCGCTCACCTCATCGTACGGGCGAAGAGCTTCTCGTATCCCTGCAGGGCGGATATAACCCCCGCTTGCAGCGCTACTTCCTAAACCAGATAGCCCCCCTAGACAGCTTTAACCTCCAAGAGCGCAGTACCAACAGCGGGCCCTCCTGGGAAGCACAAGGACAAATGGACTACACCCGCCCCTTAGGTACTCACTGGAAGCTGGAAACAGGATGGCGTTGGCAGGCCCGTACGCTCTACACGGGCTTCTACTACGAACGGTATGATCCCCAACGGGAAACCTTTGTACGCCAATCCCATCGCCAAGATACCCTCACCTATACCCAGCTCATCCCAGCAGCTTACCTCTCCTTAGGATGGGCCAAGGAGAAATGGCTACTCAAAATAGGCCTCCGCTACGAGCTCACCTATAATACGGGAGCCTTTCTGCGGGGCACCCGCCCCTTCACCCAAAGCTATCACAATTTTTTCCCTACACTCCTTCTAAGCTACACTTTGAGGGGGCTTTTCCCCATCCAGCTCAGTTACAGCCAGCGCATTCGCCGCCCGTGGCTCCAAGAACTTAATCCTTTTGTAGATGCCTCGGATCCCCGCAACATTCAGTATGGAAACCCTGACCTTAACCCCGAAATCACCCACATCCTAGAGCTAGCCTTTTTCCCGTATGTGTCAGTGTTTTTCCGCCATACGCCAAATGCCATCCAGGAATACAGCTTCGTAGATGGTAGCCAGATTACGCACACTACTTTCCTAAATGCTGGCCGACGCGACTTTTATGGAATAAACCTCTTTGGACGACGGGCTTTCTTTTCCGATCGGCTTGTCCTTCAGGCGAATGGCGAATTTATGTGGGCTGTAGCGCGCGCTCACCTTCGAAATGAGGTACTTAGCACCTCTGGCTGGCAGTATAGCCTACGTGGCAGCCTTCAGCTCAAGCCGGCCCCCACTTGGCTTATTGAACTTTCAGGTAATTACAATTCCCCCCGAATCAGCCTGCAAGGGACACGGCCCGTATTTATGTTCCATGAGCTTGGGGTGCGTAAAACCTTTGGAAAGGGCCGCTGGGCCCTGGGCCTCATAGCCTATAATCCGTTCTTCGCCTATCTACGCCTCCAGACCATCCTTCAAAGTCCTGACTTCTATCAAGAAAGCCTTACTGCCATACCCTTCCGCCTGATAGGCTTGCAGGTGCGTTATCAGGCCACGCGGGCAGGCGAGAACTTCTGGCGGCGCCGACGCCCTTCCCCTACCACCGAAGAGGAGTGGTAACCCTTCTTCCCTAAAGCCAATCCGTTATACCTAACTTTGCGCAGTGCCTCATCCAGTCTGGCGCTCAATTGAGCCTTACCTAATTCTCCTGAAAGCCTACAAATGGCATCTTTCTACTTTTGTGCTGAGCCTAACGGGGATCCTCGGCCTCCTACTCCTGTACTTACCGCCCTCCTACGTCTGCGAAATGGAATTCGTCCCACCCGACTTTAGCGTAGCTTCCCCCCTGCTCAAGAATGCCGCCCTAGTGCCTGGCGGTAGCAGTGACTTGGAACGCCTTTATAGTTACCTTCAATCCTACTCCCTCCAACAAATGGTAATAGACTCCTTCAACCTTTATCGCTACTACCAGCTAGAGGACATACCTTCGCCCGCTCGACGCGCCCGCAAGGTTCGTCGCATCCTTGAGCGAAATCTCTCCGTGCGCATCACTCGTAATGCCACCCTCCTCGTCTCCGTAAAGGATACCTCCCCTCAAATGGCGTATAGAATGACGGTCTTTATCAAAAGAAAAGTAGAAGAATTCTGCCTAAGCCTCATAGGTGCCCAGAAGGCGCTAACTGAAACCACTGAAAGGCTACGAGCGGTCTTAGATGAGATAAACCGTTTAGAAAAGGATATAGCAGAGGTACGCACAAAGTATAAAATAATAACAAGCTCTCCCCAAACCAGCCTATTCCCCTTTGTCCCTACGCCTGAGAGTTTTGTGTATTATGATTACGTCCTTAGTCGGGAAACCCGACTCACCCAGCTCCAGCAGATTTATGCTACCCTTCTGGAAGAGAAGCTGCGACGCGAGGAGCTAGCTCGCATTTATGCGAAACCCATCTTCATAATTGAGCCGCCTTATTACCCGCTCTACCCCGTCGGGCCAAGTAGATGGATTCTCCTTTTAGTAGGGGCATTAGGGGCTCTGGCTTTAGGCCTGGGGGCCTTAGGGTATTTTTATCACTTAGGCTGGGTATCGGTGCCTTACCCACAGGCTGAAGCCGTGGAATCGTAGTTCGGCAGGACCGCGTGCAGGAGGGCCAGAAGCGCTAACTCATACCCATACATACCCACCCCTGCAATAACGCCTACACACGCTCGGGCCGTAAGAAGGCGCTGCCGAAAGCTTTCACGCCGATAGACCGAACTCACATGCACTTCTATGCAGGGTTTTTTACAGCCCCGCAGAGCATCGTACAGCACATAGCTGGTATGGGCTAAGGCCCCGGGATTGAATATAAGCCCATCGTAGGCTGTCGTCTCCCAAATCCATTCCACCAGCTGACCTTCATGGGGGCTTTCCAGATAGGTGAGGTGGGCAAGGTGGCCATACCGCTCGCAAAGTCCCTGCCATACGGCTTCCCAGGACAAATTCCCATAGATAGTCGGCTCCCGACCTTGCCCTATGTATCGTACATTCGGCCCATGCAAAATCCGAATACGCCACATCTACCCAAAGATATACTTACCCGCTGGCTGCACTATCTAGCCATAGAAAGGGGCCTTAGCCCTGCTACGGTGAAAGCGTACAAGGCGGATATAGCGCCGATCTTAGCGGGGCCTTTTACGCTGGAGGGCATACATACCCAGCTTATGAACCTAAGCCGCCAGCGTGAATGGCAGGCCATCAGCGTAGCGCGCAAGCTGGCCGCCCTCCGAAGCTTTCTTCGCTTCCTTTACGAGATGGGCTTCCTTGAGGAGGATTGGTCCGCCTTATGGGAAAATCCGCGCTTCTGGCGTAAAATCCCTATCTACCTCACCGTAGAGGAGGCCCAGCGCTTGCTGGACGCTTACCCTACCCATACCCGGCATGGCCTGCGAAACAAGGTGCTTTTAGAGCTTCTATACGGGTCAGGGTTACGCGTAAGTGAGGCTTGCAAACTGCGTCTGGAAGATATCAGCCCAGAAGAGCGGATGCTTCGGATAGAGGGGAAAGGGCAAAAAGTGCGCTGGGTGCCCTTTAGTCGGCCATTAGAAGGGCTTTTGGCTGAATATCTACCTTTACGGGTGCAGCGCTATAGGCCGCACCGAGGGTGCGCCTCCTTCCTTTTACTGAGCCAGAAGGGCGGCCCGCTTACGCGGATTCAGGCCTATGCGATTGTACGGGAGGCTGCGCGGGTGGCAGGCTTGGAGAGGCCTATTAGCCCGCATGCGCTGCGCCATAGCTACGCTACCCACCTGCTGCTGGCCGGGATGGACCTAGCCTACCTACAGAGGCTATTAGGTCACGCTAGCCTCACGACTACCCAGCATTACCTCCACCTCCTCCCACAAGACCTCCACCAGGTAATCGCTCAGTACCACCCCCGCGCAAGAGTAGCCCCAGAATAAGCCCATAAATCAGTCCCAAAACGCCTAATACCTTAGCCCGATCAAGTATGGCGTATCCCAGCACTTGCTGTCGCGCCCGATAAGCATGATAGAGGTGAATCTGGGTTTCTATGATTTCCTCTACTTTTTGGGGTGAGAGGGTTAGTTTGCCTGCGGCTATTTGCTGTTGCAGGTAAGTTCGCAAGGCGGCGGCTCGGCGCGCAGGATAGGCCTCATAAGCAGCTCGCAGAAGGGGCTCCATCAGGCGCTCGCCCACCGCTTTCAGGGGCGCACTCAGCAGGCTGACGCCTACCACCCATAGGATTATCCGCACGGGATCTAAATACCCCAACCGACGCAAACGACCCAAAAACACCCCAAGCACGATTACGAGCCACACCGCACCCGCCAGAAGGAGAAACTGGCCAGCCATTACCTCATACGCCCATCCCACCTTCCAGGTGAAGTAGTCTATAATTAGCGCGCCAGCTACATGAATAAGGGCCGCCGCTACCCCACTACCTATCCACGCTCGGAGAGGGAGTAAAGGACCCACCATAACCGGTAAGATAAAGCAGAGCATAGTTCATAATGTCCAGCAAATTGTCAATTATGGCGTCTTCGTTTTTATCGGGCTGGCTATCCATGTGGCGAATCCGCTCAAGTTTCATTAGGATGAATTCTATAAAAGCTAGGGGGCGCATATGGCGCCAAGCCTCTCCGTAATCGGCATTCTTGCAAGCTAAAAGACGCCGGGCCTGCTCCAGAATGTCCTTCAGGGCCTCCTCGGTGGGCGCATGGCTCGCGCGCAGCTTTAGTATAGCCAGCGCTGCATAATTCACTAGGCTCAGCCAGTCCTCCACGGGCGGCTCCCCTGTGGCCGGTAAGGCGGCATTACGCAGTAGGGTATGTATCCGCTGGGCCTTAATGAGCAGGAGGTCTATAAGAGAAGGGAGGGAGAGATACCGCCAACTTTCGCCATACTGCGCCCGTTTGACAAGGAAGGTGCGGTGGGCCTTATCCTGCCATTCGGTATAGAGAGGGGGGAGCAACTCAGGAAGCCGAAGGAATGGGCTGGATGAGCTCTATCTCTATAGTAGTGCCATCGGCTGAGAGGTCGGCGCGAAAGCGCGCTAGACCCTCTACCCGATGGAAAATGACCGCATCGGCAATCTTATCTGCCAGAAACCGCTGGATAGCTCGCTGGAGCGGTCGCGCCCCAAACTGCTCATCAAAGCCCCGATCGATAAGATATTCTTTGGCCTTCTCGCTCACTTCGAGTTCCCATCCATTTTCGCTAAGCTGCCGCGCAAGCTCCCCCAGCTGAAGCTCTAGAATCTGCCGAGCATGCTCACGTGTGAGTGGATTGAAGATAATGATGTCATCCACCCGATTGAGGAACTCGGGGCGGAATATTTTCCGCAGGGCACCCTCTAATACCTGACGGGCTGCGTCGTAGCTGCGCTCTTTGCGCGCTGCCGTCATGAAGCCTACTCCCGTGCCAAACTCCCGCAGCTCCTTAGCGCCCACATTAGAGGTCATGATAATGATTGTATTTCGGAAATCCACCCGCCGTCCTAACCCATCCGTAAGCGAGCCATCATCCAGAACTTGCAGGAGTATATTGAAAACATCCGGGTGAGCCTTTTCAATTTCATCTAAGAGCACGACGCTATAAGGTTTACGACGCACCCTTTCCGTAAGTTGGCCACCTTCTTCATACCCTACATAGCCTGGCGGCGCGCCGATAAGGCGGGATACGGAAAATTTCTCCATGTATTCCGACATGTCTATGCGGATAAGAGCATTTGGCCCCTCAAAGAGGTACTCCGCTAACGCACGCGCAAGCTCCGTTTTGCCTACACCAGTCTGCCCGAGGAATATGAAGGAGGCGATAGGGCGCCGGGGATTTTTGAGGCCGGCACGCGCTCGGCGAATAGCCTTCGTGACGCGCTGAATAGCCTCCTCCTGACCAATAATCCGCTGACGGAGGGCCTCTTCCATGTGAGCCAGCCGCTGCATGTCCCCCTCGCCAATTTTTTGAACAGGGATGCCCGTCATAGAAGCCACCACCGCCGCAATGTCGGCCTCTTCTACCCTGAAGCGCTTATGTTTGAGCTCTTCCTCCCAGCGCAGCTTTTCCGCTTCCAGGCGCTCTTGGAGGCGCTTCTCCGTATCCCGAAGCTGGGCCGCCTCTTCGTATCGTTGGCTGCGCACTACCTGCGCCTTCTTCTCACGAATCTCTTCTATTTTCGCCTCTAGCTCGGCGATCTGAGGCGGTACTTGGATATTAGCCATATACACACGCGCCCCTGCCTCATCCAGCACATCTAAAGCCTTATCAGGAAATTGCCGGTCTGTGATGTAGCGCCCGCTCAACCGCACGCACGCCCGTACCGCCTCCTCCGTATAAATAACATGGTGATGCTCCTCATAGCGATCCTTAAGCTGCATGAGAATCTGAAGGGTCTCCTCTTCCGTGGGAGGATCTACGAGGATTTTTTGAAAGCGCCGCTCCAAAGCCCCATCTTTTTCTATGTACTGACGATATTCATCTAAAGTCGTAGCGCCAATGCATTGGATCTCACCCCGAGCCAACGCGGGTTTGAAGATATTTGAGGCATCTAAAGAGCCAGAAGCCCCCCCCGCCCCTACGATGGTATGCAGTTCATCAATGAAAAGGATGACTTCGGGGGCTTTTTCCAGCTCCGCTAGGACGCTTTTCATGCGTTCTTCAAACTGTCCCCGGTATTTGGTACCAGCCACTAGAGCGGTGAGATCTAGCGCCACGATACGCTTGCCAAAAAGGACGCGACTTACCTTGCGTTGAACGATTCGTAGAGCCAGCCCTTCCACAATAGCAGTTTTACCTACACCGGGCTCACCAATCAGCACGGGATTATTCTTCTTTCGACGGCTCAGCACTTGGGCTACCCGTTCAATCTCCCGATCGCGGCCGATGACGGGATCCAGCTTGCCTTCCTCCGCCAGCCGGGTAAGGTCGCGCCCAAAGTTATCCAAAATAGGGGTACGGGAACGGACAGAGGGAGCTTTACTCCCCGAAGAGCTGCTGCTGCGCCGCATAGGCGGCTCCGGATCAGCTGGCTCAGAAGGAGAAGCCATGCCCACTATAGAGCTTTGCTCCAACTCTGCCTGAACCACCGCATAGGAGATGCTGTACTTCTCAAAAAGTTGGGCCACTGGCGAATCCACCTGACGCAAAATAGCTAAGAGAACATGTTCGGGGTGTACCTCAGAGGCCCGAAGGCGATGGGCTTCTATGGAAGCTTGACGCAGGATACGCTGGGCCTGCTGAGACATAGGGATGCGGCCCGTGCTTACACGCGCTTGAGGTGGACGTACCCACTCCTCCAGCGCCCGCCGCACCTCCCGCACCGGCAAGCCTAACCCCTGCAGTAGCCGATATACCGAGCTGTCCTCATCTTGACGCAATAAGGCCAGCGTCAAATGTTCCACGCCTATATAGTCATTCCCCAGCCGAATAGCCTCCTCCCGGCTCTGCGAAAGAAGGATGCGCGTTTGCGGCGAGAGTTCCGCCTCCATAGTTATAAAGTTAACATTATTACCCCAGCCAGCACCGCCAGATTGATTATACCCAGCGGCAAAAGCACCTTCCAGCCAATCTGCATAAGATGGTCATACCGAAAGCGCGGCAGGGTCCAACGCACCCAAATAAACACGAATATCCAGAAGATAGTTTTGAGCACGAGCCAGCCTATACCCCATACATTCTGCCAGGCTATTGGCCACTGCGCTACACCCAACTGGCTTTCAAATGGCCCCAAATAACCCCCAAAGAAGAAGGTAGAAATAAGCGCCGAAGCCGTAATCATATTCATGTATTCCGCTACAAAAAACGCGCCAAATCGTATAGCCGAGTATTCGGTGTGGTAGCCGCCTACAAGCTCTTGTTCGGCTTCTACTAAATCAAAGGGCGCTCTATTAGCCTCGGCAAAAGCAGCTACCACATAGACTAAAAACCCAATAGGATTGAGCAGAACGAACCAGCCGTGCCGCTGGGCCTCTACGATACTGCGAGGCAAGAGGGGGTTCGCCTCCGGTACGAGAGCCGCCGTAAGAAGCAGCACACTTAGCAGGGCTGTACCTAAGGAAAGTTCATATGATATGGCTTGCGCCCCACTTCGCAGGCCACCTAAGAGGGAATACTTACTACCCGTAGCCCATCCAGCTAAGGAAAGGCCATAAACCCCTAACGAGAAGAGGCCCAAAAGATAAAGTAGGCCAACACTGCCTTCAAAAATCTGAAGGTGAGGAGAGAGGGGAAGCATGGCTAAAGCCCCCACGGCTAAAGTAACCATGAGGATTGGGGCTAAGACTTGTAGGAAGCGATAGGAAGGAAGGGGCTGAAAAGTTTCTTTGAATACTAGCTTGAGCACATCGGCCAGGGGCTGGAGTAGCCCCCACGGCCCTACGCGATTAGGCCCCACTCTATCTTGGATATAGGCCGCAAGCTTCCGTTCAAAAAGGGTAGCGTAGGCCGCAAAGGTGAAAAATACCAGTAGCATCCCTACCAGCGTAGTCCAAAAAGTAAGCTCCACGGGGCAAAGATAAAGAAAAGCCCCTCCTACTTGAGTAGGAGGGGCTAAGCAAACGACAGGGCTTAGGTTAGTAAGTCCAAAGGTGATGCTCGTACTCAATCATCTGTTGGCGGCGCCGCTCCGCATCTAATACAGTAATAGATTCGTTCCCTGAAACATTCACTATCGTGCTGTAGAAGCGGCGCAGTTCCAAAATTTCACGCATTGAGCGGTCCTCCGCATCATTATGAGGGTTGCGCCATTGCGTATCATCCAGCACATCCATTACCTCTTTGTACTTGAAGCATACAACAATCTCTTCTGGCATCTTACCGGCCGGATCCACGCGATAGAGGCATAGATATTGAACATCGTAATAAATATCAGAGCGATTCTTATCAAATATACGATCTTCTATGATAGCTATTTTGCTTCGGTAGAACCTGAGATATTTCGGCGCTCCCTTCGTTTCATCTATAACAGCGGTGGTATCAGTGGTAGCAGCCATATCTATAGTGCCGGCGCCAAAGTCATCGGCAATATCCTCCCCTCCCATCCCACCTGCACCGAATTCATCTTGGAATTCATCCGCTCCACTCAGCGTATCTGCCCCCCCTCCAGCACTTTCCCCACCACTACTGCTAATTAGTTTTTTTGAGTAAGCCTCAAACTGGGAGAAATGCATTTCTTGGGCGAGATTCCTTGGGTTATAGCCTACATATTTATTTTCCTGGAATCCCTTGACGAGGGCTGCTACGAGCCCCTCTCTATTAGAATAGGGGGATTGGTCGGTGGAAGGGTCGGTACTGTAGAGCTCGCGCAGCCCTGCTTCCTCCTGTCCCCACGCTAATGGAAAATTAACCTTCTCGCGCAGATCAATGATACGGAAAATTTTCCTTCTCATGAAATGGTCCTCACGACGAGGTGGGAACTGGGCATAGGCTACCGATATAGCAGCTACAACCGCCGCTAAACCCAACCGACTAAGCATACTACACGCAAATTGACGCATAAGTATGAGGGTTTAGGGAAATATCATTGGCCAATGTTGAGAGGAATGATTAATTCAGTTAGGGAAAAGTCCTCTTTTATGTTCCTACCCACAGAGTTCTTCCTTATCACCTCCCCTAACTGTACATACAAAACATTTCCAGGTTGAATAGTTCGGCCATACTCGCTGAGGTCAATGGTTATAACTGGAGAAGTGGCTGTTCGGCTGGAGGGCAAGGTACCAATGCTTCGTGCACCCGCAAGCCCCTTAACTAGCTTAAGCTCGGGATTAAGGATTTGATAGTTAGCTTCGTGGGGGAGGGCTGTTGCGAAGTCTCCATCAGGTACTACCTTGATTTCAACCTTAGCGCTACGCGGTATGGGAGAGGTACCATTGTAGAGTTGACCGTTCACATAAACGCGTATATAAGGGCGTGGCGGCGGTATTACCTTATACTCCAGAGTACCTAAATCTACCAGCTGACCCGCTGTATTAGTTCGGACATTTAGTACGCACTTCTTGGATCCACCACGCGGAATTACTCGGAAAGTTTTTTTGCTCTTTTTAGATGGGAGTACTTGGGCATTGTCTGAGGTTACCCTTGGGTCATATAGCTCGCCCAGAGCAGGCACGTCTATGTTGAGGTCATTCCCGCATTCAGCGTAAAGGATCTGAACGGCGGCAGAAGTAACAACGATTTCAGGCTTTACTACCTCAAAGGTTTTATTTAGCCTAAACTCTTGGAAGGTGCCGTCGGCCTTGGGCACGCGAGCGGTAATGGTATAGCTTTGCTTACCCTTCCGCTGGCCGGGTGGAATAACAGCAGCACTGGCAGGTATAGAGAAGATAGCCGTATGCCCGCCGCCCTCTAACTTCATCTGTCCCGATCCACTGTAGATAGGCTTGGCTTCTGAAGACGAAGCTACCACAAAAGCGCGCGTTTCAAACTTCATGCCCGCCACCACAATCTCCGAACGCGGCGCATCTATAAGGATCAGAGAGTCAATTTTGAAGGTAACCTGCGATAATTTGCGGCGTAGAAGCTCCAAAAGCTCATTCTCAATCACATACACGTCATTCATGTACTTATAGATAATTGCCAAATTGGCTACGGCAGGTGTCATGTGAAAGGTGAAGTATTCCCAGGTTTTATCTTTAGATTCAGGCTCTATCACAAAAGGATTACCCGCCGGGTCTACTACTAACGTATCAAAGCCCTTATTGTTATTGGGTAGTCGGCCACCTGAATGAAAGGCATAGAACCTATTAGCCCAACTGATGAAGCTATCTAGCATCTTGTGCATTTCGTAGGCTTTTCCTTCGCCCCGGCCGCCATGGGCATGATCATTCTTACCCATCCAGAATTGATAGTTATTCTCCCGTTCATCCAGACGTTTGAGTCGCTTAGCCATTATGACACTTCCTCCCCCCCCTTTATCGCCCTCTGAGCCTTGTTTAGGGGCTTTAATCTCTTTTTGTTCGCATCCCTCTCCCATGCAACCGGCTATCCTTTCGCTAAATAGAGTATCCGCATACTCCCGAAGGACAGTTATAACACTATCTACTTTGGCTCTTACACGGTCTACTTCAGTGAGGAGGATCTCATTCTTTTTATTGCCTTGCTCTAATTCTTTTCGGACGGCCTCTTTTATAGACTGGGCTAGCTCGGCATTGTTTTTGTTGAATTGTTCAGCAGTAATTTGGAGGGAGTCGGCTAAGTTTTGAAAGGCTTGAAGTACCTCCGCGCTTACATTGAGGGCCAGAAGGGCTGTAAGCACGAGGTACATAAGGTTAATCATTTTTTGCCGTGGCGTGAGCTTACCAGAAGCCATAAGCCTTTAGCGTTGAAAAGCTGCAGAGATGCCAGAAAGCATACCGCCATACACGGCGTTAAGGCCCCGCAGGTTATTGTTGAGTCCCACGAGCTCTTGACGGAGCTGATCAGCGTCCTGCGCCGTGGCTTCTATACTGGAAAGCACCCGTCCGATACCACTATAGAAGCGGCCAATTGCCGTGATATGTTTCTGCATCTCCTGAAGCTCATTTTCATACACGGCATTCAGCTGGGAAATAGTATGAGAGAGGGTCTTAATTTGGGTTTGATAATTCTGAATGTCGCCGAAAGACGCTGCTATTTTTGACATAGCATCTGCCGTGACAGCATAACTTTGGGAAAGCCGCTCTACCTGAACCGAAGCGGCACGCACTTTCTCAGCAAACTCGTTAGTAGTTAGGGCTGCATCGGTAATATCGGAAAGGTTGGTTACACTAAGCCGCAAACCC
The DNA here is from genome assembly GCA_025059535.1 of Bacteroidia bacterium. Classification (GTDB taxonomy): domain Bacteria; phylum Bacteroidota; class Bacteroidia; order SpSt-205; family SpSt-205; genus SpSt-205. The sequence continues at coordinate 193,551 of JANXCX010000011.1, forward strand.
TCTATGGACGAAGCCAGTTGCTCCAATAGATCAGGGGTTAGGCTACTTTCTTGGAGCGATTTGATGCCAGGTGCGAGCCCGGGTAAGACAGGGCCGCCTCCCATACCCAGTGCTGGCAGAACACCCTCGCCTTGCTCCTCTTCCTTGTCTTCCGCCAGCTGAGGGAAAACCTTAGACCAATCCCAGTGTTTTTCTTCCTCAGGTAGAGGCTCCAAACCCGAAACAAAGAAGACCGCGGCTTCTGTACCCAGCCCTACAATAAGCATATGGTTAGCCCCGGGTAAGTGAAGGATTTTGAAGAGGGCACCAATGATCACCACCGAAGCTCCCCAGGCATAAAGGTATTTCATGGCAATTTTATAGCCCCTCGAACGAAGCAGGGCATCCAGAAAGTTCTGCTTTTGCTTTTTCTCAGCCATATGTTATATAGTTTTTAGTTTTAACGTCTTTCAGCACCTGATCTACCGATCACGGACAGGGCACAGCGGAAACCTATGTGGCACTTAGCGGTATCCGCGTACTCGTAATCGCGCGTACCCACGGAAATGAAATAGGCTATATCATTCCAGCCTCCGCCGCGCACGACACGGCGACGGTTTCGGCGCGTAGGATCCCGATAAATCGGATTGATGTCGTGGGCGTAAGCGATAGGCCCTGTCTCCTCAAAGTCATCCTCACACCACTCCGCCACATTGCCTGCCATATTATAGAGGCCATAATCATTCGGGAAGTAAGACTTCACCGGCGAAGTGTACTCAAAGCCATCGGCTATGTAATCGCCCCGTCCGGGTTTGAAATTAGCCAGAGGACACCCTCGGCTATTACGGGTGTAAGGGCCAAGCCAAGGATAGATTTTATGCTCATACCCCCCACGCGCCGCGTACTCCCACTCAGCCTCCGTAGGCAAACGAATACGCGCTATCGGCGGCAGCTCTTGAGAAGCGCGGTAAGCGTTATAGAAGAGCGTACGCCAGTAAGAGAAGGCCTGAGCCGCATACCAATTTACCCCTACCACGGGATAATCGTCAAAAGCAGGGTGGTGATAGTAGTTCTCTACCAAAGGATCATTATACACAAAGTTACCAAAGTCCCTATTCCACGCCAGCGTATCCGGCGTAACCAGCTTCAAATACTCCTCTTGATTATTAATCTTTTTGCCATAGTAGCGCTCCATGAAGGGGAAAATACTATCTACAAAGGCTCCTTCACCAGCTATAACTTCATTAAGAAACTGACGGTACTCATTGTTAGATATTTCAGTGTCATCCATATAGAAGTCGCTTATAGTAATTTGACGAATGCGGGCATTTTGGGAATAGTTTACATCCTGCTCGTTATTTCCCATGTGAAAGCTTCCAGCTGGTATGTAGGTCATGCCTAAGGGCACTGGGTTTACCCATTTAGGGCGACCCATTACCCCTGTAAGTTCACCGCGGGCCCCTGTACTACTACCACACCCACCCAAGAATAATACTGCTAGGCTAAAGGCTCCGAGTAGCTGTCCCACACGCATAAGCAGAGAGAGTAGCTGAGGCAAATATACGACGTCTCTCATATATGCAAGTAGTTTGGTCATCGGAATTCTTTCTTGTCACGCACGCCTAGGTCCGGTGGAATAAGGCGGTAGCTGATCGGGAGAGTATAAACTAAAACGAGTTCGTGAGAGCCTGTGGTTACGGCACCTAAGCGGGAGAGAGTGTAGTCGTAGGCATAGCCCACATACAGCCCCTCAGTGGCTTGGAGGCCTAAAAGGGCGCAGATAGCATCGCCGAGGCGATAAGAAGCGCCAAGCACGACGGGCTGCACCTGTAGGGCAAGATTAGCTTCTACACTAAATTGGGTTTGGGCCAATTTGAGGAAAGCCGAGGGCATAAGACGCATGGTTTCTGAAAGCCGCACGGTGGAACCCGCCATAGCATAAAAGTGGCGCGGTACGCGACTGCGCCCCGTCGCCGTAAAGTCCTTAAGGCTAGGTTCGGTGAGATGCATGGCCGAGAAACCCAGATAGAGCTTATCTTCGGGTAGGTAGAAATATAACCCTGCCCCTACGTCGGGCATAAGGAGAGTGGTAGACCGATTGAAAAGGGTGGGGTCTGGAATTTGTTCGGGGCGCAGGGCGGCTCCATCTAAGGTCTTATTGATAATGCCACCGGCTACGCCAAGCTGGAGGGCTGCACCGCGTGAGCCTACGGGGAGACGGAAGGCATAGGCAGCCTTGAGGTCAGCAGTGCGAAATGGCCCCACTTGGTCACCCATGAGTTGTAGGCCTACCCCACCCCGCAAGAAGGTAACGGGCGTATGGGCATTTACGGCAAACGTACTGGGATGTCCTTCTATACCCAACCACTGAAGGCGCCCTATGCCAGTGAATTGCCAAGCGCCCGCTGCGCCCGCTACAGCAGGGTTAAGGCCAAAACGGTTATACATGTACTGAGTAAACTGGGGATCCTGCTGCGCCCACCCTATAGCCCCTAAAAGTAGCCCCCACCGCCGCACAGGGCAAACATAAGGGTTTTAGTTCATTCGTGGCTCTGGGGGCGCGCACGTTGCGCCTGCTGCTGAAGAAAATGGGAGATAAGACTCAGGAGGGAAGCTATATGCTCGCGCGGGGCATAGTCAAGAACCCTAATTCCGGCGTTTTCAGCCACCCGCAGGGTATCAGAGCCAAAAACCAACACGGCTGTATCGCCTTGCTTATAATTTGGATAAAGGGCTTTCCAGGCCAGTACACTAGCTACCGAAGGAAAACAGATAACCGAGAATTTTTTCCGTCTAAGCGCCTCGGGTAGGGGAAGGTATTTTACATTATATACGCGCACAGTAGCCACAGAAAGGTGGTAACGGGCCGCTTCCTCAAAAAACTGAAGGGGGGCTATCCCACCCCCCACATACAGGTAGCGGTATTGGGCGTGCTTACGCATGTAGGGTATAAGTTCAGTAAGGCTATGCGCTTGGGCATACGTGCGGCGCCGCAATACGCCAGGAATATAATTATAAAGATGCTGAGCTACGGCTTCACCGACACAGAGAAAACGAGATTCCTTAGGCAGCTCCAAACGCATTTCCTGCATAAGCCTGAAGAAATGATCAATAGCCTGCTTACCTGAAAAAATAAAAGCCTCATAATCCAATGGACTGATGTTTTGTTCCCGAAATTCGGCTAAAGTCATGCCTTGGATTTCTACTATGTTAGCGAAGTAAATTTGCACTTTCCAGACGCGCGCCAGCTCATAGTAAGGAGAATCAGAAGGCGGTGGAGGAAGGGTGATAAGTATATTACGCACGCGCCGCATTCAGATAAGGTAATATAAGAAAGCCTCGGCGGTGCAAAGGTAAGCAAAAGAGGGAAACTGGCGCACAAGCAGTAGGCTGCGTCCGCTCCAAGCGGCATAAAGGGCTATCTGGCCCCAAATCGGCTTGCCTATACCCAGCAGGGCGGCAAGGAAAAGGGGAGCCAGCCATTTTTGCCAGCTCCAGTTTGGATTAGCGCCGTGCAAGGCTAGGATCAGTGCTTCGGCTCCTATAACACCAAAAACACCCAGCGCCAGGGGCCCTATCTTCAAGGCCAGCAATCCGCCAAATAGCCCTACAAACGCCAATCCTATCCATATCTCTATAGAGCTTAGAGAAAGGGGAAGTAGGAAACCCTGCCAAAGCACGGACCGCAGGAGAGGAAAAAGCTGAATAGCGCCGACCAAGAGCGCCGTAGCTAGCATCAGCAGGCCAGGGTATAAAAAAGGGAAGGCAGAGGCCGTAAGAGAGGGAGAAACCAGATCAGAGGACTTAGAAATAGGGGACAAAGGCAGAAGGGCCATGGAGCGAACCACGCTATCCGTAGGCTCAGGAGGACGCATAACGTAAAGGCTTCCAGTTATCCCGCCCCCTGTAAGACCAATTAGGCAAAGCTTGGCTTTTGACATAGGAAGGAGAGGTAGAAGAAAAGCCGAGCGCTTTTCTAGGGCTAAGATGCGATTATTTTGGGATACCGCTAGCTCGCCTACTGCGCCTTGCACATACAAGAGAGTAGAGGGAGGAACTTGCAGGCAGTGGCAACGCTTCCAGGGGCGAGCCGCCTGAAAGGGTACCCGCCCATCCGCCCACGGTCCACTAAGGTCTGCCACCACCTTATACGCCGTGCCAAGGAGCGGAGCAGGACAGTAAGCCACAGGCGGAGGAATCGCATATATTTGAACCAGTAGGATGACGGCGCTGCGCATAGGCTTAGGGTATGATGCGCACAAATTTACCCCCCACCGGCCGCTACGGCTGGGCGGGATTACCATACCCCACTCCGAAGGGCTAGCTGGACACTCAGATGCGGATGTTTTGCTCCATGCGCTTTGCGATGCCTTGCTGGGGGCGGCTGGCCTAGGGGACATCGGGCAGCACTTCCCGCCCGAAGACCCCGCCTGGAAAGACAAGGATTCCCGCGAGCTGCTGCACTACGTGCTTGAGCGGGTACGAACCGAAGGCTGGAAGGTGATTAATGTGGATACGGTACTCATTGCCCAGAAGCCGCGCCTGAGCCCGTATTACCCGGCTATGCGCGCAAGTATTGCCGAACTGCTGGCGGTGCCTCTCACCTGTGTAGGGATTAAGGCGAGCACGCCCGAGCAGATGGGCGCGCTGGGACGCGGCGAAGGAATAGCGGCTTATGCGGTGGTACTCCTTTCAAGGTAGCGACTCGACCTGAGGGGCTATAACGCCCATTTTACCCCACTCGGCTTTTTCCTCGGGGGACCAAAGACGGGGGAAAAATTGGATTTTCTGGCGATAGGGCGGTAGGTAAGTGGGCCAATTCGTGCCGCCTGTAGAGGGAAGGCTGCTCCCACCTTGCCGCAAATAGTAGGCCGCCGCTTGCAGATGTACAAACCGCCAGCGGATATTTATCTCTACATCCATAGCCCGCAGCGCCTGAAAAAGTGTATCAGATATAGCCTCTTGTGCTAGCTTAGCTTCTAGGCGTGCATTGAGATTGCGGCCATCCCATTGACGCGCCAAATCCAAAAGATATGCATCATACTTCTGCTCAAATAGGCGGAGAGTCAGTGTTTTATCACCCGTTTTGCTGTCTAGGTTCCCAAACTTCCAATATATATTCTCATACATTTCCTCTAAGGTCTCCAGAGGTAGATGACGGCGATGAGGGGCTATAAGATTGCGTAAGCCCGTAGAAAAAAGCTCTATCTCCCGAAACTGGACGGATTGGAAGCCGCTGGCTGGGAGAAGCGCCGTGCGAAACCGCAGAAAATTCTCAGAATCCATGCCCTTTATCATAATCTCAAAGCTGCCAACCAGATGCTTGAAGTAGGTAATAATTCTATGGACCCTTTTGAGGATGGGCCCCTCTTCCTGCCAGCTCTCTTGGGCTATAAGCTCAAGCTCCACTTTAACAAGCTTAAAATAGAGCTCGGTTATCTGATGATATACAATGAAGATGACTTCATCCGGAAAGTCTGTACGGGGTTTCTGGAGGCTAAGTAGCGTATCTAATTCTATGTAATCCCAGTAGGTGAGGGAGCGGCTGTACAGAAGTCCTTCCAGGTAGGTTTCTAAATCTTGGCCAAGGAGGCTATACTTACGGCGCAGGGCCTCTAGCTTATCTTCCATGGAACAAAAATAGGGTTTTATATTAGAGGGATGCAGACGCCCCTTCTAGTCAATAGGAAAGCCTTTCACGATTATGAGATTTTGGAGCGGTATATGGCAGGGATAGCGCTTTTAGGGCCGGAGGTCAAGTCCCTGCGAGCGGGCGGCGGGCAGCTTCAGGACGCTTTTTGTGTGTTTAGAGAAGGCGAGCTCTATCTAGTGAATTTTTACATAGCGCCGTATAAGCAGGCGGGGTATGCGGAGGTCCCGCCGCGCCGGCCGCGCAAGCTCTTGCTGCGGCGAGAGGAACTGAATCGCCTTCAAGGGCGGCTTAGCCAGAAAGGCTATACCCTTATTCCCTTACGGCTCTTTTTCACGGACCGCGGCTGGGCCAAGGTAGAGCTGGGCCTAGCCCAGGGCCGCAAAAAGTACGATAAGCGCGTAGCCATCCAGCAACGCGAAACCCAGCGCCTACTTGAACGGCTGCGCAAAAGGCACTAACTCTCCTTACCTTTGCTCCCATGACTCCCTATTCCTTGGAGGAGATACGTCAGCGGCTCGTATTCTTCCCAGAGTGGCAGTATAGCCAAAATAGCCTCGTGCGCGAGTATGATTTCGGGGACTTTTTAGAGGCCTGGGGCTTTCTTACGCAGGTAGCCTTAGTAGCCGAGCGCCACAACCACCACCCTGAGATATGGAACGTATATAATAAGGTACGCTTGCGTTGGAGCACCCATGAGGCTGGCGGTGTAACCGAGCGGGATTTTACGCTGATTGAGGAGGTTGATCGGATTTATGCGACGGCTGCGCGTGCGCGTACGAAATAGCGGCGATCTCCCTCTGCCGGCCTATGCTACGCCCTACGCAGCGGGGATGGATTTGCGCGCTGCCCTCCCAGCCCCCCTTACCTTACAGCCTGGCGACCGTCAGCTTATTCCTACGGGTATTGCTATTGAACTTCCTGAGGGGTACGAAGCGCAAGTACGCCCACGCAGTGGGCTAGCGCTCCGCCACGGCATCACTGTCCTAAATACCCCAGGCACTATAGATGCCGATTACCGCGGAGAGATTCAGGTAATTCTTATCAACTTAGGGTCAGCGCCTTTTACGATTGAGCCGGGCATGCGAATCGCCCAGCTCGTCGTAGCTCCCGTAGTGCAGGTAGAGTGGGAAGTCGTAGAGGCACTTAATTCAACTGGCCGCGCAGAGGGTGGATTCGGCCATACGGGCACTACATGAAATTGGCCCTACTCGGCTCCCTCTTTCGCTTCTACCCGCTGCAGCTACCTTTCTTTCAACTGCGCCGGCATTTTTTCCTAATGCTTCTTTGGGCGGTTCTTTGGCTGATTGCCCTGGGGCAAATCGGGACTTCTTTCGGCGTCCACCTTTTATTCTATAATCCGAGCAGCGGCCCAATCCCTACCTTCTGGGATACGTGCACCTGGGGGGTAGCGTACGCGCTTTTTACCTTAGCCTATCATTTCACCACTTATCTGCTGGATGGGCATCATGCGGGATTTCTCCTGCGGGAACCGCGCCCTTTTCTGCAATATACGCTCAATAATAGCCTAATTCCTTTGATATTTTGGCTGTATTACCTTCACCGTTATACGCAGTATCATGCGCGCGAGGCCAATTTCTGGTGGCAGCTTTTAGGCCATGCGGTGGGCTTTTTGGGGATGCTTCTGGGAATGCTTTTTCTAATGGATTCTTTGGCCAAGGATATATTTCGGCTGGGGAAGCTTGGCTTACTTTCCCCTCACCAGATATACCACCAGATAGCGCATGCGCGGCCAGAATATACCCCCGTACGCTACTACTTGGCTATACCTGGGGGGATTCGGCCGACTTGGCTGGGGAAAGTACTACAGCGGCGCGCCCTTATGCTTTTGCTTCTGCGCTATCACCGAAACGCCTTCATACTGGAGGTAGGTCTTTTAGGACTTATTACATTATGGGGCTATATTCAGCAGATTGTTGAGGTTTATCTATCTGCTTCAGCGGCTTTTCTAGTTTTGTGGGCTATTCTTTGCATGCTGATAGGAGCGGTGGCGTTCTGGCTTAGGCAATGGGGGGGTTGGGCCATACTCCTCCTTGTGGGGGGCGGTGCGGCGGTGCTTTATCAACCTATTTTTCAGGCTTGGAGCCCAGCCTACGGCCTAAAGTATGAGGCTTCCGGGCTAAAGCCGAGCCCCCCTGCTCGAGAAAAAGACTCCTTAGGGCTAGTGGAATGTATCAGTCGGCGGGCGGCGCGGCAGGAGCGGCCCAAAGCGCCGCTGGTATGGATCCAAGTCTCCGGGGGCGGATGGCGTTCGGCTTTTTGGACCCTGCGCCACCTTCAGTATTTAGATAGCCTTAGCGGAGGCCGACTTTGGCGCCGCACTTTAGCCATTTCCGGCGCTTCCGGCGGACTAATCGGCGCCGCTCTATGGCGCGAATTAGGTCTCTTTTATCCCGAGCGCCGCTGGGACCCTTCAGAGCCTTTTTACCTTACCCAGGATGCGCTGAATCCTATTATTTCCACTGGCTTAGTCGGCTTACTAAGCCCTACGGCTTCTTTCTATGATTCCCTAGCGGGCGAATCTTACCTGCGTGGGCGGGGTTATGCCTTTGAGCAGGCTCTTATTCGCAACGCACGCGCCTTTTACCGGCGCCGCTTGGGCGATTATGCGCCCTTTGAACGCGCCGCTGAGTGTCCCCTTCTTTTCATCACCCCTACGCTTCTCCGAGAGGGCAAACCGCTCCTTATCAGTAGTCAGTCGTGCAGTATTCTCACGGCTGAGGGTGTGCTGGGCGAGCTGCGCCAGCTGGTGCCCGATGCCGACCACCTGCACTTTGTCACGGCACTGCGCATGAATGCCGCTTTTCCTTTTGTGCTACCTCCCGTATGCCTACCTACCCAACCTTTCCCACAAGAGGTAATTGACGCAGGGGCCATAGACAATTTTGGAGAGCTAATTGCCCTGCAGTTTCTTTGGAAAATGCGCCATGCCTTGGCCCAGCACGCTGAGCGGATTATTCTCATTCAGATACGCGATTTACCTCTCTCCCCCAAAGGAGCTACTGAGGAGCCTCGCACTCCCTTAGAGGAACTAGCCCAACGCTTGGGTGGTCTCTATTCCTCGGTTACAGCGGCGCGCCAACGCCTACTCTATTTGGCTTATGATTTTTTGCAGGCGGCTTACCCCATCCCCATAGAAAAGCATATACTAGCCTATTCCCCTTCAAGTGGGTATATTCCTCCTTTGGGGCTCACCCTCCATGCGGATGATCGGGCCCAAATGCAGAAAGCCTTTGCCGAAATAGCGCACCAGCAGCGCCTGAGGCAAGTGCTAAAATCTCTAGAATGATATACCTTTGCCTATGCGCCTACTGTGGGTAGCCTTCCTTTTTGGGGTGTGGCAATGTAAAAGCCCTTCGTCCCCTATGTCACCTCCAGCTAAACCCATAGAAGTACCTGTGGCTAAATTAGCCCTTCCTTATTGTCCGGTTTGTAAGATGGAGTTCGGGACCTACCCGATTGCCGATACGCTGCGCTATGAAGGCAAATTATATGGCTTCTGTAGTCTGGCGTGTAGGGATACATTTACTCAGCGTAGGGGTATGTAGTGGGCTAGTGGGGTCTGGCTGTGCGCCCGCTCCTTCAGAAGCGTCCTCTGAGGCCGTGGATTCGGCCTATGTAGTTCCCTGGGAAGAGGTAGAAGGGTATATGAAAGTGGCGCCCTCACCGGTGCAGGTGGCGGCTTGGCTTCGGCAGGAGCGAATGGGCTTTTATCGGGAGCCCCTTCATGATCCCACTTTAGCGGGGCGCTACAGCGGTCTCCAAGGGGCGGCTAACTTAGGCATTTACCTAACCGACATGGCCTATGCCCACGCCACAGGCAATTACCAAGCGGCGTACGAGTACCTTTCGGCGGTTCAACGCCTAGCCAGCCGCTACGGACTAGAAGACATCTTTTCTGTAGAACGGCTCAAAACCTTAGATCGCCTGCAAGATAAGCCTGATAGCATTCAGCATCTTTTTGGCCAGTATTATGGGGAGGTTCAGGACCGGCTCGTGGAAACAGGCCAGCAGGCCTTGCTACGGCACATGATTTTAGGCGGCTGGTTAGAAAGTCTTCACATTGTGCTGGTGCTATTAGGCAAGGAGAATACCGATCGTAAGGCCCTCTCGGAGGTGATACTCCTTCAACCGCATCTTATGCCTCTCTTGATACGCCTATATGCGATAGATACGCTCCATTCGCCCGCTTCGCGACAAATTTTAGCGCATCTGGACACCCTAAATCAAGCCCTCAGGGCCCTTCCTAAGGCATTGCCGACTAGTCCGCAAACCACGGTTTCAGGCCGAACGATTCGGATGGTCACTACAGGTGGTATGGAGCTCAAGCCCGATCAGGTAAAAGAAGTACAAAAAGTCCTGGAGAAGCTTAGAGATTTTTTGACTTAGCCATGCGTCCGCTGTGCCTTGGACTTTTTCTAGGGGCTTTAGGAGCACAATCCCCCTGCAAACAGCTTATTCCTAGCTGCCGCGAGGCGTACATGGGGAATTTTAGTTGGGACGGCCGCTATTGGCGCGCAGAGCTTTACAATAATGAGACTACAACTATATACTACACCTTTTTGCGTGGCCTGCGCTACCGGTTGATACCTTGCGGAACCTCCTCTACGCAAAGCCGTCCCCATCTGCGCCTTTATAATGCGGATAATGTGCTTCTTTTAGACACGCGTCAGCAGTCTGATCAGCCTTACTGGGAGCTGGAACTCAGCAGCACGCAGCTACTTATGATAGAGCTATATTACCCGAGTGGGGAGGGGTGTATAGCGTTGCTTATAGGCTACCAGGGGCAGGAGGCGGCGGCTTCGCTGCGCCACTAAGGTCTATCTTTGCGCATGCTGTTAGTGTGGATAGGTATTTCTTTCTTGGGGAGCGTTATAGGGGCTATTTGGCCGCGCCGGTGGGTGTGGCAGGCCGTTACGCTGGGGCAATTCGGGTTTGGGGGGATAGTGGGCTGGACCTACCTCCAGCGGGCCCCCTTAGAAGTTAGTACTACCCTTTCTACGCTGGGGGTCTACCAGCCCTGGTGGGGCTTTCCTACGCCGCAAGGATGGAGCAGTCGCTACCTAATCGGGCTAAGCTTCGCTACGGACGGCTCAGCCCTTTTTCTGGGCCTAAGCATATGCTTAGTAGGGGTGATTTTGAGCTTTTGGCCCCACTGGTCCTTCACCCAGCCGCGCCTACAAATACCCGCTCTCCTTATCCTGCAGAGCTTAGTCCTCTGGACTACCTTCTCCTATGACCTCCTGAGCTTTTATATCGGCTTTGAGGCCGCTTTATTTCCAATGTTCTACCTTATTCTGAGCCTGAGTACGGCTACGGCAGAGGTGCGCCGGATGGCGATAGAGTTTTTGCTCTACACGCTTTTAGGCTCACTTCCCATGCTGGCCGCCATACTGTATGGAGCCTCGGAAATAAGCCGCATTCACAGCGTACCTTTCAGCACAAACTTCTATGATTGGCTGAAGAATCCCCTACCGCCTAAGGTTCAGGAATGGGTATATGCGGGATTTGCGCTGGCCTTCTGGGTGAAGCTGGGTCTTTTTCCGCTGCATGGCTGGATGCTCAGTCTGTACCAGCATGCCCCCCTGCCCGTGGTAGTACTTTCTTCGGCTTGGCTAACTAAGCTTGGGGGAATAGGGTGGCTGCGCTGGGGCCTCCTCCTGCCCGAAGGCCATTTTGCCCTTGCCCCTTTGGTGGGGGGGGCGGCGGTGCTTTCTCTAACTGCCGCCGGTTTAGCCGCCTACTTCCAGAAAGGTCTGCGCCAATGGCTGGCTATGGGAAGCATAGCCCACCTTAGCCTCGTGCCGCTGGGCCTAGCGGCTACTTCGCCCGCAGGGGGTAGTGGCGCCGCTTGGATGCTGCCTATCCATACGCTGCTTGTAAGCGCCCACATACTCATCGTAGATACGCTACTTCGCCGCACCCAAACCGATCAGATTAGCGAAATGGGTGGCCTTGCCAGCCAAGCCCCCCAGCTTACAGCCCTCTGGACTCTGATAGCGCTGGCCTCTGTAGGCCTGCCTGGCTTGGCGCAGTTTCCCGCCGAATTTTTAGTCCTTCTGGGTATTTACCACTCTTATACCCTCAAGCGTGCCGTATTTATTCTGGCGCTTCTGAGCGTGCTACTCTCGGCGGCCTACACGCTGCCGGTGCTGCGACGGGTATTAGCCGGCCCCTCCAAGGCTTCGGATTTTTCTGAGCTTCGGCCCCAGGAGTTTATACCACTGTGGGTTTTAGGCGGCCTTCTTATTGGCTTAGGGTTTGCGGCGGGGCCATTTCTGAAAGAGATGGCACGGACCGTCTCGCCACTCATGCAGGCTATACTTTACCAGACGCTCGGGGTACGATTGTAAGAGGGCTTCCGCGCAAAAGTCCTCCTAAAATAGGCCCTCCCCAGCTCAAAAAGGTTTGTTTCTTTGCAGCAAAGCCGCTAAGGGTATGCGCACCATAGCCGAACTCAATGCCCTCAAAACCGAATTAGCCAAAATGTCCGTGGAAGAGGTGGTAACGCTCTTGAACCAGTTAGCCCCGACGGAGCGGGTTCTTACTTTTCGGCTTTTAGAGAAAAATAAGGCGCTTGAGGTCTTTGAGGCGATGGATTCGTATGAGCAGACCCAGCTGGTACAGGCGATGGATGATCCGCAACTTTTGGAGCTTTTGCGTCAGATAGACCCTGAGAGTCAGGCGCGCCTTCTGGGGGAACTGCCGGCTATGGTGATTTCGCGCCTTTTGCAAGAGCTGCCAGAAGAGGCGCGCGAACGGGTAAGTTTAGTTTTAGGTTTTCCTGAGGGCAGTGCTGGCCGGCTCATGGACCCAGCCTATCTAGCCCTCCCCTCCACCTCTACCGTGAAAGACACCCTCTTAGCCGTGCGAAATTCCACTTTAGAACCCGAAGATTTAGAGGTGGTTTTTACTTTAGGGCCTGGGCGGCTTTATGAGGGGTATGTACGCCTACCGCGTCTGATTAAGGCCCCGCTCAATCAGCCTATTATACAGCTGGCTGAGGAGGAGGCGATTTGGGTCTCGGCCTATGCGTCGGAAGAGGAGGTAGTGGAGCGCTTCCTGGAGCGCCGGCTTAATCTGCTCCCTGTAGTGGATCGGGAGGGGCGGCTGCTGGGCGTCATTCACGCCAATCGCATTTTACCCCTTATGCAGGCGCGTGAGGCTGGCCGGATGGTGCGCTTCGGGGGGGCCGCTATCAACCTCACTGGCGGAGCCGACATAGACATGATTGAAGACCCACTCCCCCGCCTATACTTAGGGAGGGTCGTATGGCTTGTAATTCTTACCATATTCGGCGTCTTTACCTCTGCCTTTGTAGCGGCTCAGGAACAAATATTGGAAGCCGCTATTGTTTTAGCAGCCTTTATTGCACCTATTATAGACATGGGAGGAAATACGGGTAGCCAAACCGCCACCCTTGTGATTCGGGCTATGGCCTTGGGTCAGGTGCACCCACGCCTGCGCGATTTTATGCGGCTGGTGGCCCGAGATTTCCCCGTAGCGCTTGGCCTTGGTATAAGCATAGGCCTCTTGGAAGCTATTCTAGCGGTATTTACCAAATCCGTTTCCCTTCAAATCCTCCTCGTGGTAGGCCTTAGCATGCTCATTGTTACGGTACTCGGAAGCCTTATAGGCATCTCTCTACCCTTCTTGGCAAAGCGGTTAGGCGCCGACCCCGCCGTACTTAGTGCCCCCTTCATCACTTCTATTATGGATTTCCTCGGGGTACTTGTGTATTTTGGCCTGGCTTACCTCTTCCTCCGAAATTTACTACCTTCCTAACCATGGAGGTGCTAATTCTTGGGGCAGGCACGATGGGGCGGGGCCTTGCGCGCGCCCTTGCGGCAAAAGACTGTACGATCTACCTTTATGATCCTAATCCTGCGGCTCGTACGGCTGCCACCCAAGCCTTAGCCGGCGAATTTGAGGCCCAAAAGTGCCGGTGGCTAGAGAAACTGGCCGTGCCCCCAGACTGCGTAGCGGTAATTGAAGCGGTACCGGAAAATCTAAGCCTTAAAAAGTCCGTCTTGGCTGAGCTTGCGGCCACGCTGCCAGAAGCCACCGTGGTAGCCACGAATACATCGGCCCTTTCGGTGCATGCGCTGGCAGCTGAGCTGCCCTACCGCGCACGGTTTTTAGGCTGGCATTTCTTCAATCCGCCCACGCACTTACCCTTGGTGGAGGTTATTCCTACCTCCTTCACGGCGCCGGCCGTAGTAGAGTGGAGCGAACGCTTTCTCACCTCGGTCGGTAAAGTGCCCTTACGCGCGCCTGATCTGCCGGGGTTTATCGTCAATAGAATTGCGCGCCCTTACTATGTAGAGGCGCTTCGCCTAGTAGAGAGCGGCCAAACTACCCCTGAAGTCGTAGATAAACTCATGGAGGGCTTAGGGTTTCGGATGGGGCCCTTTCGGCTTATGGACCTTATAGGGATAGACACGAATTATGCGGTTACGCAAGCCATATGGGAGGGCCTAGGCTATCCGCCGCGCTTTCGTCCGTCGTGGCTTCAGGCGCAGAAAATAGCCGCGGGACAGTTAGGCCGCAAGACTCGGCAGGGCTTCTATACCTATGGCTCACCAGACAGCTAAGCGGTACCAAGTACCCTGCTCCTCAAGGTGGAGGAGGTAGAGACCGCCGGGAAGGTAAAAGAGCTGCGGGGTGTGGGGTTCAAGGTAACCTTGCGCCCAGAGTCGCCCAGTAAGGTCCAGAAGGCGGAAATGGCAAGGTCTTTCGGCCCATAGCGTGAGGCCCTCAGAGGCTATACGCCAGTGAAGCCCTGGGGTAACAGCTGCCTCCTCTGGAAGCGAAGTAGTGTATGGGCGCACCGTCAGCGCAAAGTCAGCTATTACTGGGAGATGGTCTGACATGGCATAGAGCGCATTTACTACGGCGGTCGAGTAGCCAGCTGGCAGAGGGGCTTCGTTGAGGCCGCGGCGAAAGTGCTGGCCATCTTGCCCTATTACCCGAAAGCTGCCAGGTAGGTAGCGCGCCCGCGCCGAAGTCATCGTACAAGCCGGCGAGAAGAAGATAAAGTCAAACCGGTCATTGAGGCCGCCACCTACCCCACCGTCAGACAAAGCCTGCGCGCGCGTGGACTGCGTGTGATAGAAGGCAAATGCCGAATTACCGCTCCACTCCCCCGCGGGGCCAGGATCTACCAGAAGGCTGACAAGTTCCATATAAGCCCGCTCGGAAGCCCCATACAGGTTATGGTCGCCCATCTGGATTACGAAGCGCTGGCGATTAGGGGGAAGGCTCTGGATGTACTGGCGAATAGCCGTAGCCGCCTGGGCGCGCAGCTGGGCATCGCCAGCGGTATTACCTGCCTTCAAATGCGCTACAATCGCCACAAGAAAGAGGGTATCCGAGCCGCTGGTGAGGTCTGGCTCACGGTAATACAGGTGATAGGCATATACATCCCGCAGTCCGCCTTGCGTCGTTATAAGGTCCTGCCGAAGCCAGCCGAAACGCCGGCTGTCGTAGAAAAGAGCACTCACAATATTGCTATTAGTACTATTAGCATAAGGGCTGCTACGCCAGTAAGTTATACCGCCGATATTGAGCACGGAGTCCAAAAGCCTTCGTAAAAGGGCGGGAGAAGGGCCTACTTCATTCACGCCGATAAGGTGAGGACGAACGAAGCTCACAATCGTGCGCAGTTGCTGATCCTTGCAGCGCGTGTCGCAGTAGCCGGGCGTCGCGCCGTAGGTAAGGAGGTTATAGGCCATGACCCGAATCGTATCTTGGGCCCACACGAGCGCACCTAAGAGGGCATACCGCATCCCTGCAAAAGTAAAAGCCCTTCGTTAGGAAAAAATGTATCTTTGTTGTATGGCCGTAGCGCTGCGCATGATCAATACGGATTATTATCTGATAGAGGAGTATTTCTCCCCGGAGCAGCGGGCTATTCGGGATGCGGTGCGGCAGTGGGTAGAGACGCGCGTGAAGCCGATTATTGACGACTATGCCCAGCGGGCTGAATGTCCCTTGCACCTTATTCCGGAAATGGCCCAACTGGGTGTGTTCGGACCTTTCATTCCCGAAGAGTACGGGGGGGCGGGATTAGATTACATTACCTATGGGCTTATTATGCAGGAGATTGAGGCGGGGGATTCGGGCATTCGCTCTATCGCTTCGGTGCAGAGCTCCCTCGTGATGTATCCTATATGGAAGTTTGGTTCGGAGGCGCAGCGCCAGAAGTACCTTCCGCGCTTAGCGCGGGGGGAGCTGATGGGGTGCTTCGGCCTGACGGAGCCTAACCACGGTTCCAACCCCGCCGGCATGGAAAGTTACTTCTACGAAGAGGGCGATTATTATGTGGTTACAGGCCGCAAAATGTGGATTTCCAATGCGCCCTTTGCGGATATAGCTATAGTATGGGCCAAAGACCCCAGCGGGCAGATCCGCGGGCTCATTTTAGAGCGGGGCATGGAAGGCTTTGCCACGCCGGAAATTCCCCGCAAGTGGTCTTTACGGGCTTCTGCCACCGGGGAGCTTGTTATGGATAGAGTACGCGTGCCTAAAGAAAATCTCCTACCGAATGTGGTGGGCCTCAAAGGGCCGCTCTCCTGCCTCAATAGCGCGCGCTATGGCATTGCTTGGGGGGCGATAGGCGCCGCGATAGACTGCTACAAAACGGCCGTACAGTATAGTTTAGAGCGCACCCAATTTGGGAAACCTATAGCGGCTTTCCAGCTTACCCAGAAAAAGCTGGCCGAGATGCTTACCGAAATCACGAAAGCCCAGCTTTTAGCGCTGCGGCTGGGCCAACTTATGAACGAAGGCCGTGCCACGCCGCAGCAAATCTCCCTCGCCAAGCGTAATAACGTCGCCATGGCCTTAGAGGTAGCCCGTACCGCCCGACAAATCCTGGGCGGCATGGGCATCACGGGAGATTATCCTATTATGCGCCACATGATGAATCTGGAGTCGGTCCTTACCTATGAGGGCACGCACGAGATTCACCTGCTTATAACCGGTCAGGATATCACGGGCATTTCGGCCTTTGTTGGGTGAACCTGCCACCTGAAAATCTCATAGAGGCGCTTCTTTTTAGCCAGAGTGAGCTGGTGCCGGCGGCAGAGCTGCGCCGTTTGGTGGCCGAGGCTATAGGGCGCCTGCCTACGGAAGCCGAGTGGACCACATGGCTAGAAGCCTTGCGGCGCCGCTACGCCGAAAGCAGCCTAGAGCTAGTAGAAGCGGCGGGCGGCTATGGCCTGCGCACCCGGCCGGCCTACGGCGCCTGGCTGTACCAAGTCCAAAATAGGCCTCAGCCTACGCCCCTTTCTAAGCCGCTCTTAGAAACTTTAGCCCTTGTGGCCTACCACCAGCCAGTTACACGCAGCTACATCCAGCACCTGCGTGGGGCACCCAGCGATTATGCGATAGAACGGCTTCTGGAGCTTGAGCTTATAGAGCCGGCGGGACGCGCCAATCTGCCGGGTAGACCTATGCTCTACCGGACAACGGCAAAATTTCTAGAGCTTCTCGGGCTGCGCAGTTTAGCCGACCTCCCACAGCCGGAAACGCTTCTACCGCAACCAGCGCACATAGACCCACCCCAAGACCAGCCCGCATAAATGGCCAAAGTGCGAAATTCCACCCCAGGCTGGCGCCCATAGAAGAAACCCCAAAGATATAAGCCCAAAACCAAGAGCTAGCCACTTCGCCGAAATAGGAATCGGCACAGGAAAAATTACGAGGTGGGAGGAAGGGAAAAAATAGGCATACGCCGCCAGAATACCACTTATACTGGTGGAGGCGCCTACCACCGCGACCGGCGAAGGATCCAGAAAAGCCAGGCATAGGCCCGAAGCAATCCCCACGAAAAAATAAAGGCGCAGAAATTGGCGCTTGCCCAAGACCGCTTCTACTTCAAGGCCCAAGCTCCATAGAACTATCATATTTACCAGAATATGCCACCAGCTGGCGTGCATGAAGAAGTAGCTGAGGGGTTGCCACCACTTGAAGCCGTAGCCATATTTATAGAGAGGGAGGAGCTCTCTAAGCCAAGGAAAGCGCAGGCCAGCCAGCCAGACAAGGGCATTGATAATAATGAGATGGAGAAGGACAGTATTGCGCATGGCTTCAAAACTACGCTGGCTTAGGGTTTTCGACGCCTTTTGGGGGAAGATTGGGACGGGTGGTACTGCGGTAGGGCGTAAGGCGCCGAATATACGGAATAGGTAAGAGCTCGATTGAAAGGAAAGCCTAAAAAGAAGCTCACTAGGTGGTGCGGGGTGCGCTTAGCCCGCCGAAATTCCTTGTAAAGCCCATAGTGGGCTTCAGCGTACGTGAGAGAGTCTTCTACCCTTTTCCGAAGGAGTAGGAGTTGATCCCGCTCTACCTCGGCTTCTGGTAGGGGAAGGGCGGACAGGCTGTCCAAGCACTTCTGGAGGCGTGCTTTCTCTTTTTTGAAGTACGCCACTATTGTATCGCCATAATCTACGATTCCCTTTAGCATAAGGGCATTAGATTCCACCGTCGCGGGCAGCTCTTGCAAGGAAGCCGCCTTACTAATTAGGAGCGTATAAATGGGAAGCCCATTGGCTCGCAATGGTTTATCTTCTACCCGGATCTCCTGTACTCTTACCACATATAGATACCAAGTGTCAAAGCCGTGCACCAAGGGGTAGCCGCGGCTATTTTGGAGCATAGGCCGCACCAGCCGTACCTTAAAAGGTCGCAGGGTAGATATGCGCGCATTTATGCGCGGGTCTGTAGTGAGCCGATTGTTCAGAGGAGAGTCAATAAGACGCAAAGGAGGCGGCTTTGGCACAGGAAAAAGGGAAGCCAGCGCGTCTTCCTCTAAAGGCCTTGAGGATATGGCGCTTTGGGTGGTACCAGCCAAAGAGTCGGGTTTCAATAAGTCGTCGGCTGTTTCTTCTATTTCCGACGATTGAGCCAGCAGCCAACCTAGGCCGAGCAGTAGCCGCCGCACCTTTCCCAAATATACAAACCTATTAGCTTTGCCCGCATGGGTACTATTCTGCCACGCCCCATAGTGGAGGAGATGCGGAGCGCCTACATAGACTATGCGATGAGTGTGATTGTGGCGCGCGCGCTACCGGATGTACGAGACGGCCTCAAACCGGTGCAACGCCGCGTACTCTACGGAATGCTAGAATTAGGGCTTACGCCGGATAAGCCCTTCAAAAAATCGGCGCGTATTGTAGGGGAAGTTTTGGGTAAATATCATCCGCATGGCGATGCAGCGGTTTATGAGGCGATGGTGCGTTTAGCCCAGCCCTGGACCTTACGCTATACCCTTGTAGAAGGGCAGGGCAACTTTGGCTCTATGGACAACGATGCGCCAGCCGCTATGCGCTACACCGAAGCCCGCCTGGCTCCCATCGCCCTTACCCTACTGAATGATTTAGAGAAGGATACCGTAGATTTTACCCCAAATTTTGACGAATCGCTCAAAGAGCCTACTGTCCTGCCTGCCCTCCTGCCGAATCTCATTCTGAATGGGGCTAGCGGCATAGCCGTGGGTATGGCCACAGAGATTCCTCCGCACAATCTCAGCGATACCCTTCGAGCGCTTTTCCTTTTGCTGGATAATCCCGAGGTAGACCCCGAAGCCCTGGCGGAAGCTATTCAGGGGCCCGACTTCCCCACAGGAGGGATTATTATTGGTCAGTCAGGGATTCGGCAGATGTATTTGACGGGCCGAGGGCGCCTCCGCCTGCGTGGCAAAGCCTACATAGATACCCTACCCTCTGGCCGAAATGCCATCATCATTACCGAGATACCCTACCGTATCAGCAAAGCGGCCTTAGTGGAGCAAATCGCCCATTTAGCCGAAAGCAAAAAGATAGAAGGGATAGCGGAAGTGCGCGACGAATCCGACCGCGAAGGCGTACGAATCGTCGTAGAACTCAAGCGCGAGGCTGTACCGCGCAAGATCCTCAATCAGCTTTACTTACACACCTCTTTGGAAATCGCCTATCATGGCTATTGGGTAGCCTTGCATAAGGGGCGGCCGCGCACCCTTACGCTCAAAGAAGTACTTGGGGCCTATTTGGAGCATCGGACTCAAGTTATCCTCCGCCGTACAGCCTATGAGCTGGCCCAGGCCGAAAAGCGCGCCCATGTGCTAGAGGGCCTCCTTATAGCTTTGGCCCACCTAGACGCTATAATCGCCCTTATTCGAAGCGCTCAAACGCCCGAGGAAGCCCGCACAGGCCTTATTCAACAGTTTGCCCTCTCCCCTACCCAAGCCCAAGCTATTTTAGACCTACGCCTTCAGCGTCTCACTGCCTTAGAGCGCGAGAAAATTCAAGCCGAGCACCGCGAGCTTCAGGAAAAAATAGCCTATTACAAAAAAGTCTTAGCGAATCCAGAGGAACAAAAAAACATTATCCGTCAGGAATTGAAAGCCTTGGAGGCGGAGTATGCCGATGCGCGGCGCACGCAAATCGTACCCGAAGAGGAGGAGATGGCCCCCGAAGAGGCTATTCCGAATACGCCCATGGCAGTGCTTATCTCCCATCAGGGCTACATAAAGCGTACGCCTCTCAGCGCCTACAAGAAGCAGGGACGCGGGGGTACAGGCGTACGCACTATGGAACTGGGAGAGAAGGACTTTATTCAGGATATTCTCACGGCACGCCCGCACGATCACCTTCTCCTTTTCACGCGTAAGGGCTTTTGCCACTGGCTGAAGGTATATGATATTCCTGAGGTTCAGCGGAATCAGAAAGGCCGCCACATTCATAACCTTTTGGAGCTTCATCCGGAGGATTGCGTAGTAGCCTACCTAAACGTAGCCTCTTTAGAAGCCGAGTGGGTACAGCGCCACAGTATCCTTTTTGTCACGCGCCAAGGTCTAGTCAAGCGTACGCCCCTGACCGAATACAGCCGACCGCGTAGCCGTGGGATCATAGCCCTGGGCATACGGTCTGAAGACGCTCTAGTAAGTGCGCTTCTCCTGGAGGACAAAGCCGTGCAGGAAATAATTCTTATCAGTGCGCAGGGCCAGGCCATTCGGTTTGCCTTGGAAGAGGTGCGGCCTATGGGCCGGGAAGCTATGGGGGTGATCGGTATGCGGCTGGATCCCTCCGACGAAGTAGTGTGTGGCCTGCCAGTAGTTTCGGAAAAGGCCCTGCTAGTTATCCTTTCGGCATATGGTTATGGTAAGGCTACCCCTATTGAGGCGTACCGCACAACGCATCGCGGCGGTCAGGGCGTTCGAGCCCTGCGCACTACCTCCAGAACGGGACCTATCGTTGCCGCCCTGCCTTTGCTGGATTCGTCTGCCGATCTCCTCTTAGTAACCCAGCAGGGCCAGAGCATTCGGCTACCTGCACGGGAAATCCCCCTACAGGGCCGTGAGGCCCAAGGGGTGCGCCTCATACGCCTCAAGGAAAACGACCAGGTCGTAGCGCTCTCCCTCATCCCATCTGAGGCGGCCTAATCGGCGATTTTTGTTACCTTTACCTGCACTGACCTTCAGGGTCAGTCGTACATTCTGTCATACCGCTATGACAAACGCGTCTGAGGGTTTTCCAGCCAGCGTGTCGGAGCTCCAGGCCTATACGTACCCGGAGTTGCGCCGTCTGGCTCAGCAGGCGGGGATTCCTGACTATGCCCGCAAAAAGAAGACCGAGCTGATACGCCTGCTAGTAGAGGCCTATCAGGTTAAGGCTCAAGCCCCTACTTCAGAGAGTGAAGGGGAAGCACCAGCTGAACCCCCTGAAAAGCCGCTGCGCCAGCGCTTCAAACGCAAAGACCTGCCTGAGTTGGTCGGCTCTCCCTCTGTGGCCCTGCAAGAGGCCGAGCCGGCCAAAACGGCCGTCCCCGAAACGAATGGGCAATCCACTCAAGACCTGGCCCCTCCACCTAAGGCCACCCCTTCCACACCCCTCCGCGAGCCCGCTATAGGAGAAATCCTAGACAAACTTACTATCTCTGCCAGCGGCGTCTTGTGGATTGATAAGAAAACCTCCCATGCTTTTCTTCGCTCGCCTTTCTACAGCTACAAGCCCTCCCCAGATGATATATATGTGCCCTCAGCCTTAGTGCGTCGGTATGGGTTGCGCCCAGGCGACACGGTAGAGGGACTTATACGGCTTCCGCGGGAGGGCGAGCGCTATTACAGCCTAGTGGAAATTCAGCTCGTAAATGGCCAACCCCTGGCCTATCTCCACACCCGCAGTAGCCTAGAACACCTTACCCCGCTTTTTCCCACTGAACGCTTCCGGCTCTCGGAAGGTACGAATGACCTCTCGCTACGCGTAGTAGATCTCTTTGCCCCCATTGGTAAGGGGCAACGGGCCCTTATCGTAGCCCAGCCTAAGACCGGGAAGACTATCCTCCTCCAAAAAATCGCTAATGCTATTCTACGCAATCATCCAGAAGCGTATGTGATTGTGCTGCTTATTGACGAGCGGCCAGAGGAGGTTACCGACTTTGCGCGCAATGTGCCCGCTGAAGTAGTGGCCTCTACTTTTGATGAAGCAGCTGAGAAGCAGGTAGAAGTGGCTGAAATTGTGATAGAAAAAGCCAAGCGTCTAGCGGAGAGCAAAATAGATGTAGTAGTGCTTTTGGACTCTATTACCCGCTTAGCTCGGGCCTATAATGCGGCTACGCCTGTCTCAGGCCGCATCCTAACTGGCGGTATGGATTCCGCGGCCCTCCACAAACCTAAGCGGTTTTTCGGCGCCGCACGCAAAATAGAAGAAGGGGGGTCCCTCACCATCATCGCTACGGCCTTGATTGACACTGGCAGCCGCATGGACGAGGTCGTATTTGAAGAATTCAAAGGCACAGGTAACATGGAGCTTCAGCTTGACCGCCAGCTGGCCAATAAGCGCATTTTCCCAGCCATCAATGTACTGGAGTCCGGCACGCGCCACGAGGAGCTGCTCCTTACTGATTGGGAGCTTTCTCGCCTATGGCTGCTGCGCCGATTCCTAGCCGAGATGAAGCCCATAGAAGCCACCGAGTTTCTGCTAGAGCGGATGAAACATACCCGCACGAATGAAGAATTTTTAGACCTTATGAACAAATGGTCGGAGTGAAGCCAGTATTCTGGACGGCTTCGCTAGAAGAGCTAAAACGCGAGTTTGACTCGGCAGGCCTTCCGGCTTATCGCGCCCAGCAGGTATGGCAGTGGGTCTGGCAAAAAGGTATAGCTCAGCCCACCCAGATGACCGATCTTCCTCAGTCCCTGCGCCAGAAGCTGGAAGCCGAGTGGCGCTTTCCCCTGCCGCGGCTTCTCCACCGCCGGTCAAGCCAAGACGGCACCCAAAAGCTCCTCTGGGAACTGCCTGAAGGCGGTAGTGTAGAGAGTGTTTGGATTCCGCAAAGGCAACGCTTCACCCTCTGTGTCTCCTCTCAGATGGGCTGCAGTTTCAACTGCCGCTTCTGCGCCACCGGCCAGATGGGTCTAGAACGTCAGCTCAAAGGCTACGAAATCCTCCTTCAAGTCTATGGGGCTAAATTCCTCCTCGGTCTTCCCATAACTCATATCGTTTTCATGGGTATGGGGGAACCGCTTCTCAATTACTCGGCGGTGATGGAAGCCCTTACGGGGCTGACTCAGCGAATGGGCTTTAGTGCCCGCCGAATAACTATCTCTACCGTAGGCATACCTAAAGGGATTGAGCGGCTGGCGGAGCGGCCTGAGCGCTTTGAGCTGGCTTTCTCCCTGCACAGCGCTATCCCTGAGAAACGCCAGGCGCTTATCCCCACCGCGGCCCATATAAGCTTAGAGAGTCTGCGCGCCGCCCTGGCTTACTACTGCCAGAAGCGGCGCGACTGGATTACGCTGGAATACGTTCTCCTTGCGAATATCAACGACGGCCCAGAAGATGTAGCGGCGCTTCGGGATTTTGTAGCTCCACCTTTAGCCGCTAAGGTAAACCTCATTGAGTATAACCCTACGCCGGGCTTACCTTTTCGGCCTTCGCCCCGCCTGAAGGAATTTCAGCGTGCGCTTTTGCGTCGGGGTCTTATCGCCACGATTCGCTACAGCCGTGGACGGGATATTGCGGCAGGCTGCGGCCAACTGGCCCGCCAACTTGTATCTTAAATCGCCTTTGCCTAAAGAATTTCTGCGTACCTTTGCGCAGCCTCATCCTTACCGCCTATGAGTCAAATTCTATCTGCCCAGGGGTTAGGTTTTCGCACAGCGTGGCTTGATCTCCCCCTGACTCGGTGGGACCTTCTCCTGCCTTCGTGGAAAGGGCGCGCCCAATATCTAGAAGCGCAAAACCAGTTTCTTGCCTATCAGAGGGATGCTTTCTTGCATTGGGCGCGGGACTTTTTAGTGCTACAGGGGGTAGTGGGCTTTTCGCCTGAGGCCTGGTTGGCCTATGAGCGCAGTGGGCATGCCCTATGGAGCCTCCCCGCTAGCGGGGTTTTTCCTTCACCAGAAGCGGCTCATCAAGCGGTCCAAGGGCTCGCGACGGCGATGGCCCTCCTTCACAAGCAGGCCCAAGCCAGCCAACCGCTGGAAAGTGAAGGATTTATAGATCTTCTCCAGAAAGGGCTCGGCGCTAAAGTTGCGCTCCGCCAAGAGCCCCATAACGGCCCTTTACCCCTGCGCGCCATAAGCCCAGCTGAGGTAGAGAAAGCCTTTTCAGCCCTCCTGAGCGAAGTGGAAAATCAGCTGAAAGCTGGCGTTTCCCCCATAGCGGTAGCGGCTTGGGCGCACCATGCGCTCAGCCAAATTCGCCCCTTCGCCGATGGGAATGCGCGCGCGGCTTTCCTCCTTACGCAGTATATCCTTTGGCGCGGTGAAATCCCCGGATGGTACCTCAAGCCTACCCAAAGGGTGGCGTACTACCAAGCCCTCCACGAAGCCGATAAAGGCGCCTTACAGCTCTGGGGCGACCTCTTCCTCACCGGCATCCAGCAAGCCCTCCTCACGGCGCTAAGCTGGGAACATCCCCCCTTGGGTAACTTGGAGGAGAATATACAGGTCTTCAATCAACGCTTTTCGGACTGGCGCAGCCGCCATAGCCGAGAAAGGTCTCAAAGAATCATGAATCATCGCTACATGGTCTTTGACTATGTGGAAGAAATTCTTCGCAAAATAGCCAACGAGCTGGACGAAAAGCTCAAAGTAGAAGAAGGCCGGGGTACGCGCGCCCTCGTGGCTAAAGCCTACCCCGACTCCCCCTACTACTACCAGTTTACGACCGACATTATAGAATATGCCCGCCGCCATGGCTACTATTTCAATCGGGGCCTGCCACGCGGCTGGTTCAAGCTCAAATTCTCTCTCTCGGCTAATAAAAAATACCAGCTTGTATTCTCCCTTCACCATGCGGGCCATGACGACTCTACGCTAGTGATTGGGGCGTTCCTTCATTTCTTAGAGCCCCTCAAGTATCAGCAGAAACGCGCGCGACGTCGCCGCAGTCCGCGCCGACGCGAAAAGGCCATTTACCTTTTTGCCCCTCTTCCTTTCCCTTCTACACCCCTGGCCTTCTCCATAGAAAAAGATCCTCAGCCTGCCTGGAACCTCCTTGATGCCTATATCCAGCAGCATGTGGTACAAGCGATAGGCTTACTGGCGAATGAAATCTACTAAGAATGAGTGCGCCTAGGCCGCTTACACCGCAGGACATCTACACCTCTTCAGCTTTCAACCCCACCTCGCTAAGCATTTATCATTTAGGGGTTTATACCGAAGCCGACCACCTGCTCTATGCCATCTCCAACATGCAGCACGAACTTCTCTTCCTCCGGCTGTACAAGAATCGGGATGGTCTAGAACTTAGTCAGTTTGTGGAGCAGGTCTGGCAGCAAGATGAATTCCTGCGCAAGCGTCATGGGAATGTGCTCTGGCTGACCGATAGCGATAAATGGATGGTAGTACCCGCCGAATTCGTACCCGATGGCCAGGAAGTGGAATATATTCACGCCTATTACGAATATACCCCATCAAACCTGCAAAAGTTCTACCATATTCGCAAGGAAATCTGGAAGCCCTCTAGCGCAGCTTTTTTATACTTACTACCCCTTCCGCTTCATGAATATCTCCAGGTACGCGGCTGGGCGCCTCACCACATTGCCTTTCGGTACGTGCAATTGAGCCAGCATCTGCTGCAGCAATATAGCCAGCTGCCTTATGGGGGAATTGTGTGGCTCTTTTTGGGTAGCTTCTACTACGTACTTTTCGCAGGAGAGATGTTGGCTTTTGTGAACAAATTCCAGGCGGCGACGGCAGAAGATGTACTCTATTACGTGCAGGGCCTCCATAACCTTTTAGGCATAGATAAAACTCGCGTGCATATCTCTGTGGCCGGCTATTCGGGCCTCAAGCCGTATGTGGCTACAGTTTTTTACAGGTTTTTCACAAATGGCTATAAGGATTTATCCAAGCTTTATCCGGCTCCTCCTACTTTGCGCGAGGTAGGCATAGGCATGGAGGATGTTCTTCCCTTCACCTTTGTAGGTGCGGATTCTACAGGGTAAGTGGCGCGGGCGCGCTATCCCTTTTCCGGCGGGTACCCCGACGCGCCCGCTTACGGGAAAGGCGCGCGAAGCCCTTTTTCAAATCCTTGCCCACCACTGGCGCCTGACCGATAGCTGCGTACTAGATCTTTTTGCAGGCTCGGGAAGTGTGGGCCTAGAATTTCTCTCTCGCGGCGCCGCTCAGGTGGTATTTGTAGAGGTTCATCCAATAGCAGCCTCCCACCTGCGTCGGGTGGTGGAAGCCTGGGCCGTGGCTGACCGCGCGCACGTTTACGAGGAGGATGTACTGGCTTTCTTGCGGCGGAGCAGCACGCCTATGGACTTTATTTTTGCGGGGCCGCCCTTCCGCTACTGGCCTAAGCGCACCGTAGCCGAACTCATCCTCACCCGGAATTGGCTCAAGCCCGGCGGCTGCTTCATCCTTGAGCACCCGCCGTATGAGGATTATAGCGACCTGGCGGGCTTCTGGCAAAAGCGCCGCTATGTCACCAGCTGCCTGAGTTTTTTTGTGGCATGACGGTACGCTGGGGGTGGGGTGGAGTTTTAGCGACTTGGCGCATGCTGCGCTGGTCTCGGGTGCGTCAAGGCCTTCAGTCGCTCCTCTCTTATTATCGGGCCCGCTGGGGCCTCGGATGGCATCCACCTGCCTACCCGCTTTTCCTCAGCATAGAACCAACTACCGCCTGTAATCTGCGATGCCCGCTCTGTCTATCGGGCACGCGGGGCTTCACGCGTCCTAAGGGCACCCTTGACCCCGAGCTTTTGGCCCAGCTTCTTCAAGAACTGCACCCCTACCTATGGGGCGTGCTTTTCTACTTCCAAGGGGAACCGCTGCTTCATCCAGCCCTTCCCCAGCTTATCTCCTACGCCAGCCGTTATCGCCTCCTTACCTCCCTCAGCACTAACGGCCACCTCCTTACCGAAGAACGCTGCTACCAGCTTATCCTGGCAGGACTAACCCATATTCGCATCTCCTTAGATGGCATGACACCCACCTCCTACGCTCAGTACCGAAGGGGTGGACATCTGGAAGAGGTGCTGGTAGGTATAGCTCGCCTGCTTTCCCTGCGGCAAGCCTTACGCAGCCTTTTCCCACTTGTGGAGGTCCAATTCATTGTTTTCCGTCATAACCTAGCCGAGATTGAAGCCTTTCGGCGGTGGGCTAAATCCCATCCCATAGATCGTATCCGCCTCAAAACGGCCCATTTGCCTGAGCTTACCCCCGCTGCCTATGCGGAATGGATACCACCTGAGTTTTCCCGTTATGCCCCTGATGCCACCGGGCATCCTCGCCTTAGGAAGCCTCCGCCTAATCGCTGCTGGCGCCTATGGCGGGCCACGGAAATCACCTGGGACGGTCGGGTCGTACCCTGCTGCTTTGATAAGGACGCGCGCTATATGTTTGGCCAGCTCGGCAAAAGGGGGTTCACCTCCATATGGCGCGGGCCCCAAGCAGAAGCTTTCCGCCGCCAAGTATTCCAAAACCGAGAAAGTATAGACATTTGCCAAAACTGCACGGAGGGCATCCGACCATGGGCATAATCGGCCTACACCGAGAAGGGCGCAGCTGGTTTTACGCTTCCCTGGGGATAGGTCTGCTGGTAGCCCTTCTCTTAGCTACCCTTAGGGCACCGGCATGGGTATGGGTAGGCACTAGCCTGCTGTGGCTGGGCTGGATGGGCTTTCTCCTACTTTTCTTCCGCGCCCCACACCGATTATGCCCTAATCAAACCCACCACATCTACGCCCCCTGTGATGGGAAAGTAGTAGAAGTCAAGCGCACCTTTGAGCCTAAGTACTTTCATGCCGAGATGCTTCAAATTAGCATTTTTATGGCGCCTTGGGATGTGCATATAAATTGGGCCCCCGCCGCAGGTAAAGTATGCTTTTACCATCACAGTCCTGGCACTTACCTAGTAGCCTGGCATCCCAAAGCCTCTCTCCTAAATGAACAGAGCTTCTTAGCCGTAAGGGACTCAGCCGAGCGGTATTATGCGGTGCGGCAAATAGCTGGGATTTTCGCCCGGCGCATAGCCACCTACCCCACCGAAGGTACTAAGCTGCAAGCGGGAGAGGAGATAGGGTTTATTCGCTTTGGCTCCCGAGTAGACCTCCTGCTTCCCTTGTCGGCTCGGATTCTGGTGGTACCCGGCCAAAAGGTACGCGGCTGTATCACCGTTATAGCCGAGTGGTAGGGTTATGCACATAGCCTTAGCCGGAAATATCGGCGCGGGTAAGACGTATGCTACCTATCTACTGAGTAAGGCCTTAGGGTACGAAGCGGCCTACGAAGATGACCAAACGAACCCCTTTCTGATGGACTTTTATGACGATATGGTGCGCTGGGCCTTCCCCATGCAGATCTACCTGCTCAACAAGCGATTAGAGACCACCTTAGCTATTCAGCGTAGCGGCCGAGATTATGTGCAGGACCGTACGCTTTATGAGGATGCCGAGGTCTTTGCCCCTGTGCTGCGGGATATGGATATCCTCCCAGCACGCGAGTACGAGGTGTATCGCGCCCTCTTTGAGAAGATAGCCTCGCTCGTACGGCCCCCAGACTTACTTGTTTATCTGCGGGCTTCTGTACCTACATTAGTGGAACAAATCCTGGCCCGCGGCCGCCCGTACGAGGAAAATATCAGCCTGGAATACCTGCGACGCCTCAATAAGGCCTATGAGTGCTGGTATGAAAACTATGCACGCGGCCCCAAGATGGCTATCCCTATGGATGAACTCCATGGCCGCGAGGACGGACCAGCCCTCCTTGTAGATTATGTCGTTCGGCGCGTGGTAACGCTTTTCTAAGAGGGAAATGGACTTTTCTTCGCTCCGCTTCTTGGTAGTAGGCGATGTGATGCTGGACCGTTATCTTTATGGGAAGGTTCGGCGGATCTCCCCAGAGGCTCCCGTGCCTATTTTGGAGTTAGAAACGGAAGAGAACCGGCTGGGCGGCGCGGCTAATGTGGCCCTCAACTTACGCGCCCTAGGGGCCCAAGTAGCCTTAGTAGGGGTGGTTGGAGAAGATGAGCCAGGGGGCCTCCTGCGCGCCGAGGCAAGTAAGCAGCAAATAGATACGAGCGGCTTAGTTACTGCGCCTGACCGCCCCACTACCCTCAAGATTCGGCTAATAGCCCAGAAGCATCACCTGCTGCGCGTGGATCGAGAAACCACCGAACCGCCACCACCCCCTGCGCAGGAAGCCTTGAGCCATAAGTTTCGCTTACTCCTTGATACCCCGCTTCATGGGATTATTCTAGAGGACTATGACAAAGGCACCTTGACCCCGTCCTTTATCCAGCTGATCCTTCAGGAGGCGGCGCGGCGTAGCATACCTACCTTCGTAGACCCTAAAAAGGCTCATTTCTGGTGCTATGCTGGCGCCACGCTCTTCAAGCCTAATCTGCGCGAGCTCAGCGAAGCGCTCGGTACCGACCTTCTTCAAGCCTCTCTAGCCGAACTTGAAGAAGCCATTCAACAGCTGCGGGCGCGCATGCCCCACCGCTACTCCGTAGTAACGCTTGGCGACCGCGGCATAATAGCCTTCAGCGAAGAAGAAGGGCTGATCTACAAACCGGCCCATTATCGCAATATCGTGGATGTCTCAGGGGCTGGCGATACGGTAATCAGCGTACTAGCGGCTACCATAGCTAAGGGGGGGTCTTTAGCCCAAGCGGTAGCCCTGGCTAACCTCGCTGGAGGCCTCGTGTGTGAATATGTCGGTGTGGTGCCGCTACCCCAAGCGGAGTGGTTCAGGCAAGCCCAAGAGCTCGGCCTGTTATAGCCTACTCTGAGAGAGGTCGTCGGCTCTTGAAGGCGCCAATACCCTCTCAGACTAGCTGAACCTACCTTTTAGGAAATTATCACCCCTTAGAAGTAACCTACCTCACTTTTCTGCGCGCAGGAGATAGAGGCCAGACGGCAACTCTACCAGGCCATGTAACTGAGGTATTCCCTTCTGTCGCATACTCCTTAGGAAGTCGGCCAGCCAAATCATACCCTTCTACCCTCTGCAAGAGCCCTCGGGCTAATTGCTGTCCTTTGCCGAAAAAGTGCAAGGTATCCCCTGGGGCTAGCCGAAGGGTATCATACATAGGAGGAAGAGCTTATGATTTGGCGGGATGCTGCCATAGTTAATTGGGCCGACAGGCGCTTCTAGGCTATCTAGAAAGTAGGGAAGAACCAAACGCCATAACCCCTCAGGTCCTGTACCCAAGAAGTGGCTATTTGTACGCGGATGGGTAGAGTTGTGAGTATGCCGCTGTTATTTTCTCAATACCGGCCTAAAGTGGAGAACATGCGTTGTAATTCCCAGGTAGTTGCGCCAAAGTACCCTGCGACCTTCTATTTTTGGGAAATGGAGCTACGCGAGGCTCATCTACCCGGCGTGGGTCGTAAATACACCCTCATCCTCCAACAAGGAGGCCAGCTCATCCTACTTATCTACAATTCCGGGCAGCGAGAGATTTTTTGGGTAGAGGCTGGAGAGGAGGATCCCTGCTTAAGCATACGGCTCACGGAGGAGGAAGCCAAGGAAGCCGCCTTTATCCTTGGTGGGGTACGCTATCAGCCCCTGCCACCAGACAAGGTAAGCTTCCTCTTACGGGAAGTAGTGATGGAATGGCTGCCAGTAGCCAAAGGCTGCTTCATGGAAGGTAAAACCTTAGCGGATCTAGCGCTACGCCGGCGCACGGGCGTCTCCGTAATCGCTATTCTGCGCGGCACACGCACTATTCCTAGCCCTGACCCCTACACGGAAACGATTGAGGCCGGCGATACTCTAGTAGTGGTAGGCACGCGCACCCAGATAGAAAAGGTCCTGCCCCTCACTAAGCCTTCTTCGGAGCACAGCCACCATGACTGACCTGGGCATTCTGGGCGCGCTCTTTTTGGGCCTTTTCTCAGTAGGATGGCTTTTTCAGCGCTGGCGATTACCCGAACTTTTAGGTTTCCTGCTGCTCGGCCTTTTACTCCCCCGCTCACTACTTTCGCCTGATTTCCTCCAGCACCTAACGCACATAGGGGAGTTAGCCATATGGTTGCTTTTCTTCTTCGTAGGCCTAGAATATTCGCCTGAGCACCTCACTCGCCTCAGCCGCAATATATTAGGTCCAGCCGCTTTAGATTTTGCATTAAATTTTGGTGGGGTAGCCCTCCTCGCCTTACTTTTCGCCTCACCCCTAGAGGCGCTGCTTTTAGGCAGTGCGCTCTATCCCAGTAGCACCGCTGTAGTAGTGCGCCTTCTTATGAGCTATGGCCGCCTTGCGAACCCCGAAACCGAACTGCTTATCGGTATTCTGATTGTGGAGGACCTCGTAGGGATAACCCTTTTAGGGCTGCTCTCGCCTTGGGGCCATGGCGGCGCAAACTCCCCCAATCTCTTACACAGCTTTTTAGCCTTAGGAAGCGTCCTAATCGTATTCTGGAGCCTACACCATTGGCTTATCCCGCGCCTGAGCCGGTGGGAGTGGCGCATGGAAAATGAAACGCTTACGGCCTTTCTTACGTTTGGGTTAGTCCTTTCCGTAGGCTACCTAGGCCAGGCGATAGGCCTTTCGGGCGCGCTGCTGACCTTTCTCTTGGGAGTACTCCTTCCCGGAGATAGTGCGCTGGGACGCGCCGCCGAAAAAACCCTACCCCCTTTCCGCGAACTTAGCGTAGGGATTTTCTTCTTTACGCTCAGCTATGCGACAGATAGCCAAAGGCTATCCTTCACTGCTGGTATGGGTTGGCTTCTGTATGCGATTATGCTTAAGGGCTTTTCTACATTTTGGGCGGCTCGATGGTGGGGCCTCTCGCCGCGCGCGGCTCTGCGCGCCGCTTTGAGCTTCCTACCTCGCGGCGAATTCTCCCTCCTCTTTGGCAGCCTAAGCAGCTTATGGAAGGAGACGATCTCCCTCGTTATTGTGGGGAGTGTGGCGGTAGGCACGCCACTACTCGCTAAAGCGGCTAGCTTAGCCGAGCGCTTGTATCCGCGTAGGGTTTTACCTAAGACTAAGCTATCGCTCGCGCCTGATCTTTCCGCCATGCAGACGTAGGCAGATATCGGCCTGTTCGGCGAGAAAGGGGTTATGCGTAGCTACAAGCACGCAGCGGGCGGGATGACGGGCCACTTCTAAAAAGAGCCGCCAAACCTGCTCAGCCTGCCCCACATCTAGGTTACCGGTAGGCTCATCCGCTAGGATAAGTGGGGGCTCTAAGAAAAGCGCCCGGGCGATAGCTACGCGCTGCTGCTCACCTCCTGAGAGGCGTACAGGCCAGGCCTCCGCCCGATGGGCCATTCCTACCCGCTCAAGCCACTCTAAGGCCCGGCGCCGCTCCGCCCGAAACGAACTGCCCCCAAAAACGGCGGGTAGAGCTACGTTTTCCCACACACGCAGCTCGCTGATAAGATGGAAGAACTGAAAAACGAAGCCTACATTTCGGTTGCGCCAGTAGGCTTGGGCGGTGGCGGAAAGGGTGTGGAGGGGCTGCCCCCGCCAGTAAATCGCCCCTTCATCCGCCCGCTCCAAAAGCGCCAGTAGGTAAAGGAGCGTCGTTTTACCCGAGCCCGAATGGCCTACCAGCGCATAAAATTTCCCCGGGTACAGCTGGAGGTCTATCCCGTCCAAAATAGGTCTTCCTTCGTAGGCTTTGCGTAGCTTTGTGGCGTGGATGAGAGGTTCTTCCACTGGTTTCCAAAGGTACAATTCTGGCGGTACGTAGTCGTAGGCGGGGGAGGCACGCTATGGGATATTGGCTGGTATGGTTTCCTGCGTTATACAGGGCTGGCGCATTGGCCTGCGCTGGCCCTTAGTTTTGGCAGCGGTGTGCTTCTCGGCTTTCTCTTTAGTAGATGGTGGGTCTTTCAGCAGTCCAACAATCTGATTGCCCAATTTCTGCGCTTCTTAGCTGTTATAGCGTTTATGTACCTACTGAATGGCCTTATCATGGCAGGTTTGTACAAAGTAACCAGCAGCTGGAGGCTTCAAGGATGGATAGTGCGCGGCTTCTCAGCCGCCTTGACCTTTCCTCTAAGCTACCTTCTCCATCGGCGTATTTCTTTTGCCTAAATTTGACCGAGAATGACCTGGTACCTACGCAAAGAAGAAGGCATACGCACCCCTGCCAGTGAAAAGATAGGCGCGCCAGATGGCCTGTGGGTCAAATGCCCCTCTTGCAATAAACCCCTCCATATCAAAGAGCTGATGCAGTCCGCCTACGTATGCCCGCACTGCACCTATCACTTTCCCATTGGTAGCAAAGAGTATTTCCGCCTCCTTTTTGAAGAGGAGCCGCAGGTGCTTTTTGAGGAGATTCAGCCCGTGGATGCCTTAGGGTTTGTGGATACCCGGCCTTATACGCAAAGGCTCCAAGAAGCCCAGAAAAAGACTGGGGTAAGTGAAGCCGTACGCTGCGCCGTAGGCCAAATCGGCCCTTACCGCGTAGCGGCGGCGGTGATGGATTTTGGATTTATCGGCGGAAGTATGGGCAGCGTAGTCGGTGAGCGTATAGCGCGTACCATTCGGTATGCCATCCAGCATAAGCTCCCCCTCCTCACTATTGCCCGCAGCGGGGGGGCCCGCATGATGGAAGGCTCTCTTAGTTTGGTACAAATGGCCAAAACTGCGGCCTGGCTGGCCCAATATAGCCGCGTAGGCCTACCTTATATATCTATCCTCACTGATCCCACGATGGGCGGGGTAACCGCTAGCTTCGCCATGTTGGGGGACATCAATATAGCCGAGCCCAAGGCCCTCATCGGCTTCGCTGGCCCTCGGGTTATCCGTGAAGCTACAGGCCGCGACCTACCTCCCGGCTTCCAGGAATCGGAATTCCAGCTTGAACACGGCTTTATAGACCTTATCGTAGACCGGCGCGAATTGCGCTCTACCCTTCTGCGCCTCTGGCAAATGCTTCTCTAGCGCAGCTTAGCGGTAAGGGGATACTTGAGATTCTCGTAATGCTTCAGCGTAGCGGCGACGCTTCCCACAATTATCGGCGAAGTAATCCGGACTGGGATCAGGTTTTCATCATCGGTAACCCACATCAGCATGCCTTCCCGACCCCGAAACACCCGCTCGGCTACCACCAGCGGCGTAATTTTGATACAGCGAAAGGTGCCGAGATCCGTCTTGATAGTTTCGCGCCCAAGCACCTTCATTCCAAGGTCATATATCTGATCGTCTAAGAAGACGGGTATGCTTACCACGGTTCCCTCGGGCATACTTCGGATATCCAGTCGGCGTGCGTAGTAAAAGGCCCCCAGCATATCCATGATGAGCGAATCCATGGGGAAGACACCTTTGCGGCCGCGTATCGCCCGCTGCTCGTAATCAAAATACACCGTATCCGTAAAGTGGTAATTGCCCTCATTTACATAGCGGTAGTACCGCAGCGAGCGCAGCTCAGCCGTATCTATGTAGGTATCCATGTAATCGCGCACCTTATAGAACCATTCAAAGGCAGCGGCGGTTTTGCCAGCACCTCGCAAAAGGTAAGCCGGCTGACCCTCAATAGAGAAGATGCGGGGATACACTTCAAAGGTAGCTTCCCCCGCCGTAAGCCAGCCATAATGTACCCGAAAGACCAGCTTTTCTCCCGGCTGAAAGGGCGATGGCTTATTGAAGTGTCGGACTGGCAGGGGCCTTTTGCCGCGTGAGGTATCAGTCTCTACCCCCATTAGGTAGCTTCCTAGCCCTATCACCAGCCACCCCAACCCCATACCCTACTACGTTTCTGCAAATATCGCGCCTACTAAGCTTTACGCACAGTTGCCCCTAGCTTTTCCAACTGGGCAATAGCCTCATTGAGAAAGGCATGGATCTCCTTGTCGGAAAGCGT
This sequence comes from Bacteroidia bacterium, assembly GCA_025059535.1. Taxonomy (GTDB): domain Bacteria; phylum Bacteroidota; class Bacteroidia; order SpSt-205; family SpSt-205; genus SpSt-205. Next base: position 228,460 of record JANXCX010000011.1, read on the forward strand.
ATGATCCCCCTGAAGGTAAAGGCGAATACCATAGCTCACGCGGCCTTCCCCATCTTGATACCAGTCAAAACTCTCCACCTGAAGCAGATAAGGATTTTGCAGGCGCCATAGCGCCGCCTCAATCTCCGCATAAGTAAGCCCAGGGGCCACATACAGGCTTAGGTCTTTTACGACTACGGGCGCATAGGAGAGCGGCTTGTAAGTGGGAAGGGAATTTAGGCTAGCCTGCAATAAACTTGGGAGAAATTCGGCCGCCATGACCAGCTGATCCTTGAGGCCGAAGCGATGGAGGTAGGAAGGCTCTATAAGACCCGCTATACCTAAACGCTGACCTTGTAGGTGGAATTCTGAGACTTGCTGCCAGGGGGATTCCGCACTAATAGGTCGCTCAGTGTAGGGAATACCTAAACGCCGAAGTAAGGCGCGCAGCGCAGCTAAGAAGTAGGCTTTAGGTTCCACTGAGGCGGCGGGGCCCGCAAGTGGCGGCCGCCCCCATCCCCACAATCCCAACCGAAGCTCCTCACCCACAGTGCTATACACACGTCCCCATTCAAAAGCCCAGAAGCCCAGAGCCCCGTGATTGCGATTATGGGCCACCACAGCTAAGCCGCTACCAATCAGCATAGGCCGCAGATACGCCAAGTCTTCGTGCAGAGGATTATGCAGCCGTACAGCGGTATCCGAGACCCCATTGGGAAAATGTCCGGCTCCCACAAGCGAATTCGTGCGAATCTCCTGAAAGCCTAAACCATTGAGAAATTCGGCCACCTTTTCACACAGGGCATATTTCCTGTCTGTCTCAGTCAGCTTAGGCAGTGGTGCTGCGGGAAGCTTAGCGGGCAGCGGCAGGTTCGCCCAGCCCAGAAATCTAAGCACCTCCTCCGCAATATCGGCTGGCCGCGTGACGTCTAAGCGGTAGCGCGGCACATCTAAGCGCCATTCCGTAGGCGAGAGGGGCTCCACGCGTATATCCAGTCGCTCCAAGTAGCGGGCTATTTGGTCCGAAGCCAGCGAAGTGCCTAAAAGCTTTTCCAGCTTAGGCAGACTAATAAGCACTTGGCGAGAGGCGGTATGAGTAGGCTCATGGACCTCGTGATAAAGGGAGCAGCGCGCCTGCGGGTAGAGACGCCGCAAAAGGTCCGCCGCCATCTCAGCGGCCCAAGGCACTTGCCGCGGATCCGTGCCGCGCATAAAGCGATAGCCACTTTCGGTCTGCAGGCCTAAGCGCCGACCCGTCCGCCGAATATAAGAAGGAGCAAAGTAGGCTGACTCTATGAATACGCGCGTAGTGCTGGGAGAAATAGCGGTGCGCTTTCCGCCTAAAAGGCCAGCTAGGCAGGCCGGGCCTTCGGCATCCGCAATCACGATATCCCCCGCCGCCAGCGCTAGGGTCTCCCCATGGAGCCCTTCCATAACAGCAGGAGCGGTAAGGGGGTAAATGCGCAGCTGGGTACCCTGCAGGGATCCCGCATCAAACGCATGAAGCGGCTGCCCATACCCTAGCAGGAGGTAGTTCGTAACATCCACTATAGGATGAATTAGGCGCACCCCCAAAGCCTCTAAGCGATACTGCCAAAGGGCTGGCAGATGGGCCGGGCCTTCCAGGCCCTCTAAGTAAATCCCGCCGTAACGCGGACAGGCCTCGGCTGATTCTACCACCAGCTGGTAAGGAAAAGGAAGCCGCTGGGTGGGTAGATTGGGCTGAGGTAGGTGAAGTGGTGCCCCTGTGAGGGCGTGATATTCGCGCGCAATGCCCCAGTGACTAAGGGCATCCCCCCGGTTCGGTGTAGGGCTAATCTCAAGAATCCAGTCCTCATAATCGGGCAAAACTTCTGTCAGGGCAGCCCCTAAAGGCGCTGTAGGAGGGGGGATGAAGAGGGTATCTTCGGATTCACCCAGCCCCAGCTCCTTGGGCGAGCACAGGAGCCCCTCGGAGAGGATACCCCGAAAGCGGCGTGGCTCAAGTCGGCGCCATTCCCCTTCCAGCTGTACCAAAGCCCCCGCTGGTGCCACCGCCACGCGCTGGGAGATCCGCAAATTAGGAAAGCGTGTAACTACGGTAATCGCCCGGCCATCCCCTAGCCCCACTTCAGCTACCCAAAGGTGGTCAGCCCCAGGATGCCGCTCAACTCGCCGCACTTCCCCTACCAGAATATGCCGCAGATTATCGGAGAGGCGCCGATAGGAGCTAATTCCTTCTACCTCCAAGCCCGCCTGAGTAAGGAGGTCCGCCAGCTCTTCAGGAGAAACAGCCAGCTCGACCAGCTCGCTCAGCCAGCTCCACAGAATGCGCATAGCACAAAAATAGAACCCTAGGGCGCCTTCTGCCGCAGGAAACTCTGACGATGATGAACGCAGGGCCCGTAGCGCGCGAGGGCCTCCCAATGCTGGCGTGTAGGGTAGCCCTTATTCCTCTTCCAGCCATACATAGGAAAGTCCCCGTCTATAACTCTCATCAGCCCATCTCGCACTACCTTAGCTACGATAGAGGCAGCGGCAATCTCAGGAAAGCGACTATCTCCACGAATATGGGTCTCCATGGACCTACACACCTTAGGGGCATGCGGGCCATCTATACGAATCCGAGCCGGTGTCAAAGGGAGCGTATCTAAGGCTTCCTCCATAGCCCAGAGCGTGGCGCGCAAAATCCCTACCTGGTCTATGGTAGCGGCGCTCTGCATGCCTATGCCAATTGCTTCCGCCCGTTGAAGAATCCAGGCAAAGGCCCGTGTGCGCTGGACTGGGGTGAGGGCCTTACTGTCGCGGATAATGGGCGGAAGGGCAATTGGGGGGAGAATCACAGCCGCAGCCACCACAGGGCCAGCTAGCGAGCCGCGCCCAGCCTCATCTACCCCTGCTACCCACACCACCCAAAACTACGATGAAGAGAACGCTAATAACCCCCCCTGAAGCGGGCTTACATACAGAAAAGAAAACCGGCTGCACCCATAGATGGGTGCAGCCGCTTGGAAAATAAGGGCAGGTTCAAGGATTGAGCGCCGCTTTGAATTCGTTATTCTGGAAGTACTTGCGAAACTCTAAATCTTTTTGGGCTTTTTGGGCGAGGCTGCGGTCATTTTGCACCGCACGTCGGAGGTTAGTATAGAGGAGGTTATTATCAGCTGAACGAGCTCCTAAAATAGCCAGTACATAATAGGCCAGGGCGTCGTTAGGGTTTTGTTGGGTAGCTTTTTCTAAGGCTACTTTAGCGCCGGAGAAGTCCTGCATGAGGAGGCGGGAAAGGCCGGCGTTATAGCGGGCGCCGGGCAAATCGCCAGCTTTGTCAAAGGCTTCCGCGGCCGCTGCATACTGCGCGGTTTTTTCATAAACTACCCCTAAGTTAAAGGCCGCTTCAGGCGTGGAACGAGAGGCATACGAGGACTGGAAGTATTGGGCCGCTTGGGCATACTCCCGACGGGCCAAATGAATCAGACCCAGATTATTCAGAATAGAGGGATTACTGGCGCTGAGCCGGTTAGCCGTATTAAGGTAGTCTGCGGCTTCATCCAGACGGCCACCTAGGATAGCTAAGGCCCCTAAGTCATTAAAGGCGCGCGCATCTTGGCTATAGCGACTGGCGTAAGCCTTAAGCAGACGCTCACGCTGCGCCGCATCAGCCTGCCGTGTAGTGGCAAAGTAAAGCTCCTCTTGCACTAAAGCATTCAGAAGACCTTCTTGAGTCAGCGCCCCACGCAGGAAGGCATTCGCAATGCTGTCTATCTGCTCATCGGTCAAACGCCCCGAAAAGCCCTCAAGCCGCACATAAGTGCGACGGAGAGGCGCCAGAATAAACTCTACTTCCTTTGGCCCACCCACTAAGGCCATCACCTTCGCCTCCTTTTGGTCAAGGGGCAGATTTGAGGCAATTATGGCTTTGATCTGCTGCTTGACATTATCGGGGAAAGAAGTCTGCGCTAAATTCTGCTCAAAGCCTTTCCAGTCCTCCGTCTCGTTCCTCACCTTAAAGAAGCTGCTATCCAGGTAGGCTGTGTATCCCTCCTTACGCATCTGCTCAATAAGCCACTTTTGCACCTCTTTATAGCGATTGATAGAGAGGAACTCGTTTCGCCGGACCGTGCCCTCGGGTGAAGCGTAGCCTTCCAGGGATATGGAAGTAGCAGGGTACTTCTTTTGCAAAAAGGCTACAATATCCCGCACCGCCTGACGCTCATACTCCGTAGGCTGAATGAGATAGACGTTTTGGGGAAATTGAAAGAGGGCCTCCAGTGTAACAGGCCGACGCGAGACATAATTGTGCTGCTCAAAAAGCACCTTAGGACGGCTGTCCACTAAGCGCGAGGTTGTAATGCAGCAGGGCGCAAGTTCGTAGTCGGGTAGATCAAAGGTTTTCCCTTTCCGCTCATAGGAGTTTTCGGCGAGCATGGTGCCGCCATCCATATTATCCTGGAAGGCAAATATGCCTTGCAGATTCACTACTACCCCCTCATTTTTGAGCTGACTTTTCGGGTAATCATCGGCCGAAATCGTAACGGTGCGCAGCTCGTAGCGATTGGCGCCGCTTCTAAGAACAAGCTTGCCTTGGTAGGTAGATTTGCGCCGGAAGCCGGATTTAGGTGGTACGGTCACGCGAATAGTGTATTTGACGGATTCGGCATGTACCTCCAGAGGATTAGGAGAGACGTTAGCTACGACACCTTTGAATTTGCCGCAGTAGGTAAGTAGGATACTACCGGCAGCCAGCCCTAACAGGCTGAGTTTTCGTACATCTTTCTTAGCTCGCATAGTGAGTTGTTTTGGGCGCAAAGGTAGGAGTTTTTCCAAAAAGTTAGCTACGCGCGAAAGGGGATTCAGTGAGAGAAGTGTAGCGGCCCGTGAGGAGGGCATGCCAGCCCGCCACGGCTATCATGGCGGCATTGTCCATACAGTAGGCTAAAGGGGCAAGCCATACCTCTACGTTAGTGGCTTGGGCCTGGGTGAGGAGGTAGTTTCGGAAGTACTGATTGGCCGCTACGCCGCCTACCAGCCCTACGCGGCGCAGACCTAAAGCCCGCGCGGCCTCCAGCAGTTTCTGCGTGAGATAGGCAAAGACGCTATGCTGCCAGCTGGCACAAAGGTCAGGTAGGGCATGGCCCTGCTCCCGCGCGCGTAAAAAGGCCGTTTTTAAGCCGCTAAAACTAAAGTCGTAAGGCTGGTCGGTACGAGGAAAAGGAAAACTTAAGCGCCGCGGATCGCCCTGGCGCGCCAGCGCCTCTATGTGGGGTCCGCCTGGGTAAGGCAAACCCAGGGCGGCCGCCACCTTATCAAATGCTTCCCCTACCGCATCATCGCGCGTGCGCCCCACCAGCTCTAGCCCCAAAGGATGCGTGACCCGAAATAAATGGGTATGTCCGCCTGTGGCTACTAAGACCAAAAGGGGGTAGGCCACAGGCTGCTCTCCCAGCTCCAACGAAGCTACGTGGGCTTCTAAGTGATTGACCCCAATGAAAGGGAGACGCCAGGCCGCCGCTAAAGCCCGAGCGAAGGTAGAACCTATAAGTAGGGAACCCAGCAGGCCTGGTCCTTGGGCGGCGGCTACGGCGCGCAAGTCCCTCCAGGTGAGCCCCGCCTGGGAGAGTACTTCCTGAACCGCTATAGGTAAGCGTCCCTCATGCTCGCGCGAGGCCCACTCGGGAATAACCCCGCCATACTCGGCATGAAGGGCTTGCCTATAGACTACATGGGCATAAATTTGGCCTTGCCAGTACAAGCAGGCAGCGGTATCATCACAAGAGGTTTCAATCGCCAGGAGCATACGCTGTAAATTGGCCTAGCTGCGCTAAAAGCCACAGACGAGTAGCCAGATAGGCTTCGCCGCGTTCAAATCGGTGCCAAAGCTGGGCTATTTCGCGGCCCCGTAGCCCGTAGGCTGATTCCAAAAGGGTAGGTTGGGTATAGGTGCGGGCCCATTCAGCCAGCGGCCCCCTTAGCCACTGGGCCAGCGGTAAGGTAAAACCCCATTTTCGCCGTTTTACAAGAGCCAGCGGCAGGTAGTCTAAAAGAATAGCCCGCAAAAGCGGCTTATACTGCACGGGAAAATAGCCTTTTGGGCGCTTCAAGGCCGAGGCCACCTGCCACGAAAGGGTCACAAAGCGCTTATCCAAGAGGGGCACCCGCACCTCCAAGCTATGCTGCATAGAGGCCCGATCCACCTTCGTCAGAAGATCATCAGGCAGGTAAAAAAGAAAATCCAGCGCTACCTGGCGAAGGCGCGCCTCTGAGGGGAGAGCAAATTCAGCCCGCCAAGGAGGGGAACATTCAGGCAAAAGTCGCTGCACCTCCGCCCAGCTGAAGGTATTTTGCTCCTGGGAAAAGATATGTTCGGTAGGAGCGGCAGGCGGAAGGCGTAAGAGATGCGCTATGCGACGCAAACGCGCCGAGGGCATCTGCCCTAAAAGGCCGCTACTCCAGCGCCACCAGTCTCTCAGCCGAGCCAAACGAGCCGCCCATCGGTAGCGGCCATAGCCCCAATATAGCTCATCGCCTCCATCCCCAGCCAATACAACTTTCACAAAACGCGCCGCCAAGCGAGAGACCAGATAGGTAGGAATAGCCGAAACATCTCCAAACGGTTCATCATACCACTGGGGTAGCTCAGTAAGCCAACGGGCTGCTTCTGCCGCCGAAAGCACCTCCCAGAAGTGTCGCAGCCCCAGGTGCCGGGCGACCGCTTGGGCGTAGGGCAATTCGTTATACTTAGCCTCTGCAAAGCCTATAGTAAAAGCGGTCAGCTCGCCCCCTACCTCGCGCGCTAAGGCAGCCACTAAGGAGGAATCTGTACCCCCGCTCAGAAAAACTCCTACGGGTACATCGCTTACGAGATGGTCCTTCACGGCGCGACGCAGCTCTGCTTTCACAAGGACTTTAGCTTTAGATGGAGTAGTAAGGGAGATTGGCTGATGCCAAAGCTGGGTACGGTCGTAATACAGCTGCTGGGTTACGCCTTCAGCGGAGACGCGCCACACCTCCCCTGGTTGCACTTTTGAGATACCCTTATACCAGCTATGCGGCGCAGGAATAAAGCCTAAGTGCAAAAACTCTGCTACGGCTTCAGGCCGCCGGGCCAGTGGCCTAAGCCAAGCGCGAAGGACCTTGAGCTCAGAGGCGAAATAAAGGCCTTCAGGCCGCTGCGCTACCCAGAGTGGCTTTATGCCAAACGGATCACGGGCCAAAAGTAAGCGGTGCGCGCGACTGTCGTAGAGCGCAAACGCAAACATCCCTTCCAGCCGCTCTAGAAAAGCCTCCTTCCACTCTAAGTAGGCATACACAATTACCTCGGTATCGCTGCGTGTGCGTAAAGGCCAACTTCTTTGCTGGGCTAGCTGACGAAAGTTGTAGATTTCACCATTATATACGAGCCACACCCCTTGAGCCTCAAAGGGCTGATGGGCATTTTCGGAAAGGTCCAATATGCTGAGGCGGGTATGAGCCAAGCCTACCTTGCCATGGGGGGCACGCCAGAGACGCTGCGCATCAGGGCCACGATGACGCAAAAGCCTCAGGGCCTCTTCCAAAGGGGGTACGGCTACTTCCTCCCAGAGAAAATAGCCGGCTAGGCCGCACATCTCTTACTTGTCCGCCTCACCTAAGACCGGATCCACCGAGCCAATCAGGAGCACCGCATCAGATACCATAGCCCCCTCCAGAAGCCGTTCCAGTACTTGCAGATTAGCGAAAGAAGGGGACTTAATTTTCACCCGCCAAGGAATTCCTGTCCCATCACTATAGAGGTAAAAGCCTAATTCCCCTTTAGGGGCCTCAATAGCGTGATAGACTTCCGTACCCGCTGGGGCCAAGGGACCCACATCCGTCATCATAAAGTCATGAATCATCCCCTCCATGGAAAAGTAGACCTCATGCTTAGAGGGATAGGCGTACTTGGCGTTGTCCAAACGTATTTCGCCCTTCGGCAGCTTTTGGAGGCATTGCTCTATGAGGCGGGCACTTTGAAACATTTCATCCATTCGCACATGATAGCGCGCAAGTACATCCCCTTCGGTACGGATAGGCACCTCAAAGTCCAATTCGGAATAGACTAGATAAGGCTCAAATACCCGAATATCGTAGGGCACGCCGCAGGCCCGCAGGTTGGGCCCCGTGAAGCCGTAGGCTATAGCTTCTTCTTTACTGATAGCCCCTATCCCCTCTACGCGCCGAAGGAAAATAGGGTTCTTATCTAGTAAGCCGCGCCAGTCGCGCAGTTCCTTATAGAAATTCTTGATAAAGTTCCGAATCATCTGGATGGTCTCGTCTGTGATATCGTATTGCACGCCTCCGATCCGGCAGTGGCTTACGGTAAAGCGCACCCCCGCCAGCTTATCAAAGATAGAGTAGATTTTTTCCCGTTCTCGGAAGGTCCAGAGGAACATGGACACGGCGCCTGCATCCATTATCATAGTGCCCAACCACAAAAGGTGAGAGGATATACGGGCCAGCTCACAAGCAATAGTGCGAATGTACTGGGCACGTGGCGGCGCCTCTATCCCCAGGAGCTTCTCCACCGCTAGGCAAAAGGCTACATTATTGGAATAGGGCGAAAGGTAATCCATCCGGTCGGTGTAGGGCATAAACTCCTGAGGGGTCTTATACTCGGCGATTTTCTCAATGCCGCGATGAAGGTAGCCGATATCCAGTACCGCTTTTATGATGCGTTCGCCATCCAGCATGAGCACAGCGCGCAGTACCCCATGGGTGGCTGGGTGCTGGGGCCCCATGTTGAGAATAATGCGCGTACGAAGCGGATCCGCCGTATCTATCTCAACAGTAGTATGCTTATCCTCCAGCCGCTTATATAAGGCCCATTGATGCTGCGGAAAAAAGGTAGGCTGAAGGACTAAGGAGGGCGACGACTCCTGCATGGCTAAGCTTAACAACCTAACTGCCCCCCGCTATGCGCGCAAAGCGTGGATTATCCTTCACTATCCGAAAGACGGGGTTTGTATTGAGCTCTTCGCGAAAGGCAGGCTGAAGGGCTACAGCCCGCTCAAAGGCCTGGGCGGCCTTGTCCGGATAACCCTTATACGCATACAAAAGGGCTAGGTTGAAGTGGGCCTCCGCCAGCTTTTCATCTATAGAGATAGCTTGGAGAAAATCCGCCTCGGCTTCTAAGAGGCGGAAGACCTTCATGAGCGAGACGCCGCGGTTATTATAGGCTACAGCCAGGCGCCCCTCCTCGGAAATTACCTTCGTATTATCGGCGATAGCCCCTGAAAGCCAGCCTATATAATCCATTATGATAGCCCGATTGATGTAAAGCGAACGGTCGTTAGGCGCGCGCGCAATAAGGTCATTATACCGCTCCAGCATCTGCATGGCCTCCTCGCGCGAAAGCTCCTGCACGCCCTGCGTCCGATAGGCTAGAGCAGCTATACTATAAACGGGATTGTTTTGCGCCAAGGCAGCCGCTGCCTCAATATCCCGAATCGCACTCTTGAGGTCATTTAGGGCAAAATAATAAGTAGAACGCATGGCTAAAAGATTAGGAGTCCGATTCCCGCGTGTATCTATAAGGATATTGAGAATGTTTAGATTTTGGCTGGCATTCATACCTGGCCTAAATCGGCTTACTATAAAAGTCTTCGTAGCCACATTGTAAAGCTCTGGGGCAAGTAGGGGCAAGGGCGCGTTGTACCGTTCTATATACATCTTGTCGGGCTGGTAGCTAAAGCTAAAGCTCACCATAGCGTGACGGCAGAAAGGCAGAACTTTCTCGCGGATTTTCGGCCAGAAAGGCAGCTTACGGAGATCTTTTTCGCGTTCATCTTCGTGTTTAGGCTGCGCCGCAATCTGTAGAATCTGCTGGCGCTCCTCCTCAGTGAAATCCGCCGTCTTGACAAGAATTCCAAAGCGTTCCCAATCCTCCCCCCGCCCTATCCCCTCCATCGGAATATCCCGCCCGCTTTTTTTCACAAACTGCTCGCGCAGATCCTTCACCACGGCTTCCATACGCCCTTGGGAAAGGTTTTGATTGAGTGAAATGCGGCCATCTGGGGACGCATACCCTTCTACCTTAATCCCTTGAACCATGTACCCCATCTGCTCGTATTTGGCTACATACTTTAGGATCGCATCAGCCAATTCTTTCTTATCAAACCGAGTGGACATGATAGGGAAAATCAGATCTAAGGTCCCCGTAAAGCCTTCGTAGCGGTACTGCTCGTCGCGAATGGGCAAATCGGGTAGCATAGCCCTCAGGCCAGTACGCACTTTCGCCCAAGGTTGCGACGTACAGCAGGGGGGATCCGCCGGACCAAACGGCTTCTGACGAGAATCGCAATATACCTTAGCGATATTACCCTTCTTATCCAGCTTTACTACGGAAAAATACAGCGACACTTGCTTGCCATCCAGTTTTTTACCGCCCAGAGGAATTTTATACACGAAAAAAGGCTGCGAATTCTGCTTATAGTAGCTCTCGGTTATGATAAGTTCGCCCACTGACCCCTGCGGGTCCTTCTCCATGTTGGCTAGGCTTGGAGGGACCGAATAATCAACCCGTACAATTATAGCGACGTTTTGCTGGAGGTACTTACCATACTCTAAGTCATTGGCTAAGCGGAAATAAAGCGTATCATTGGCTTGTATGAACTGGCCCGGCTCCACAAAGGTAGGGTGGAATTGACTGTTATCATATTCGCTTACGCGCAGTGTAGCCGGGTCATTATTAGCGTCTAAGGTAGCTTGTACATCCTTTTTGAAGGAAGCACAGGTATTTACGTATTTCTTCCCGCCGTAACGGGTTTTATTGATGAGGTCTGCGCGGCCGCAGGCTGCTACCCAAAGGACTAGAGGGACCCACCCATAGCGTACAAGCATACGAGGCAAAGGTAGTACTTTCATGGTATCTTTGTAAGTAAGTAGGTATGGTGCAGTCGCGCGTCCTTATAGGGCTAATTTATGTAGCAGGCCTTTCAGGTTGCCGAGAATCTAACTGCCAAGAAGGTGACTGTCTCAACGGCGGCACCTGTACTTGGGGCGGCTGCCAATGTCCGCCAGGCTTTGGCGGCACGCGCTGCGAAATCAAATGGAGCGATGCCTGGATAGGGAGCTACACGGTAGATGAACGCTGCCGCGAAGTAGGGCTCATACCCCAATTTGACGCCCAAATCAAAGCCTCTCCCCTCTACCCAGACGTAATCTACTTTGAGGGATTTGGGGATATTGCCTGTGAGGGCCAAAAGATTCGGGTAGAAGCGCGCCTTACCAACGCCAACGAAGCCACAATAACCCGTCAAAGCTCCTGCAACCGACGCTACATAGTGGAAGGGCGAGCCTCCCTCAATAACCGCATGGTAGTGGTAGAATATTCCTTCCAAGACTTCTCCACACAGCTGCGTGACTCCTGCCGAGCAGAGTGGCGCAAGTACTAGGAGCTTTTTCTCTCTCGCTCAAGAAGATCAGCAATAGCCTGATCGGCTTTTGGAAACCGAAACTCAAACCCTTCCGCCAGAAGACGCTTGGGATAAGCGTAAATGCCGCGTGTAAGGAGGATAGCCTGTTCGCCTAATCCCCAGCGAAGCAGCGTCTCGGGAATACGGAAAATGAGCTTATGGCCTGTATGAGCGCCGAGAGCTTCAACAAAGGCGCGCACGCTCAGCGGCTGTGGTGCCGTAAGGTTATAAGCCCCGCTTGCGTCGGCTTTTTCTAAAGCCCATAAGAAAGCCCGTACTACATCTTCTTGGTGCACCCAAGAGAAGCCTTGCCGCCCTGGGGCGGGATAAGCCCCAAATCCGACGCGGAAAGACGTACGCAAGCCCTGCCAGGCCTTAGCCTGGGGTGCCAAAACCACCCCAATCCGAAATAGCACGGGCGGTTTGGGCGCCGTCTGGGCCGCCGCCTCCCAAGCCAGCGCCAAGCGCGCCAAAAAATCCTCTCCCGGTGGGCTTTCTTCAGTATAGACCGTCAGGCTTAGGCCACTGCCATAGTACCCTATGGCGGAAGCCGAGATAAGCCGCGCCATAGGGGCCTCGCGCTTTAGCCACGCCGCCACCTCTTTCGTAACTTCTACCCGGCTCTGCCAGAGTTCTTCCTTGTAATTGGAGCTCCATCGGCGAGCCGCTACGTTAGCCCCCGCTAAGTTTATCACCGCTACTACGCCGTCGCTTGTGAGGCTGGCGGGGATCTTACGGCCATCCCACCGTACTACCGTAGCCCCATTCAGATTTACCGCTCGTCGGCTAAGCACCACTGGCTCATACCCAGCCGCCTGTAGCGCTGGGACCAACCCCGAACCAATAAGACCTGTACCTCCTGTAAGAAGCACTCTCGCCATACCTTAGGACCAAAACAAATACCGGCACCCTCCATCTCCTAAAGGTACTTTCTAAAACACCCTAGACGGCTGAGCCTTAACGGAGGCTAAAATTGTTTAAGCCACCCGTGCGGTATCCGCTAGCTTTGGTATGGCTTGCGGTGCTGGGCCTATCTCTTTTGGGGTTTCGGGAGGCTAATTCAAGTCAGCCCCCTGTAGGCCATTCAGGTGCGCCGGGCGAGCCTACCTGTGCGCGCTGTCATGGTGGTGCCTCGCCAGCGCCTACTATTACGCTCCTTCAAGACGGCAGAGCGGTCAGTACCTACGTGCCGGGTGGGTCTGAGGTGCAGCTTACCCTACGCGTGGAGCATCCCAACCTGCGTCGGTATGGGTTCCAGCTCACGGTCCTGAGCGGACAAAGCGGCGCCGAGAATGTCCCTAATCAGACCCTTCGCAGCCTACCAGGCCAAGGCACTACCGAGCAATCGGGTAGCGGCCGCAAATACATTGCGCATTTCTCCCCTTCCTCAACTGGTGTATGGACCTTTGCCTGGACACCGCCTACCACTAATCTGGGTACGCTTCGGTGGTATGTCGCCGCAAATGCGGTGAATGGCACGGCTGGCTCGGACGGCGATGCCCCTGGCCAAGCGGTATTTGAAATGGCCCCCGAAGGCACCTCGGCCCTCAGCCCCTCTTTTACGCTCCAGGGCCGCACGCTCTGGCTGAGCGAAGAAGTAACCGAGGTCCGTCTTTTTACCTTAGAAGGCCGAGAGGTGGGCCGGTACGCTCAAGTGCGGCAGCTGGAGATTCCGCAACCGGGCCTTTACCTTGTGGCCCTTTATAGCGCCGACGGCAGCGTGCACCTTCAGCGTTTAGCGGTGCTGGGCCAGTAAAGCTCTACTGCAGGTTAGGGGCCTCTAAACCCACTAGAGCCTGAGCCAAACTGAGAAGGAGCTGCTCTTCCGGCTGCTTAGAGGGAATCAGACCTTTCTGCCGAGCCTCTACCTGACGAAGTAAGCTAAGGGCCTTGTTGCATGCGTGCAAGGTATAGCGCGTCAGCGCCATTTCATAAGGCTTTGTCTGGAAAGCAAACCGCAATTGAAGCCGCTGCCGAATAGCCTCACTGCGCGGCGGCGTCCGAGTAAGGAGGAGAACAGCCAAATTTTGATAGAAGGTGCGCAGACGTCCTATTATCTCCGCTAAGGGATAGCTCTTAGGGGCCTGCGCAAAAAAGGCCATGAGGCGCAGCACTTCAGACCTATTCCCTTCGGCTAAAGCATCTAAAAGCCGGAAAACCGAATACTGCGGATGAAGGCCTAAAGCTTCGCCTACTTCTTCGGCTGAAAGCGGTGTGGGGGAAGGGGCTGAAAGCCAGTAAACCCGAAGGGTTTCGAGCATTTGATCCAGCTGGCGCAGGTCGGTGCCCAGGGCTTCTACCATACTGGCTGCCGCCTCGGGCTGGAGGGAAAGCCCAAGGTACTGCGCCCGATCAAGAAGCCAGTCTTCTACTTCATGCAGCCGCATGGGGGCATACGCCTCCCGAAAAGCCCCCTCGGGCCAGGGCCAATCCGGTAGCCGCTCCGTAGGAAGATCTATAATCAGCCGCACATGGGCTGCTGGCCGCTGAAAGTACTGCGCCAGGAGTTTAGCGGCCTTTTTGTCGGAGTCGGTCCCCTCCAGCAGAAGCACCACTACCTTATACGGCACGCCGAAGGGCACATCGTACCACTCTAAAAGGGTTGTCTCCCCTACCTCTCGGCTGCGGTAGGTTTGTAAGGCAAAATCAGCTGGTAACCCCTGAAGCTGCTCAGTTACAAGAGCCTGCCGGCGTAAAGTGCGCCGGTACTCATCCAGGCCATACAGTACCCAAATCACGGCGCAAGGGACGGGTGGCGAAGCACCTCTCGGAGGCTTTCTAAAAACCCCACTAGGCTAGCCGAATCCAAAATCCGCTCTACCTCCAAAAGGAGATGCGGCTCTTGGGGTACGAACCGAAAGGTAAGCTTAGGGCGGTAGCTATCTAAAAAGGCCAGCAAAGCGGCCGAAGGCGCCTCAGGAGGTAGGGGGAGGCGCACTCGGCCCCGATACACCTGAATATAAGGCAGCCCTAAGCTATCCCCCAGCCAGCGCAGCCGCAGAATATCCGCTAGCGTAAGTACGGCGGGTGGCAAACTTCCAAAACGATCCAGTAGCTCGCGTAAAAGCGCCTGAAGCTCCGCTTCCTGACGCACGGCACTCAGCCGCCGATACACCTCTAAACGGGTAGCTGGATAAGGGATCCATTCAGAAGGCAAGCGCGCCTCCCAATCGCATTCCACTACGCACTGCGCCAGCGGCGCCTCAGGCGGTGCAAAGCCTTCTAAATTCTCTTCTTCCTTGATACGAGCAATTGCTTCCTCTAAGTAGCGCTGGTAAAGCTCATAGCCGATATCGGCGATAAATCCGCTCTGCTCGCGCCCTAAAAGATCCCCTGCCCCCCGAATCTCCAAGTCCCGCATGGCTATTTGAAAGCCACTCCCTAGGTCGCTAAACTCCTCCAAGGCGCGCAGTCGCCGCAGCGCATCCGGACTGAGGCAATGTAGCCCTGGAACCAGCAAATAGCAGTAAGCCTGCCGGGCCCCACGGCCTACGCGACCGCGCAGCTGATGGAGATCACTAAGACCAAACCGATGCGCTTCCTGCACGATAATTGTATTGGCATTCGGGATATCTAAGCCTGATTCCACCAGGTTCGTGGTTACTAAAATATCCACCTGCTGGTAGATAAAAGCCAGTAAAATGTCCTCCACCTGACGAGCCGGCATTTGGGCATGGATAAAGGCTACTTGGGCTTCGGGAAAAAGGCTCTGAAGCTTACGGGTGATAGCCGGCAGGTCGGGAATCCGATTATGCACATAAAATACCTGACCTCCTCGCGCCAGCTCGTACTGAATGGCTTCCTGCACTATTTCCCAGGAAAAAGCCTGCACCTTCGTTTCCACGGGCAAGCGGTTCTTAGGCGGGGTAGTGATAAGGCTTATATCCCTAATCCCGCTGAGGGCCATTTGAAGGGTGCGCGGGATAGGCGTAGCACTCATGGAAAGGGTATCTACAGTAGGGTAAGCCACGCGCAACTTTTCTTTTGCCATGACGCCAAACTTGTGCTCCTCGTCTATAATGAGGAGACCCAAATCTTTGAAACGTACATCGGGCGAAAGGAGGCGATGCGTGCCAATGATAATATCTATTTCGCCCGCAGCCAGCCGTTCTAAAATGGCTTTTTGTTGGCGAGGGGACTGGAGTCGGCTCAGAGCTGCTAGGCGTACGGGGAAGCCCTCTAAACGCGCCTCAAAAGTGCGCAGATGCTGCATAACAAGCACCGTAGTAGGAGCTAAAAGGGCTACCTGTTTGCCATCTTGGACGGCTTTGAAGGCGGCGCGCAGCGCTACCTCCGTTTTGCCAAATCCCACATCCCCACAAAGCAGGCGGTCCATAGGATACGGCTGCTCCATGTCCCTTTTTACCTCTAAAGTAGCCTGAAGCTGATCCGGCGTCTCCTCATACGGGAAACGCGACTCCATCTCTACCTGCAGGAGCGAGTCTGGACTGAAGGCATAGCCAGGGAGGATGCGGCGCTTAGCGTAGAGGCGCACAAGGTCTATGGCCAATTCTTGGAGACGCCGACGCACCCGCTCTTTGGTACGCTGCCATTCAGAGGAACCCAGCTTACTCAGTTTAGGCGGCGCGTCCGAAAGGGAGCGGTAGCGCGCTATTTCAGCCAGCTGAGGGATGGGTACATACACTACCGCTTCATCGGCAAAAATGAGCTTGACCCCTTCCTGCGGCGGGTCGGTGCGCGGGATCGTTACAAGACCGCCAAAGAGCGCAATCCCGTACCGCTCATGCACGACATAATCACCTATTTGAAGCTCCTCTAAATCGCGCAGGGCCAGGGCCTCGCTGCGCCGGAAGCCGCGATGTACGGGGGGGGTATAAACGCGACGAAAAATCTGATGATCCGTGTAAAACGCTATTTCGGCCTGTGGATCGTAGAAACCCTCTGAAAGCGTACCCAGGTGGTATTCTATGGGGTAGGGCAGCTCCGCCTGCCGAAAAAGGCGCTCCAATCGGCTTTTCTGGCGCTCATTCTCTACATACACATGAAGCGTACGCAGAGGGAGGCCACGAAGATGCTCATAGAGAAGATTGAGGTTGTGGGGAAAGCTGGGCTGAGCCTGAGTAGGATAGGCGAAGGTGGCTACAGGGGGTACGGCCGGTTCATGCCCTAATTCTATAGCGCGTTGGGCCAGGCGCTGCAGGACCGTTATGTCTTCCTTCATGCGGGTCAGATACGCCAGCGCCGCCTGGCCTGATATGAGGAAAATCTGGGTACCTTCTGGCGCAAAGGCCTCTAGCGAAGCCGAAGGCGCCTCCTCCATAGCGAAAAGAGGCGGAAGTAGCCAAGCCTCTGGCAGCTCCCCCTTAGAAAGCTGGGTCTCAGGGTCAAAATAGTGGATACGCCTCAGCCCCTCGGCATCTAAGCGAAGCCGAAGCGGATAGGGATAGGCGAAACTGAATACATCTACGACAGCGCCACGCCAGGCAAACTCACCCGGATTTTCCACCTGCTCCCGCTCAACGAAGTGATAGAGCCGCAAAATCTCTAAAAGGAAGTCTTTATCCAGCGCCATCCCTGGCTGTAGCTTGAAGAGGTGCTGGCGCCAAATGGCTGGCGTAGGCCAGCGCAGCCTCAGCAGGTGAACAGGTGTAATAAGGCAGAGTGCTTCGCCGCTCAGCCAACGGGTCAAATAGTAGGTGTGTTCCAGCTGGCGGGCAAGTTGAACCGCAGGAGGCCCTTCGGGAGGAAGGAGCAGAGCTAAGCGATTGGAATTAGGCGCTACTAAACTAAGGTCGCTGTGCCAGCGGCGAGCCGCCTCCGGATCGGGTACAATTACCCATAGGGGCTTAGTACCTATCTCTCCAGCTATCCAGAAGGCAGGGGCTGCGCCCCGCAGACCTACTACTTGTAAAGGCCGATCAGGGGGTAGCCTGTCCTGAAGCCTCCCATACACCATCCCCGTCAAAGGTATAACACCTCTCCGCGTAGATTTGTCTCCTGTGTGGCACGTAGGGGCCGCTCGCACCGAAATTACCTACTTTGAGCCTGGGATAGGCCTTATGGGCTGGGGCGACTCACGCCACGTAGCGGTGGCCATAGAGTCGCCCCTTTACGCGCGCGCCTTTTGCCTGCAAGTAGCCGAAGGGCCTCCCTTCTTCTGGATTGAGGCCGACTTGTGCTTCATTTCTATAGCGCTGTGGCAGGAGGTCTTCCACCGCCTGCGCGCGCATTTTCCTAACCTTACCCCTGCTCAGCTCATGCTTACGGCCAATCACACGCATGCGGCTCCAGGCGGCTATTCCCATTACCTCCTCTACCACATCAATACCCCAGGATTTCATCCGAAAGTCTTTGAGCGATATGTCGGGGGCTTTGTGGAAGCGGCCCTGCAGGCCTATCAACTGCGCCAGCCCTCTACCCCCTACTTCAACCAGGCGCCTTTCCCCGTGGAAGTACCACTGGCTTTCAATCGGGCTATGGAGGCCTTCCAGAAAAATCCCCAAGCTTGGACGGATGAGCCAGCCCTGGCTGTGGACCGTACCGCCTACCAACTCACCTTCCAACCTCAGGGCCACCTCATCAACTGGTTTGGTACGCACACCACCACGATCCAGCGAGACACTAAGTGCATCTCTTCAGACCATAAAGGTTTCGCCGCCCAGCTGATTGAAGAAGAGCAGAATGTGGTAGCGGCTTTTGCTCAGACGACGGCGGGAGACGTCACGCCAAACTTCCGTACCTTTCCTGATGTACCCTTCCAGCGGGGCCCTACCCCTAATCCTTTTGAGAACCGCCGGCTAGTGGGACGCTACCAGGCGGAAATGGCTAAAAACCTGGCTCGGACCAAGGGAATTCCATTGCCAGCGGAATTGCGTGGCTGGTGGGGATGGGTGGATTTCGCCCGCGTGCCCGTTGAAGAGCCTTTTACCCGCGGTAAGGGGAAGGGTACTACAGGCCCCCCCGCCTTAGGGCCCGCTTTTCTCGGCGGCACCGCCGAAGGCCCTGGCATCCCTAAAGAATGGGTACGCCTCCTTTCTGTAATAGCTCGCCTGCGTGGCCTCACAGACCCCGCCGTCCAGGGTAACAAGCCCCTCCTCATAGAAGGGCTTTCTAAGCACATTTTAGGCACCCGCCGCTGGGAAACCCTCCCTATCCCATTTTTAGATCCAGCTATACGGCGTCTCCAGTGGCTAGCCCGTCAAAGGGGACGTTACGTCCCCTTGCCGCTCCTACCCCATATACTCCCTGTGCAGTTTTGGCAAGTAGGGACGGTAGGCATCCTGGCCTTACCTATGGAGCCTACCACTATGGCTGGCGTGCTCCTGCGTGAGCGCCTGGCGCCCGTAGTAGCTCCTCTGGGCATACAGCACCTCATCATCCAGGGCTACAGTAACGGTTACGCCGGCTACCTAACTACCTACTGGGAGTATCAGTATCAGCGCTATGAAGGGGCTCATACGCTTTTTGGCAAATTCACCTTAGCGGCGGTAGAGAAAGTGGCCACGCAACTGCTGAAGGGCGAGCTAGAAATGGCCGAACCGCCGCCTTACCTGTCCCCCGAGCAAGCCGCACGCGTGCTTTTCACCTATGAAGTGGCCCCTCAGCTGGCTTAGCTTAGGGGTAGGGCTAGTGGCCGGCCAACGCATTTTGCAGCAGCGGGTCTATGGAGGGAGCGGAACCGATGTAATGGTGCGGGCGTTTCAGGATACAAGCGGATATTGGCTTCTGGGGCATACGCGCTCACGCGATGGGCTCCTTGAACGGAAGGGTTACGACGCCGATCTATGGATCATTCGCACCGATCGGCGAGGTGAGGTACTCTGGCACCGCACCTACGGGGCAGAAGGTAATGAAGAACTCACGGATGCCTTGCGTCTCCCAGATGGCGGTCTGCTGCTTATTGGCTGGACCGACTCTCCTTCGCTGTCGCACGGCAAGCGAGATGCCTACCTAGTGCGTTTAGACCCTCTAGGCAAGGTAATTTGGAGCAAAGCTCTAGGCGGTACCGGTAACGACCTAGCCCAGGGAGGAGCCCTGCTCGGCGACTCCGTTATATGGATAGTGGGGCAGATTGGTTCGCGGGATGCTACCTATCATCCCTACCCCTACGGAGGCATGGACGGCTGGCTGCTCCGCCTCTCCCTCACGGGTGAAGTGCAGGGCCACGCCACCTTCGGCGGAAGTGAAAATGACTTTCTGAACTTGATTATTCCCCTCTCTCCTGACACTATCTGGCTTATTGGGGCTTCCGAATCGCAAGATGGCCACATTCAGAACCCTCTGGGCAAAACCGACATATGGCTGGTAGAAGTGGATAGAGAGGGCCGCCTTAGGCGCAGTTGGAATTTTGGCGGAAGGGATTTAGAGGAGCCTTATAGCTGGACGCGCAGTCCTGAAGGGGAAATTTGGCTGGCGGGTACGAGCTTTTCGGTGAGTGAGGGCACAGGTAGGCGCGCCGAAGGCGCCATCTGGCGGCTTCTACCTGAAGGTTCCGCTATCCTCGCCTGGAGCGGCGGCGGCAGCGGCGACGAAGGCCTCAACTACCTTCATTATACCTCCACGGGAACCTGGCTCATCGCAGGGATGACAAGCTCGCGCGACCATCTTATACCGTCCCTCGCTGGCCTCTACGACGCATGGGCCTTAGAATGGGACCCGCGCCGAGATTCCCTGCATTTCTGCTATACTTTCGGCGGCAAAGACGTAGAAAGCTGGGTAGCGCTTTTCCCCGAAGGAAATGGCGTCTTTGTAGGCTGTGGCACGACGGCTTCCCCTGGCCTCCAGCTTGGGATTCGCCCCTACGGAAGTGCCGACTTCTGGCTGGTCTGGTGGCATCCGGATACTACTTTTACCACCCTACCTCCGCCAAATGCTCCTACTACCCTAGCGGGCTACCTCACTACCGAAGGCCAGGTGCCGGCTTGGCTTTTTTTCCGAACTGCCGCCGGTCAAACCCTTGATAGCCTCCTTGTCCCTCCCACTACCCCCTTTCATTGGCAGGTACCTGACTCTCTGGAAGGGGAACTGCGGGTAGTAGCCTATGCCCCCAACCACCTGTGGAAGGAAGTAACGCTGCGCCTGCGCAAAGGCCGGGAAAATCGCGCCGACTTCTACCTTGAAAAAATTCGGCCCGGTTTGCGCGCCCCTCTCTTTCATATTACGTTTGACAAAGGCAGTGCCCAGCTCAAGCCTGAATCTTACCCCCAGCTGGAGATACTCTTACGGTTTCTGCGCGACCATCCGCGCATGCGTATAGAGCTCGGCGGCCACACGGATGGAACGAGCCTGCCCGAAAATGAGCTTGTGCTATCTCGGGCGCGCGCCGAGGCCGTGAAGGCCTTCCTTGTGGCGCGCGGTATCTCCAAAGAGCGCCTCCATACCGTCGGCTTCGGTAAATCCCGCCCCATAGCCGATAACGCCACCGCAGAAGGGCAGCGCCGCAACCGCCGCGTGGAATACCGGATCCTCGCCCCTTAGCAAAAAGGCCGCAATTTTTGTTTCTTTGTCCCATGTACCCTGCCTACGTAGTAGAACCTATTCGGAAGGAAACGGTGGAGATGGGCCTGCGCGAACTGCGCACGCCCGAAGAAGTAGAGGCAGCTTTAGAGGCGCTAAAATCTGAAGGGACTACCGCTCTTTTTCTTATCAATTCAGTATGTGGCTGCTCAGCGGCTTCGGCTCGGCCTGCCATAGCCTTCGCTATGCGCCACAGCCGCCGGCCTAATTACTTTTATAGTGTTTTTGCCGGCGTGGATAAGGAAGCCACGGCTCGGCTTCGGGAGTACCTTGCCCCGCATCCGCCCTCATCCCCCAGCATGGCCTTGTGGAAAGGTGCCCAGCTTGTCCATTTTATCCCGCGCCACGAAATAGAAGGCCGCAGCCCCCAAAGTATCGCCGAAGTCCTCAAGCAGCTCTTTGATGCCCACTGCTAAGCGCCTTTGCATCAGCTTAGGGCTAGCGGGGTTAGGGTTTGCGCAGGCTACGCCCGATATCTGGGCTAAACTCAACCCCTTCTTCGGAGGGGAGCTATGCTTCATAGATATCCGCTTTCTAAACACGCCGCTTTTTTCCTACCCTACTAACTACTGGGGCATCAGCCTAGGTAGCAACTATACCTACTTTCGCACGGAGAATGAAGTCTTTGCGGCGGGGCCAGGGGCTCAGATTACGGGCGCCTTTCAATTCTTAGGACGCTATGGCACCAACTGGCTTCTGCAGATACCCCTCTACGCCTATGCGCGCTTAGGCGCAGGCGCTACCGCCTATAATATTCAGCGGCTCGGAATAGGCGGCGGCGTAGGGGTGCGCTTCACTACATTTCAGCTTACCTACACCTCGGTGAGCGGGAATTATGTCGGAAAAATGCGGCAGACGTTTTTCAATCCTACGGCTTTTGCCGAGGTTACCTTCAACTTCCGCCGTACAAGCCCCACCACTATTAGGTTTTATTTAGACCTTCTTCCCAGCCGCCGAAATACCGCAATCATGGGCAGTATAGACCCGGTACCTTTAGATTTTCGCACCTTTGGGTTCAGCATACTCTATCAGATCAGCAATTTGTGAAGCTACGCGCCTGAGTAGAGGGTAAGATAGTCCCATCCTCAGCTAAAGGGGCTACTTGTACCCAATGAGCCGCTACGGCTATCCAGCGACGCGGCGTATCTACTACGGCCCTTAGCACGTCTGGCCAACTATAGCCCGCCCATAAAAGGCGCCGCACTACCGGCCAAACCGAAAGTGTCTCGGCATTGGCTAGACTATCGGTGCCTAAAAGAAACCGGCCAGGATACCTCTTCCAAAAGGCTAAGTCTGGAAAGCGCCGAAAGAGGTAGTAGTTCGCTTCGGGACAAAGGACGATATATAGGCGAGGAAATCTGGCTAAAAGGTATTCAAGCCGCTTGGGCGGCGCTTCGGTAGCATGAACTAGCCACAGGGCGGGGGCCCGCCGATACCACTGACGCAGCCAATAAAGCCAGTCCCGCGGCGGGCGCGGCCGCCGAATAAACCGCCGAAAAAAGGGCTTAAAAGGGCCTTGGCCGGCCTCCAACCAGAGCCGCTCTTCCAAACTCTCAAAGAAATGAACGCTTCGGGGAAAGGGGGTACGGTGGCGGCCCAGGCGTAGATAAAGCGGATTTAGGGCGTAGAAGCTGTGGGGCGTAAGAGGATACCCCCAACGCTGCAGGCGCCTATAGCGCCTTAAGGCTCCCCGCAGTCGCAGGCCATAGAATTCCGCCAAGGCTACCGCCGTAACCTCTGACGGAATCGCGTCTGGCGGTAGGGGTTGATTTTGATGGGAAACAAAAGCCCAAGTGCCTTCCGCCATAGCTTCGGTCAGGGCGTTGTAAATAGTCTCGGCGGAAACCGGGAGACGGGGTGCAGTCATCCGCCGCAGAAAATCTATCATGCCCCGGCCTCTTGGCACTTGCCCTCGCCAAGCGGAGAATTCTAAATGCACGTGGGCATTTACCCATGCTGGGCTTAGAAGGCCTTCTACGGGTACAGCCCAGGGATCGGGCTCAGGAGTAATACCTAGGACACGCCCTTCTTGCAGGTACAAGCCGGGCCGCCGCCATAGCCGACCTTCATAGTAAAGCCATTCGGGGGCAAAGGCCCCGCTGGGCTTAGCCCACACGGGCCTCTAAGAGAAGGTAAGGCCGCCAGCTCGGCTCTATAGCCTCTACACTGCGCAGCCAGAAAAGAAGATGATGAGGCCGCCGCGGACGCACGCGCAAAGCCATTCCCGCCTGAGCCGGCGTGCGATTGCCCTTGCGCCGATTGCACGACTCACAGGCCGTAACTAAGTTCTCCCAAGAGTCATCTCCGCCCTGACTGCGCGGCACCACATGATCCAGCGTAAGCGCCTGCGAAGAGCCACAATACACGCACCGAAAGCCGTCGCGGCGGAATACATTCGCCTTAGTTAAAGGCACCTGCTTATAAGGCACGGGCACATACCGCAAAAGCCGGATAATGCTCGGATACGGATAGGTACGGCTGACCGTACGCAGCGTCTTATCAGGCCGGGCTTCTATCAGCTCGGCGCGCTGCCGCAGAAGCAGCATAAACGCCCGCCGCCAGTGCGTAAGATGAATAGGCTGGTAGTCATAATTGAGCACTAAGACGGCGCCAGACCGCATTTTCCCCTAAATAACGAAATCCTCCCCTACTCCGCGACGGAAGCTGTGGATAACATGGGTATGAAGGCTCCGAAGCGGCGCGATATGTACGCCAGCGGCTGGGGTAGCGTGGAGGACTCGGCCCCGGCCTAAGTAAATCCCCACATGCGAAATGCGGCCTGAAGGATTAGAGGCCGAAGTAAAAAACACTAAGTCTCCCACTTCAGGCGAGGGTATGGGCGGGAGGAAGGCGGCCTGTTGGTGGGCATCGCGGGGGAGAAGCTGGCCGCGCAGACGAAACGCCAGCTGCACAAGGCCTGAACAGTCTATGCCACTGGGACTTTTGCCCCCCCATAGGTATGGCGCCTGCCGAAAAAGGCGCCAAATAGCCCGCCAGCTCGGGAGGCCAGAAGGTTGCCCCTCAGGTGAGACCAGCCGATACTCACCCTGAGCGGTTAGCCACACGCCACTACGGGGAAAAAGCGCCCCGGCCTCCACCCATCCAGCCAGACGCCTATTATGCTGGTAAAGGCTTCGCCGCTGGACTACCTGCCATCCCGAGCCGTCCCAGTAGGCGGGCCCGAGGGCGCCCGCCGGCACCCAGCCCGCATACCCATCCAGCCACCCCCGCACATACACCCATCCCCGCCGCTCCTCCAGAATATCCTGCGGCTCCCCCCATAGAAGCTCCGAGACCTGCGCACTACCGTGCGCCGGCTCCGCCCGCAGCCCTACCCGCCCCACCCGCACCACCCATACCCACTGACCCACCCTCCAAAGCTAATCCACCCCAGCCATAATCCCAACCGTCGGCAAATATCTGCCCATCCTTGCTTCTTTCCAAATCTCAGCTTACCTTTGCCAGAAGTATGACTACAGGTACCTCCCATCAAACTAAAGCCCTACTTCTTTTAGGGCTACTCGGGTGGCTTGCGGGTCAGCCGCTTTCGGGGAATTATATCATCACGGGAACCTCTGACTTTTCTAACTTCCAGTTTCGCAGTATCCAGGAAGCCTTTGACTCGCTAGCCCGGCGCGGCGCCTCAGGCACAGTAACGATCCTTCTGCCCCCTAGTGGCACGACCTGGACGCCGGCTAACGAACCAGACGAAATTACGCTGGCTGGCTATGCGTGCGCTGGCTGTCGGGTAAGCGTAATTCTGGACCGCTCTGACATCCTCCGAAAAGCCCCGACAGGCATCGCAGGCGAGCGCTTCATATTCCGCTTCGGTGGAAATACCCACCCAAATAGCCCTGGTCTTGGTACTCTACCAAACGGCGGGCGTTTCACCAACTTTCTTCTAGACGGGAGGGGGCGCTTCGCCCTCAAAAGTACTTCCAGCGGTGGAACCACCACAGGTCTTATCGGCCTCGTATCCACCACTGGAGTTTCCCTGAATGTGTCTAACTTCTTTATCGTAGGCCTCAGAATTATTGGTAATACACGCTCTACTACTTTCAGCGGCATTTATGTAGGCCCAGACGCAAGCCTTACCACCGGTAACTTTTCAGGTACTGTATCATACCTCACAATAGCAAATAATGCTATAGATAGCGTGAGTCGGCCTATAGTAATGCGTGGCCTCCGTACCACCCTTCAGAACGTAACTATAAGAGCCAACCGGATTGGCCTAGCCAACCCCGATTCATGGGGTAATGCCGACGACATCGGCGCTATCCATATAGCAGGGGCTACAAATGTGAGTGTAGCGATAAATACCATATCAGGATTTAGCAATGGGACTTTCTGGTACGTTGCAGGTATTCGGTTAGATAGCTGCGAGAATTTCACCATAGAACGCAATTGGATTTATGGCTTGCATTACACAGGTATAGCAGGCTATCCTACGTTTGGCATTCGGGCGAGTTTGCGAGTGCCTTTTAATTCGGCCAGCTCTGCCCACATTATACGCAACAACATGCTGGCTGACTTGGTAGGGGATGCCAGTAGCTCAACCCCACCTACAAGATTCCAGGCAGCTATCTACGTTACAGCTACAGCCAACCTTTCTGGGGCAAATCTAAGTATCCTGCACAATTCTATTCACCTTTTTGGGAATAATACAATCTCTGCGGCAGGAGGTGGTGCAGCCTGCGGTATTCTGCTTGCGTCTGAGATCCAAGGTGGCTTTACTATTGTAGGAAATCTCATTCAGCACACCCTGCGCCCCTCTACAGGCACCTCTAAAGAAGCTATCGGCCTTCTCGTTTTAGCCAATTCTCCCAGCTCTTATACTATTGACTACAACGCTTACCTCGTAGAAGCGCCGGGAGGCAACGTCACTAACTATATCGCCCGAATAGGTACCACGAATTATACTTTTCCTAATCGGCCTGGAGCGAACGATAAAGTTTTGGAAACCCCTGCGTTCAACTTAGGTCAGCGTGACCTGCACCTCTCGCCAAGCACCCCTTATGTACTCATCAATGCGAGCACGCCCGGTGTAACGGATGACTTTGACGGCGAAGGGCGACCCCTTCCTAACCCCCCGAATCCTACCGCAGGCCCCAGCGAAGATCCAGGGGATAATCCAGACATAGGCGCTGATGAGTTAGAGGGGCGGCGGTTTGTATGTCCGACGCAACCCGTAGCGCCAAACCTAACCCTTCTTTCGGCTACGCCAGAACCTATTGGCTCGGACTACCTGTGGGGTGCTACCCTTACACTGGATACCACCGGTACAAATTCCCCTGCCGCTGCCGGCCGGCTATCGGTAATCTACTCCCTGGATGGTGGGGCTACTTGGACGCAAGGGCCTCTCGTGGCAAGCTTTCCCTTCCAGTTTACTTTACCCCCTCTTACCCCACCTAATTATACGGGTACTATCCGCCTTGCCCTGCGCGCGACGGCGCTTCCGATAACCTGTCCAGGTATGGACCCTACGCCGGATACCTCGGATGTACCTCTTATTCTTTCCCTGCGCGACCGGCCGGGTAATCGGCGCGCTACAGCCATTCCGATTGCTTTGACTCATAATGGTACCCACTGGGTGGCCACCGTGCGCGATAGCACGATAGGCGGCTGGCTATCTAGCGAATATGGCGCCGGCAACGCAAACGGCCTCCAACCGCGGGGCACCGGGGCACCCGAGCTATTCTTCCAACTCGTAGTACCCGCCTGCTTAGACTCCTTGGATGTAGAGCTTTGTAATGACTTCACTTCATTTGATACCTACGTAAGCCTTATTCACACCCAAACCGGCGATACCATAGCCGCCGACGACGGGTGTAGTAGTTCTTCTCTGCGCACCGTTTTCCGAGTACGTCACCGCACGGGCCGCAGCGTACGAATTAAACGAATTAGTGGCCCTCCGCTTCCCATAGATACGCTCCGTTTAGCCCGCACAGATACCCTGCTCCTAATCGTGGAGAGCTTCTACCCTTCTGGCTCGAGCTCTATCGGGCGCTTCCAGCTTGATCTGCGCGGCTATGGGGTCCCGCCTCGGCCAGCGCCTACCCTGGGTCCCGATCAGATTGTTTGCGCCTCCTCCACCCCTTTGACCTTAGAGGCTACTACAGTGCCACCCGCTAATGAGTACCGCTGGATTATCAATAATAACCCCCCGATAGTGGCAGGCTCCACCTACAATTTAGACATAAGCACACCCGGTGCTTACACCGTAGTGGCCCAGGCTATATTCAATCCGCCCTTAGCTACCTGCAGCCCGGATACCACTTCGGCCACAATACTCGTTCTCGTAGAAGCTCCAGCTACGCTCTCCGATAGGCCCAGTCTAGGCGCTGACCAAACCATCTGCGCCGGCTCTATTCTCCAACTCAATGCCGCCGTACCCAACGCTACAAGCTACCGCTGGTTTGTAAATAATCAGCTCCAACCCGACAATACCCCTCTCTTCAACTTCTCCGAAAATACCGCCGGCACCTATACCATCATCGCCGAAGCCATCTTAGATAACCTCGCCTGCCCTGACGACACTACCCGAGACACCCTAGAAGTTACCGTTGAAGCGCCTTCTACGCTAGTAGGCCGGCCGAATCTCGGAAACGATCAACGAATCTGTGGTAGCGCTAATATCTCCCTAGATGCTACGGTGGCTAACGCCACCACCTACCGCTGGTTTGTGAATGGTCAGCTCCAACCCACCAGTAACCCTACTTTCACCTTCTTACAAAGCACTCCCGGCACCTATACCATTATCGCCGAGGCTATCCTAGACAACCTCGCCTGCCCTGATGATACTACCCGAGATACTGTAGAGGTGGTTCTAGAAACCTCTAGTCTGGCACGGCCCGACTTAGGTTCAGACTTTCAACTCTGCGTAGGCTCTAGCCGAAGGCTAGAGGCCACCGTGGCAGGTGCTACTACGTACCGCTGGATCGTAAATGGCCAGGACCAAAATATCTCTACGCCTACCTTCAATTTCTCTGGGAATACCCCTGGCACCTATACCATCATCGCCGAGGCGATCGCCGATAATCTGATATGCCCAGACGACACCACCCGAGACACAGTAGAGGTTACCGTATCCCCGCTACCTGCGGCTCAGATTCGTGTAGGCAATACCACCTACAATAGTGGCAATACGTATGTCGTCAGTGCCAATGCCGCTACAGTACAGGTAACCTTTGAAGCCGCCAGTAGCACGCCAGGAAATACCTACAGTTGGGGACTTTACCGCTCCTCGGACAATTCCTCGGTAGCTACAGGGAATGGAAATACCTTCACCTACCAATTTACCAGCGCCGGCAGCTACTATGTCGTACTTACCAGCCGAAATGGCGCCTGTGAGGAGAGGGATACGCTGAATGTGAATGTAACCCTTACTACTCTCCTAATAAGTCCTAGCTTTACCTTTAGCCTGCGACCTAATCCTAACTCGGGCGACTTTAGGCTGGAAGTAGCCCCGGCTGGCCTCTACGAAATCCGAATCCTGGATGCGGTAGGTCGCCTAGTGCATCAGGATCGCTTGGAAGGCAGCTGGAAGGAATTCCGTCTAGCCTTGCCAGCTGGCATTTATGAGGTCCTTCTGGCGGGTGAAGGTAGCTTAGCCCGTACGCGCCTGATTATCACGCAGTAGGTGGAAGCTATCCTTCACCGCTCAGGCCGGCGCCCGTGCCGCGGGGACCCGCGCCGGTCAGTTTATGGCAAAAAAAGCGGACCATTGCGAAAAGGGGCGTATCACAGGGGGTTTGAGCGCCCGCCAGTAAAGCAA
>JANXCX010000008.1 GCA_025059535.1 Bacteroidia bacterium
GGTCGCCTATGTCGGTAATGATGGACATGGCAAAGACTCGCATTCCCATATGATTGGCTACAATGCATTCCGGCACGGTGGACATGCCTACCGCATCGCCTCCAATAATGCGCAGGAAGCGATACTCGGCGCGCGTTTCGAGGTTGGGGCCTGGTACGGCTACATATACCCCTTCGCGGACGGGGATATTGAGGCGCTGGGCAATGGCTCGGGCCCGCTGAATAAGCTCGGGATGATACGGCGCACTCATATCGGGAAAGCGGGGCCCCAGCTGGTCTAAATTCATGCCCCGTAGGGGATTCTCCGGTAGCTGATTTATATGGTCGGTAATGATCATTAGGTCGCCTAGCTGGAAAGAGGGATTCAGGGCGCCAGCCGCATTAGAAAGCAGCAGGGTATGAGCCCCTAAAAGCTTCATTATCCGAATAGGATAGGTGATTTGGTACATTGTGTAGCCCTCATAGTAGTGAAAGCGGCCTTGCATAGCCACGACCCTCTTTCCACCTAAGCGGCCAAAGATGAGCCGACCAAAATGGCTTTCAACCGTGCTAATGGGAAAGTGGGGAATAAAGTTGTAGGCCAGCTGGTGCTCTTTTTCAATGGCTTCGGCCAGCCTGCCCAATCCCGTCCCTAAAACTATCCCCACCTCTACCTCGCCGTCAAAGTAGCGCCGAATATACTCCAGCGTCTCACGAAACTGACTGTAAGCCTCGGAAGTAGTCATAGCTAACTCAGTTTGATGAATTGGCTCAGAATTTTCTCCATACTTTCGGGGCTTAGGGGTTGCATCTCTATTTGAAGCGCATACAAAGGTAAGCCTTTCAGTTCAGCTAAGGCTTCGGTGTTTCGCAGGCGCATAAGGTCCTTTTCGGTAGTGAGCAGAAGGATATTAGGGGAGCGTAGCTGATGCTGAACCTTATGAAAAAGCTTTCGGATATTCCGCATGTCGGCTGGTTTATAGATATAATGGTCGGGAAAGGCAAAGATTTTTACGACATATAAGCGGACGTGGCGTAGCAGGCGTTCGAAACTCTCTGGATTTGCAATTCCACAGAAAGCTATGACGCTGCGGTTTTGAACGACTTCTAATTCCAAGGCAGGTAGCTCGGGGAAGGCTGGCTTTAGCCCGACAGCTTCATAGCGGACGCTTAGGGTCGGGCCCGCTAAGGTAAAACTAGGGGGAGCCTTTTTAGGGGGGCCAGCTTTATAGTTCAGTACAAAAAGGTGGGCTCGTCGGTAGCCTCTCAGCGGCTCACGCAGACGTCCTATGGGAAAAATCCAGTCGCGCCATATGGGGCTTTCTATATCTATGAGAAGGATATCCAGGTGGCGGTGGAGGCGGCGGTGCTGGAAAGCATCGTCTAGGACTAACACCCGAATGTCGGGGTAGCGTTCTAAGAGTTTTCTGCCGCCTAGGACACGGTCTTCACATACGGCTACGGGGCATTCGGGAAACCGTTCTTTGACCAGCAGGGCCTCATCCCCGTACCTCAGACCGGCTTGGGGAGCATGTGGCTCTACTTCCGCAAATCCTCTAGAGAGGCGCTTATAACCGCGACTGAGGTAAGCGGCCTTCAGGCCTTGTTGAGAGAGCCAGGCCAGCAGGAGTAGGCTAAAGGGCGTTTTGCCGCTTCCGCCCAGAGTAAGGTTCCCTACACTTATCACCAAACATGGTAGCTCGTAAATAGGCAACCATTTTCGGTCATACAGCCAGTTGCGCAGCTGCATGAATAGGCCGTAGAGAAGCCCAGCGGGCAGGGTGAAGAGAAACCGCAAAAACCAGAGGATGAACTCTATGGATTCCCGCATGGGACAAAGTATATAGTTTTGCTGAGTGGAAAAGCCAAAGGTTCGTTCGGACTGGACGCGCGCGGAGGTAGCGCAGCTGTATCAACGCCCCCTCTTGGCCCTTATTATGGAGGCGGCGGCGGTGCATAGGGAATTTCATCCGCCAGGCGTTATCCAGACCTGCACGCTACTTTCAGTAAAGACTGGAGGATGCTCGGAGGATTGCGCCTATTGCGCCCAATCCGTGCACTACCAGACGGGAGTAAAAGCCCATAAGCTGCTGGACGTAACAGTGGTAGAGGAAGCGGCTCGGCGGGCCAAGGCGGCGGGCGCTACCCGATTCTGTATCGGCGCCGCCTGGCGCGAAGTGCGACCGAATAGAGACTTTGCCAACCTTCTGGAAATGGTGCGGCGCGTACGAGCCTTAGGGCTAGAGGTGTGCGCCACCTTAGGTATGCTTGTCCCGTGGCAGGCCCGAGCTTTGCGCGAAGCCGGCCTGACAGCCTACAACCATAACCTGGACACCTCGGCCGCTTACTACCCCCGTATTATCACCACACGCACCTATGCGGATCGCCTACGCACCCTTCAGGTGGTGCGAGAAGCCGGCCTCCAGGTTTGTACGGGGGGTATTTTGGGCCTGGGTGAATCGGAAGCTGACCGCATAGACCTTCTGCATACCCTGGCTACGTTTGAGCCTCATCCCGAATCCGTGCCCATAAATAGGCTAGTGCCTATTCCGGGCACGCCTTTAGCCAAGGCTAAGCCGCCTTCTATTTGGGAGACGGTGCGCGTAATTGCTACGGCGCGGCTACTGATGCCCACGTCTAAAATTCGGTTAGCGGCTGGGCGCGAAAGTCTCAGCCCCGTTGAACAAGCACTCTGCTTTGTGGCCGGAGCGAATTCTATCTTTTTGGGTGAGCGTCTGCTTACCGCTCCTAATGTACCGCTTGAGGCCGACCAAGCCTTATTTGAGGTGTTAGGTATCCAGGCTCAGCCAGCCTTCGCCGAAAATTTACCTACCTAGTTTATCCTTGCGTCGTGGTGGTAGGGCTTGGGCTGATTCTCCTTCAGCTTTTGCCTAATCTAGGTGGTCAGCGGGTGGGTATTTCGGCGCTGACCTTCTTACGGATAGACCCTTCGCCTAGGGCGGCTGGGTTAGCGGGGGCTGCTATAACCCTCAAACAAGATCCCTTTGCCGCTTACTGGAATCCAGGAGCGCTGACCTCGCTGCCCCACCTTAGCGTGGCTACCAGCCATACCTTCTGGATTGCCGGGCTGGACTATGCTTATGCTACTATTCTTTTTCCTCTCCGCCATAGCCATCGGCTAGGTTTTCAAGGGCAATTTCTTACGAGCGGCCCAATGGAACGCCGAACAGAATTCCAACCCACTGGCACAGGAGAGTACTTCAGTGCCACTTACTGGGCCATGGGGCCCGTGTATGCCTATGAATTCAGCGACCGCTTCGCCGCTGGCGGTAGCTTTAAGGTGGTACGCGAGCAGTTAGACTTCTTTACCGCCACTACTTGGACGGTAGATGTAGGCTTTCTTTATCAGACGGATGTGCGCGATTTCCGCTTTGGCGTGGTAGTACAGAATTTTGGGCCTAATTCCCGTTTGAGGGTGCGCCAACGTCAAAGGGACAGAGCCGCTGATCTTACTTTAGGCTCCTACCCTGCGCCTACGCTCTTTGCCCTAGGGGCTGCTCTGCGGGTGTGGGCCCATAATGCTCATAAGGTAGAGGCTTTCCTCCAATTGAATCATCCCAACGATAACGCCGAAAATCTACGGTTTGGCGTGGAGTACAGCTATACGGGCCTACTTTTTGTGCGGCTGGGCCAAAAGATTGGCGTGATGGAGCAGTACGTGCCAACAGCGGGATTAGGCTTAGCCAAGGGGTGGGGCCGGGGCAGACTTCGGCTGGACTACGCGGCCGAATGGCTCGGCCCTCTTGGTCTGCAACATCGCATAGGCCTTGTATGGGAAAGGCTAGTATCCTCAGTCTCCCGCTCCTCCTCCTGAGCTGCGGAGACTTCTTTGGGCGCAAGACCCGCTTAGACTTCATAGAAGTGCCGCAGTATGATAATGCCTTAATTGCGTATGTACCTCTCCTGCCTTATTGGGAGGGTTTTCAGATGCCCACCGATTTTTGCATAGGCTACGATGAGCTGATTTATGTGGCGGATTCGGGGGCAGGCCAAATTATTTGTTTGGATCAAGCGGGGCGGCGCTTAGGAAGCTTTCGGCTGCCGGGCGTTCATGCCATCGCTCAAGACAGACGGCTAGACCTTTTAGCTGCGGCGCCTAAGGATACGCTAATCGGTGGCCAGCTCTATCGTCTGGAGGCTATCTACCGCATTCGCCTTGTAGGCTCACAAGGATATGGCCTAGCGCACGCCCGGCTTGTAAATACCCTTGTGCATCCCTTTTACTTCAAAAGCACCCTTGCGCTCTCGGATACGGCGGTGCGTTTCCGCCGCATCAAGGTATTGGGGGATAATTCCTATCTCGTGACACGCAACGGCCGCGATAACGATCCGGCCAAGTTTGGAGGGCCGGATGATGCGGTTTTGCGCTTTCGTAGTACGGACGAATGGCAGGAGGCTATCACCGTACAAACTTCTACGGGTGAGCGGCCAGACTTCTTTCAGGGCGTTTGGGGCTTAGCTGTGCCAGCTCACCCGCCTCAATCGCCTTTCGTATCGCGCCGGGAAAACTTCTGGGTAGGGCTTACGACCCCGGCTCTACCGCTTAAGATCTACGCCATAGTACCTAAAGAGGGCGAGCAAGGGCGATTTTACGAAGCGGAAGCCCGCTGGGCTCCTGAGGACCCGCGGCTAGCGGATGGTTTTATAGCTACCCCTGGACGCCTTGGCCGTCCCGAAGGATTGGCTATTACCACTGAGAGCCAGCCCTACCTAATTGTAGCGGACGCTGAAAAGGACTCGGTCTATGTATTTACCCTTTCAGGCTTAGAAGGGGTATTTCCGCCAGCTGCTAGTTCGCAGCGCCCGGTAAGGGTTTCTTTTGGCGGTCGGGGCAAAGGTCCCCTTCAACTGAATCGCCCCACTGCTGTAGCGCACTATAAGAAGGTGCTGTATGTACTAGATGCGGGGAATAGGCGGATACTTCGCCTGCGTCTCACGACCGATTTTTGATATCTTTGCGGCGACAAACCAGTCGCCGATGCGTGAGTTTCTGTATGTATTTGAATGGGATGAACACAATCTGGCTTTTCGCCGAGTAGGATGGAGCTTTAGACGCTGGTGTGTAGCTGCATTCCGGCTTATGGTTGTAGGGGCTAGTGTAGGTATCATGAGTGTGGGTCCCGCTTGGCCTGTGTGGGAGCGCTTCTTCGTAGAAAGGAGCCGGCGTCATACGAATGCCCTGCGTACAGAAGCCGCCGAAATTGCTAAGGAAATTGCCGTATTAGAAGAGAGCTGCTTAGGCTACTGGTATGAGCGAGCCCAGCGTTTTTATAGACCTTTAGTAGGGGAGGCCCCTATGCCCGAGTCGGAATGGGCGGGTCATATGGGAGGGGCGCCTGGAACTTTTTCTGACCGGGCGCTGTATCGGGGACGGCGGCTCTTTGCCGAGTACCAGCACCTTCATCGGCTTCTTGCTGCCCAAGCCGAACGCCTGGCTTTTCTCCCGTGTCTCCTACCTACCGAAGGCGTGATAGTGAGTGGGTATGGAATGCGACGCGACCCCTTCTACAAGGATTGGCGCATGCATTTTGGGCTAGACATAGCAGCACCTTATGGGACACCGGTGCGCGCTACCGCCGCCGGCCGCATACGCCTAGCCAGCTGGGATGTAGGAGGCTACGGCCTCCAAGTAGAAATTGACCATCTCAATGGCCTAGTTACTAAGTATGCCCATCTCTCAAAAACGATAGTACAACCTGGCCAGTATGTGCGGCGTAATCAAATCATTGGGTATGTCGGCTCAACGGGTTACTCCACCGCCCCTCACCTCCACTATGAGGTAATTGAGCGCGGAATAAAGGTAAATCCGCAGAGATACATACTTTTGCCGCAAGATGTTCGCTAGGCTAACCGTAGCCGGCCGCTTGCCGCGCGATGCGGAGCTGCGCGGCGGTGGGAACGCCCAAGTGATAAGTTTCTCGCTTCCTCTTTCGCAGCGACTTCAATCTGGGGAAGAAAAGACCCTCTGGATAGAATGTTCCTATTGGCGCAACCCAGGCGAAAGTACCGAGGTAGTCAAGTACCTCAAGAAAGGCACGGTGGTCATTGTGGAGGGGGTGCCTTACGTACGGATGTATATTCGGCAGGATAACTCGTCGGGGGTAGTGCTAGGCTGTCGTGTAAATCTGCTGCGTATTTTGCAGTATGCCTCCCCGCCGGCGGAAGAAAGCGTGCCTGTCGAAGTGTCAGAAAAAGCGCCAGAGCCAGCGCTGGATATTCCTCCAGTGGAGCTGAGCGACGAGGGCGACCTTCCCTTCTGACAGCGGTCAAATTTCGGAATCTGAAGTAGCGCAGTGGCTAAGGCGCTTTGTAGCGCCAGGCGAGCCTATTTTGGTCGCATTTAGCGGTGGGCCGGACTCGGTGGCGCTGGTTCGGCTTCTTCAGCGCTTAGGGCAAGCCGTTGAGCTAGCTTATGTCAACCACAACTTGCGCGGGGCTGATTCGGTAACGGAAGAGGCATGGGTACGCGCTTTTGCTGAAGCCCAAGGTTTGCCGCTTCATGTGCGTCGCATAGAACCGCACGAGTGGCAGCGTGGCTTGAGCCGTCAAGCCCAAGCTCGTCGCATTCGCTACGATTGGATGCAGGCCCTTCTTCAGGCGCGCGCCCTACAGTGGGCCGCTACCGCCCATAATCGGGACGACCTTCTGGAAACCCTCCTTTATCGTCTTGTGCGCAGTCGCAGCCCGTTGATATGGGAACCCATCCCGCGCCGGCGTGGCTGCTGGTTGCGACCTCTACTGCCCTACAGCCGCGCCGCCATCGTGGCTTACCTCAAACGGCAAGGCGAATCCTATCTCCTAGATGTAAGCAATTATTGGCCAGCTTATTTGCGTAATCGCCTGCGCTGGTGGGTAATGCCCGTCTTGCAGGCCCTCAACCCTCGCCTAGCCGAGGCATGGCTTTTCCGGATGCGGCTTTATCGGTACTACTGGCAGCGGTTATTGAAGCTTTATAGCCGCTGGCGTGAGGTCTACTTCCGTCCCATGCCTTTTGGAGTATGGATTGGGTGTAAGGTACCCTGGGACCTCTTTCAGGTGGAGCTGTGGCGGCGGTGGCGGTTCGGGTGGCGCCTTAGGCAGCGCCTTTGGCAGCAACTCCGCTCTCCGCAAGTCGGCCGCATCTGCCTTTTTCGGGCTTACCTAAGCGTACGCACGCCAAGTGGTATAGAAATTGGCCCCCAAGCCTTATGGACACCCCACTGGGCTCCCCTAGGGCTTTCGCCTAATCCCGCTTCCTACCAATGGGGCCTTTGGACCTTAGAAACAGGGTGGGGGCAGCCCTCCGGCGAAGGGGTTCTGGTATGGGACTGTGATACTTTGATGTTTCCCTTATGGGTGCGGCTCTGGCGCCCAGGGGACCGCCTACAGGCTAGCCGCCTAAAGGGCGCCTCCAAAAAAGTAAGCGATATCTGGCCTGAAATGGGCTGGTATGGCTTTTTGCGGCGCCATGCCTTTGTAGTAGAGGCCTCCGACGGTCGCCTTGTAGGTTTGCCCGGCTACGATGTGGCCTACGGTACCCAACCCTCGCCTAGCACCCGTCAAACTTTTTATCTTCGGGCTAAATATGGCAGTCCTACCTCGGCTGAGCCCTCTTCTTCGTAGCCCGGATCTAGCCCGTCCCGAACTCTTCTTCAATCGCGAGCTGAGCTGGCTAGAGTTCAATGCGCGCGTTTTGGAAGAATCGCTGCATGAGGTCCATCCGCTTCTCAGCCGCATGCGTTTCCTTTCCATCTTTTATAGCAATCTGGATGAGTTCTTTATGATTCGGGTAGCGGGCATCAAGGAGCAGATTCAGGCGGGGGTACGCGAACGGGGGCCAGACGGCCTTACTCCACGCCAAACCCTTCAACGAATTCGTGAGCGGGTGCGCCAGCTTTTGAGCCGAGCCGAGGAAATACTTCACCAAAACCTTCTGCCGGCCTTGGAAGAGGAAAATATCTTTGTCTATCGGAGTCGGAAGCTGCCGCGCCTCTCGCGCGAAGCCTTGGAGAGCTATTTTCAGGAGCAGATATTCCCCTTGCTCACGCCGCTGGCTCTGGACTCGGCGCATCCCATGCCGCCCTTGCGCGGCCTTGAGCTGATCCTGTGGGTGGAACTTAAGGATGGCTCGGCCTTAGTACCTATCCCGCAAGTGCTGCCGCGCTTTGTACCTTTTCATTCCAGTCACCGATATGGATTCGTGCCTATAGAGATTTTGATAGGGCTATTTTTGGAGGAGCTTTTTCCTGGGCGGCGGGTGCGCGCCTACTACCCCTTCCGACTCACGCGCGACGCAGACTTAGAGATTTCCGAAGCGGAGGCCGATGATCTGCTGGTCTTAGTGGAGCGGGAACTGCGGCGCCGGCGCCTAGGCGCCGTTGTGCGTCTAGAAGTAAGCGAAGGCATGCCCTCCGAAACCCTCCGCTTCCTAATGGAGGAGCTGGGCTTTGAGCCCGAGGACGTATATGAGGTAAAAAGCCTGTTGGGCCTAGAAAGGCTTTCAGACATTATTCGCGAAATAGACGATCCGGCCCTTGTGGATAGGCCTTTCGTGCCGGCTATCCCATTGGCGCTGCAAGGTAAGTCTAACATCTTTGAGGCGATAGCCCAAGAGGATATTCTCCTCCACCATCCCTACGACAGCTTTATGCCCGTAGTGGAGTTTATTCAGGCCGCCGCACGCGATCCGAATGTTCTAGCTATCAAGCAGACTCTTTATAGAACTACAGGGGAAAAATCCCTCATTGTGCAGGCCCTGCGTGAAGCCGTAGATAGAGGGAAACAGGTAACCGTGCTTATTGAGCTTAAGGCCCGCTTTGATGAAGAGTCTAACATCTATTGGGCGAAAGAGCTGGAAAAAGCTGGCGCTAATGTTGTCTATGGCATGTTGGGATTAAAGATTCACTGTAAGGCTACCCTAGTCATCCGGCGCGAAGGAAACGTCCTCCGGCGCTATGCACACCTCAGTACAGGAAATTATAACGAACGGACCGCTCTCATGTATGTGGATATAGGCCTTCTTACGGCAGACCCTGAGATTACGCGGGACATAGCCGAGCTCTTTAATTACCTAACGGGAAATTCCCGGCAGCAGCAATGGCGGCGGATAGCCGTTGCCCCAGAAAATCTGCGCGAGACTTTCTTAGAAGAGATTGAACGCTGCATTACCGAGCATACCCCTGAGCGGCCCAGTCGTATTGTGCTGGTGCTAAATGCGTTAGTTGATGCCGAGATGATTCGGGCGCTTTATGTAGCCTCCCAAGCTGGTGTAAAGGTGGACCTGGTAGTGCGCGGCATTTGCTGCCTGGTACCCGAAACGCCTGTGAGCACCCATATCCGCGTGCATAGCATAATTGGGCGATTTTTAGAACACAGTCGGCTTTATATCTTTCAGAGTGGCGGCGAGGTGCGCGTTTATTCGGGGAGTGCGGATTGGATGCCGCGGAATTTAGACCGTCGGGTGGAAATAGTGTATCCCTTACTTTCGCCAGGGGTGGCCGCGCGAGCCATTCAGATTGCTGACACGCTGCTAGCCGATACGACGCATTGCTGGGTGCTGCGATCTAATGGCAAATATGTACGGCGGCTTGAATTAGAACCAGCCGCGCCCCCTTTCTCAGCTCAGTTAGAATTTCTGCGTAGCCGTGGCCTCTATAAGGGGTGAGTTCTACCCGCTTGTAGAGCATTTCTATTCTGTCCAGGGGGAGGGCTACTGGAGCGGGCAGCCAGCCTTTTTTCTGCGGTTAGGGGGCTGCGATGTGGGCTGTAGCTGGTGCGATACGCGCTACAGCTGGCCTCAAACTGGGTGGGCTACTTACTCGGCCGAAGCCTTGGTAGAGCTTGTTCGGGCTACTCCAGCGCCTCATGTCGTCCTTACGGGTGGAGAGCCTACCCTGCATGCCCTAGAGCCTCTTATAGCGGCTTTACAGGAGGCTGGGTACTTCGTACAGCTGGAAACCTCCGGGGCTTATCCCCCTCCTTCCGTTCTACCGAATTGGATCACCTTCTCTCCTAAGCGTTTCAAAGCCCCCCATCCAGCCTGGTATGAGCTTGCCCAAGAGCTCAAGGTTGTAATTCACGCCCCCAGCGACTTAGAATGGGCGGAAGCGCAGCGGAGGCGCTGCCCACCTGCCCTGCCGGCTTTCTTACAACCAGACTATTATCAACCTAAGGCGGTCCAGTGGATATTGGAGTATATTAAGGCACATCCGTCATGGCGGCTCAGCGTGCAAGTGCATCGGTACTTGGCTATCCCCTGATTCTGGGGATTTTAGGGGCGCTGGGGTGGGCTCAGCCGCACCCACCTAAGGGTGTTTCTAAGCAGGCCTATGGTCGCTACTTAGAGGCCGTACGCGCCGCCCATTTCCAACAGGAGGCGCAGGCGCTAAGTATTTTAG
This sequence comes from Bacteroidia bacterium, assembly GCA_025059535.1. Lineage (GTDB taxonomy): Bacteria > Bacteroidota > Bacteroidia > SpSt-205 > SpSt-205 > SpSt-205. Next base: position 10,376 of record JANXCX010000008.1, read on the forward strand.
AGGAGGTGGTTCGGCTCGCCCCAAACTACGAAGAGGCCTGGGTACTTAAGGGCAAACTTCACCTGCGGCGCAGCGAATGGCCGGCGGTCAAGTCCGTCGGACAGGTACTACAAAATCTCCGCCATCGCTCCCGCGCCGCAGAAGCGTGGGGCCTATACTTTTTAGGCAAAGCCTATACCGCTGAGATGGCCTACGATTCGGCTAGAAAAGTGTGGGAAAAGTTTCTCACCGCCAGTATGGGGGTGCTGCCGCGTGCGGTGCAGGATGAAGGGGCTGTACTCTACAGTCAGGCCGAAAATGCCGCCCAGCTTATGCGGTCGCCTGTACCTTTTGCCCCGCGCAATTTGGGGCCAGCGGTAAATAGCGCAGCTGAGGAGTATCTACCCAGTCTTACGGCGGATGGGCAGCGGTTATTTTTCACGAGTCGGCGTCCTACCCCGAGTCGCTCACCACATCCTATGAGTGGGTGGGACGAAGATCTCTACTGGAGTATGCGAGACTCGGCCACTGGGCAGTGGCAGCCGGCTCAACCCTTAGGCCCACCTATCAATTCTCCCCAAAATGAAGGCGCGGCCTTCTTCTCGGCCGATGGGCAGTGGGCCTTTGTTACGCTCTGCGATAGGCCAGACGGTCAAGGCTCCTGCGATTTATACTTCTCGGAACTTCAAGGGCTTAGATGGTCCCCGCCCAGAAATCTAGGGCCTGAAATCAATTCCCCTTTTTGGGACTCCCATCCCTCTCTCTCTCATGACCGGAAGCGGTTGTACTTCGCCTCCTCGCGTCCAGGAGGCTTGGGCGGCTCTGATCTCTGGTATAGCGAATGGCAGAACGGAAAATGGCAGAAGCCCGTCAATCTAGGCCCCCCCATCAATACGCCTGGGGATGAGTACAGCCCCATGATAGCCGCTGATGGCCGCACGCTCTACTTTGCCTCCAACTACCATCCGGGTATGGGGGGGCAGGACCTATTTGTGAGCTTCTTAACCGATACTGGCTGGAGTACCCCCCGCAACTTAGGCTATCCCCTGAATACCCCAGCCGATGAACAAACCCTCTGCGTAGATGCCCGAGGGGAGATTGGGTACGTGGCCTTAGTACGGCCCGATGGACTGGGTAAAGAGGATATCTATGAATTTCGGTTGTGGCCGGAGATTCGCCCAAAGGAGCGGGCCTCTTACGTACGGGGCTATGTCAAAGATGCCCAGCGTCGCACTCCTCTGCGAGCCTATATCGTCCTTGTGGATGTGGCTACGAAGGATACGCTGCGCGCCCTTTACTCCAATGCTGCCACGGGTGAATTCCTCCTTTCCTTGCCGGTAGGGCGGCGCTATGGCCTTTTCGCCTCCGCAGCGGGCTACCTGTTTTATAGCGGTCATTTTGACCTAGTTCAAAGCGATAGCGCCTTTGTGATAGAAGTCCTTTTAGAACCCCTTCGGAAGGGCAGCCGCCTCACCCTCCGCAATATTTTCTTTGATTTTGCCAAGGCGGATTTGCGCCCTGAGTCAGAGGTTGAACTAGAGGAGGTAGTGCGCCTTTTGCAGGCGAATCCGAGCTGGCGCGTAGAAATTCAGGGTCATACGGATAGCCTCGGTTCGGCGGCGTATAATTTGGAACTTTCGCAGCGGCGGGCTGAAGCGGTGCGCCAATACCTCTTGCGCCGGGGCATCGCTGCAACGCGCCTAAGTGCAAAAGGCTACGGGGCTACACGTCCCATAGCGGATAATAGTACCGAAGCCGGCCGCGCGCTCAACCGCCGCACCGAGATACTCTTTATTGGTACCGATTAGCCGCTCAGTCTATACCGTTTGAGGGCCTCGTACTGGGCCCCTGTAGGGTGAAGGCGCGATTCGTAAAGCACCGCTTCGGGAAAAAAGAGCGCAGGCCCCATAGTAAGAGGAAGGGGCTTTTCCCAGAGCGGTTGGCGCCGCCGAGCCAAGGTAATATGAGGCAAAAAGGAATTAGGTGGCCAAAGCCCTACAGCCCTATGCAGCGTAGTCACAAGGGCCTCCAAGCGTGCATCTGGCTGCATATACACCCAAAAGGTGTAATGGTGCCATCCCTTAGAGATCGGTGTGAGCCAAAAAGCTTGGGCGGTCCGCAAAGGTCCCTCCAGGCATTGGAAAAGCGCCTCTACCTCAGAAGAAGGCCACCTTTTTAGAAAAAGAAGGGTAAGATGCAGGTACTCTGGTGGGGTAGGGCGGAAATTAGAAGAGAAAGGGCGGGGACACTGGGCTAAAAGCCACTCAACCGCTTCATCAGCCGGTTTGAGCGCTACAAAAAGGCGCACGGCCTGACTAAGATAAGCTACCTGTATTTTTGCTTAGATATGAGCCGATGGGTGGGGCTGGGCCTAAGTCTAGTGTGGGCGCAGGGCATGGTACCCGTGGGGCAATGGGGGGTATATGCTTACCACGGCTACATAATCCGCCTAGGCTATTTAGCCCCCTATTTTTGGTGCCTGAGCGGGGAGGGAGTAATTCTTTTGGATCCGAATACGGCGACGCGCCGTGAGCTCAATCGTACGAATGGCCTCTTGCGCAGTCGCCCTACCGCTCTTTATACGGATTTAGCGGAGAAGTGGGTGTTTCTCGGGTATGAGGATGGCCATGTGCAATTTGGCCGAGGGCCCGAAGACCTCCAGGTGCTTAGCGATATTGCGATGAATCCATTTTATCCCGCTAAAGCGGTGCGCGACTTCTATGCGTACCGGGATACGGTGGCTATAGCTACGGATTTTGGGCTGGTTTTTTGGCATAGGCGGCAACGTCGGATTTTAGGGGCAGTTACCCAGTTTTCGGGGGGGCCTTTTGCGGAGCCTGTTTTGCGAGTTTGGTGGGCTGAGGGCTTCTGGTGGGCCTTTACGCAGAGCGGTCTATATGCCGCTCCGACCGCTACCCCTCTGGGACTGGCTTGGCGCAAGCGATCCGGCCCTACGCTCCCTATTCAGGACGATCCGCAGGACTTCCGGGGCTGGGCTTCTACCCCGCAAGGCCTACTGGTGGCCTACCGGGACTCGGTATTTCGCTGGGTGCAGGATCAGTGGGTTTATCATCCGCTTCCCCCCCCCCTTACCGGTCGTAGGGTCCAGGCCATAGGCGGCGAAGGAAGCTGGGGCGTTGCCGCTGATACCAATCTGGCCTTCTTCTTTACCCCCCAAGGTACCTACCGAATGACCTGGAACCCTGACGCCCAGGTAGTATGGAGCAGCCCTACGGCGGACGAAATAGCGCTGGGCAGTGCTTGGGCGGGGGCCTATGTAGCTACTCCTACAGCCTCCATGATAAGTATAGCCACCGATAAACTGCGCGGAGGGGCTATTACCGAAGTGGTCCCTACCCAAGAGGGCCTATTTTTCATTCATGCGGGGGCGGGCTTCTGGGGCATGGACTGGGGCAGTCTGATCACCTTTTATCCTTTTGGGGCGCCGGCAGGCCAGCCGCTGGACCTAGTCCGACTCACGGGGAAATATTTCTATGGCCTTTCGGAAGCGGCTTGGGTGCATAATCACCTATGGGTGGCGGCGGCTAATGGCTTGCTTCGGCTTCGTCCGGAGGGTACCATAGACACCTTCACCGCCTACAATACCCCTATGGATGGGGTGGTAGACGATAATGCGGGCCGTCCTACCTACTTCAACTATATCGCCCTGACCGTAGGCAAGGACGGTACTATATGGGTAGGTAAGCGCTTTGGCCAGCGCAACCTTCTAGTCTTTCTTCCAGCGCAGCAGCGGTGGATGGATCTGCCCTACACCGATGGGTCGGTAGCTTGCATTCAGGTGGATCGGCGCGGCTACAAGTGGGTGCTTTATGACGGTGGGCTGATTCGGGTTATAGACGATCAAGGACACCCGGAGGACCCTACCGCCTATCGGAGCGTGCTTTTAGGCAGCCGGGGCCTGCCCCTGCCTAACCTTCCTAGCGCGAATATCCGTGTATTAGCCCCTGACCGTAAGGGAGCTATATGGCTAGGCACGGATAAAGGCATAGCCGTCCTATACGGCGACCCTTTCCAAGGCACCCTTTCCGTCAATCGCCCCGTAATAAATAACCGCTATCTTCTGGAAGAAGAGGTTATTACCGCCCTCGCCGTAGATGGACATAATCGCAAGTGGATAGGTACCGAAAATAACGGCGTGTATGTGATTAGCGCTGATGGGCTTCGTGAGATTGCCACCTTCAACATAGATAATAGCCCCCTGCCGAATAATAAAATCTACCGAATTCGGTGTTGGGATGCGGTAGGGGAGGTGTTTATAATTACCGCTCAGGGCACCGTAAGCTATAGGGACTGGGCCACCAACCCCTCAGAGGCCCTGGATACACTACATATCTTCCCTAATCCCGTTTCAAGGCGGTTTGAGGGATGGGTAGGTATCCGCGGGCTTTCCGAAGGAAGTACAGTCCGCATTTTTACCACCGATGGGGAAGTTATCCGCTACCTTCAGGCCTTCGGCGGACAGGCGGTATGGGATTTACGCACCCTGAGCGGCGATAAAGTTTCGGCGGGTATCTACCTTATAGGGGCACTGGATGCTGAGGGTAAGCGCAGTGCCTTAGGTAAAATAGTTGTAGTGGATTAGCATGGGGGTGTACTTCTACCTGATTATGGGGGGAGAGGTGCGGGAATGGCGCGCTTGCCTGCGTCCTTTCCCTTCGGCGGAAGTAATCATAGGGGTGCCTGAGTCTAGGGGCTTTGCCGATGCCCGACGGCTCAGCGCGCTGCTCTCCGAGCGCGGCCTCTCCAACCGCTGGATACCTCTTAAGTACCGACCGGATTGGCTAGCGGCCTGGCTTAGTGCGCCCTGGGAAAATAACCCCCTACATAGGCTGCTGCAGGAGACACCGCGCCTCGTCTTAGAGGCTGAAATCCCCACGCTCCATAAGCTATGGGAGAGTCTTCGGCGTCAGCAGATCGCCCAAGAACTGCGCCTCTTTGTTCCGCCCAGTTTAGCGAAGCGACAGAGCGATTTAGCCGCGCCGTGGCAGCCCTGTCAAATCGTTTCTACTTTACCATGAGTAACGAGGTAAAAACCCCTGCCCTTGTTTTAGCGCGCTACCCTTACGCCGAGCATAGTCAGGTGCTTCACCTTTACACGGAGGCGGAGGGACGCATAGCTGTACTAGCTTTAGGAAAAAGGTGGGGTACTTTACCGCCTGGAGCCCTCCTGCGCGTATGCCTTCGCCTGCGCCCCCACCGCGAGCTTCAAAGGCTAAGCGATGCAGAGTGGGACTACCCCTATCATACCCTCTTTCACGATCCCCAGCGCTATCCATACCTCGCTCTAGCGATAGAGTGGTTTCAGCGCTGTCTTTTGGCCTGGGACCCGCCCCTCTTTGCCTGGATTCGCGCTAAGCTGATTGAACTAGATACCCACCCCGATCCCCTCTTTTTTCTGCGACAGACATTTTGCGAACTCTTAGAGCGGCTGGGGTTGGGCAGTTTGCCTTCCCTCCCCTCACTTGAGCAGCTGGAGCAGGTTTATCAGCGGAGTTTTTCTAATTGGGGGCCTTTATATAGTTCTAAGCTTTTGGAAGCCCTATCTTTGCCCGTCTATGGAAATAGACCCGACGCCAGTAGGTCCTCTTTTGCGGCAAATTGAATATCCCCATCAACTGCGGGCGCTACCTGAGGAAAGCCTGCCCCAGCTGGTAGAGGAATTGCGCGATTTTCTAATTCATCATGCGGCGCGCTATGGTGGTCATTTTGCGGCCAGCCTCGGCGTAGTAGAGCTTACGGTGGCGCTTCACTATGTCTATGATACCCCTACCGACCTTTTAGTGTGGGATGTGGGCCATCAGGCTTATGGACATAAGGCGCTCACGGGGCGGCGGGCGCTTTTCCCTACCATGCGTACCAAGGATGGGCTCTCAGGTTTCCCCAAACGGGCCGAATCACCTTATGATACGTTTGGCGTGGGACATTCTTCTACGGCGATATCGGCGGCTTTAGGAATGGCCGAAGCGCTGCGTCATCAGGGCCAAACCCACCGGAAAGTAGTAGCCGTAGTAGGCGATGGCGCCTTTACTGCTGGACTAGCCTATGAAGGCCTCAATAATGCGGGCGCCCTCCAGGCCGACCTGCTCGTTATCCTAAACGATAACCAGATTTCCATAGATGCGAATGTAGGGGCCATAAGAGATTATCTGGCCGGCATCACCACCTCACGCGGCTATAACCGCTTTCGGGAAGAGGTGTGGCGCTGGCTTACTAAGATTCAGGAAAAGACTGGGGCCCCTATACGCGACTATGCTGCCCGTCTGGAAGAGGCGTTAACCGTGCTTATTGCGCGCCCTGCTGTGCTCTTTGAAAGTATGGGCTTTCGCTATTTCGGGCCTGTCAACGGCCATGATATACGCGGGCTTGTAGACACGCTGCGGAATCTGCGCCGGCTACCTGGGCCTAAGCTTCTTCACTGCCGCACGGTAAAAGGCAAAGGCTTCCCTCCAGCTGAGAAAGACCCGGTGAAGTGGCATGCGCCGGCTTTCCGCTTCAATCCCCAAACAGGCGAGCCCTTAGATAAACCTAGCACTAAACCGACTCCGCCGCGCTATCAGGACGTCTTTGGGGAAACGGTAATAGAGCTAGCCCAAATGGATCCGCGGGTGGTGGCTGTTACGCCGGCCATGCTGTCCGGTTCGGGTCTGGTCAAAATGCGCCAGCTTATGCCTGAGCGGTGCTACGATGTAGGCATCGCCGAGCAGCACGCGGTAACCTTCAGCGCTGGCCTCGCTACCCAAGGCATGAAGGTCTTCTGCGCTATCTACTCTACCTTCCTCCAGCGAGCCTATGACCAAGTCATCCACGATGTGGCCATTCAAAATCTCCCCGTTATTTTCTGCCTGGATCGAGCTGGGGCGGTAGGGGCAGATGGCGCTACCCATCAGGGGCTTTACGATATCGCCTATCTGCGTCCGATCCCTAACCTCATCCTCTCAGCGCCCCTCAATGAGGCCGAGCTTCGCAACCTCATGTATACCGCCCTGCACAGCGATAGGCCTTTTGTAATTCGTTACCCCCGTGGAAATGGCGTACTGATAGAATGGCGCACGCCATTTGCCGAAATTCCTATTGGAAAAGGCCGCAAACTGCGCGAAGGCGAAGAAGTGGCGATTTTAGCCTACGGGCATATTGGGAATGAAGTTTTAATGGCCGTTGAGCTTTTAGCTACCGAGGGCTTATATCCCGCAGTTTACGACCTGCGTTTCGCTAAGCCCCTTGACGAAGAGCTCCTAGATGAAGTAGCCCAAAAGTATAGGTATATCCTGACCGTAGAGGATGGGGTGCGTATGGGCGGGATAGGTAGCGCCGTATTAGAGTGGCTGACGGATAATGGATACTTACGTCCGGTGCGTCGTCTTGGAGCGCCTGATATGGTCATAGAACAGGCTACCCAAGCTGAGCAGTATCGCTTAGGCGGGTATGACCGATACGCTATAGTAGAGGCCGTACGGCAGGCGTACAAGGAGAGCCTACCTTTGCGCGTGTGGAAGCGCTGATTGTGCTCCTCTTTATAGTAGGCTATGCCTTCATAGCGCTGGAGTATCGCCTGCATATAGATAAAGCCGCCACAGCCATACTTATTGGTAGCCTTAGCTGGGTTTTCCTCTATACCCTACCTCTCTACTGGTATGGACACGTGCCCAAGCATACAGAGGAAGCCCTTTTCTATCACCTCGGTGAAGCGGCCGAAGTGCTCTTTTTCTTAGTAGGAGCTATGACGATCGTGGAAGTAGTGGATTCTTACTCGGGCTTTCAGTTTCTTCTGCGGATTTTACGCGCACGCACCGCCGAGCAGTTTCTAGGTATGATAGTCCTTATGACCTTTTTTCTCTCGGCAGTGGTGGGAAGCTTTACCACTACCCTCCTCATGGTAGCGCTTCTTCAAAAATCTACCCCTGAAGAGGCCCGTTCGCTACGCTTAGTAGGAGCTTCCCTCGTCGTACTGGCCGCTAATGCGGGAGGCGCTTGGAGCCCCCTGGGCGATATCACTACAACTATGTTGTGGATTAAAGGGCGAATTACGGAAGTGAGTCTGGTGCGCCGGGTTTTTCTCCCTAGCCTTTTGGCGGTTCTGGTACCGTTTATTTTTCTGGGGCGAATCTTCAAAGGCCTACCCATGCATGCAGAAGCCCTCCAAGAGAATGGCGAAGACATTCCACGTCCGTTTAGCCTACTCGTTTTCATTGTAGGCATTGGCGGAATTCTAATGGTACCGGTATTGCGCGTGGTGTTCCGGGTGCCCCCTTACTTAGCTATGCTTTTGGCTATGGGGCTGACATGGCTTGTAACCGAAATCTTTTACCGACGCCTCCATCGGCGCGTAGATGAGCCCTTGCGCTTGCGGGCTGTATCGGCCCTAGAAAGGATAGATACCCCTAGCTTGCTCTTCTTCTTGGGCATTCTCTTGGCTGTAGGGGCTTTGAGTGAGACTGGGGTGCTGCGCTGGACCGCCCAGGCCTTAGAAAAAACCATAGGTAATTTGGACCTTACGGCTTTTCTCCTAGGTATTCTCTCAGCGATAGTAGATAATGTGCCGCTCATGGCTGCGGCGATTGAGATGTACCCCCTCACGCAATTTCCCACTGACCACCAGCTATGGGAATTCCTCGCCTATACGGTGGGCGTAGGAGGAAATATTCTCATAATTGGCTCGGCCCCCGGCGTCATCGCAATGGGCATGGAGCGCATAGAGTTTTTCTGGTATCTGCGGCGGATAAGCGGCCTCGCCTTTTTAGGGTATGCAGCGGGGGCTTTAGTCTATATTCTCCTGACGGAGGTAATCTAAACTATCCAGGGCTGGGCTTTAGAGGCGAGGTACCTCTGGAGAACAAATCCGCCGCTTACGAGGCCAAGGGTAGCGATTAGGGCGGCACTAAAAGGGAGAGGCGGGAGGGTAATTGTGGCTGCTGGCAGGGCCGACACAAGCTTGACCCAAAATAAAAGAAGCCAGGCTAGCCCATGACTCCCATAGCCCAGCACAGGGGCAAGAAGGGGTACGCCTATCAGTAAAACTAAAATCCATACCGCCCCTACGAAAGCTAAGAGGGTCGCTAGGGGCACTGCAAGGAGGTTGGCTATTAGAAAGTATAGGGGGAATTGCCCGAAGTGGGCCCAGCTTAGAAGGAAAGTGCCAAGCTGGGCTGCTAAAGATACGGCCAGAACCTCCCATGCATACTGTACGAAGCGCTTTTTAGGGGGAAGGAGCTTTTGACCGGCTTGGCTAAGGGGACCATAGAAGGCCAGCAGGCCAAGTACCGCTGCATAAGAAAGCTGGAAACTGAGGGAATGAAGAAGGAAGGGGTTAAGGAGAAGCTGAAGAAAAGCCGCAAATCCCAGTGCGTTCAAAGCCAGGTAAGGCTGGTGGGTGAGCTGCGCAAGCAGAGCCACTACCCCCATAATCACAGCCCGCATGGCGGAGGGGGCCCCCCCCGTGAAAAGGCCATAGAAAACTAATAGAGCCATCAGAAGAAGCCGGCTTAGTGGGGCGTGGGCCCAAGTAGGCGGAAGCTGCCGAAAGAGAAAAAGCCAGAAGGATAGAACTATCCCGACATGCATGCCGGATACGGCCAGTACATGGGCTACCCCTGAGAGCTGAAAAGCCGCGCGCGTTTCGGGGTCTAAGCCTCGCTTATACCCTAAAAGGAGCGCTTCTATTAGCGCTAAAGGGGGCCCAGGCAAAGGGGAATGCTGAGTTAGGAGGCGGTGTAAACCGCTGCGCCATCGCTCCAGATAGCCTCCTAAGTAGCTTTTCTCTACTTCAATAGCCTCTACCTGCTCGGTAAAGCCCATGAACCGTACCCCTTGCTGGCGCCAGTAAGAGGCGCCATAAGTAAGCGTATCTAAGCGTGTGATGGCCCGCAGGCGAGTGCCTGCCATTAGGTGTTGGGCCGCGCTGTCCCGCACATACAATAGGCATTTCCCTGAAACCCTGTAGGTCTGCCGAAAGAGAAAAAAGTGAAGCGAATCTAGCTGCAGGAGAAGGCGGTAGGTTTTTCGGCTGCGCAGAGGCTCTTCTAAAAGATAGCCAGAGAGGCGTACCAGATGTCCGCGCGCCGCTTCTAAGGATTGATGGGACTGGCTGAGGTGGTGGAGGTGAGTGCGTACCGCACCTATTAGGCTAAAAAGGGGAAGGCTCCATACGGCCCTGCTCCAGCCCAAAGCTACCCACATCCACAAGGCCGCTCCCGAGAGAATAAGTAGGAGAATCGCGCCTACCTGCCATCCCTGCTGGATACCATAGCTGCCTAAAATCCAGCCTATGGCTACCCACACGAAGGGGTATCGCCATCCGGGCATCCAGCCAAACCCCTATTCCACCGTCACGGATTTGGCAAGGTTACGCGGCTGATCTACGTCGCATCCGCGCAATACAGCCGTATGATAGGCCAGAAGCTGCAGCGGAAGTACGGTCAGAATCGGTGAGAGCGGTTCGGGTACTTCGGGCACATAGAGTACCTGCTCCGCATAGGATTGGATTTCGGTATCGCCCTGGGTAGCAATCGCTATAACGCGCCCCCCGCGTGCACGCACTTCTTGAATATTGCCTAAAACTTTTTCGTATAGGCTGTCTCGCAGGGCTATTACTACTACGGGCATGTCCTTATCTATGAGTGCAATAGGGCCATGCTTCATTTCCGCCGCTGGGTAACCCTCGGCGTGGATGTAGGAGATTTCCTTGAGTTTGAGGGCACCTTCTAAAGCTACGGGGAAATTGTAGCCCCGCCCAAGGTAGAGTACATTAGAAGCATGGGCTATACTTTCAGCTAATTGGGCCACTGGCTCATTAATCTGCTGCAGGGTGGTAGCTACAAGGTCTGGGAGGCGCAGAAGGTATTCTATAAGTAAATCGTGAAAATTCCGATCCAAGACATAGCGGTTTGCTCCAAGGTGAAGCGCAAATAGGGTAAGAGCTGTAAGCTGCGCCGTAAAGGCTTTAGTAGAGGCTACCCCTATTTCTGGTCCTGCGTGGATGTAAATCCCTGCGTGGGTTTCGCGGGGTATGCTTGAGCCTACTACGTTCGTAATACCTAAAATCAACGCGCCCTGCTGTTTAGCCAAGCGTAGGGCCGCCAGCGTATCCGCCGTCTCGCCACTCTGACTTATTCCAATTACTACATCTTGGCTAGAGATTACGGGGTTGCGGTAGCGGAACTCCGACGCATACTCTACCTCTGTGGGGATGCGCGCCAGCTGCTCAATAAGGTATTCGCCCACCAGTGCCGCATGCCAGCTTGTGCCGCAGCCTACGAGGGTAAGGCGCGGCGCACTAATAAGGCGATCCATGACCCTACTTATCCCGCCTAGCCGCACCTCCAGGGGCTCTAAGCGAATCCGCCCACGCATGCAGTCGCGTAAGGCATTCGGCTGCTCAAATATCTCCTTGAGCATGAAGTGGGGGTAGCCCCCACGCTCAATAGCCGCTATGTCCCAATCAATATGTTCTACCTTAGGGGTGCGCGGCTGATCCCGCAGACTAAAAATAAGCGGTTCTGTTTGGTCTGGATGCAGAAAGGCGAATTCGTCTTCCTCCAGATGGATTACGCTGCGGGTGTAAGGCACAAGCGGTGTAGCGTCCGAAGCCGCGAAGTATTCCCCCCTTCCTACTCCAATCAGAAGCGGGCTAAATCGGCGCAGTAGAATAATATGGTCAGGCAAAGAGCGCACCAGCATGGCTATGCCAAAGGTGCCTTCTACATGTGCGAAAGCCTCGCGAATAACCTTTTCCCAAGGAGCATCTGCGAGCTTCTGACGCGTCCACGCTATCCAATGCGTCAAAACTTCCGTATCTGTATCGCTTGAAAAGGAGATGCCTTGTTCAAGCAGGTACGCTTTCAGCATGGCGTAATTTTCAATAATCCCATTATGGACTAGCACCACTTCGCCGTCGTAGCTGACGTGTGGGTGTGCGTTGGCATCGGTGGGGGCGCCGTGGGTAGCCCAGCGCGTATGCGCAATTCCTATACGGGCCTCTAAGGAGAAGCCCTCTACGGCCTTAGCTAAGTCGGAAACTTTGCCCGCTTGTTTGAAGAGCCGATAGCCTTCGCCGTTCTGAACCGCTAGGCCTGCCGAATCATAGCCGCGGTATTCCAGGCGTCGTAACCCCTCCAAGAGCAGGGGTACCGCTTGCCTAAAGCCAGTATAGGCAATAATCCCACACATTTGCGCGATATTACGAAAACTGCCGAACTACTTATGTTTGCTTTGTGCAAAGGGCGCTTTTAGGTCTCGCAGCTCTGGTAGGTATGTGGGGCTGTTCGGCGCCGCCTTCCCAGTCGCCGGCAGGTCCCTCAGGCGAAGTGATTAGGGAGCGGCAGTGGCGTTGTGAAAGCCTTCGGGTGGCTTTGCCTCTCATAACGCGCTTCCCTCTCGCTCTCCCTTTATCGCAGCCTTTAGAACCCTTTGCACCTGAGATTCAGGAGTGGTTTTATAAGCGCCTACGGCCGACCGGCATATATACGCCCGTAGGCCGATGGACGGGCGCACCTACTACCGAACTCTGGCTAATTGAGCACCTCTCGGTAGAAGGTAGTACCTACTACGCTATTTTGGCGGATACGGGTTGTACCATTCGCGATACCGTCGTGTGGGCCTATCAATACGTAAGCCTGGATACGCTGGAGAATAAACTTGAGAGGGGTACGGCGCAAATAGACCAAGCAGGAAACTGCGTGATGACCCAGGAAACGGATTATACCATTTTTAGGGGTGAGCAGCCAAAGACTTACACGGCGCGTCGCACTTTACACTGTCAGGTGGATTGGGCTGGGCAGCGTTTCCGCTGCTTATAGTCAGCCGCGCTATGCGCCTAAGCCTTTTTTCTGGGGGGCTACCTGGGGAATAGGAGGCGTGCATCTGTGGGCCCGGCCAGCGGCGGCCCTGCGCTATGATAGGACTTTTCTGCATTTTTCCCCTTTCCCGCCTTATCTCTCTTTGGGTGTATCCCATACAGTGGGGTACTTCCAAGCGCGCGAGCGGCATGACCGACCGCTCTACTTAGCGCTTCATGGGCACTGGCGCTACCTCCCCACGCGTGAGCTGCGCTATGATAGCCGCATTATTACCCTAGTAGGGGTGCGTCTGTGGCTGGAGCCTTACCTACAGCGCTTCTACGTGCAGATAGGGGTAGGTATAACCTTCCATCATATTCGCCGGCGGCTATGGCACGTATGGCCTACAGGTGAAGTCCAAATTGGGGGCTTTTATCGGCCGCACCGCTATGTACCTAAGCGTTTGTACCACACGAGGCCGTATTAGTAGCCAGGCGATGAGCCAGAATTGCCAGCTTAACCTGAGCCTGCCACAGCCAAACGCCCAGCGCTATAAACCCTATGGCACTGGTATAGAAGGTAAGCCGATGCGGTAGGCTTATATCCTCCGGCCGGAAAGCGGGCGTACCTTCAGCCCCCGGATGAAGTCCACCCAAATAGCGCGGAAGCAAAAAGGTAAGGGGAAATATCAAAATGGTAGCAATAATCCCATAAACGCTGGCTAGCCGGGCGCGCAGGGCTTCATTAGCCAGGTTCTGGCGCAGTACAAAGTAGGCGCCGTACATAAGAAGGGCAATTAGGGCAAAGGTTTGCTTAGGGTCCCATCCCCACCAGGCCTGAGGATCGGTATCTGGAAGGGCTTCGGCCCACGTTACGCGCGACCAAAGGATACCCGTAACAAGGCCCAGTACGCCAAAGAACATAGCCACTTTGGCCGCCTCGCGCGCCTTGCAATCGGCTTCTGGGTCGGGTTTTATGAGATAGCGTGCGCTCCAAAAAAAGCTTAGGCCCATCAGGGCATACATGCTGAACCACATAGGCACATGAAAGAAGAGGTTGCGGTCGCTCCACCCTAAGCCAGCTAAAGGAGGGAAACGCCCCCAAAAAGCGGCGATAAAGGTCCCCAAAAGCGCCCCTATGGCGATCCCTGCGCTTAGGCGCACAAGCGAAGGAACAAATTTCCTTGCCATATTTGCTTGGATGGATCGGGAACAGGTTGTACGAGAGGCCGAGGCTTTGCGGGACCTTTACCGCCGATTGCGTGAGCGTCTGGCCCAAGTGATTGTCGGTCAGGATGAGCCGCTACATTATTTGGCCCTTAGCCTTTTTGGTCGGGGCCATGCCCTACTTATAGGGCCGCCCGGGGTGGCTAAAACCCTTATGGTAAGCAGCCTAGCGCAGGCTATGGGCCTTTCTTTCCATCGCATTCAATTCACGCCAGACCTTATGCCAGCGGACATTTTAGGTACGGAAATGCTGCAAATTGACCCCGAAACGGGGCGGCGCTATTTCCGCTTTACGCCGGGTCCCATCTTTGCGCATGTAATTTTAGCCGATGAAATCAATCGCGCTTCTCCAAAAACCCAATCGGCGCTCTTGGAAGCCATGCAGGAGCGCACGGTTTCTGTAGGGGGGCAGAGCTATCCGCTGCCTGACCCCTTCTTTGTCCTAGCGACGCAAAACCCTATAGAACAAGAGGGGACTTATCCGCTGCCCGAGGCCCAACTTGACCGGTTTATGTTTGCCATTTTCGTGGGCTACCCCACGCAAGCGGAAGAGATGGAAATCATGCGGCGCACGACAGCGCTATGGGAGCCGCAGATAGAGCCCTTCCTTTCGGCGGAACGAATCCTTGAGGTGCAACGGTTGGTTCGGCGCATGCCAGTGGCCGAAAATGTCATCCGATATGCCGTTGAGCTAGCCCGCAGCACGCGCCCACAAGAGAATAAAGACCCCTTCATTAAGGAGCATGTGAGTTGGGGAGTAGGTCCGAGGGCGGCCCAATTTCTCCTTATTGCCGCCAAGACTCATGCCCTCCTTTCGGGTAAATATGCCCCCGACGTAGAAGATGTACAACGGGTGGCCATTCCTGTTCTGCGGCACCGAATGGTCCTTTCCTATCAAGCGGAGGCTGAAGGCATCTCACCTGAGCGCATAATCCGCTATCTCATAGAAGAAAAGGTGCCGGTCGTATGAGTGATTTGCTTTTGGCGCTGGATGAGGGGACCAGTTCGGCGCGGGCTATAGTTTTTACGTTGGCGGGCGAGATAGTGGGGTTGGGCCGGCGCTCGCTTAGCCTTTACTATCCTCAAGCCGGTTGGGTAGAGCAGGACCCAGAAGAGCTATGGGAAGCCCAATATGAGGCGGTTGGTGAGGCGCTGCGCAGTGCTGGGGTGGGGCCTTCCGTCATTCGGGCTATCGGCATCACTAATCAACGGGAGACCACTATCGCTTGGGACCCTGCTACAGGTAAGCCGTATGGGCGGGCCATTGTGTGGCAGGATCGGCGTACGGCCCCCCTCTGTGAAGCCCTCAGGCCCCATACCGAATGGCTGCGCCAAGAAACGGGGCTTTTACCTGACCCTTACTTTTCGGCTACGAAAATTCGCTGGTTTTTGGAGGAAGGCGGGGTCCCGCGTACGGCTCAATTCGGCACGGTAGATGCTTGGCTGCTGTATAAGCTCACTGGTCAGAGCCTTACGGATGTCTCCAACGCCTCGCGTACCTTACTTTTTAGCCTTAGGACGCTAAGTTGGTCGCCGGCACTTTTGGCGCTTTTGGGCCTTGAGGGGATTCGCCTTCCCGAAGTGCGTCCTAGCGGTAGCTTTTTCGGTGAGACTACCCTCTGGGGCGGACGGCTCCCTATATGGGCGGTACTGGGGGATCAGCAGGCGGCGCTGTATGGCCACGGGGCCCATCAGCCTGGCCAAGCCAAAAATACCTATGGCACAGGCTGCTTTCTCCTCAAGAATATAGGTACCACGCCACTGCCCCCGCCTCCTGGCTGGCTAACTACCGTAGCTTGGCAGGTAGAGGGCCAGCCCGCCGTATATGCCTGGGAGGCCGCTATCTTCAATGCCGCTGCGGCGCTCCAGTGGCTAGAGCAAGTAGGCCTACTGCGAGATTATGCCGAGTTGGACTCTCTGAGCGGTTCTGCAGGCGAGGTGTTTTTTGTACCGGCCTTTACGGGGCTAGGCGCGCCTTACTGGGATCCGTATGCGCGCGGATTGATTATCGGCCTTACGCGCGAGACGGATAGGCAAACCCTACTGCTAGCCGCCCTGGAATCCATAGCTTATCAGAGCGCAGATGCCTTAGCAGCCCTCGGGAAATTAGAGGCGCTTTATGTAGATGGCGGTGTGAGCGTAAATGCGCGGCTTATGCAGTTTCAGGCCGACCTTATAGATTGCCCCGTAATCCGACCCCTGCATGGGGAGGTAACGGCGTGGGGCGCTGCAGCCTTAGCGGCCTATAGGTGCGGGCTAAAGCCTGCTAAGCTCCCGGAAGCTGCCCGCTGGCTTCCGCGTCAGCCTGCTCCCACCCTCCACCGCTGGCGCGAAGCGGTGCGCCGAGCCCAAAACTGGCACGTCCCCTAACTCTTGCCTATCTTTACCCCCAATGCACTGGATTTTTCTATCCCCTGAGTTTCCCCCTAATTACCACCTTTTTGCCTGGCATTTCCGAGAGTTAGGCGGCCGTGCTTCGGGGATTGGGGGTCCTCCTCCCAACGAACTGCCGCCCCATATCACCCAGGCCCTGCACCACTACATAGGTGTGGAGGACCTTCATCACACAGAGCGCGTAATAGAGGCGGCGCGGATTTTAGCCAATCAGCTTGGGCGCCCAGACGGCGTAGACTCCTTCAACGAGTACTGGCTTCCCTTAGAGGCTCAGGTGCGCGCGGCTTTAGATATTCCTGGCCCGCGGCCTTCTGATCTGCCAGCTTTTCAGCAGAAAAGCCTAATGAAGGCCTATTTTCAAAAGGCTGGCCTTACGCCTATTCCGGGGGCTGTAGCCCGTACCTTTGCTGAGGTAGAGGATTTCGTACATACTCATGGCCTTCCCATAATCGCTAAGCCCGATAAAGGCGTAGGCGCTGGCTCAACCTTTAAGATAAACAGCCCTGAGGACCTCAAGCGCTTTCAGCAGGCCTTTCGCCCTGGCTATCTTTTGGAGAAGTTTATCACAGGTACCATCCAGACCTATGATGGGCTGGTGGATAAAAATGGGCGTATAGTGTTTGCCGCTTCCATGGAGTATAGCCGCGGTGTAGCCGAGGTAGTGAATGAAGATACAGATATTTTTTACTTTGTTCAGCGCACTATACCGGCTGATTTGGCTGAATTCGGACCTAAGATAGTTCAAGCCTATGAATTAAAGGGGCGCTTCTTTCATTTTGAGTTTATACGCTCTACCGAAGGCACGCTTTATCCTCTGGAGGTGAATATGCGCCCTCCTGGGTATCCTACCCTGGATCTCTTTGACTTTGCCCATGATATAGATCTTTATCGGATTTGGGCGCAGGTTATTCATGGGCATGAGGTGCCCGAGCTGCCGCCGGCGCGCTACTTCGCCTGCTACGTATCCCGCAAAACCCACATTGGGTATGTTCATACGCATGAAGAGGTGCTTCGGCATTTAGGCTCGCACCTCATCTACCACGCGCCCACAAATCCGCTCTTTCGCGCCGCTATGGGCGATTATCACTACGTAATACGCACCCACCACTGGGAGGAGATGATAGAATTGGCTTCTTACATTCAACGCCGCCTAATCTTTTAAGGAGCGACCATGGAGGTGGCCCATTACTTTTGGGAAGTGCCGGCATTAGGCCGGCCCATACGCCTCAATAGATATGGTACAGAGGGTCAGCCGCTTCTCGGTTTTCCCGCTCAAGAGGGTGACCATCGTAACCTAGAAGACTTCGGCCTCATAGCCGCCATCCAGCCTTTTATTGAACGGGGCGAACTTCAAATCTTTACTATAGACAGCTACGATAAGGAAAGCTGGACAAATCCCGACCTACCCCCAGGTGAGCGGGCAAGTAGATATGAAATATATGTGAATTTTGTACGCCACACGGTACTACCCTTTATTTGGCAGCATACCTCTAAGCCGGTTTGGACCACAGGCGTCAGTATGGGGGCTTATCATGCAGCGAACTTCCTCTTTCGTTTCCCCCATGATTTCGGTGGCGTAATAGCCCTAAGCGGGGTGTATGAGCTATCGGAGTTTATTGGCTCTTACAGTGATGAGCGGGTGTATTATAATAGCCCCCTCTGGTTTCTGCCTAATTTGGAGGATCCCTACTATCTAGAGGAGCTGCGGCGCAAAGTGATTGTGCTCTGTGTGGGGCAGGGTGCCTGGGAAGAGCCTATGCTTACCCAAACGCGCCGCATGCAGGCTATCTTGGCGCAAAAAGGCATACCGGCCTGGGTAGATATCTGGGGCCCCGACGTAAATCATGATTGGCCCTGGTGGCATCGGCAATTGCCCTACTTTTTAGAAAGGCTTTTACCCCGAACCTAACGAAAGAAACGGCCGACTGAAGTGGAGGCTACTCCTTTCTATCCCTTAGGAAATCCGCGGAAAGGTCGTTGTTGAAGATAAGCTAAGATGGTTTCCGCCTGTTCCTGGGGTATAGCTATGTAGTTCCTATTCAGGCGAGTCTCTGGAGTATAGTGGAAGGGTTGGAGCCCTTCTTTCTGAGCTACATACCAGCGATACCCATAAGCTTCAAGGAAGCGTAAGATCTCTTCAGCCGCATAGCCCCACGGTAGCGTGCGAAATGACTCTACCTCTATCAACCATACTGGTCGTATCCGCGTCAGTACATCAATACTACGGCGTAGTATACTTAGTTCTGCACCTTCCGCATCCATCTTGATTAGGCGGATAGTATTGATAGAGTGCTCCTTTACATAATCGTCTAAAGTATAAGTTTGTATAGTAATAGTAGATTCAATATTGAATTGCGAATTAGGAGGTTTCAGGCTATTTAGGCCGCTTTCGTAAGAAGAAGATACAAAAAGTGTGGCTTCTCCTTTTTTATCCGTTAAGGCGTATGCCTCCACATGTACGATCTTTTCAAGTTTATTAGCCGCTATGTTGTTTAGTAGTCTGCTGCGCTCACGAGGAGAGGGCTCAAAACTTATGACTTTTCCATAAGGTTTCACGCAGATATCAGCCAGCAGCGAATAAAGCCCGTGATGCGCGCCTATGTCTATAAAAATGTCTCCTTGCCTGAGAAATCGGGCTACAAAACGTAGGTCATATTCTTCTAGACGATGATCACGATGGAATAGAGCTAAGATAGAATTTTCATCAAAGGTAGGAATGAATCTAAATCCATATCGGGTCCTAATGGGTAGGTGAAACAGGTCTAGCAGCTTTACACGCCACCTAAATACTCTGAACGGCATCTCCTGAATTTTCTGCAGAAACCAGTTTTTCAGACGCCTTAGCATTGGACACAAAGGTAAAAGTAAGCGGAAACGGAAGGACTAAGGTTTTAGCTAGCTGGCCTATACTCTAAACCGCCATGCCTGAATTTTCTCGGAGCCACAGTTTTTTAGTCGGCCTATCACTAATTCAAAGGTAGTAAGTAGAAATTTGCCGAGAGAAGAATTAAGGTTCTGTCCAGTTAGCCTCAATAAGCTGGCATATGATGTGGCCGAGTAAGAGATGGGCTTCTTGGATGCGTGCGGTGTCATGCGAAGGTACACGAAGGAGGTAGTCGCACCAAGGGGCCATCTTATCCCCGCCAGCACCCGTAAACCCTATGGTAACCATGCCCAAAGCCCGGGCGGTTTCTAAAGCACGCAGGATATTGGGCGAGCTTCCTGAAGTGCTGAAAGCCCAGAGCAGGTCACCTGGCTTTCCCCATGCTCGTAAAAGGCGCGCAAAAACTTCCTCGTACCCGTAGTCGTTGGCTACTGCCGTAAGGTAAGAGGTATTGACATGGAGGGCTTCGGCGGGTAGGGGCGCCCTATCGCGGTAATAGCGCCCAGTCAATTCGGCGGCTAGGTGTTGGGCTTCCGCCGCACTCCCGCCATTACCGCACAGGTACAGCTTATGACCCTGACGGAGGGCCTGTAGCATGGTATAGGCTATGCGCTCAACCATCTCTACCATACCGGGTTGAAAAAGCGCCTCATGAAGGCGCCAGGCTTCTTCTAATGCCTTTTGGATAATAGTCTGCACGGGCCTAAAAGTAAGAAATCTGCACTGACATTTTGTCATGGCGCGTAATTTGCCCCTTCCCCACCATGAATTGGAACCAGTTTACCGTGCGGGCTCAAGAGGCCCTTCAAAGGGCGGTAGAAATAGCCCAATCCCATAATCATAGCACGGTGGAAAGCGGGCATCTGCTTTTAGCCCTTTTGCGGCGGGATGACCTGGTGACCCCTTTCCTCCTCCAAAAGGTGGGGGTATCGCCGGAGATGCTTTTAGCCGGCGCAGAGAAATGGCTGAACGAACAGCCTAAGCTTACCACGCCAGCTGGCACACCTAATCTGGGTCCTACGCTGAGTGAAGCGCTTCAGCGGGCTTTAGCCCATGCCGGCCGCCTAAAAGATACCTACGCCAGCGTGGAGCACCTCTGGCTGGCTCTAGTGGAAGGCAAAGAACCCATCGGACGCCTCCTGCGAGAGCGGGGCCTTACGGTAGAAGCGCTAGAGAAGGCTATTTTGGCGCTGCGAGGTGGGAAAAAAGCTACAGACCCTTCTGCCGAAGAGAAATTCAATGCGCTCCAGCGATATGCCCTAGACCTTACCGATCTGGCACGCCGAGGCAAACTAGACCCCGTTATCGGACGCGAAGAGGAGATCCGAAGAACTCTTCAAATTCTGGCACGTCGCACTAAAAATAACCCTGTCCTTATTGGTCATCCGGGGGTAGGTAAGACGGCTATCGTAGAGGGTATAGCCCACCGAATCGCCTTAGGCGATGTGCCAGAAAATCTCAAACATAAGCGCCTTTTTTCCTTAGACATGGCCGCCTTACTAGCGGGGGCCATGTATCGTGGCCAGTTTGAGGAGCGGCTCAAAGCCGTAATCCAAGAAGTAGTACAGTCCGAAGGCCAGATTATCCTTTTCATTGATGAGCTGCATAACCTTATTGGTGCAGGCAAGGCGGAAGGCGCTATGGACGCCGGCAATATCCTCAAGCCAGCGCTGGCGCGCGGGGAATTGCGCGTAATTGGGGCTACCACCTTAGATGAATATCAAAAATATATTGAAAAAGACAAAGCCTTAGAGCGGCGCTTCCAGCCTGTCTATGTAGATGAGCCATCGGTAGAAGCGACCATATCCATCCTCCGCGGGCTTAAGGAGCGGTATGAAGTGCATCATGGGATTCGGATTACCGATGAGGCGATAGTAGCCGCTGCGGAACTCTCACACCGCTATATTACCGATCGTTTTCTCCCCGATAAAGCCATAGACCTCATAGATGAGGCGGCGGCGCGCCTTCGGTTGGCTATTGACTCTTTGCCCGAGCCGCTGGATAATTTAGAGCGGCGCATCCGCCAGTTGGAAGTAGAGCGCGAGGCGCTCAAAATAGAGAAGGATGAGCGCAAGGTAGCTGAGCTCACGCGCACCTTGGAGGAACTTTATCAAAAGCGTCAGGCTCTGCGCAGCCAGTGGGAAGTGGAAAAGGCTTTGATCGGTGAAATTCGGGCCGCGCGCGCGGAGATAGAGCGGCTTCGCAATGAAGCCGAGTACGCCGAGCGGCAAATGGAGTGGGGGAAAGCGGCTGAACTGCGCTACGGCCGTATCCCAGCTGCCGAAAAGAAGATAGAAGAGCTTACCGCCCAGCTCAATACCCTGACGGAAAAGGGTGAAAGGCTCTTGCGGGAAGAAGTAACCGCCGAGGATATAGCTTCTGTCGTAAGCCGCTGGACAGGCATACCAGTGGCCAAAATGCTCAAGTCCGAACGGGAGAAACTCTTAGAGCTGGAGACTATCCTCCACCAGCGCGTAGTAGGCCAGGAAGAAGCGGTGCGGGCCGTGGCCCATGCCATTCGGCGTAGCCGAGCCGGCATCCAAGACCCTAACCGGCCCATCGGTTCTTTTCTCTTCATAGGCCCTACCGGCGTGGGTAAAACCGAACTGGCCAAAGCCTTAGCCGAGGCCCTCTTCAATTCGGAGCAGGCGATGGTGCGGATTGACATGTCCGAGTATCAGGAGAAGCACACGGTAAGCCGCCTAATTGGTGCCCCGCCAGGTTATGTAGGCTATGAAGAAGGTGGCCAGCTTACGGAGGCGATTCGCCGCCGCCCCTACAGCGTCATTCTATTGGACGAAATAGAGAAGGCTCACCCCGATGTCTTCAATATTCTCCTTCAGGTCTTAGATGATGGTCGTCTTACAGATGGCAAAGGCCGCGTGGTCAATTTCAAGAATACTCTTATCATTATGACCTCTAATATTGGCGCACCGCTTATTATGGAGCGGCTTTCGGAAAGCGCGCTGGCGGATGAGGAAAGGCTAATGGAAGGGCTAAGGGCAGAGATTATGGGGCTTCTCAAGCGCACTTTTCGGCCAGAGTTTCTCAATAGGATTGATGAGATTGTGCTCTTCAGGCCTTTGACCGCCGACCTTTTACGCCAGATAGTAGAGCTTCAGCTTCGGCAGGTGCAGCGGCGCTTAGAAGAGCAAGGCGTGGCCCTTGGCTGGGAGCCCGAAGTCGTAGAATACCTGGCGGAGGTAGGCTATGATGTGCAGTTTGGCGCACGGCCGCTTCGCCGGGCTATCCAACAGCTTATCCTAAATCCGCTTGCGGAGAAGCTCCTGCGCGGGGATGTGCCCGCCGAGGGCATTTACCTGCGGCAAGTGGAAGGCGTCATTTTCTTCACGCCCATGTCCGTAGCCCAGGAAACCCGCTAAAACTAAAGAGGGGGCTCACCCAAAGCGAGCCCCCTCCTCTTTTTTTTGCTCTTCAGGCCTTTCTACCGCAGGATAGTTACCTGAAAAGCTGCTGCGCCTAAGTTACTCTGAACCCGCAGGAGGTAGTGCCCCATAGGGAGCTCACCTACATCTAAGACCAGCGTAGATTCGCCGCTGGGGACAGGCCGAGGGGTCCAGCGCTTTACCTCCCGTCCATCAGGCGTATAGAGCACCGCTGTAACAGTGGTAGCTTGCTGACTATTCAGCCGCAGGTAGAAGCAGTCGGTAGTAGGATTAGGATAGGGGGTCAGAAAACGCTGATAAGCCCCCTCAATCCATGTGCCACCTCCTGCATCTTGGGCATATACTATGGGAAATACTAGCCAGTTAAGCCCATTTTGAAATAAAGGACTGCTGAAAATGTGGAGAGGAAGCCAGGTTAAGGTAGGCGGTCTGGCGGCGAACTCACCTGTGGTTGTGTCGTACAGGGCTAGGGCCACTACGCTGCGTCCAATCCGGACAGTGTCGCCATTGAAGCAGGGGTGATTTCGCGGGTTGCCATTATACGCTGGGCCCCACAAGAAGTAGAGCGTATCTGTGAGGACATAGTTGCGCAAGTTGTAGGCTTCGGTCTCCACGGCTACGTAGTAGGAGGCGGAGTCGGTGATATCCAGCGGTCGTTGGAAGTATACGAAGTCAAACATTTCTACTACGGACTCCTGAGGATCTACACACTGAGGACCGCTCTGAACTTCTAGGGGAATTATACGAAGCTCGGAGGCCGGCTTAGTGGCAGAGCGCACTGGTTGTGCTCCAGGCTTTGTACCTGAGCGTGGGGGGTCATATAGAGTCCAGGTAGTAGCCTCCGAGGGGTATAAGTTATACGTGAATGTATAGGCCTGATCGGGATCGTTGGGTCCTCCTGGCGGGGTAAGGCTTACCTGGCAAGCTTGACCTTGGTTCTGAGGGATATTGACGATCGCTACGGCGATACCCTTTATGGTTATCGTTCGGTTTACGCCGCCTTTATCTGGGCTAAAATCATATCGCTCGGCAATCGCCCCATCCAAATAGAGGCAATTATTGGTATTTTGCACACAAATAGGACCTTGGTCACCAACCAGTCCTATGCGCTCATTCCCCAGTACAACATATGCAAAGGCGGCTTCCAGCGAGTCAAAGAAAGTGCCTACGCAGGCCAGGGGCGGATTGGGGCGGGTATTTGGGCCCGTGCCGTTGCTTATGAGGGTATCACCCTTATACGGCTCAGCGGCTGCATTGGGAACTATTTTGAAATCCTGATTCGGCAGAAGCCAAGGTAGGTTCTGCTGGCGCGCCTGGGGAAGGGAACGCGGAAGGCGCACCGGGCGCACCGGTAGTTGAGTAGTTATGTGATCTAATTGTTGCGCCCAAAGGAAGGCGCCTAAAAAGGATAAAATCCTTACCCTTTGCATATCATTACAAAGGTAGAGAGAACTCCGAATTACGCAACCTGCTCAAGAGGGCTACAGAGGCTTCTGAAATCCCTTTGCTCTGTGCCATAGGGTGTTTGAATGCCGCAGACTAGATTTCTGAGAAGATTTTTGCGAATTCAAGTCGCTTTCTTAGCCGGGGAATACCCTGGTGAAAGTCGGCGTGCAGAGGCCTAATCCTGAGGCAAAGGCTTTTAGGTTAGCTGACGAAAGGCGGGTAACTACCTTCACTGGAGCTCAGCTGAGGGTTGTAACTTTGTATATGCCAGATTTAGCGCAGCGAGCGCTGGAGGCTCCTCCATCGCCGATTCGCAAGCTTGTCCCCTACGCCAATAGAGCTAAAGCTCAGGGCAAAAAGGTACTTCATTTGAATATCGGGCAGCCTGACTTACCCACGCCAGCTGAGTTCTGGGAAGGTTTGCAGCGAGCTAATATTACCGTTTTAGACTATACCGAGTCGGGTGGACTGCCCGCCTTCCGCGAGGCCTATGCCCGCTTCTACACGGAGATTTATGGCATTCCTCTGGAGGCCAGACACTTTCTTACCACCACGGGCGGTTCAGAGGCCCTTCTTTTCGCTTTCCTCACGCTTTTTGCGCCAGAGGATGAGGTGATAGTAATTGAGCCGACGTATGCGAACTACATCGGGTTAGGCAAGGCTACGGGGGTTAGGCTGCGGCCGGTGGAAAGTTTTATAACCGAAGAGTTTGCCCTGCCGGCTCCTGCGGTTTTAGAAGAGGCCCTAACCGAAAAGACGCGCGGGATTCTGCTCTGTAATCCTTCTAATCCGACGGGTAAACTCTACTCCAAGCAAGAAGTACTTCAGATAGGGGATATATGCCGACGGCATGGGCTTTTCCTTATTAGTGATGAGTCCTATCGGGATTATTGCTACGATGGCCTGGAGTTTTTCTCGGCTTTACAGATACCGGGTGGCGAAGAGTTCGTGGTCGTAGTTGATACGTTGTCTAAGCGCTACTCGCTTTGCGGGGCGCGCGTGGGGGCCTTGATTTCCCGCAATACAGAAATTATAGAAGTGGCGCTCAAGTGGGCGCAGGCCCGTTTAGCTCCGCCTACCTTGGGCCAAATAGGCGGGATAGAAGTGCTTCAGCTGCCGCGCCGCTATTACGACTATGTACGAGAGGTCTTTCAGGCGCGTCGTGATACGCTCCTGCGGGGTCTGCGGAGCCTTCCTGGCGTAGTGTGTCCAGCCGCTCAGGGCGCCTTTTACCTCATGCCGCAATTTCCTATTCAGGACAGTGATGCCTTTGCTCAATGGCTTTTAGAGTCTTTTGATGTGGGAGGTACTACCGTGATGGTTGCCCCGGGAACTGGATTTTTCACTGACCCGATGAAAGGTAAGCGCCTAGTGCGAATTGCCTACGTGCTAGATACACCCTATCTAGAACAGTCGGTGGAGATTTTAGGGGCGGCCCTTAAGGCCTACGCTACCGTAGGCATAGAAGTGTGAAGGGGCTACCTACGCGCTTACCCTTTCTTTCGGAAAAGGGGGTGGGCGTGGCGCAGATCACGCCCCTGCGCCTGAAGCTTATTGATGCTTCGTACCAGCTTGCGCATCTGCTCAAACTCCCGCAAAAGCTGATTTACCTGCTGGATGGAAGTACCGCTGCCCGCTGCTATGCGCCGACGCCGCGAGCCATTGATAATCGCTGGGTTGCGCCGCTCCTCAGGCGTCATGGATAGGATTATGGCCTCTACATGCTTGAGCGCCTTCTCGTCCAACTGGAGATCCTTAGCTTGGGCAAAGCCGGGGATCATAGAAATAAGCTCACGCAGGTTGCCCATTTTGCGCAGCGTGCGAATCTGATCGAGAAGGTCCTCAAAGTCTAGCTTATTTTTCCGGAGTTTTTCTTGAAGTTTTTGAGCCTTTTCGGCATCATACTGCGCTTGGGCGCGCTCTACAAACGAGATAATATCCCCCATCCCTAAAATGCGGCTGGCTATGCGGTCAGGGTAGAAGGGGTCTAGGTCTTCGGGCTTTTCACCCGTGCCGATGAACTTGATGGGTAGGCCAGTAGCGGCTCGTAAGGAGAGGGCTGCGCCCCCACGGGCATCGCCATCCATTTTGGAGAGCACAAAGCCCGTAACCTGTACCGCCTCCCGAAATGCCTGGGCCGTAGTTACGGCGTCCTGGCCAGTCATTCCATCCAGTACCAGAAGCACTTCGGTAGGCTGTAGGGCGGCTTCCATTTGGCGCAATTCGGCCATAAGCTCCGTATCAGGGGTTTGGCGTCCGGCCGTATCTACGATTACCACTTCGCGGGCCTGCTGCTTAGCCGCCTGTAAGCCGCGCCGTACGAGTTCTACGGCGTTTGTAGCACCCTCTTCCCGATAGTAAGGCACCTCTATCCTTTCACTCAGCACGGCTAGTTGCTCTGCAGCGGCTGGCCTATAAATATCTGCCGCAATAAGGTACGGTGCCCTGCCTTGCTTCTTGAGGTAAAGGGCGAGCTTAGCCGCAAAGGTAGTCTTACCAGCCCCATTTAGCCCTACGATAAGGTAGATAGTAGGCGGTACGGTCGCAAAACGTAACGGCTCCTGACGCTCACCCAGAAGCCTCACCATCTCATCATAAACTATCTTCACAAAAAGCTGAGCCGGCGTAACCGACTTGATGACCTCTTGTCCAATAGCTTTCTCCCGAACGCTTTCGGTAAATTCCTTGGCGATTTTGTAGTTCACGTCGGCTTCTAAAAGGGCGCGGCGGATATCTTTGACGGCGTCGGCGATATTTGCTTCGGTAATCCGTGCCTTACCTGCTAAGCTACGAAAAGCTTGCGAAAGGCGCTCGGCAATCGCCTCAAACATGCCTCAAATATACAGCGCCTATTCGGGGCGCAGAAGAGGAAAAAGTAGCACTTCCTGAATGCTGTGGGCGTTACATAGAAGCATCGTCAGGCGATCTATGCCTAAGCCTAAGCCGGCGGTAGGTGGTAGGCCATACTCCAGCGCTCGCAGGAAGTCTTCGTCTAAAGGCATAGCCTCGGTGCCACCCGCCGCGCGCAGCGCTGCTTGCGCTTCTAAGCGCCGCCGCTGATCCAAAGGGTCATTTAGCTCAGAATAAGCGTTAGCAAGCTCCTTGCCCGCCATGAAAAGCTCAAAACGCTCTACTAATTCAGGGTCTTTTCTATGGCGTCGGGCCAGAGGACTGAGTTCTAACGGATAGTCCAATACAAAGGTGGGCTGAATGAGGGTCGGTTCTACCAGCTTGTCAAAAAGCCGCTCAATAAGGTGAATGCGCTCATAGGGCGGCTCAGGCAAGGGTATGTTCCGCTGGAGAAGAAGCGTTTTTAGGTCTTCTTCCGAGAGGGTGCGCACCTCAGTGCCCACCGCTTGCGCTAAGGCTTCGTAGTACCTTATGCGGCGATAGGGTGGTGCAAGATTTATAACCTGGCCCTCATATTCTATTTCTAAACGGCCTATTACCTGCTGGGCTACTCGCTCCATTAGCCCCTCCACAAATTCCATCATCCAGTAGTAGTCCTGAAAGGCTACGTACAGCTCTACTTGGGTGAATTCGGGATTGTGGTAGCGATCTATGCCTTCGTTGCGAAAGTCCTTGGAAAACTCAAATACACCAGTGAAGCCGCCTACGATAAGCCGCTTGAGGTAGAGCTCGTTTGAGATGCGCAGGTAGAGGGGCATGTTTAGGGCGTTATGGTAAGTAGTGAAGGGGCGCGCAAAAGCTCCCCCATAAATCGGCTGCAAAATAGGCGTCTCTACCTCCAGATAGCCATGTGCTAAAAAATAGTCTCTAATCGCTTGAATAATCTGCGCGCGCTTTCGGAAGATTTCCCGTACAGAAGGGTGCACGATAAGATCTACATACCGCATGCGGTAGCGCAATTCAGGGTCGGTAAAAGCGGCGTATTTCTTCGTCTCCGTCTCCTTCTCTATGGGCAGGGAATGGAGGCATTTAGCAAGGAGCCGAAAGCGCTGTACATGAACGGTAATTTCACCGGTCTTAGTCGTAAAAACAAAACCCTCCACGCCGATGTAATCCCCAAGGTCTAAAAGCTTTTTGAATACGATATCGTACCACTCCGGGTTATCGGCGAAGGTGTCGCGCTGGAAGTAGAGCTGAATATCACCGCTTTCATCGCGCAGGACAGCAAAGGAGGCTTTACCCATGAGTCGCTTGCGCCAGAGTCGCCCAGCCAAGCGTACGGCCTTGAAGTCCAATTTCTGCTGTGGGTAGTAGCGCAGAATGGTGGCTGCGGTGGTATTTACCGAGAAGGGTTCTACTGGGAAAGGGTCTATACCAAGCGTGGCTAAGGCCTGGAGCTTTTCCACCCGTACGGGATCCATGAGGACAAACCTATGGCATATCCTGCACTGAGTAGATGGTGCGGTAAAGCTGGGCTAAATCCGCCAGGGAGTTAGCCTCTGCGGGGGATTTATCCTTACGCCAGCGCAGAATGCGCGGGAACCGCACGGCAAAGCCGCACTTGTGCCGATTGGAGCGTTGAATGCCTTCAAAGCCGATCTCAAAAACCCATAGGGGGGGGACTTTAGCTATCGGGCCGATTTTCTCTAGGGTATTCTTTCGTACCCAGCGGCTAAGGGTTTGCATTTCCTCATCCGTAAGGCCCGAATAGGCCTTAGTAAAGGTTACCAGTTCGCCGCGATCGTTCCATAGCGCGAAAGTGAGGTCTGTGTACCAGCCGGCGCGGCGGCCATGGCCTTGCTGAGCATATACCAGCACGGCGTCCAGGCGAAAGGGTTCACGCTTCCACTTCCACCAGTAGCCGCGCCGGCGTCCGATTAGATAAGGGCTGTCTAGGCGCTTGATCATAAACCCTTCTGCCCCAGGGGGGGTAAAGGCGCTTAGGCGGTGAAGCTCCGACCAGTCAGCTACCCGTAGTACGGGGGAAAGTTCTAAAACGGGTAGAAGAGCCGCTAACTCTTCCAAATGGCGGCGCCGTTCTATTAGAGATAGGCCGCGTAAATCGGTGCCCCGCAGTTCTAAAAGGTCATATAGCCATACAGTGGCTGGGAGTTCGCGCAACAGGGCGGGGGTAACTTTCTTTCGCATAAGGCGGCGCTGCAGCGCGCCAAAAGGCTGGACTTGACCCTCTTTGACAATCAGCAGTTCGCCATCCACCACGGTGTCGGGTGGAAGGCACCGAAAGCGTTCTACGAGTTCGGGAAAGCCAGGGTCTATCCTTACGCCATTGCGGGAAAAAACCGCCACCTCGCTTTGGCGCCGCACTATCTGTACGCGCACCCCATCCCACTTCCATTCCACCTGATAATCAAGGGTAGGGCCCAGTTTTTCTACAAAATTTGGCCCCAGCTCCTCTATGGGGTAGGCCAGAAAGAAGGGATAAGGCTCCGCTGTAAGGTGGGTGGGCTGCCGCAAGTAGTCGTAGAAGGTGGGGGAGGGCTGCCACGTGCCTTGGAGTTTTTGGGCAATGCGGGCTTCTGTCAGATTGAGCGCTTCGGCTAAAGCCCGCTGCACTAACCCTTCCGCTACACCTACCCGTAAAGCACCCAGAAGCAGCTTATGTAGCAAGAAGGTTTCCCAGAAGGCTAATTTTTCCCACCATTGCTCTAGCCACTGGCGTTGAGCCGATTCGGTAGCCTTTAAAAGGGCGGGCAACTCTACTTCGGCTAAGTGAGGTAGAGGCGGCAATCCTCCCGGTGGGCGGTGACGGTTAGGCAGGAGAAGCGCTACGGTTTCGGCCAAATCTCCGACCTGATGGTGGCATTCCTCTACTAGCGCCAGGGGTAGGTTTAGGTAGTCGGCCAGCCAGCTCTTGAGCTTGCGGGGGGAGAGGAAGCGCCGAGCATGTCCCCCCCGTAGGAGCTGTACCACCCAGGCGGCTTCATGAGGGTCGGCCATCCTGAAATAGGCCTGTAAATGGCTAAGTTTCTCTACCGTACGCTGGGTTTGATCCAGGGCTCGGTATAGCGCTAAAAAGCGCTCCATTGCTATAGCTTAGCAAACAAAATCGCAGGCGGTTGTATTTTTGCCGCATGGTATGGCGCCTTTTCTGTATGGGGCTAGGCCTAGCATGGGCGCAGGCCGATTTACAGCCTAAAGAGGAGCTCAATAAGAACATCCGTTTCTACCGCAGTATTGCCCGGCGCACAGGGGCTTTTCGCACTAAAGCCTTACCTAAGCTGAATGGCATACGGTGGCAAATCAAGATTCAAAACGGCGTCTCCGAAAGTGCCGCTCCTGTCGCTGTGGCGGGCAAGGTTTATGTAGGCGGCAAAGACAAAAATATGTATGCTATTACCCTATCCGATGGTAAAATATTTTGGAAGTTTAACACTGGAGATTATGTAGCCTGCCCCGCAGCCTATTACGAAGGCAAGGTGTATTTTGGCAGCGATGACGGCTACTTTTACGCGCTAGAGGAGAGCCGTAAAGAGATATGGCGCTTCCAGGCCAATGCCTCTATCCAAAGCCCTCCCGCTATAACCGGAGATATTGTAGTTTTTGGCTCGCATGACTATAATGTTTATGCGCTGGATAGGAATACGGGGGAAAAGCTATGGGAATACACGACGGGCCGAGTCGTACAGTCTGGCCCTGCTATCGCTGAAGACATAGTGTATATAGGCTCAGATGATTATAATCTTTATGCCCTCCGTCTGAAAACAGGTGAGCTGGTTTGGCAGTTCAAGACGGAGAATGAAGTAAATACCACCCCCGTTGTGGGGGAGGGAATAGTATATTTTGGTAGCGATGATGGCAATCTATATGCCGTAGATGCTAAGACGGGCCAAGAGCGCTGGCGTTATAGTACAGGGGGTAAGGTTACGGCCTCTCCCGCCTTAGCGGAAGATATTGATGTGGTTTTTGTGGCTAGCGAGTCGGGGCTGCTAGCGGCCCTCAATAGCAAAACAGGCGAAGAAAAATGGACCTTCCGAATAAAAGGTGGATTTAGGGCTTCTCCAGCGCTGGCAGAAGGGTATGTGTATATCGGAGGTATGGATGGGCAATTTTATGCATTAGAAATACCTACGGGTAAGGTAGCTTGGAAAACGAAGCTGGATGCACCTATCCAGGCGGCGGCCCATGTGCTGGACGGCAGCATATATGTGCTGACGAATGCGGGCACACTATATGCGTTGCATTAGACTGGGTTTGGTCCTTGGAATGATAGGCGGGCTTATGGCTCAGCGTGTGGCGATCGCAGTACATGGCGGGGCGGGAAATATTCGGCCTACCGATATACCTCCAGCGCGTCAGCAGCAGGCCGAAGCTTACCTTCGAGAGGTAGTTCAGGAAGGATATGAGCTTTTGCGCAGCGGGCGCAGCGCGCTGGATGTAGTGGAAATTGCGGTGCGACGGCTGGAAGACTCCGGCCTGTTCAATGCCGGGCGAGGGGCTGTGCGGAATAGCCAGGGCGTGGTGGAGCTGGATGCCTCCATTATGGATGGACGTACCCGAGCGGTAGGGGCGGTAGCGGCGGTACGCCAAGTGCAAAATCCCGTTTCGCTGGCCCGTCAGGTCATGGAGCGAACCCGTCATGTGCTGATTGTAGGCCCTGCGGCGGATGAGCTGGCGCGCGCATGGGCTCTCCCTATGCGTAACGAAGTGGAGTTTTCGGAACCGGCTACCACCTTCTGGGGCACCGTAGGGGCTGTAGCCTTAGATGCTCAGGGCAACCTCGCGGCGGCTACCTCCACTGGGGGCCTGTCGGGTAAGCTACCCGGACGCGTAGGCGACTCCCCTATCCCCGGCGCCGGTACGTATGCCGAAAACGGGCTGGTGGCCCTCTCCGCTACTGGAGAAGGTGAATACTTCCTGCGTAGCGTACTGGTCTACGATATTGCGGCGCGCCTGCGCTATCAGAAAGTGCCTCTCAGTCAGGCCCTGGCCAGTGCGTTCCAAGAACGCCTAGAGCCTATTGGGGGACGCGGCGGCGTAATCGCCATAACTCCCACGGGCGAAGTAGCCTTTTACTTTAATACCTCCTGCCTCTTCCGAGCCGCTATAGACGGGGAAGGGCGGCTCACCGTAGGCACTTTCCGATGACCGTCCAAGCTCTGCCTCGCTGGCTGGACGACCTAGCGCGCCAATATCACGCCGGACGCACCGCCGTCTTCCTCCTCCATGGTAACATCCATGATCTGGTCTGGTACGAAAATCGCCCCTATCCCCTCCGAGAATTCTTAGCGCAGGTAGTCTTTCGTCGGCGGGAGGTAGTACTCCTCTATAATCGGGGCACAGGGCTGACCTTTCGGGATGAAAAGTCTCGCAGCGACATGGAGGCATACTTGCGTCAGGTGGGGGAGCGCTTTGAGTCGCTGCGCTTCACGGCCGAGCTTTTCCCTTTGCTGCATCGGTATTTTCACCATCGCCTTTCCGAAGGCCATCGCATGGCGCTTATTCTGGAATATGGGGAGATGCTTGTGCCCAATAGCGGCACTTACTTAGCTAATGAAGAACGGACAGCCCTCCTTTATCTCCTCCAGTGGGCGCAGTCGCCGCTTTTCCTGCGCTCCGATATTACTATCCTTCTCCTGGCGGAAAGCCTAAGCGAAGTCCATCCAAAACTCACCGCAAACCCCCATGTTTCCTCGATTTCCATCCCCTACCCTAATGCGGAAGTGCGACGCCTTTTTCTGGAGTACCTTTGGCAGAATAAGCCCGATCTAAGCGAAAAAATAAAGGGTGGTATTTCCTTGGAAGCCCTTACCATAGCTCTGGGCGGTCTTACGCTGGTACAAATAGAGAAGCTGATAGCCGAAATAGCTCAGAGTACCACGCCTTGGGAAGAGGCGCAAATTTTAGAACGTAAGAAAGTGCTGGTGGAGGCTCAGGCAGGCGGGCTATTGGAATTTATGAGCACGCACCTCACCTTAGAAGCCGTAGCTGGTCACCGAGCGGCTAAGGCCTACCTGCGGTCTATCGCTCAGGCTATCAAAAACGGTCATACCAGCTCCATCCCAATGGGCTTTCTCATAACTGGCCCAGTGGGCACGGGTAAAACTTTTCTCCTGCGCTGTTTCGCTGGGGAGATTGGGATACCTATGGTTCAGCTCAAAAACTTTCGCTCTAAGTGGGTAGGGGAGACGGAGGCGAATCTGGAGCGAATTCTGGCCCTTTTAGAGGCTTTAGCGCCTATAGCGGTAGTGATAGATGAGGCGGATACCCAGCTAGGTCAGCGTGCCAGTGAGGGCGACAGTGGCCTAAATGCCCGCATCTTCGGCCGCTTGGCTAGCTTTATGAGTGATACGCGCCATCGAGGGCGCATTTTGTGGTTTCTAATCACCGCTCGCCCTGACCTTCTCCCCATAGACCTCAAGCGCCAAGGCCGAGCCGAAGAGCACATTCCGCTTTTCCCACCTACTACAGCGGAGGAAAAACGGGAGGTCGTTACGGCTCTAGCTCGCCGGCTGGGCATGCCTAATTTGGAATTCCCTACCTCCGACGCTTTTTGGGAAGAGCTGCCTACCTTTTCAGGGGCCGAATGGGAAGCCATCCTCACGCGGGCGCGCTTTCAGGCCACCTTAGCGGGTAGCAGTGAGCCCACTTGGGCCGACGTGATGCAGGCCCTGAATGATTTTTTGCCGCCTAGCTACCCAGAAGAGGTAGCTTATATGAACTACCTCGCCATCCTAGAATGCACCCGGCGTAGCCTACTCCCGCCAGCCTATCAGAACTTTAGCCGTGAAGAGCTTTTTCAGCGGCTGGAAGGCTTGCGGGCACGTCTCCAATGATTTGAACCTCATTGTCCCTCTTCTCTTATAACTGAAGGGTAGAACTGGATGCACACCTTCATTAAAAAATTCTTCCCTCTGAGGGGAGGCTCCACTAAAGAAAGCCTCCTAGCGCGTTCGGACCGTAGGTAATATGGGGCGACTCAGACGGCATTAGCTCCGGTCTTATAGACTCTTAGCCTGTGTTATGCCTCCTTAGTGAATCGCATTTTGGCCAGTAAAGCGTCTCTTGAGCCAAAAGCTTTGAATCTGAGGAAGGAAGCCGATTTGATCCTGTAAAGCAATGCTCTCACAGGCTGACTCTGACGAAGAAAAGCTACTAACTTTGCCGAGTGCTATGGCATACAGCAGCAAAAGTCTCGCTATCTTCTGGAAGGTGCTTCTATCCTCTAAGTCAAACTATAAGTTACAGAAGGCACAGTTCCTACGCACTTTGCCCGCATAAGTTCGCGCCTTATGTAGGTATTTACCTGACTTTGAATTATGTTCACCCTGATTTCTACGCCTAAGCCTTTCAGGGAGCCTCACATTATTAGCCAGCAGTTACAAGCTCTTGAGAGCTGGCTGCTTTTACGCCCTCGCCCACAAATCATATACATAGGAAAAGAAGAAGGAGCTGAAGACATATGTCGTCAATACGGCATAGAACTAATTCCTGAAGTAGCGCGTAGCCTTACAAATGCCCCCCTGCTAAATGACCTACTTAGACGAGGCGAGCAGGTCGCTCGATACAGTATTTTAGCTTATGTAAATGCCGATATAGTCATCGCACCTATTCTTACTCAGGCTATACAGATAGTTCAAAGGCGATGGAAACGCTTTGTTATCATCGCCGCACCCTATTTAGCTGACCTAACAGGGCTGCAGATACGAGAAGGCTTTGAGCAGGAGGCTCTCAATAGAGTAAAGAAGCTACCTACAGTCGCTGGAGCCGACTTGTTTGTTTTCCCTAAAGGCGTATATGAAGCTGTGCCACCTTTAGCCGTGGGGAGACTAAGTTGGGATAACTGGCTTATGTGTGACCCTCTTTTGCGCCGCATACCCGTGATAGACGCAACCGAGTTTGTACCGACTTTTCATCCTATGGAGGAGTATAGCACCCACTATGCGGAGTACCTCAGCGAGACTACGCAGTCCGGCGAAGGATGGCAGAGAATTCGCCAGAAATTCAAAGAGGATACTGAACGAAACCTGTCTTATACAGATAATGCGCATCGGATAGGTCGTTCGGCCATGCCTTACTATATGAACAGGGAGGGTGAAATCTTAGCCCGTGGGTGGGGCGCCTTTTATCGCTCCTGGCTTAAGCTGGAATGGGAATCCTGGCTTCATCGCACCGCTTCCCTCCGCCGAAAGCTTGGACTTTATCGCTGGTGGCGATACTAAACTCAGGTTTTTTTGATATATTTGAAGTATGCTAAGCGTCTCGCCGCGTGCGGCTGAGCGAATTCGGGCTATTATGGTAGAGGAGGGGTACAGTCTCCCGCGCCTACGAATAGAGGTTAAGGCGGGTGGCTGCTCTGGCCTTCTATACGAACTGCAGTTTAGCGAAGAGGTACGACCCGATGAGCTCGTCTTTACTTCGGAAGGGATTGAACTGGTTGTGCCTAAAAAAAGCCTTCTCTACTTAGCTGGCACGCAGCTGGATTTTTCAGATGGATTGGAGGGTAAAGGTTTTCACTTTCATAACCCTAACGCTACCCGCAGTTGTGCTTGTGGTATGAGTTTTGCTCTTTGAGCGGAGCAATGCATAGGCTGCGTCCTGGGTGGTTTTTGGAAGGGCTATGGGATGCCGAATACCAGCAGTACCGCCTGCTGGCCTATCTCCAAGGAGTATATCGGAGTTTTCTAGCTCAGAAGCTCTACCCGCCCCTCAGTGATCTTATAGCCTCTTATGCAGAGCTGGCGAAGCTAGCAGAGAGTGTCCAGCAAATGAATTTGTCCGAAACGCCTCTGGCGTTATCTACGCTGGAGGAGATTATAGAATTTGCTCTGCCGCGCCTCCAATCAGCCATAGAAGAGGGAAAATCCTTATACGAGACGATTGCGCAGGCGCTGCAGGTTCATATAGTTGGAATAATACCCCTTTATCGGGATGAAGGGTATATGCTGCTGCGGCGCGGGGCGGAGAGCGTGATACGCGGGTATCGGTATGAGATTCGACATCTTTATTCTCCTGAGGGGCAGCAAGTGGCGATTCGGCTCAGCCTGGTAGGGGAATACCCTAACAGTTGGCTGGGATGGGGCCTTCAGCGGGTGCGGGAAGAGCTTATCCGCCAGGGGTCCGATTTGCCTGTACCTCTTACCCTTGTGGTGGAAAGTCCTTGGGTACTGCCGCTGGAGGAGACGCTTCTACCTATCATTCAGCGGGCGCTTCCGCGCTGGACGCAGGAGGCGTCCCACATGGGTTTTAGCTAAGCCTAAAAGGGTCTGACGCAACGCCTTCAAGAAACCTAGCTTGTAGGGCCAGGTGCGATCAAGTATTTCCATTACCCCGTAGGTCACGCCTAACCCCAGTAGGTTGAATGAAGTCCCTATATGCGCTGGCCAGTGAAAATAAATCCCAGCCCCTATCGCCCATACTCCCAATCGACGCACTAAGGAAGGCAAAATCCATACCTTCCAAAGAAAACGCTCACTATAGTGAGTTTGGGCCTCAATGTAATAGTAGATTGCCCCTACGATACCTCCTACCAATGTACTCCAAAACATTAGGCCATGATGAAGAAGAAGTGGCTGACTGATTATTATTGCCATATGTACGAAAAGAGATTGTAGAGCAAGGGTACGGAACTTACCTTGGCTTTGGTAGTAAGTGTTTAGGGGTAGAAGGGGAAAGGCTAACTGAGAAGCGCCAAAGGCTGCAATCAGAAGAAGCCTTTCCAAAGGGGAGAGAGAAATTTTCAAAGCCGCAAGCAGCCAAGATATAGCTGCCCAGAGACTAAAGCTCGCTAGGCCCCAGCCTAGCCCATAAACCCAGGTTACTTGGCCTACTCTCAAGGCACGCCTTAGCGGAGAGTCGGCTAGGCTTCCGAAGAAAGGTAGGAAAGTTTCGGTCAGACGCTTTGAAAGCAGGTTAATGCGGTTATTTAGAAAAAAGACGGCATTATATAGCCCTAGCATATCTAAAGAAATCCAGCGAGCGATAAACAGACCTTCTAAGGCGTTAGCTACGGCGTAGAAAAGATGCGGGGAAATTACCCATACTCCCTGGGGGAAAAGTCGCCAAGCGGGGAAAGGCGCTATAGGCCAGAGGGGGTCGTTTAGTGCCTGCTTAGTCAGGCCATATAACGTCAAACCCAACCCAAACTGCCCTATCAGCGTCCCTTGCAAGGCTACTGAGCCGTTCTCAACTCTAGCAAGGGCTAGCCAGAGTAAAGGGAAGAGGTTCTGCCAAAAGCTAGAGGCTAAGGAGAAAGCCGTAAACAGCCTGTAGTGTCTTAACGCTATAGGAATCCAGTACAGTAGGGTAGCGATCTGGATACCCCAAACGGCTGGCGGCACCCAGAGCGAATTTTGGCTAAGCCAAAAGACCATAGACGGCGAAAGGGCTAGGGCCCGACCTAAAGTTTGGGGACCTACTAAGAACCAGAGTAGGCCTACGATCGCTGTATTGAGTCCGATTAGTCCCATAGCGGCGCGCAAAAGGGTCAGGAGTTCCCTTGGGAAAACCCCTGTGAAAGAGGCCGCTAGCCGCTGCCCTATTAGTTCGGCTAATCCGAAAGTAAGAAGGTAGGAGTAATTCAAGAGGTTTAGGAGGTAGCTAACTACGCCGTAGGGCTCGCGGCCTATCCACTTGATGAGTAGCCAGGGGTAGAGGAGGGTAAGTAGGCCATTTATGGCTATGCCTAGGCTTCGCCATGCCAAACCGCGCAGGGCTTCCCGCTGACGCACCACCCGAAAATGCGTAAGTTTGTCAAATGCACGCCCTAGGGGAGTATGGTATTCATGAGGGCCGAGGATTTTTACCCGCAGAGGATCCGCTTAGAGAACTGCCGCAGGCTTTAGGCTGCTGGGATGAGCTGGCGTATGAGCTACCTAAGCTGCTGGCTTCTGGACGCGTGCGCTACTTCCTCAAACAGATGCCCCTCTTAGACCCTCTACCTTACCTTGCAACGGACGCTACATGGCGCCGAGCGATGCAAGTTCTTTCTTATTTTGGGCATGCTTGGGTCTGGGGCGAGGAACCCCCAGCAGATACGCTGCCCGAGGCTATAGCCCTGCCTTGGTATATGGTAGCCCAGCACCTTGGACGGCCGCCCGTGCTCTCCTATGCCTCCTATGCCCTGGATAACTGGTACCGTCTCGAGAAGGAGGGGCCTATAGATCTGGGAAACATTGCGCTCATCCAGAATTTCCTCGGTGGGCTGGATGAAGAGTGGTTTATTCTGGTGCATGTGGCAATTGAGGCTGCGGCGGCGCCGGCTCTGCGGCAGCTTCCCCGACTTGTAAGCGCCGTAGAAGAAGAAAATCTAACGGAGGCGGAGGCGGCCTTGGAGGCCATAATTCCCGCTTTAGAGGCTATGTACCGAATCCTCCTGCGTATGCCCGAGCGGTGCGACCCCTATATTTATTACAACCGCGTGCGTCCTTACATCCATGGCTGGAAAGATAATCCTAGCCTGCCCAATGGGGTCATCTACGAAGGGGTGGCCGCTTATGAGGGTAAGCCGCAGCGGTTTCGGGGTGAAACAGGGGCCCAAAGCTCTATCATTCCGGCGTTGGATGCGGCTTTAGGTATCCGCCACGCCGAGGACCCCTTGCGGGTATATCTAAGAGAGATGCGCACTTACATGCCGCCTAAACATAGGGCCTTTATTGAAGACCTAGAGCAGTATGAGATAAATAACGACTTTTTCAATCGTACGATGCGGTTGCGCACGCTTTATAATGAGGCGATTCACTGGATAGAACAATTCCGAACTAAACATTTAGAATATGCGGCGCAGTATATTGCGCGTCAGCATCAGCGCAGCCTGGCTAATCCTACCTCGGTAGGCACGGGCGGTACGCCGTTTATGCCCTACTTAGCTAAACATCGGGATGAGACGAGCGCGCATAAACTCTCGTAACCTATATGGCTGAGGTTATTGAGATGCCGCGCCTGAGCGACACGATGACGGAGGGCGTAGTAGCCCGCTGGCATAAAAAGGTGGGGGATACCGTCCGGCCGGGCGAGCTTTTAGCCGAGATTGAAACAGATAAAGCCACTTTGGAATTTGAAGCGCCGGTGGGAGGTGTCCTTCTCCATATTGGCGTGCCAGAAGGGCAAGCCGTACCAATCGGCACCCTGATAGCGATTATTGGCAAAGCAGGTGAAGATATCCAGCCCCTTTTGGCGGGTAAGCTGGTGTCGGCCGCTCCAGCGCCTCCCGTGCCTCCTTCTCCGCCAGTGCCCCCTTCCTCTCAGCCAAAGCCCGAATCCGCCTCGGTCTCAGCCGTGTCACCCGTAGAAACTGTACCCGAACGCATCAAGGCCTCACCGTTGGCTCGGGCTATGGCACGCGAGCAAGGAATAGACCTGCGCACGCTTACCGGCACTGGCGAAGGTGGCCGAATCATTCGGCGGGATATAGAGGCTTTTCTAAGCCGCCAGGCGCAAGCCCCCCTACCTTCCACTGTCCCGACTTATACGGAAGTACCTGTCAGCCAGATGCGTAAAACTATTGCCCGTCGCCTCACGGCCAGCGTCCACGAAGCTCCACATTTCTACCTCACCCTCTCAGTGAGCATGGAAAATGCCGCCCAGTGGCGCGAACGGCTCAATACCCTTTCGCCTGTGAAAATTTCCTTTAATGACCTGATTATCAAGGCCTGCGCCCAGGCGCTGCGACGGCACCCCTATCTCAATGCTTCTTGGGCTGGGGAGACCATTCGGCTCCACAAGGATATTCATATCGGCTTTGCGGTGGCGGTAGAAGAGGGACTAATTGTACCCGTGATCCGTCATGCGGATCGCAAGGGACTTTCTGAAATAGCCCAAGAGACGCAGGCCTTAGCCGAGAAGGCACGCCAGCGCAAACTGGCCCCGGAAGAATACACAGGCAGTACCTTCAGCGTCTCTAATCTAGGAATGTATGGGATAGAAGAATTTACGGCGGTTATCAATCCCCCTGAGGCGGCCATATTAGCGGTGGGGACTATCCAACCTACACCAGTAGTGCGGGATGGACAGATTCAAGTAGAGCGTCGCATGCGCCTTACCCTTTCCTGTGATCATCGGGTAGTGGATGGGGCTACGGGCGCTGCTTTCCTGCAAACCCTCAAACAGCTTTTGGAAGAGCCAGAACGCCTTCTCCTCTGATGTTATGGCTGAGCCGGCCCGCTCCGATCCCTATCTCAGTGTAGTTTGCGTGTCTCGCAACGATAACTATGGAGAGCACCTTATAGAGCGGCTCAACGCCTTTCTCCGTTACCTCTCTTATTTCTGCAATAAGTATGAGATTCCTTCAGAGTTAGTTCTGGTGGAGTGGAATCCACCTCCCGATCAGAAGCCGCTTCGAGAGGTGATACATTGGCCGCCGGATAGGGAGACGAAGTATTTGCGGCGCCGCCTCATTCGCGTGCCACCTGAGTTACATGAGGCGATAAAGGGGGTATCTAATAGACCTCTTTTTGAATTTATGGGGAAGAATGTGGGAATCCGGCGAGCAGCGGGCCAGTTTATTTTATGTACTAATCAAGATAACCTATTTTCCGAGGAAGTATTCCGTCGCATAGCGCAATTCAACCTCAAAGAGTCTACTTTTTATCGGCTAGACAGGCTGGATGTGCGGAAAGAGGTTATGGCGATTGCTGAGCCTGAGGAGATGGCGCGCTTTTGTCAGCGTAATGTAGTGCTTAGGCACGGTTACTGGGCCAGCTATGCTTCACTTTGGGACTTTTTGCGGCCAGGGCAAAGGGCAAACCGCTGGGTAGGGTATGCGAAGATAGGGGCATTCCGACTGGGTTACTGGCTGTTTCGGCTTCCTTTCCTGCGACCTCGCGTAGGTCACACAAATGCGGCGGGCGATTTTTTTCTAGCGGGGCGCAAGTTGTGGCATGTTCTTCGCGGCTATGCGGAGCTTGAGCCCCTCGGCCTGAGCCGCAACCACATAGATACCTTCCTCGTATGGGCTGCTCTCAGCCATAATTATAGCCAAACCATGTGGAGGGGACAAGCCGTTACCTATCACATTATCCATCAGCCAGCCGGTGTAATGCAGCTGCGTGAATATTTTCGACGCTTTCCCTTAGCGCAACAGCTATACGAAAAAAAATATGCGCCGAATGGAGAAGATTGGGGTCTTGGTACTTACACGCTGGCAGAAGAGTGGGTATAAAGGAAAATCTTCTTAGCGGGCGGGGGGAGACGTCTGGGCGTTTCTGAGTCTACTTATATTTTTTTACAATATGCCCGTAGTACGGTGGATAAGCGGTGTAGTAGGCTTAGGTGTAGGCTGGGCTCAGTTGGCGGAAAGCTTCGCCGATGGGGATTTTACCCATAATCCGCCTTGGCAGGGTACCACGGCATATTGGACGATTACGCCGGATCAGCGCCTGCGCAGTAATGGTCCTACCACTAACGCTACCCTGTACTTAGCCACGGCCAGTACCCTCATAAACGATACAGAGTGGGAATTCTGGGTACGCTTAGCCTTCAATCCTTCTACCCAAAACTTTGTGCGGATTTATTTAGTCGCCGATCAGGCCGACCTAACGGACCCTAATCTCAATGGGTATTATTTGCGATTGGGTGGTATCACTGGCACGCAGGATAGCTTAGAGCTGTGGCGTCAGCAAGGCAGCACGCATACCCGCTTAGCTGGGGGTAGGCGCGGTCGCTTCGGTGGCAATAACAACATTCTGCGCCTGCGGGTGCTGCGCAGTGCAAATGGGGAATGGCAGGCTTTCTCGGATAGTATCGGCTTTTGGGAACCGGAATTTACCGTTACCGACGCTGTCCTAACTACGGCCGTTTACTTCGGCGTTTACTTCCAACATACTTCTTCCAACCGCCAAAATCTCTGGCTGGATGACTTTTACATAGGCCCTATTCGCCTTGACCAGGAACCGCCTGAGCCTACCTCAGCTGAGGTCCTTGGTCCAACGGAAATCCGACTTACTTTTTCCGAACCCTTAGAGCCGACCTCGGCCACTAATGCCGCAAACTATGGCCTAAATCCCTCTATAGGCATTTCAAACGTAACTCATCCTTTGCCCAATACGGTTCATCTAAACCTCTCAGTCCCTCTCATGCCATCGGTGGTTTATACCCTGAGCTATTCTAACCTTCGGGATTTGGCGGGGAATTCTGCCTCGGGGAGCCTAGAGATCGTCCTTCCTGAGGTGCCTACACTAGGTGATCTTCTTATCTCTGAGCTTATGCCAAAGCCTACCCCTAGTGTAGGCCTTCCATCGTATGAATATGTGGAACTGTACAATCGGTCGGCCAAATGGTTGGCTTTGCGGGGTTGTCGGCTTTGCGACGCGGCGGGGTGTGCTACCTTATCTCAAGGCATGATAGCCCCCTATACTTACCTGCTTTTAGTGCCCACCGCTGCCTCTGCAAGTTATCCCCAAGCGCTACCGCTCAATAGCTGGCCTACGCTCAACGATAGCGGCGATAGCCTTTACCTGTGGAGCCCGGATGAAACCCTCTTGGATTTTGTGCCTTATCGCAGCAGCTGGTACCGCGATCCGAGCCGCGCGCAGGGTGGCTGGAGTCTAGAACGCATAGACCTTCAGAACCTCTGTGCGCAGGACTCCAACTGGATAGCTTCCCAGGATCCTCAGGGCGGTACGCCGGGGGCGCGCAACAGCGTAGAAAACCTTTGGCGTGACCAGACGCCCCCAGTCCTGCGTGCCTGGAGCTGCCTTTCGCCTACCCTTCTGCAACTTGATTTCAACGAAGCGTTAGATACGCTCTTTATGGGCGAGCTGACGCGGTATCAGTGGGAAACTTCGGGCCCTACCATTAGCTGGGCCCAAGCCCTGCCACAATCCGTGCGCCTGCACCTAGCTACCCCACTCGCTCCTGCCACCACTTATACCCTTCGCCTAGAGGCGCGCGACTGCATGGGGAATTCCACTACGCTACGGCTTTCCCTAGGACTGCCGCAGCCAGCCCTTAGAGGGGAAATTCGCTTCAGTGAAGTGATGGCTAAGCCTACCCCGCCTGTACAATTGCCGCCATATGAGTACATAGAGCTTTATAATGCCTCGGCTAAATGGATTGATTTGACGGGCTGGCAATTCTGTGATGCGACTCGCTGCGGCGAAATAGCCCGCGGCGTAATACCACCGGGCGGCTACGCTGTACTAGTTTCTGCTGGGGGGGCCGCTGCCTTTCCCGAAGCGCTGACTGTAACTAACTTTCCTACCCTAAACGACGGCGGGGATACACTCTCGCTCAAGGCTCCCGATGGCACCCTAATGGAAGAGCTAGCCTACCAAACAAGCTGGTATCGGGATCCCGCTAAGGCCCAAGGGGGTTGGAGCTTAGAGCGCATAGACCTCACAAACCCTTGTGCGGTGGACTCTAACTGGATCGCCTCTCAAGACCCCGCTGGTGGTACACCCGGCAGGGCCAATAGTGTCGCCGGGATTTGGCGCGATACCACAGGCCCTCAACTGGAAGTACTCCGTTTGCGCAGTGCCACCGAAATCCTCCTCCGCTTTTCTGAGCCCTTGGATACGCTAGCCATGCAGCAGCCCTCCCGATACCAGCTTAGCCCTCCCTTACCCCTACAGCGCTTAGAAATCTGGCAGCAAAGAGAGGTAATCCTGTACTTGGACACGCCGCTTCACCCCGATTCTTTGTATGAATTGCGCCTAGAAGCGCTAGACTGCATGGGTAATCGCCGGCTGATTCGGCAGACCTTTGGACTTCCTGTGCCTGCTGCACCGTATGAAGTGATTTTCTCCGAGATCATGGCGGATCCCGACCCGCCCGTCAGCCTCCCGCCCTATGAATACCTGGAGATTTACAATCGGTCCGCGCACTTTATTGACCTAAGTGGGTGGCGTTTGCGGGTAGGCAGCGTAGAACGCAACCTCCCCTCTTACCTTTTAGCCCCTCGCACCTATCTTACGCTTACTTCCCCCGAAGGGGCCTTGGCTTTATCGGCGTATGGGC
This sequence comes from Bacteroidia bacterium, assembly GCA_025059535.1. GTDB lineage: Bacteria > Bacteroidota > Bacteroidia > SpSt-205 > SpSt-205 > SpSt-205. Next base: position 54,324 of record JANXCX010000008.1, read on the forward strand.
CCGTGCTGGGGATTTCGGGATTTCCCCTTCTTTCTAACCGTGGGGCCGCCCTTCGCCTCTTAGATGCCCAAGGAAATGTTATAGAGAGTCTAGTCTACAGTGACCGCTGGTATGGAGAAAGCTCCAAGAAGGAAGGGGGATGGAGTTTAGAGCGTGTGCGGCTGGATTGGCTATGCGGTATGGCCGCTAATTGGCAGCCTAGCCAAGCGGCGCAAGGGGGCACGCCCAGCCAGCCCAATAGCGTAGCTACTTTTCTCCCCCCACCGCCTGTTCAAATTCAGCAGATCCACTACGAGCCACCTGAAATCGTAGTGCGCTTTAGTGAGCGAGTGGATACGATTTCCTTGAGTCAGGTGGAAAACTACCATTGGACTCCTGAACTTCCCCTGCTTGCGGCAATTCCTCTAGAGGCGGGTGAGGGGGTGTGCCTCCTGCCTATGCACAATCCTGTGGAAAATACCCGCTACCTGCTGCGCCTTACCGGTCTTCGTACCTGTGCAGGGGCGCCTTTAGATACCCTCTCCATATCTCTGGTAATTCCCGCAGGAGTACAAAAAGGGGATATTATCCTCAACGAAATCCTTCCCGAACCGCATACGGGCGGGAGCCGGTATGTGGAGCTCTACAATATTTCCTCAAAGGTGCTAGATCTGAGGGACTTGCTTTTGGCTCGGGGTGAGGTACCTGTAAGCCTTCAGGAGGTGGCTACGGTGCCTGTACTTTTGGCACCAGGGGCGTATGTGTGTCTTACGCCGGATACGCTGGATGTGCAGCAGCGCTACCTACCGCCTCCTTCGGCGCGTTTTCATCAGGTGCGCCGCCTGCCCGCTTATGACTATCAGCGCGACACGGTTTGGCTTCTTCGGAAGGCGGATTCGCTGGTATTAGACCGGGTGCCCTATGCCGCTAGCTATCACTTTCCCGAGCTACGCAGCCGCAAGGGCATAGCGCTTGAGCGACTTTCGCCTACGCGTCCCTCCGACTCGCCAGAAAACTGGTTCTCCGCCGCAAGCACCCACCGCTTTGGTACGCCAGGCTATCCGAACTCTCAGCGTGAGGGAAGCCCCACAGCAAACGAGCCCGTCCGCTTAGAACCCCGCACGATTTCGCCCGATGGGGATGGCTACGAGGATCTCCTCTGGGTGTATGTCCAGGCAAATCAACCCAATACGCGCGCTGACATTGCTATTTATACCTTAAGCGGCTATAGGGTGCGCTGGATTGCCCAGGGCGCCCTACTGGCCAGTGGGGAAAATGCCTTCCGCTGGGAAGGAATGGACGAGAACGGCCGTCGTCTGCCTGCCGGAATCTACCTTGTGGTAGTTTCGCTCACTGAGCCCACGCGCGGGGAAAGCCGTACCTACCGCCTCCCTTGCGGTATAGCTGAAAAAATCTACTGAGGAAGTACTAAGGAAGTACTAAGAGCCGTTGCACCCGCTCCCTTCCTTGACCGAAGAAGCGGACGACATAGAGGCCAGGCGGAAGGCCCCGAAGCGCCTCCATAGATATGGGGGCAGTGAGTCGGACAATCACGCTTCCATAATTCTCTATCACCTCCAATTCTTGGACCTGCTCTGGGTGGAGCAGGTAAGGTCCGCCTGGAGCGGGATTGGGGTATAAGAGGGGATCGCTTGACCCCCGGCGATACTCTAGGATGGGGCTATATTCTACTGCGCCATTGCGCAGCGGCGCGGAGAGGCGATAGAATCCTTCTTCCCGAAGGGGGTATTGGCCTGTCAAAGGCAGCTCTGAGGCTACCACCTGCCAGGCCCTTCCAACCTCGGGTGTGTGCCATAAGGTAAGATGCGCCCCCTCCTCGCCTTCTGTGCCTGTAGCCTGCCAGACTAACCTATCCCCCTCTATCTGAACATAAGCCCAGAGAATAGGTAGGACCGAAGTCGGAGGTAAAGGGCAATTCGCCCCTACATTCCCCAGAGACACCCCATTTCTATCGGTGGAAGAGGCGTAGTAGCAGGCATCTGTAGAGGGTCTCACATTATTTTGGCCCTCAGTTCGGCCGATGCATATAGTGGGATCTATAAGGAGGTAATTTCCATTTTGACCTGGGCTGATATTTCGGTAGTTTATAGTCATGCTGCATTCTGGCCTGCCGGAGAAGTTTATGATTGTTCGTCTATTTTCGGCATCAGTAGGATTATTCAGGTAGCGGCCTTGAGCGTTAGTATTATTGGCGAACATAACATAAACCGTGCCTGCACCGCATAGGTTTGATGGATTAGGATAGGGGTTAGCATTCTGGTAGCCTGTAAAGAGGATTACCCATGAATTAGGCGGTATATTGACATTAGCACCAACGCACTGAAATACGTTTGATCCGCAAGTGGTATTCCATGAATCTATTAGGGCATTGTTGCACTGGCTTAGGTTATTAAGGCCGCAGGTGCTATTGCACCATGTGGTAGTAGCTGGGTTAGGGAAGGTTATCTGAAGCTGGTTGGTATTGAAGCCACTACCAGACCAGAGGATGAGAAATTCATCATTTCCCTCACTACCACTACAGGCATCAAACAGGATATATCGTACATAAGGGCAGGTATTGGTTTGGGCCCATATAAGGCTCAGAAGCCCAATTGCCCACCATCCCCTCATGACGGCGCAACGTACGCCAACTTTCGTAAAGTACATATTAAGCCGAGATTAGGGATGGAGGGATTAGGAGGGCGGGGTAAGAATGCATGTAGGAAGGTGGGCAGGTGGGCGTAGCGGGCTTTTCGTATTTACTTTTGCGGCGTGGCGGTATCGCTGGTAACGGGAGGAGCTGGCTTTATTGGAAGCCATGTAGCTGATGCGCTTCTTGAGATAGGCCACGAGGTGGTCATTTTGGATGATCTAAGCGGGGGTTTCTTGGACAATGTACCCTCCAAGGCTATTTTCATTCAGGCGAGCATCAATGATTACCCCCATCTTGAAAAGCTTTTTCAGAAGTACCGCTTCACCTATGTGTATCACTTGGCGGCGTATGCGGCAGAAGGCCTGAGTCACTTCATACGCCGATTTAACTATGAAAATAATCTCATAGGTAGTGTTAACCTAATCAATCTTGCGGTCCGCTACAAGGTGGAATGCTTCGTTTTTACCTCTTCGATTGCTGTGTACGGCCGAAATCAGCTGCCTATGTCCGAAGACCTTGTGCCCCAGCCTGAGGACCCTTACGGCATCGCTAAATACGCCGTAGAACTAGACCTCAAGGCAGCTCATGAACTTTTTGGGCTCAACTACATAATTTTTCGGCCTCATAATGTGTATGGGGAGCGCCAGAATATCGGTGATCGCTATCGGAATGTAGTGGGCATCTTTATGAATCAACTTCTTCTAGGTAAGCCTCTTACGATTTTTGGGGATGGGACTCAAACACGAGCCTTTTCATACATAGCTGATGTGGCGCCTCACATAGCACGCAGTGTGCATATACCCGAGGCCTATAATCAAGTATTCAATATAGGTGGAGATACCCCCTATACCATAAATGAACTGGCTGAAGCCGTGATGGAGGTGATGGGCCTGCGGCAGTCTATTCGCTATCTCCCTCCCCGCAACGAGGTAGTCCATGCTTACGCCGACCATACGAAAGTATACCGCGTGTTTGGAATCAATCCCACCTCTTTGGTCCCGCTCAAGGAAGGTCTCTCCCGTATGGCCAAGTGGGTCAAAGCCAAAGGCGCGCGTAAGACCCCTACTTTTCAAAACATAGAAATATTTGAAAAACTCCCCTCTATCTGGTTGGAAGAGTGAGCCGTCGCATTGCATTAGTTGCCCCTTATCCCCCAAATAGGGTTCCGGGGCTTCGCTTTCGCATAGAGCAGTATCTACCTTTTCTGCGGGAAGCAGGCTACACAATAGAATGGAAGGCTTTTTTATCCACTCAAGCCTACGAGCGTTTTTTAGACTCTCAGACAGGCCTTGTAGCTAAATCTCTTCTAATAAGCGGTGCTTTTCTAAGAGCTTTTTGGCAAGCACTTTTCCGAGGAAAATGGGATGGAATCTATTTGTATCGAGAAGCTACGCTTTTAGGCACGAGCTTGATAGAAAGGCTCTGGATGCGGCGTCTGCCTGTAGTTTTAGATTTTGATGATGCCATATGGATCAAAGATGTCTCCCAAGCAAATAAGGCCTTTGCTCGGCTCAAGAGCAGCCGAAAGGTAATTACCCTCATCAAGCGAGCGCAGCTAGTCACCGTATGCAATACCTTTCTCAGCGCATATGTGCAGCAGTACCACAAAAGAGTGCGGATTATTCCCACAACCATAGACACTGACCTCTACCGACCGAAAGGGCTAGACTCGGAGGCGCCAGTGGTAATAGGTTGGAGCGGAAGTGCCACCACTACCGCTCACCTACGCACAATTGAACCTGCTCTGCGACAGCTCTATGAAAAATACGGCTCAGCTATTCGCTTTCTTTTTATTGGGACGGCAGGGTATGCGCCTCCTTTTCCGGCTCAGCTCCTTCCCTGGCGTCCTGAAACAGAGGTAAGGGACCTTCAAGCCATTACGATTGGGCTTATGCCTCTATCCCAAGATGAATGGAGCCGAGGTAAATGCGCCCTCAAAGCGCTACAGTACATGGCCTTAGGCATACCGCCGGTAGTCTCTCCCTTCGGGATGAACACCGAAGTAATTCAAGAAGGCGTAAATGGCCTTTTTGCCCACACCCCGGAGGAATGGGTAGAAAAGATTAGCTATCTCATTGAAAATCCTGAGGTCCGTCAGCGTCTCGGCCAAGCTGCCCGTGCTACCGTAGAAGCCCGCTACTCCGTAAAGGCTAACCGAGCTAAGTACTTAGAGGTATTTGAGACGGCTTTCGGCAAACCGTAAGCATTTCTCTGGGAGCGGACTACCACCAGCTGAGCCTCAAAATTTTTAGCCGAGAGTATTTTCTCAGCCCAACTCATGAACGGTAGCCTTAGGGCTTTTGCGGGCAATAGGGCAATTGTAGCGCACATTGAGAGTATTTCGGGGAGAGATATACCATCACATAAGCGGATTCGCCCCTACTTTCTTAGGATTTTTTAATTGGTCCAACAGAGAGGTACCAGTTAAAGAAGAAATTTATCCGATAGCGCTAAGGAGTATAATAATTTCTCACTCTCCTCTCTCCGTAAAAGCTCCGTACCGAGAAAGAACCTAAAGCTTGGAAGGTTCTCCTGAGTAAAGCCGGACACGGCTCAATACTGTACAGGTCTTCGGGATAGAGGGCATTTTCATTTAGCTTTTGGACAACTTGATTGCACTGCTGGCGAAAGCACCGCTCTAAAGCTAAGTAGTAGGCCTCCAGAAACATAAAAAGCAAGGTAGGCAGTAGAGCCATTCCAGTGAGGAAGCTGAAAAATACCCGCCGCTTGGGCATGAGCTCAAATATAATGCTATTTCTCCGCCAGCACCGCAGCGCAGGCTGCTTCTATCTGACTAAGGATATCGTGCAAATACTCCCTTATCCTACTGCGCAGCTTACCGATGCTTCGGGGTAGTTTTTCGGGAGGGGTGTCCGCCAGAAACGCCCGCACCCGCTCATGTGCCGCCTGACTCAGCTCTGCCAGCCGACGATGATGGGGATCAGCGCGGTCATAC